>JAAESX010000307.1 GCA_024228935.1 Pseudomonadota bacterium
AGCGGCGAAGAGCGCCGACAGCACTTGCCTCCCTACGTCGCCTTCTACAACGACGAGAGGCCCCACCACAGCCTCGGAGCGTTACCTCCAAGATCGAGGCAACCCAGCCAGGTCAGCTGAACAACCTCTTGGGATCACACAACTAGACGAACGCCGAGATCCCCGTCAACGCACGCCCCACGATGAGCGTGTTCATGTCCTGGGTCCCCTCGTAGGAGTAGACCGCCTCGGCATCCGCGAAGTGCCGGGCCACACCGTACTCCAAGCAGATCCCGTTGCCACCGAGCAGCTCGCGAGCCAGCGCGACGACGCGTCGCATGCCGCCCGCACAGATCACCTTGGCCAGCGCCGGCCTCGCCGCATCGAGGCCTTGCGTCCGGGCCACCTCGGCCAGCCGGAAGCACACACACTGCATCGACGTGATCTCCGCGGCCATGCGGACGAGCTTGTCCTGGACGAGCTGGTAGCTGGCGATGGGCTTGCCGAACTGGTGCCGCTCCATCGCGTAGAGGTGGGCCGCCTCGAAGGCGCCCATCGCGATGCCCGTGGCCTCCCACGCCACCGCGAACCGGCCGATGGCCAGCGCCTTGGCGACGTCCTTGAAGCGGTTGAGCTTCGGCAGGCGAGCGGACTCCGGCAGCCGGACGTCGTTCAGCGTGATGACGACGTTCTCGACCGCGCGCTTGGCGATCTTGTCGTCGATCCGCTCGAGCTCGAAGCCGGGCGTGCCCTTCTCGACCAGGAAGCCGAGCACCTGTCCAGGCGTGTCGGTCCGCGCGACGATCACGGTGACGTCGGCGAATGTGGCGTTCCCGCTCCACTTCTTCTGACCGGTGAGGACCCAACCGTCGCCGTCCTTCCGGGCGTGTGCAGTGAGCCCGACCGCCGCATCGCTCCCACTCCCGGGCTCGCTCAGGGCGAAGCTGCCGATCCGCTCGAAGCGGCTCATCGGCCCGATCCAGCGCGCCCGCTGCTCGTCCGAGCCCAGCACCTCGATCGAGGCCGTGGCGAGACCCCAGTGGACACCGAAGAAGCTCGCCATCGACGGGTCGACGCGCCCGAGCTCGAGCTTGATGAGCCCAGCGAACAGCGGGTCGGCCGGGGGCCAGCTGAACCCGTCGGGAATCAGCAGCTGGTGGATGCCGGCGAACTTCTCGACGACCTGCATGGGGAAGTGCCCGTCGAGCCACGCCGCGTCCGCGATGGGGGCGATCTCCTGGTCGAGGAACTGACGGAGAGCCAGCCAGCGGGTCCGCTGGTCGTCGCTGAGCGTGTCGAAGAGGCCGTAGATGTCACTGGTCATGGCCGCCCCATAGCCCGGACATCCGTGTCGTGATCTGGCGATGAGTGCCTCGCGGATCCGCATGAGCACTGCATGGCACGCGCCTTGCTACAGATGACTGCATCCACCTGAGAGGAGCCGTCATGATCCTGTTCACGCTGCTGACCGCCTGCGACGAGGTCGTAAAGATGTGCACCGAGATGTACATGGAGTCCGGCCTGAGCATCGAGCTCGAGGGCGAGTTCGCACCGGGCGCCTACCGCTTCGAGGCCGACGACGGCGAGACGCAGGTCAGCTGCGAGCTCGAACTCCCCATCACAGACGGCGAGGAGTGGGTCTACTGCGACGACGACTGGGGCTCCCGCGTGGAGCTCGCCGACGCCGACACCCCCTCGACCCTGCGTCTGAGCGAGTTCATGCCCGAAGCCGTCGACGTGACCATCTTCCTGGACGACGTCGAGCTGGCCAGCGAGTCGCTGAGCGGCATCGAGTACTCGGAGACCGAGTACAACGGCGAGGGCTGCGACTACGCCTACAACGCCACCGTGACGATGGCGTTCTGATGCTGCTGGTCCTGACCCTGGGCTGCAACATCATCCCTCCGCTTCAGTGCGAAGCCATGTTCGTGCAGAGCGCCGCCACCGTGGAGTTCGACGGCGAGCTACCGGACGGCGAGTACGTCTTCGAGGCCATCGAAGGCGGCGAGACCGTGAGCGAGTGCATCGTCGAGCTCAGCCCCGAGTCCGACGGCGCGATCTGCGACGGCTCCCGGGTCGGGTTCGACATCGACAGCGAGATGCTGTTCGTCATCACGCCGGACCTGCCGGACGACCTCGAGGTCGTCATCTGGCAGGACGACGTCGAGGTCGCCAGCCATGACGGCCCAGATCGAGGCCGAGCCGTTGGACGCCGGGGCCTACCTGATCCAGGCGCTCGACGACGAGGGTGAGCTGGCGTCCTGCGCGTTCGACATCCCCCTGGCCGAGGGCACGGTCCCATCCTGCGAGGACGGCACGTACCTGACCATCCTGGACGGCGACGACCTGCAGGGCTGGTTCGTCCACGGCATGCCTGAGTCCGTCGAGATCGTCCTGTCGCTGGACGACGCCGAGCTCGCGTCCCAGGTCTACGAGGACATCGAGTGGGACACCTACGAGTACAACCTGGGCTGCGACACGGCGAGCAACGCGGAGGTCTCCTTCAGCTTGTAGGCTCTCGGGCATGAAGAAGGACCCCGCGCTCTCGCCCGACATCGACGTCAACAGCCTGCACGCGCTGGACTGGAGGGAGCTCCTGCGTCCCGACGAGTACGCCGTGCTGCGACAGTCCGGGACCGAGCGCCCGGGCACCGGCCGGTACCTGAAGGAGGAGCGCGCCGGCGCCTACCACTGCGCGGGTTGCGGGCAGAAGCTGTACGGCGGCGACGCGAAGTTCCACAGCGGCTGCGGCTGGCCCTCGTTCTACGAGGAGGTCGAGGACGGCGCGCTGACGACCGTGCGCGACGCCTCCCACGGCATGGTCCGCGTGGAGATGCGCTGTTCACGCTGCGATGGCCACCTGGGGCACATCTTCCAAGACGCTCCCCAGACACCGACCGGTCTGCGTCACTGCGTCAACGGCACCGCGCTGGTGTTCGTCCCCGAAGGCGAGGACGCCCTCGAGGTCATTCGGAAGCATCGCCAGGGATGAGTCCGGCGGCCTGGGCCAGGCCGAAGATGTTCGGGACCTCCGGCTCGCCCTCCATGTACGGGGTCTCGCGCAGGAACCCGACCTGCCCGACGCCACGCACCAGGACCTTGCCGTTGTCCGGGTAGTGGCAGACCTCGTGCGGGTCGTACGGACCGATGGCCAGGTAGACCAGGTCCTCGTCGAATGGGTTGCAGAGCTGGTGGGCGATCTTGCTCCCTGCGGGACAGGCGATGCAGTCGCCAGGGCCGACCTCGCGCAGCTCGTCGTCGTACCGGAAGATGCCTCGGCCGGACCGGATGAAGAAGATCTCGTCTTCACGCAGGTGCCAGTGGAACGGCACGGTCGCGCAGCCCGGTGGGCACACGGTCTGGTTCACGCCCAGCGAGCCACCGGCGTCACGCATGTGCGGTGTGAGCACCCGGTAGCTGCCGCCGTGACGGCCGTTGACGTGGTGGATCTCCTTGCAGTCCGCAAGGTTGTGGACGTTGTCCAAAGCGCGCTCCTAGGTGGGAGCGGCCTCCTCGATCAAGAGCCGCTCGTGGTCTGGTAGCACGCCGGCCACCAGCTCCATGACCGCGAGACTCAGCGTCCGCGGAAGTGGCCACAGGGCGGCCTCGGCACCCGCTACATCCAAGCGGGCGATGGTCGGGCGAGCGTGCTGGCGCGAGAACCGGACCGCGATGCGGATCTCCTGGAGCTCGAACTCAAGACCGGGGTCACTGCGGAACTCGACCGGCTCGACCTGGGAGATCTCGGGCAGCGCCCGGAGACGGCGAGCGACGCGATCCCGCAGCTGTTCCAGGGGCTTGGGGTGCTCCATGACGATGACCGAGCGGGTCACGCTGGGATGCAGTGGCCGGCCCAGCCCCTCGAACCGCCGGCGGGCGATGAGGGCCTTGTGGCTCGCGTAGACCAAGGCGCCACCGACGGCGAGCGCTGCGACAGCCGGGAGCATGTGACCTCCTGTGTTCCACCGTAGCGGACGCTGGGAGGGACTACGTGCGGAAGTGGTGGGTTGTTCGCGACAAGCGAGAGCTGCGAGAAAGCGAGGATTGGATCTTCGACCGCTGGGGGGCGGAGGCCCGGTCCTGGCCATGAGAACTCGCTCCTCGCCCTCAGGATGCGACTTCTGGGGGTCAGGGCCCCCGTTGCTCCGGTCCTCGCCCTCAGGATGCGACTTCTGGGGTCAGGGCCCCGTTGCTCCGGTCCTCAGCGAGCGCCCTTCCACTTCATGACCCGGTTGAAGAGCCGGTGGTAGAGCAGCGGCTGGCTGTCCTCCGACTTCGGGTCGTAGGCGTCGCGCACATAGGGCACGTACATCGAGCGCCGCACGCTCTCCCATCCGGTCTTCTCGCTGGTCGCCACGCGATGCCACATCCGGCCGTCGTGGATGGTGAGGTCGCCCGGCCAGGTCTCGACGTGGACCTCGTTCGCGTCCGGAGCCTGGGACAGGAAGTGGATCTTGCTGAAGCGCGTGCTCCACAGCGACTGCTCATGCGTACCGGGGAGCAGGTACAGGCCGCCGTCCTCGGGCCGGATCCGGTCGAAGTGCAGGCCAATGTTGAACATCGGGGCGGCCGGCTTCAGGTGGTAGAAGACGCCCCGCAGCGCGTCCGTGTGCCAGGCCAGGCTCGGCCGCAGGCTGCCGTCGACGTATGTGTTGAAGACCGCGCCGTCCTTCTCCTCGTCCCCGATGCGAGCGTCCTCGCCGACCACACGCCGCACCGGCTCGAACCGCTCGTCCCGGACGAAGCCCTTCAGGAGGACGGACATGACCGTCGTGAACGCCATGCGCTGGAGCAGGGGCTTCCCGTCAGGGTCGGTCCCGAGCCAGATCGGCGCGCCGTAGATGCTGCGCTCGCCGCTCTCGACCAGCTCGTCCGTGATCGCCTGGATGTCGGCCAGGATCGCCGCGACCTCGTCCGGCTTCGCCACCTGGGAGAACAGGATGAAGCCGTGGCGCTCGAGGAAGGCCGCCTGGAGAGCCGTGATCTCCGGCCCGAGCCGGAAGCGGGTCGAGAGCGGCAGATCATCGACGGTTCCGGCGAAGGTCGACTCGTCCAGGGACGGGGGCGCGTCGTCGGTGGTCGGCATCGAGAGCGTCATAGCCATCTCTGGGTATGCTCCCTCTATCAATCATTTGATTGAGCCGCATCCGGTTAGCGGACGAGCATGCTGTTCCTCCTGTTCGCCTGCACCGGAGAGCCCGAGCGCGAGCCGCTCGCCACCCGCGACACCGCCATCCAGGTCGCCGAGCTCGGCATGGAGCGGTGGGCTGTCGAGGACATGCCGTTCGACTGGATGCAGACCGTCTGGGCCTTCTCGATCCACGAGCTGGGCCGTTCGACGGGGGACTCGGCCTACACGGACTACTCGACCGGGTGGATGCTGGACAACGTCAAGAAGTTCGAGGGCGACGAACCCAAGGCGTTCCACAGCTCGGACTCGATGTCGCCCGCGCTGCTGGCGTCACTGGCCATGGCCGACGACGATCTGCCCCTGACGCCGATCACCGACGCCGCGCACCTGTACCTGGAGTCGGCTCCCCGGACGGAAGCCGGGGCCATCGAGCACTGGGCCGACGGGTCCCCGTTCGGCGAGATCGGCCAGGTCTGGGTCGACAGCCAGTTCATGTTCGGCATGTTCCTGCTCGGCGAGTACGACCGGACCGGGGACGAGGCCTACCTGGACCAATGGGTCGAGCAGTACGAGCTCTTCAGCGACCACTGCCGCGACCCCGACGACCAGCTCTACCGGCACGCGTGGGACGACTGGGACGGCGTGAACATCCCCGCCGAGGCGACCTACTGGAACCGCGGCAACTCCTGGGTCCTCGTGTCCGCCGCCGAGTTCCTGAACCGCGTGGATGCGAGCCACCCGGCGTACGACCGGATCGCTGAACAGTTCCGCACACATGCGGACGCCACCATCGCCCTGCAGGCCGAGGACGGGCTGTGGTGGACGGTGCTGAACAGCTCGGCGGACGCGAACTACACCGAGACGTCGGGCTCGGCGCTCATCGCCTATGCCCTGCACCGGGGCATCGAGGCGGGCGTCCTGAACGATTCCCGCCATCTGGATGCGGTGCTGGCTGCGGCGGACGGAGTGCAGGCCGAGGTCACCGCCGACGGAGTCGTCGAGGGCACGAGCTTCGGGACGAACCCCGGGGACGAGGCCTACTACCTGTCGGTCACCCAGCTGGACGACATCATCCTGGGGGTCGGCGCTGTGGTCCTCTTCCTCGACGAGGTGGACGGACTGTGACCCCCACGACGCTCATTCTCCTGCTCGCCTGCAACCGAGGCGACGGCGACACCGCCGAGCCCCCGGTCGTCCATCCCACGCTGATGGTCCGCCACGAGATGAAGGACGACATCCTGGCGAAGCTCGACTCGGAGCGACACCAGGTCCTGCTGCAGCAGGTCCGCGACCGGGCCGCCGAGGACTACCGCGAGACCTCGCTCGAGGGCTGGGACAGCGGCACCCACGGGCACAACGGCAAGGTCGCCCAGGCCAATGCGTTCCTGGCGTGGCTGCTCGACGACGAAGTCGCCGCGGCCAAGGCCCTGGAAGGGTTCACGTTCCTGGACGACGACTGGCACGACAACGACAACTGGGACATCAACATCCGGATGGCGTACCCGATGATGGGGTACACGAACGCGCATGACCTCTTGCTGGGGACCGCGTGGTACCCCGCGGCGGATCAGGAGCGCTCCGAGCAGCTCCTCACCTCGCTGAACGAGCAGTTCTACGACACGTACGTGGCCGACGACACGATGCGTCAGATCACGCTCGGCTTCTCGCAGAACAACCACCCCATCCGCACGGCGAGCACCATCGGGTACGTCGCCCTGGCCTTCCGGGGCCACCCCGACGCCCAGGAGTGGCTCGACTTCGCCATCGAGGAGAACGCGTACCTGTGGGGTCCCGAGGGGCACTACCTGCAGCCCGACGGCGGCATCTCCGAGGGGCCGCTCTACTACCACTTCGGCCTGTCCGCAGCGATCCCGTTCTTCATCGCGGTGGAGAACTCGACCCAGCCCGACGACCTGTACACCAAGAGCTGCATCAACCGGCAGGATGTCGACCCCTGGCTCGACCACGGGTGCGTGCCCGACGAGCAGTTCACGTTCGACAACCCGCTCGACGACCCGCGCTTCGGCGATGCCTATGGCTGGTCGGTGAGCATCCGCCTGCCCTGGGGACCCCGCCCCCCGCTGGCCGACGCCCGGTTCGACTCCGGCAACGGCGGTCCGATCCTGGAGCACTGGCTCGAGGGCACGTACGGCTCGTTCGACTGGGCCACGAACATCGACGACCCGGAGAAGACGTCCGGCGGCATGGAGCTCGGGCCCTGGTACGTGGCCTACGCCGACGCCGAGCCGGACGTCTCGGAGCCCCCGTTCACGACGCGGTTCATGCCCCAGGCCGGCAACGCCGTCTTCCGCAGCGACTGGTCGAGCGACGCCATCTGGCTCCTGCTCGTGGCCGAGAACGGCGACGCCCGGAAGACGCTGCACGACCACGCCGACGGCACGAGCTTCACGCTGGCGGCGTACGGCGACTACCTGTTGCTCGACCCCGGCTACTACAAGCCGAACGAGCTCGACAACGCCGTCACCGCCCAGGGCGACGCCCACAACCTGCTGCTGATCGACGGCCAGGGCCCACCGAAGAAGGGGCTGCTCCAGGACTTCGGGGACACCGACACATTCCTGGAGAACACGTACGATTCACGCCAGTTGGCCTATGCCGAGGCCCACACCGCCTACGAGGGAACGGACATCGAGCGCAGCGTGGTGTTCGTCCGCGAGCGCTGGTTCGTCGTCGCGGACCGGCTGTCCGGGGGTGACGGCGACCGGGCCCACACGTTCCGCACGAGCGGCTGGGCCGGCACGGAAGAGACCGGCGGGAGCTTCGAGCTGACCGAGGACGGCGCGCGGTGGGAGAAGACGTCGGGCGGCGTCACCGTGCACGTGGCCTCGACCGATGGCGATGTCTCGATGGGCGAGCCCGAGCGCACCGACTGGGACCGGCCGCACGTGCACGAGTACGACAGCTCGGCGCCGGGCCATCACCGCGTGATCGACGCGACGGTGAGCGGGGTCGCTCCGGGATTCCTGAGTGTTCTCGCACCCTACCGGGTTGGCGGGACCGGCGACGAAGCCGAGCTGGCGGTGAGCTCCATCGACGCGGGCGAGGACGCCGCCGCCTGGCTCGTGGGCTCGGACGTGGTGTGGCTGCGGGGCTCGAGCGCCTCGAGCTCGCTGACGGTCGGCGAGCACACGCTGGCCACCGACGGCGAGCTGGTCGTGGTCGGACTCGAAGACGGCCTCGCTTTGGTCGCCCGAGGCTCTGCGGTCACACTCGACGGCGCCGCGCTTCAGGTGGTCGAGCCGGACTGAGTTACGCCGAGGACATGCCCCAGATCCTGGTCCACCACCTCGAGATGTCCCGCTCCCACCGCATCGTCTGGCTCCTCGAGGAGCTGGGTGTGGACTACGAGGTCGAGCTCTACCTCCGGAACCCCAAGACGTTTCGGGCCCCTCCGGAGCTCCGCGAACTCCACCCGCTCGGCAAGTCGCCCGTGGTCACCGTCGACGACCTCGTCCTGGCCGAGTCGGGCGCCATCATCGAGGAGCTCGTCGAGCGCTTCGGGCCCCAGCTCAAGCCGACCGACGTCGAGGGCCTGCGCCAGTACCGGTAATGGCTGCACTACGCCGAGGGCTCATTGATGCCCCCGCTCCTGGTGAAGCTCCTGATGAACAAGGTGCGGGGCGCTCCCCTGCCCTTCTTCCTGTGGCCTTTCGCCAAGGCCATCCCGGACAAGGTCGACGGGCTCTACACCAACGGCGAGATCAAGAGCCACTTCGCGTTCATCGAGCGGACGCTCGACGGCCGGGAGTGGTTCGCAGGTGACGCGTTCTCAGGCGCGGACATCCAGCTCAGCTACCCGATCGAGGCGTCCTCGGGCCGGGGAGCCGGGCTGGGACCGAACACCACCGCGCGGGTCGAGCGGATTCGTGCCCGCCCGGCGTACCAGCGGGCCGAAGAGCGAGGCGGGGCGGTCGGGCCCCCCTGAGGCCCTACCGGCCTGGTCGGTCGCGCGGCTCGTCGAGGGGCTTGTCGAGGGCCTCCCACTTCGCCTGTTCGGCCAGACTGCGACGCCCGCGGCCAGCGCCAGGGTCAGAAGCACGCCGCCCGCCTTGATGGCGAACCCGATGGGGTCCCGGGTGAACGCGTCTTCGAGGAGCGTGTACAGGCCGAACCCGACCACGCCGAAGCCGGCCACGAGCAGGAGCACGCCCCACACGAGCATTCGACCGTCCAGCTTGCGCCCGTAGCCGGTGTCATCCATCAGACGCTCTCCGGGTAGCTCTCTCGTAGACGGGCCACGCTACCCGTCACCAGCTCGCGGAGCACATCGACGTCGATGTCGGACAGCTTGCGGATGTAGAGGCAGGACTTGCCGGCCTTGTGCTTGCCCAGGCGCCCGAGCAGCTCCTGGAACGGCTCGAACCCACCCATGATGTAGAGCGTGATGGTGCCCTTGCGGTTCGCGAACCCGGTGGCCGGCCAGCTGCCGATTCGGCCGCTGGCGTAGGTGTAGTCGTAGGCCCCGAAGCCCACGATGCTCGGGCCCCACATCACGGGCTCCTCGCCGGTCACCTCGGTCATCAGCTGGGCCACGGCGCGGCAGTCGGACTGCCGGGGCTCAGCGATCGCGGCCAGGTGGTCCTCGACGCTGGCATCGGTCGGTGCGGTCTTCGCCATCTCACCCCCTCGTCGTGTGTTCGAGGCGTCGTCGGACGAGCCGCCAGGCCGTGAGACCAAGAGCCCCAGCAGGCCGACCGGCGTCCATTGTTTCCACGTCGCGTTCCGGAACAGGCCCGCGTGCGTCTCGATCAGCCGCTCGTCCGTGTCGACCGGCAGGTCCGGGTGTGCGCGCACGTACGCCACCAGCGCCTCGTAGGTCTTCAGCTCGGGCTCGATGGCCACCGGTTGCACGTCGAGCAGCCCCTTGGTGAGCGACGCGACCTCGGGGATGAACGAAGCGACGTAGGACGACAGCGCCACCGTGTAGGTCGCGTCGTCGTCGAGCTGCGCCATCCCGCCCTCGAGCTCCACGTCGACGACCCGGTCGGGCGGCACACGCCAGGGGTTGTAGTGCACACGCCCGCCCGAGACGCGCGGGTAGTAGCCGTCGCCGCGCAGCTGGTACCCGACCAGCAGGAACTCACAGAGGTCCTTCAGGTCCGAGCCCGTCACGGTCAGCTTCATCAACGCGTACCCCGGCCGGTCATCGGTGGTCCCGATGCCCAGCGGCGTGACCAGGAACAGGTCCGAGAGCTGCAGCGGACCGGCCGCGATGTCGGACCGAAGCGTCCCCGTGCCGGTGAACGCCATGTCGGTGCCCGCGGCCTCGCGAAAGGCGTCCGTGACCAGGTTCCCGACCGACGGGTCAGCGGCGGCTCGCCCCATCGGCTCGCGGACCTGGGCGACGACCTCGTCGAAGGCGACACCCAGCTGCGCCTCGACCTGCTGCTGCAGCAGCTCGACGTAGGCGATGACCCCCACGTCTCCCGGGCTCGGGTCGTCCACCCGATGGAGCCTGTAGGACTCGACCGCCCAGCGCTCGCCGTCCCGGACGAGCACGAGCTCGCCCAGGTACTGCGTGTTCCGCCGGCCTGGACGACCGGCCGGCCATCGACGTACGCCGGCTCCTGCATCGGCGTGTGCGAGTGGCCGGAGATCACGACATCCAGCGCGGGGACCTCGCGAGCCAGGTCGATGTCCTCGCTGTACCAGGTGCCCGGTCCGCCCTCGACTCCAGAGTGCGAGAGCGCGATGACCAGGTCGTGGCCCGCCGCCGCTTCGCTGGCCGCCTCGATGGCCTGGCACTCGAGACGATCTCCAGAATGGACGATGTGAACGGTTCCAGGACCTTGGGCGGTTCGCATCGCGTACCAACCGCCCGAGGGGTCCGCCTTCATCCAGGTCGTCGCCCCCCACATCTCCTGGAGCCGGAGCGTTCGCGCCAGGTCGAGTGGTACCCGGAGCTCGAAGTCGCGTCGCACCACCGGGTTCTACCCCGGCGATCTACGCTCGCGACCATGCTCCTGACACTCCTCGTCTGTACAGCGCCCCCTGGCGAGCCCCTGGACTCCGTCGTCGAGGCAGATGCCGACACCAACACCGACGCCGACGCCGACAGCGATGCCGACACGGACAGTGACTCGGACACCGACACCGGCACGTGGACCCGCCCCGAGCGCCCGGACACCGACACCCCATCCTCGAGCGACTCGTGGCGGTACGGCGGTGGCGCCGGCTACCCCGACTTCATCGACCCGGACTGGCCGATCGTCACCCGCGTCGAGACCTTGTCCGAGCTCGAAGCAGCCATCGCGAGCGTAGCCAGCGGAGACGTCATCTGGGTCGAGGGGCACGCGGACATCGACCTGTCCGACACGACGCAGTGCATCCCGGGGGGCGTCACCCTGGCCAGCGACCGAGGGGTCGACGGGGCCGCCGGCGCCATCCTTCGCGGCACGCTGCCGGAGAAGGTCCCCGTGCTGTCTCCCTGTGGCGACGACGTCCGCATCACCGGCCTGCGGATCTGGGGCGCCGACCGCGACGAGTGCCCGGACGCCTACCCGGACGCCTGCACCGAAGAGGACCGGACGGGCGGAGCCAACTGCCGGGACTGCACGCCCTCGTCCATCGGCGTCCAGGTGAAGGGCTTCGACGGCCTGGAGATCGACAACAACGAGCTGGCCGGCTGGAGCTACGCCGCCACCTGGTACTCCGACAGCCTGGACGGCCGCGTCCATCACAACCACATCCATCACAACCAGCGGCAGGGCCTGGGGTACGGCGTGGTGCTGACGCGGGGCGGCGACGAGCTCGTGACCGTCGATGTGCGCAGCAACCGCTTCGACCGGAACCGCCACGTCATCGCGGGGAGCGGCGAGCCCGGCCAGGACTACGAGGCTCATGAGAACCTGGTCCTGGAGAGCGCCATCGGCCACGTCTTCGACATGCACGGCGAGGACGAGAACACCGAAAACGGCAGCGAGTACGCCGGCGGCCACATCGACATCCACGACAACACCGTGCTGGTCGACGACCAGTACGCGATGGTCATCCGCGGGCGGCCGGAGCACGGGGCCTGGCTGTACGACAACTGCCTGGCCCGGTCCGAGAGCAGCGCCGCGAAGCAGTCCTACTTCACCGGCAACATGTGGCTCGACGAGGCCCCCGACGGGTCGTCCACTCCCAATCGCTACGGCGCGGACGCCGACGACTGCGAGTTCGTGCGCTTCTGCACTGCGGACGGCGGCGCGGGCCCGTGGGACTACCTGGCCATCGAGGACGACGAGCTGGACGACGTCGCGGTCGGAGACTTCGATGGGGACGGCGTCGACGAGCTGTTCCGGACCACCGGAAGCTCGTGGGAGTGGCTCGTCGGAGGCGCCTGGTCGTCTCGCAACACGTCCAGCTACACGCTGTCCCAGCTCCGGTTCGCCGACGTGGACGGGGACGGGGCGACCGACGTCATCACGCGCTCGGGTGACACCTGGCTGGTCTCGCTCGGCGGGAGCGGTGGCTGGACGACGTGGAACACCGAGACCGACGACGATCTGGACGACGTGGCGTTCGCGGACCTGGACGGCGACGGCGCCGACGACGCGTTCAAGACCGAGGACGGGAGCTGGTGGTGGTCGAGCGGCGCGTCCTCGGCGTGGGCCAAGCGCAACACCTCGTCCGCCGCGCTCTCCGGCATGGTGTTCGGCGACTTCGACGGTGACGGAGCCGACGACGTGCTCCGGACCTCGGGGTCCAGCTGGATGCTGTCCTCGGGCGGCTCGAGCAGCTGGTCGACGCACAACACCTCGGGCGTCGACGTCTCGGGCCTGTGGGTGGCGGACGTGGACGGCGACGGCACCGATGACCTCGTCCGTGCGGCCGCTACGGACTGGTTCGTCAGCTACGGCGCCTCGTCCGGCTGGTCCGAGCTGCGCATCGCGACGCGAACGGACGCGGCCTGGGGCGACTTCGACGGGGACGGTCGAGACGACGCCCTGATCGACCACTGCCTGTGAGCTTCCGGGACGACAAGCGCGCGCTCGCCGCCCAGTTCCGGGGGAGCCGGCCCATGGGTCGATGGAAGCGCCCGCGCGGCGCGTGGATGGAGCTGCCCTGGCTCATCGATCCGGCGCTGGCGACGCAGACGCTCTGGGAGCCCATCCGCGCTCAGGTCCTCTACCACTTCGAGCGGGACCACATCGCCTGGCACGAGGAGGACAGCGGCTGGTACGGGCACGCCGGCGGCCCCTCGCCCAACCTGATGGACAGCCAGATCTTCTGCCTGAACTTCTGGTTCGGCGTGGACCTCGCTGCGGCGTTGAAGCCCCACTTCCCCGATCTGGTCGCCATCGAGGCCATCGAGCCCGAGTGGATCGGTCGCCAGAACCACCTGGGCGAGCGGGGGTCAAAGCGACGCCGCGGCAAGTACGCCACGAGCGCGGATCTGCTGGTGCGGTTCCGCGACTGCGGCGGGGACCTGCACGGTGTGCTCATCGAGTCCAAGTGGACCGAGTCGTACAGCACGAAGTCGATCCGGTACTCCAGCTACGGGACGGACCGGGCGACCATCTACGCGCCGTCGTATGGAGCCGACTGGTCGCCGTTCGCGGGAGGCGCCCCCGAGGACCACATGGTCGACCCGTTCGACCAGCTCATGCGGCTCTGCCTGCTGGCCGCGGCGATGGAGCACACCCAGGAGGACGAGCTCGAGACCGTCACGGTGATGGACTGCTGCCCCCGAGCGAACACCGCGCTCTGGGAGCCGCTCCAGGCCGCGGACTTCGGGCAGCACCTGCGACGGCGACGCCGGTTCCGACTGGTCGCCTACGAGGACCTGTTCGCGGCGGGCGGGGCGCCTGGCTGGTCTGAGTACATGACCAGCCGGTACGGGATCTGAGCTACCAGATCTCCCGGCGGTCGGCGTCCTCGTCGATCTGCGGGGGCGTCGTCGGTTCCCGGTGACCTTGGCCAACAGCGTGTGGGCGGCGCACGCCGGCGGCGCTCCCTTCAGGTAGTAGCCCGGACACCGACCGATCTCGACGACCTCCATGCCCAGATCCCGAGCGTGCTTCACGGCGTCGCGGTGGCCGGTGTCGAAGCTGAACCAGACGCGCTTGCACCCGGCCTCATGCGCGAGATCGACGGCGTTCTTCGCTGCGTGGGGCTTGACCCAGATGATGGCCAGGTCGTCGTACTCGGGCAGGTCGGCGACCGACGTGTAGACCTTGCCTCCCTTCGTCGGCCCGCGCGACTCGGTGAGCCCGCCCAGATCGAGGCAGAAGAACGCCTTCTTGGCCTTGACGTACGCGTTGTACGAGAAGCCGGGGAACCGGCCGTTGGCCGAGTCGCCGATGAGGACGAACCCCTCGGACTCGCTGATGACCTTCTCGAGCGGGTGCATGCCCGCTCGCTAACCGCTCAGGTCCCGTCGAAGCCCGCCAGCTCGCGCACGAGCGGAAACAGCTCGTCGTCTTCGAGGCATGCATGGACAGCCAGGTCGTCCAGGAGAGCCGTGATCCGGGTTCGCAGCGACGACCTCATCGACAGCTGTCGCACCCGCTCCTCGAGGGAGGACATCGCGACGTGCTCGTAGTTCATCTGGCTCATCGCCCCAGCGAGGCACGCCGAGTACCCCGAACGCTCGAGCTCCTCGATCATCGGGAAGAGGATCTCCTCCTCCTTGGCCAGGTGCTGGGACAGGAAGCCGGCCAGCTCGAGCCACGCGTCGTAGAGCTCCGCCTGTCCGGTTTCACGCAGAGCGGTCGCGATGCGCGGCAGCTCTTCGCGCAGAAGCGCGTGGTGCGTCCCGACGATGTAGTTGGCGAGAGCACTGGGCGAGGCGGTGGGGACGACGGCTTGCATGGGGCAGATCAGAGCAAGCGCCGTGCCATCGCACAGGCCGCCACCACGGGAAGGCTGCCCGGACAGTCGTGTGTCCTGCCACACCTCAGGGGGCGGGAGCACACACACAGAGGGCCGTCGAGACCAGTCCATGCGGGCTCGCAAACGGCACGACTCTTGCTGGGTCAATGGCGGCGAAGCAACCCACCTCTACGCCTCCCCCCCCCCCCCCCCCCCCCCCCCCCCCCCCCCCCCCCCCCCCCCCCCCCCCCCCCCCCCCCCCCCCCCCCCCCCCCCC
>JAAESX010000308.1 GCA_024228935.1 Pseudomonadota bacterium
AGGTGAGCGAGGAAGAGCCGGACGTCATGCCTGTTCTCGAACTGCGGCCGGCGCGCGACCGCGCGATTCATGACGTGGTGCCACGAGCCAGGGTCGTCCGTTTGGGGTCGTCGTGCCATATCGGGCGGTTGCCTCCGAGGACGGACGAGCGTGGACGGTGCAGGTTGCGGCGCTGGTGCGGTTCGGCGCTGGTGCGGTTCGGCGGTGGATGGGTGCCTGGCGCCGTACCCGCCACGCGGGCCCGCACGCCCGGTGGGCGCCGAGATGCGACCGCGGCCCGCCCCGAGCGAGTCGGAACGGGCCGTGTGGGTCGCGGGGTGCTGTCGCCGGCGGCGGCGTTGGCCCTATTGGAAGACGATCTCGTAGCCGTCGGTGAGGTTCGACGTGACCGAGCCTCCGACGCTGTCCCTGTGCCAGAGCTGGAAGTTCCAGGTCTCGCCCGGCTGAACGGAGACGGCGCCGGAAGGTTGGGGGACCTGGGTGTTGTCGATGACCAGGGAGATCCGGCCCAGGGAACCCGAGCTCTGGATCTGGCCGGGGCCGATGTAGCGGCCGATGGCGCCGCCGAGGCAGAGGTTGCCCTGGCTGCCGCCGGGGTTCTGGACGAAGCCCTGCGAGCGGCTCGTCAGGAAGAAGCCGAAGGCGTTGGTGGGGAGGCCGACCCCTTCGAGCATCAGGTCGTTGGCGGCGACGCTCGGGGAGCCCGTCGCTCCCAGGGCGGCGGCGACGCCTGTCGAGTTGACGGCCGCTGCGCAGTAGTTCGTGCCGATCTCCGGGAAGCCGTACACGCAGACGGCGCCCTCGGTGAGGGGGGATCCGAAGAAGAGTCCGCCGCTCAGGCTCGCGAGGTCCTGCGCTCCGTTGGTCGCCACGTCGTAGCCGAACCAGTCGGACGTTGCGGGCGTCGATGGGACGAGCTTCTGGAGCTGTTGGCCGGTGCTGGCGTCGAAGGTGTAGGCCGCGCCCGAGCGAAAGAGCGGCGCGTCGGCGAGGTAGGCCCCGACGATGGCCCGGTCGCCGACCAGGTCCACGGAGGCCCCGAAGACCGCCTCCGCGGCGGCGTCGGACGCGGTGAGCTTGTGGAGCTCCTGTCCGGTGGTCCAGTCGAAGACGTAGGCCGCGCCCGCGAAGGGGCCGCCCGCGTTCTCGTCCCAGTAGGCGCCGACGAGCGCGCGGTCGCCGCTGATGGCGACGGAGACCCCGAAGAAGTCCTCAGGCTCGCCATCGGACGCCACGATCTTCCGGATCAGGTTGCCCGTGGGCAGGTCGTAGAGGTAAGCGGCCCCACGGTTGGAGTCG
>JAAESX010000309.1 GCA_024228935.1 Pseudomonadota bacterium
GCGGGACGTTCCCACGAATCGACTCCCTACGTGGCATGGGGCCTCCTTCGCCCCAACCAGATCACACCACCAGCTACGAGTCGATCCCCAGGCGGGGACTATTTGATCGGCGCTCTAGAAGCGCAGCTTGTAGGGGTTCTTCTCCTTCTTGGAGGCCTGGGCCTTCGCGGCCTTCTGGGCCTTCTGGAGCCAGTCCTTCATGACCTCGTTGTCGCGCTCGAAGTTCATGGCGAACTGGATGTTCATCACGCAGCCCTGGTAGTTCTCGTCTCGCCAGGCCTGCAGCGCCAGTCGCCAGAACTTGCCGCCCTTCTCGGTGCGGGCAGCCAGCGCCGGGTCCTTGTTGGCGTCGGAGCTGGCCTTCGCGTCGGCTCGGCCTCCATCGCTCAGCCGGTTGGTGCCCAGCGTGAGCTCGGCGT
This sequence comes from Pseudomonadota bacterium, assembly GCA_024228935.1. Classification (GTDB taxonomy): domain Bacteria; phylum Myxococcota_A; class UBA796; order UBA796; family CAJQPC01; genus JAAESX01. Next base: position 420 of record JAAESX010000309.1, read on the forward strand.
CGTAGGCGGCGCGGGTCTCCGGGTCCTTCAGGACGCGGTAGGCCTCGTTGATCAGCCGGTAGATGCGCGTGACCTTTCGGGTCAGGTTGGCGTCGCCGCGGATCTTGTCCGGGTGGAGGCCGCGCGACTGCGTGCGGAAGCCGGTCTCGACCTCGGACTGCTGGGTGTCCTGGGCCAGGCCGAGGAGCTGGTAGTAGCTGAGCTCGTCGAGGATCTCGTAGATCGTCTCGACTTCGATCTGCTTGGCGAGGCGCTTGTCGACCATGTCGGCTCCAGTGGGTTCAGAAGCCTAGCTGATCGAAGCGCATCGTCTCCACTTCTTCTTCGGTCAGGCCGCTGCTCGCTTCGATTCGGATCTGGCGGTTCGTGCCGGTCTCGATGTCTTCGGCTTCGACCTGGACGATGCCGTCCGCGTCGATCTCGAACGTGATGCGCACGCGGACCTCGCCGCGCGGTGCCGAGCGGAGTCCGTCCAGGACGAACTGACCGAGCAGCTCGTTGTCGGCCGCCATGCGGCTCTCGCCCTGGTACACGCCGACACGGACCTCGGTCTGGTAGTCGTGCGCGGTGTGGAAGACCTTCGAGCTGTCCGTCGGGATCGGGGTGTTCCGCGGGATCAGCACCTCGGTGAACCCGCCGACGGTCTTCACGCCCAGGCTCTGCGGGGTGACGTCGAGCAGGACGCTGCCGCCGTCGTCGTCGTCCGAGGTCAGGTTGTGCGCCTGGATGGCCGCGCCGATGGCGACGACCTCGTCCGGGTTGATGTCCGTGTACGGGGTCTTGCCGAAGTACTCGCCGACCGCGTGGCGAACGAGGGGGATCCGGCTCATGCCGCCGACCATCAGGACGTGGTCGATGTTCGCGTTGGACATCTTGGCCTGCGAGAGCGCGTCGTCGCAGATCAGGAAGGTGCGCTGGATGAGGTTCGAGACGATGCGCCCGTACTGTTCGCGCGTCAGGACGGCGTGCAGTCCGAGCTCCTCGCCGGCGGGGGAGCGCGCCAGGCTGGGGACGCGGACCTCGACCTCCTCGGCGGTGGTCAGCGCGATCTTGGCCCGCTCGGCCGCGTCGCGGAGCTTCATCCGAGGCGTGCGCAGAGCGCTGATGTCCAGTCCGTGCTGCTGTTGGAACAGCTCGGCCAGGTGGTCGGCCGCGGCGTAGTCGAAGTCGTCGCCGCCCAGGAACGTGTCGCCGCTCGTGGAGACGACCTCGAAGATGTCGTCGTCGAGGCGCAGGAGCGAGATGTCGAACGTTCCGCCGCCCAGGTCGTAGATGGCGATGTGCTGGCGCTTGCCCTGCTTGAAGCCGTACGAGAGCGCCGCGGCGGTGGGCTCGTTGATGATGCGGAGGCACTCGAGGCCGGCGATCTTCGCGGCGTCCTTGGTGGCCTGGCGCTGGTGGTCGTTGAAGTACGCGGGCACGGTGATGACCGCCCGGTCGACCTCCTCGCCCAGGGCCTCCTCGGCCAGTTCCTTCATGTGCTTCAGGACCTGGGCGCTGACCTCGGGCAGGGCCAGGACCTTGCCCGTCACGCGGACGCGGGCGTCCCCGTTGGGGCCCTCGACGATCTCGTACGCCGTGTGGCCCATGATCCGGCGCACGGTGTCGCTCAGGAAGCGGCGACCGATGAGTCGCTTCGCCGAGGCGATCGTGTTCTGCGGCGCGTAGATCAGGTTGCGGCGCGCGCGGTGCCCGACGATGACCTTGCCGCCATGGCCGTACGCCACGACCGAGGGCTGAGTGTTCCGGCCTCGCGAGTCCGCGAGGACCATCGGCTCGCCGTTTCGAACCACCGCGACACAGCTGTTCGATGTGCCCAGGTCGATTCCGACCGCCACGCCCATGCTGCTTCTCCAACCCTGACCGACATCCACCGCAGCACGTCTGCGGACAGCGCTACAAGGGTAGCAGGGGGCCGATCGCCTGTGTCATCTCGCCATGGATCCGGCCGTTCGTCGCGAGTAGTCGAGGCCGGTCCAGATCGAGCGCTCCGCCCTCCATGTCGGTCACGCTGCCGCCGGCCTCCTGGACCAGGAGCGCTCCAGCGGCCACGTCCCAGGCGTTGAGTCCGAACTCCCAGAAGCCGTCGAGCTGACCGGTCGCGACCATTGCGAGGTCCATCGCGGCGGCTCCGGCGCGGCGGAAGCCCTGGGCGCGCTCGAGGAAGACCTTCACGAAGCGCAGGTAGTCGTCTGCTCGCTCCCGGCGGTCGTAGGCGAAGCCGCTGGCCACCAGGGACTGGGACAGCTGATCCCGCTCCGAGACCCGGATCGCGTCGCCGTTGCAGCGCGCGCCGCCGCCCTTGGTGGCCTCGAACAGTCGGCGGTGGACCGGGTCGTAGATCACGCCCACCTCGAGCACGCCGTCGACGAGGAGCGCGATGGACACGCAGTACGAGGGGAACCCGTGGACGAAGTTCGTGGTGCCGTCGAGCGGGTCGACGATCCAGCGCGTGAGCCCGCGCGAGCCGCCCCCTTCCTCGCCCAGGATGTCGATGCCCGAGCGCGACAGGACGGCGCGGATGGCGTCTTCGCAGGCCAGATCGATCTGCGTGACCAGGTCGACCGCGCCCTTGTGTCGCACGTCGAGGCGGGGCGGGTCGTGCAGCAGCTCCCCTGCGGCGAGGGCGGCTTCCTTGGCGAGAGCGATCACGGGGTGTCCAGGACGAGGGTGACGGGGCCGTCGTTGATGAGAGCGACCTTCATGTCGGCGGCGAAGACGCCCCGCTCGTTCGGCACGCCCTCGTCGGCGAGCAGCTCGCAGAAGCGGAGGTAGAGCGGCTTCGCGAGCTCCGGCCCTGCAGATGCGATGAAGCTGGGCCGCCGTCCCTTTCGGCAGTCCCCGTAGAGCGTGAACTGGGAGACGACGAGCGCGGTGCCGCCGACGTCGACGACGCTCTTGTTCATCTTTCCGGCGTCGTCCGGGAAGATCCGCAGGCCAGCGACCTTGCGAGCGAGCCAGGCGGCCTGGGCTTCGGTGTCGTCGGGGGCCACGGCCACGAGCACCATCAGTCCGCGGCCACAGCGGCCGGTGACCTGGCCGTCGACGCGGCACGAGGCCTCGCTCACGCGCTGGAGGACGGCCCTCATGGCCCGTTGCAGAGGAACTCGCCGCCCGAGCTGCTGCAGATGTACTGCCCAGCACCCGTGACGACGACGACCCCGCGGGTGTCTCCCTGCTGGAGGAAGCAGCTGACCGTGCCGGCGAACTGGAGACGGACGGCGCCGGCGAACTTCGTCGTCTGGCCGTCTCCGCAGCGAATCGTGACCTTGTCCGGCGCGGCGACGCTGATCTTGGCTTCGTACTTCGAGCCCACGGCTGCGGTGGCGGCCTCGGTGGGCACACTCGTGGCCGTCTTTGAGCTGCTGGAGCCGCTCGAGGAAGAGCTGGTCGACTTCGAAGACGATCCGCTGGAGTTCGTGGTTTTCGTGGAGGAACCTGTCGATTTCGAGGGGCTTCCGCTCGACTTCGAGCTGGAGTCGGTCGACTTGGTGGTCGAGGCCGCGGGCTTCGGGGGCTCGGGCTCGGGCTCCACGTTCGCGTCGACCGGGTCGGGCTCAGCGGAGTCGAAGCGGTCCTCGAGATCCTGGAGCGAGGGCCTGTCGTCCTCGGCCGAGACCGGCTGGGGCTGGACGATGTCGCCCGTCTGGGGCTGCAGCACGTAGTACGCGACGCCGCCGACAGCGGACAGACCCATGCACAGCAGCACGAGCACGCCGACGGCGATCGCGACGTACTTCAGCGTGTTGTCGCCTCCGGTCTCGGAGGGCGCCGGAGGAGGGGGCGGCGGCTGCTGTGGGGACCAGGCCACCGGCTGGGCCGGAGGCGCGGGCTGGGCGACGGGCGGACGTGGGGCCGGGGGCCTGGGCGCGGCGGGCGCCTGCGGCTGGGCCGGTGGGCGTGGTGCGGGAGGGCGGGGCGCGGCGGGCTGGGCCGCGCGAGGGGCTCGCGGCTGCTCGCGGCGAGGAGCCTCGGGCTGTGGGCGCTCAAACCCGACGGGAGTCGGACCCGCCAGGTCTTCCTCGCCCCAGGATGGAGCGCTGCGAGGCGCGGGGGCGCCGCGTCGACCGCCGCCGACCGGACGGGCGGGCTCGAGCTGCTCGCGCTCCCACTCTTCGTCTTCCTCGGCGATCATCGCGGCGATGCGCTCGCGTGACCACATCTGGGTCGACTCGCCACGGGACGAGGGCGCCTGACGCTCCTTCGCCTTGAACTGGCCTGTGTTCCCGCGCGGCAGGGGGGCACGGATGCCCGAGGCGCCGGCCAGGTCCTCGTGAGCCGCCTTGGCCTGGGGAGCGGGGGCGCCGCTGCGTCGGAGCATGCGCGCGGCCCACTCCTGGAGCCCGGCGCCCGGGCACTGCTCGGCCACCACCGCCAGGACGTTCGCGGCGTCGAGCGGCTCGGGGCGGTCCTCAGTGTCGTACGCCAGGACCTGGCAGAGGAAGCGCTGCACGTCCTCGAGCCAGCGCCGACCCTGGACACTGGAGAAGTCCATCGACATCACCCGTCCGACGACCGCGTCGTCGTGGGCGTCGGGATCTCGCGGCAGACGGCCGAGCGGCTCGTCCGACATCAGCGAGTGGAGCACGACGCCCAGTCCGAAGACGTCCGTCGCCGGTCCGTCCGGTCGGCCCTCGGGGGCGCGGGTCGTCCGTCGGGGCTGTCCGAAGCCGTCGAGCCGCACGGCGCCGGTGGCGTCGACCTTGACGAAGCCCGGCTTGATGTCGCCGTGGACGACCTCGTCCTCCTCGGCGATGGTCAGGATGTCGGCGATGGCCGAGCCGATCTCGAGGCAGGCCTTCAGCGGCGGCCGCCCCTGGTCGAGGAGGTCCGCCAGGGGAGTCCCCGCAGCCTCACCGTCGTCGGTGAGGATCGTGCCTTCGGCTCCGGCTTCGCGCGTGTAGTACCAGCTCACGCGAAGCAGACTATCAGCCGAAGTCGAGCCGGACGATCAGGCCGCCTCCGGGCACGTTCAGCGCTTCGACGGACCCGCCGTGCAGCTCGGTGACCTGACGGACGATCATGAGCCCCAGGCCGGTGCCGCCGGAGCTGCGAGCGCGTGAGGCATCCGTCCGGAAGAACGGCTCGAACAGGCGATCGAGGGCGTCTTCGGGGACGCCGGGCCCGTCGTCCACCACCTCGATCCGGCGGCCGACGAGCCGGATGGTCGGCTGTGTCTCGGCGTGCTTCCGCGCGTTTCGCACCAGGTTGTCGAGAGCGCGCGCGAAGAGCGTGGCGTCCCCCCGCAGCGGGAACGCGGCCCCTTGGACGGTCGCTCCGGTCGCCGCGGCGAGCGCGGCCAGGTCCAGTGGCTCGTCGGCCAGCTTTGCGTCGCCCAGCTCGAGACGGCTGATCGTCGTCAGCTCGCGGATGAGCTTCTCGAGCTCGCCCAGATCGCCGCGCATCGCCGCCACCCGCTCGGGCGCGGTGTCCTCGAGCAGCGAGAGCTCCAGCTCGAGGCGCGTCAGGGGGGTGCGGAGCTCGTGCGAGATGCCCGCCATGAGCTCCTTGTCCGCTCGCCGGCCTGCGTCGATGCGGTCGGCCATGGCGTTGAAGGCGGTGGCGGCCTCGCGCAGCTCCGGCGGCCCCTGGTCGGTCGCCAGTCGGTGGCTCAGGTCGCCCCCCGCCATCTGCTCCATCGCGCGGCGCGTGGTGTCGAGCGGGCGCAGCGCCACCCGACCGATCCAGCCGACGGCGACGAAGACGAGCACGCCCACGATGAGGAAGAAGGCGGGCAGTCGACGGCCCGGGCTGCCCAGGTCGAGCTTGTGGTGGACCGCGATCCAGCCCGTCGGCGTCTCCACCGCGATGATGTTGCGGGGCCCGCGCACGTACATGACGTCGTGCCCCTGGTGGGTGACCTCGACCCAGCGGCGGTGGTCGCCAGGGCCGGGAGGTGCGGCGGGGAGTCGCCGAGCCTCGACGCCGAGCGCCTGGGCGACCTCGTCGTGGCCCGCGTGCAGCTCGCTCGCCACGTAGACGGCCGAGTCCAGGTGCTGCTGGAGCAGCGAGCGGGACAGCGGCCTCAGGATGGCGCCGCCGGCGACCGCCCAGGCCAGGAAGACGGTCACCGCGACCAGCCCGGCCAGGGCCAGCAGGAGCCGCCGCCGCAGGCTCACGGGTTCTGCGGGACGACGTACCCGATGCCGCGGACCGTCTTCACGAACACCGGCTTCCGGGCGTCGTCGCCGAGCTTCCGGCGGATGTGGCTCACGTGCACGTCGACGCTGCGGTCGAAGGCGGCGTAGTCCTCGCCGCGAGCGAGCTCCATCAGGCGCTCGCGGGGGATGACCCGGCCGGCGTTCGCCACCAGGGTCCGCAGGATCTCGAACTCGGTGGTGGTGAGCTCGACCGGGGTGTCGTCGAGCGTGACCGTGCGACGGTCCGGGTCCACAGCGATGGGGCCAGCGCGCAGGACCTGGCCCGCGGAAGGGGCCGAGCCCGAGCGACGGAGGACCGCCTCGATGCGGGCGACGAGCTCACGCGGGTTGAACGGCTTGGCCAGGTAGTCGTCCGCGCCCAGCTCGAGCCCGACGATGCGGTCGAAGTCGTCGCCCCGTGCGGTCAGCAGGATGATGGGCACGGCGGAGGTCGGGCGCAGCGAGCGCAGGACCTCGAAGCCGTCCATGCCCGGCATCATCACGTCCAGGACGGCCAGGTCGATGCCGCCCGCGCGCAGGCGCTCGAGTCCGGCCGGGCCGTCGGATGCGGTCTCCACCGCGAAGCCCCGCCCACCGAGGTACTCGGCGAGCAGGGCCCGGATCCGGTCGTCGTCGTCGATGATCAGGATCCGACGCATGCGGCGAGCCTACTCCAGGCCCTTGGCGCCGCGCTGCTCGAAGGCCTCACGCCGCTCGGCGCGCTCGTCGCCCATCGACTCGAGCTCGGCGACCAGGGTCGCCTTCTGCTTGGGCGTGAACGTCTCGACCAGGTCCAGGACGCCATCCGCACGGTCGTGCAGCATCTGGCCCATCGAGTCCAGGCCGTCGTCGATGGCGTCGTGGACCTTGCGGCGGTTGGGCTCGTCGCTCCCGAGCTCGTCCAGGAGCTCGCCCATGGTCGCCTGGCGCTCGTCGGCCAGCGCCATGTGGGCCTCGCGGCTGGCGTCGCGGAGCTCGATGGCCTGCTCCTTCTGGGCGTCGTCGAGGTCGAGCTTCTCGAGCAGCAGCTTCATGTGGGCGTCGGGGCCGAACCCGCCGGGGCCACCCGGGCCGCGGGCCAGCGCCAGGCTGCCGAACGCGAGGGTGCCCACCAGGGCGGAGAGACCAAGGATGCCGAGGGACTTCTTCATGCGAGCTCCTGTGTTGATGTCGCACCCAGGAGTACGTTCGCTTTGCTCGTGGGCCGTCCGATGGGCCTGAACGAGTCCGGCGAAGTGTGAAGGAGTGTGAAGGTCGGCCTACTCCTCGCAGTTCGGCTGCTTGGCGTACTCGACCGAGATCGCTGCGCCGTCGTTGGGCACGTTGTCCTCGTCGAACACCACGGCGCTGCCGTCGAAGGACCAGCCGCTGACCATCACGCCCTCGACGCGGACGTCGAGCGTGTTCTCGACCGGGATCGCCGACAGCAGGAACGCTCGCTGGCCGCCGCTCTGGACGAACTCGTCCAGCAGGTGCTCGTCGTAGGAGCCCTGCCCGATCGCCGTGACCACGAGCTCGGGGTTCGACGGGTCGTTCGAGGTGACCCTCACGTAGACGACGTCCTCGTAGGCGTCGGCGGGCTCGTAGCGGACCACGACGTCCAGCGAGGTGCCGCTGGCCAGGTCGACGGGGACCGTGTCGCTCGCCGCGGAGAACTCGTCGCTGGCCGTCTCCCAGGCCACGCCGTCGACGGTCACGGGGCCGCTGCCGACGTTGGTCACCGTGAAGCTCGTGTCGACCGTGCAGCCGACCAGCACGACGCCGACGTCGATCGAGTCGGTGTCCACCTCGAGGCCGCCGCTGGAGAGCTCGCCGACCAGTCCGATCTCGAGCTCGGGGTCGAAGGGGTCGTCGCTCTCGATGTGGAGCGTGCCGGACTCGATGCCGGGCTCGACCGGCGTGAAGGTGACGGGCAGCTCGACGCTGTCGCCGGGGTCCACCACGGGCCACTCGAGCGCGCTGACCGAGAAGGCCTCGCCCGCGGTGATGTCCACGTCGTCGACGTGCAGCTCGCAGTCGCCCTTGTTGTGGATCCACAGCGACGCCGTGTGTTCCTCGGTCGTGCCGACCATGCCGAAGTCCAGCGTGTCGATCGAGCTGCCGTGTTCGTCCCGCAGGCTGATCCAGGGCTCACAGCCAGCCGCCGAGTCGCCCCAGAAGTCTCCGCTGTCCCACCAGACCCCGGTCTCCCAGGTCGGCTCGTTCCGGTTGCTACAGAACAGGCAGGACAAGATCAGTCCCCAGAGCATCGGCGTTCTCCTCGAGGGCCAGTATGAACGCAAAACGGCGCCCCCGGGTGGGGACGCCGTCCTGGTGTCGTGTCAGCCCCGGAGGGCACTCGGCTCAGCCGTCACAGTCGCCGTAGAGCGCGTAGTACACCTGGATGGTCGAGCCACCCTCGGGCACGTAGTCCTCGTCGAAGTCGATGCTGTTGTCGACCGCGTTGTAGGTCCAGCCGACCGTCGTGGGAATACCGTTGACCGTGACCTCGAGGGTCTCCGGCACCGGGATGTCCGTCAACTCGAAGCTGGTCAGGTCAGCAGCGGAGCCCTCGGCGAGCGCCTCGAGGTGCGAACCGAAGTCCGTCGCGCAGATGCTGAGGAAGAGACCGCCGGTGGCGACCGTCGCCTCGTAGAAGCCCGTGTACGCCGAGTTCGAGCCACAGCCCGTCGGGTAGTCACCGCCGATGGCGTGCATGACCACGTCGTCGGTGTCGTCCTTCATGCTCTGGAAGAGCGAGACGTAGTAGGTGTACGGGTTGACCGACTGCTCGGGCTCATCCGACACACCGACCAGCGAGAGCGTGGCGTCCTCGCGGTAGAAGCCGTCGTTGCAGCCACCGGTCTGGATGTTGGCGGTCTTGAGGCCGGCCTCGAGCAGCATGAACGCACGCTCGGTGTTCGACCCGTAGGAGTTGCAGTAGACGCCGCTGTACTGCTCACACAGCATCGTGGCGAAGACCGTCTCCTGGTCCGTGACCGACATCGTGTTGTCGATGTAGGGCTGGGTACCGGCCGGGTAGTTGATGCAACCGTCGTCCTCGGTGATCACACCGACGTGGTAGGCGGCGTCCATCGCGGACAGCGTGGTGACGAACGTGCCGAAGTTGGACTCGACGTTCGCGACGTCGTCCCACATCGAGCAGGACCAGTCGACCGCGAACAGGATGTCCGTCTCGCCGTTGATGGGCTGCTCGAACACATCGGTGTTCTCGCCGGCCAGGGCGCCGTTTCCGTTCTGCGTGGCGCGAGCGGTCGGCTGGGCCGGGTCGTTGCTGTAGATCTGCAGGTACGCGATGTCCTGGTACTCATCGAGCGGGCGGTAGTCGATCCACACCTCGACGCCGTTGCCGGGGACGATCTGCCAGGCCTCGGCATCGATGTCGCCGTTCGTGGCGATGTCCGGCTCGAACGCGAAGTCCGTGGAGCCGGTCGAGTACAGGAACTCGTCGATGAAGAGGTCGTCGTTTCCGACGTTGGAGATGGTGACCGGGAGGAGCGACTCACAGCCGATGTACATCGTGCCGAAGTCGTACTCGCTCGGGTTCACGTCGATGATCGGCGCGATGCCCTGGCCCGTCAGGGGCACCTCGGCGGTCGGCGTGTCGGGGTCGTTGCTGTCGATCAGCACGCTCGCCGCGTAGTCCGCCGCCGTCTCGGGCGTGAACGTGACGGTGAACTCGGTGTTCGAGCCCGCGGGGATCAGGACGGAGGCGACGGGACCCAGGTCGTAGGGCGCGTCGACGTCTGACAGGCGGATCTCCGTGATCCGAAGGTCGGCGTCGCCGTTGTTCAGGATCGTGATCGGGATGGTCAGGCTCTCGCGGTCACCCACCTCGAGCTGTCCGAAGTCGTAGGAGACCGGGTCGGTCGCGATGTCGGGGACGCGGTCGTCCTCGATCCCGGTGAAGTTCTCAGTGTCTCCGACCAGCTCGTAGTCGGTGCAGCCGAGGCCGGCGGCGAGCAGCATGATCATGGGGGTCTCCCAGGGTGTTCTTGAATGCGCCTGACTATACGCGCGTGAGTCGGGGGGTGTGACAGCGAAATCCAAATTCCGCAGAACGCACCCAGGGGGCCGTTCTACCGGACGATCGTGCCGGGATCCACCGCCTCGGTGGTGGAGACCATTGCAACCCCCGTGCCAGACCCGGCGGCCAGGAGCATTCCCTGGCTTTCAACGCCGCGAAGCTGAGCGGGGGCGAGGTTCGCCACGACCACGACCTGGAGTCCGACCAGGTCCGAGAGGGCGTAGCGGGCGGCGATGCCGGCCACGATCTGGCGAGGCTTCTCCTCGCCGACGTCGACCTGAAGCACCAGCAGACGATCTGCGTCGGGGTGAGGCTCGGCGCTGAGGACCTTGCCCGCCTTCAGCTGGACCTTCTGGAAGTCGTCGAAGGTGATCTCCTGCACCACCACCGGCTCCTTCTTCTTCTTCTTGGACTTCTTCTTCTTCTTGGCGGGGGCCGGCGGCTCGACCAGCGCGAGCGCTGCAGCGATCTGCTCGGGCAGCTCGAGCATCCGCGGGAACAGCGGGTCGCCCACGGACACGGACGCGCCCGTCTCGAGCCCATCCAGGCTCCAGGTCAGGGCCGGTGTGGAGCCAAGGCGGTCGAGGAGGGACGCCGACTTGTTCGGGCAGAACGGTGCGAGCAGGACCCCCAGCACGCGGCAGACCTCGAGGCTCCGGCGCAGCACGCCAGCCAGGCGCTCGGTGTCCCCGTCCTTGTTCAGGGCCCAGGGCTCCTGCTCCTGGACGTACTCATTGCCGGCCACGGCCACGCGCAGCAGACCGTCGACCGCATCCTTGTAGGCGACGCTCTCGACCCCGGCGTCGAACGCGGCGACCCCGGCGGCCACCTCGGCGGCCAGCGCGTCGTCGGCCTCGGTGTTCGCGTCGAGCGCGGGCACCTTGCCCCCGAGCCACTTGGCGTTCATCGAGAGCGCGCGGTTGGCGAGGTTGCCGATCTTGTTGGCGAGGTCGGCGTTGTAGCGGAGCTGGAAGCCCTTGTGGCTGAAGTCGCCGTCGCCGCCGAAGGCCTTCTCGGCCATCAGCACGTACCGGACCGAGTCGGCGCCGTACGCGTCGACGAGCAGGTGCGGGTCGACCACGTTCCCGAGCGACTTGCTCATCTTCTGGCCCTCGACCGTCCACCAGCCGTGGGCGTAGAGGCAGTCCGCCACCGGCAGGTCGAGCGCGAAGAGCATCGTCCCCCAGTAGATCGTGTGGGTCGTCAGGATGTCCTTGCCCAGGAGCTGGTAGTCGGCGGGCCAGCGAGCGCGGAAGGCCTCGTCGTCGCGGCGGTACCCGACGGCGCTCACGTAGTTCAGGAGCGCGTCGAACCAGACGTACGTGACGTAGTCGTGGTCGAACGGGACCTCGATTCCCCAGGCCAGGCGGGACTTCGGGCGGGTGATGCAGAGATCCCCGACCTCCTTCTTCAAGGCACCCAGCAACTCGTTGCGGCGGGCCTCGGGTCGGATCCAGTCGGGGTTCGCGGCCACGTGCTCGCGGAGCTGGTCCGCGTACTTGCCCATGTCGAAGAAGTAGTTCTCCTCGGCGATCCACTCGACGGGGAGACCGGACGCCGGGCAGAGCTTGGTGCCCTCGGGGCCGTCGACGACGTCCTTCTCGGTCCAGAACCGCTCCTCGCTGGTCGAGTACCAGCCCTCGTACGACTTCTTCGTGATGTCCCCGCGGTCGTACAGCGCCTGCAGCGTCTCCTGGACGACCTCGGTGTGCCGCGACTGGGTCGTGCGGATGAAGTCGTCGTGGCTGATGTCGAGCCGCTCCCAGATCTTCTGGAAGCGCTGGCAAAGCTCGTCGACGTGGGTCTGGGGCGACAGTCCCCGCTTGTGGGCAGCGCGCAGCACCTTCTGTCCGTGCTCGTCGGTGCCCGTGAGGAAGTGCACGTCGTGGCCCTTCAGGCGCCGCCAGCGCGCGACGACGTCGGCGGCGACGGTCGTGTAGGCGTGCCCGATGTGGGGCGCGTCGTTGACGTAGTAGAGCGGCGTCGTGATGTAGAAGGTGTCGGCCATCTCGGAACCCCGGAAAGTCCGCGCTGAGTAGTCGCGCACCCCCTGCTGGGCAAGGTCTGCGGGCCGCGATAGCGCAGCGGCCATGGTCTCCGCACTCGGCTTTTCCCATGGCGCGTTCGACCCCGGCCGGCCCGGGCGGCTCTGCCGTGGGCGTGAGCGCTGGATCCGCGCCTGGGAGCAGGACGACCTGCCCAAGCTGCACCGGGTGGTCATCAGTGGCGCCCGTTTCTCCGATGACTCGGCGCGGGACGCGAAGCGCGGCCTGAACTGCTCGGGCGTCGCGATGGGCGAGCTGGTCCTGTCGCTGTTCCCCGGCTCGAAGCTGGTCGCCTTCCGCGAGGAAGGGGAGCTCGGACGGGTCCCGGCCGCGGTCGGCGAGGACGACGAGCAGCAGTTCCTGAGCCCTCGCCGGGGTGGTCGCTGGTTCGACCCCAGCCAGCGCTGGCGCCTGCCGATCGAGAGCGCCGAGCAGCTCGACGAGCTCCTGCTCGATGACAACGTCGACGGCTTCTTGGTCGACGCCGGCGATCCGCTCTCCCCCGAGCTCGAGGAGGCGCTGTACCTGCTCTCGGGCATGGGCGACGCCTCGCTGATGCCCGCCCGCCGGTTCCAGCCGGTCGGCCTGGCCGAGGTCCTGTCGCACGTCGACGCGCTCATCTGTGTGCACCTCGACAAGCACGGTCCCGCCTTGGCGATCTACACCGCCGAGCCGATCGATCTCACCGAGGCCATCGTGGCCGGGGTCGAGGCCGCCGGGTCGCTGGCCGTGCCGTTCACCATCCCGCCGATGCTGGCGCGGTGGGACCGAGCCCTCCAGGAGCTCCGCGTCACCTGGATGCGCACACGAGAGGATGAGTTCCCCGTTCCGCCGGCCGACGAGCCGACGAGGTGGAGCCGCCTAGGTCGACGTGTCGCTGGGAGTCAGGGCGAGGAGTAGCTCCGTCGCGTTGGCGTCGTCGTTGCGACCGAGCTGTCGGTACCGGTCGAGCGCGAACTGCAGCGCGAACCGAGCCCGCCTGGGGTCGAGCTTCAGCATCTCCTTGCCTGCAGTGAGGAAGGAGTCGGCGAAGTCGTTGTCCGAGAACGGCTGGACTGCGTAGCGGCTGCGGAAGCCGTGGACGGTGCGGTCCCAGAGCGCCAGATCTCCGAGACGAGCGGCGACCTCGAACATGAGGCCGCGGGCAAAAGTCTCCGGGTACAGGCCGTAGGTGCGCTGGGCGCCGACGATGGCCTCGTCGAGGACCTCCTTGGCTCGCCGGACGTCGCCCTCTGCCAGCAGGACGAGCGCCAGGTTCGTGAGCGTCACGAACTCGCTGCTGGTCTTGAGCTTGCGGCAGACCTGGGCCGCCTCCTCGTAGCAGGCCAGCGCCGTGGCGTGATCGCCCGAGAGTCGGGCCACCTCGCCGCGGTCGTTGAGGTTGCGTGCCCACGAGAAGCCCTCGGTGTCGCCGAACTGGAGCAGCAGCTCCTTCGCTTCGTCGGAGTGTGCGCGCGCGGCCTCGATGTCCTTGCTCGCGAACGCGGCGATGTTCGCGATCGAGAGGACCTGGGCGCGCTGGTAGGGGTCGTCCCCCGCGGCATCGAGGGCCTCGTCGACGTGCCACTTCGCCATCTCGTGCTGCCCGCTAAGCGCCATCGACTGGGACAGGAGCGCATGCAGGTCATGCGTCGGCCAGCGATCGCTTCAGCAGGGCCTTGTTGCCCTCGGCCGCCTTGCCCAGCTCCCAGCTGTTGTGCAGGACGACGAGCCGGCGCCGGGCGCAGTCGAAGCGATGGGTCGAGCCAGCGGGGGTCGCCGCCAGGTCCATGCTGTGCTCGGCGCGGTCGCACAGGTGCACGCTGCGGGCGTAGTCCTCGACCTGGCAGCGCTTCTTTGCGGCGGCGATCAGCAGGGGACGGCGTCGGCGTGGCGGCCGGCCTCGGCCAGGAACAGCCCCTTTCGCTCGTCGTCGAGTCCGTCGACCTTCGCGCAGGCGGCGTTCATCGACGCCCAGTCCCGCTCGCGCAGCCGATCGACCAGCAGCTCGCGGACGAGTGCCTCCTGGAAGACCCAGCCGTCTTCGTCGCGCCCCGCGAGTCCGGCCAGCAGCAGCTCCTCGAAGCCCGCGTCGTTGGCGGCGAGGCCGACATGGGTGCACGCCTGCTCCCACTCGTCGCGGCGAGGACGGGACTCCAGCAGGGCGCCCAGCTCGAGCGCTCGCGTCTCCTCCTCGTCGAGCACCGCGAGAAGGGGCTCCAGGCGCTCGGTCCACATCCCGCGCAGGCCGTCCGGGAAACGGATGGGCGCCCCCGGGCGTACTCGGGGTTCCCGGCGGCCCGGAACTCCAGGTCGCCAGCCAGGCCCTCGTCCAACGCCAGAAGCCCGCGTACCAGCAGGTGGCTCGCGTCCGCGTCGAGCGGCTTGACCGGCTCGTGCGAGGCGCCGTCCAGCTCGATGAGCTTCTCGATGGCCGGTGTGAGCGCCTCGACCGTGAGCACGACCAGGACCGGCATCGGCTGGACCGAGCGGTTGCGCACCACCCGACGGGCGAACGAGGCCGCCTCGACCGCGTCCGCGCAGTCATCGAGCAGCAGCACCACAGGCCGGGAGCGACCCACATCGGCCAGCGAGCCCTGCAGCTCGGGGATGCGGTTCCGCGGATCGGCGGACTTCCCGAACTCCCGGCAGAGCAGCGCCGTGATGTCGTCTTCGGCCGCGTAGTGGACCGCCAGGAATCGCGCGGCCCCGAGTTCGGCGGCTCGCCGGCCCAGCCAGGTCGCCAGGCGGGTCTTCCCGACGCCGCTGACGCCGGACAGGACGACGGCCCGGGCCTGGCCGTCGGCGTCGAGGTCCCGCAGCGTGTCCCAGAGTCGGTCGCGCAGCTGGTCGCGCCCGACGTACGGCATCGTGCGGAGGCCGAACAGGCTGCTGCCGGCGTCGTGCAGGAGCCGAACTGGTCGCGCCACCAGCGGAGCGCGCCAGCCACGGGGCGTGGGCGGCCGGGTCCAGCGCGGAGTGCTGTCCGACGTCGGCGAGTCGAGCGCGTCCTCGAAGTCGGGCGCCGACATGACGGGCAGCGCGGCGAAGGTCTGGAACGCAAAGGTCTCGGCGCCACCCAGGCCGAGGTCGATGGTGGTGCGCTCGAAGTCCACGGCCTCGCCGAGCGACAGCAGCGCCCAGGCCGCATCGGCGGCGTGCTCGAAGCGGCCCAGCGCGGTCTTGCTCAGGAGCTGCCGGACCCAGGCTTCGAAGCCTGCCGGCACGCGGATGCGGGGCTTGAAGACACCCGGCCGGGTCTGCATGTGGTCTCGTCGGAGCTCGGCAGCCGAGGGGCCGCCGAACACGCGCCTTCCGCACGCCAGCTCCCAGCCGAGGCAGCCCAGGGCGTAGAGATCGCTCCAGGGACCGATGCGGGAGCCGTCGCTGCCGAACTGCTCGGGCGCCATGTACTGCGGGGTCCCGGCGATTCGCTGGCGGCGTGCGGCCTGCAGGACGGAGATGGCCTGGGCCAGCCCGAAGTCCGTGAGCTTGAGCCCCGGCCGGTAGTCGCCCCTCTTGCAGTGCAGCAGGTTGCCGGGCTTCAGATCGAGGTGCACGACGCCGTGGGCATGGGCGTGGGCCAGCGCGTCGAGGACCGCCAGCAGCAGCCCGCGAAGGCCTGACCAGTCCCGAGGCGCCGGGCGGTTGTCCAGGCTCCCGCCGCTGGCGTACTCGGTGACCAGGTATGGGCAGCCCGCCGGGAGTCGACCACCGCTCGCATCCGAGGTGGCCTGGTCGACCTAGCCGTGGTCGAAGACCCGGACGATGCCGGGGTGGTCGAGGCGCGTCACCGACTCGACCTCGCGCAGGAAGGCGGTCCGGAAGCGCTCTTCGGCGACCACGTGCGGCTTGATCATCTTGACCGCCACGCGCAGCCCGGAGTGGCTGTGCCGGCCGCGCCAGACCTCGCCCATGCCGCCCTCGCCGACGCGTCGGTCGAGGTGGAACGGACCGAGGTCGATCCGCTTCACTGGCAGGGCGTCCCGGGCGTGGCGTCCGCGTCGACGTAGCCGAGCTCGCGCAGCATCTGGAACAGCGACGGATCCGAGATGGCCAGGGGGTTGAGCGGCACGGGCGCGTCGAACGAACCGCGTGTCTGGTAGAGCGACTCCTGGAGCGTGGCGACGCGGTTCTGCACGTCGTCGTCGGCCTGCGCGGACTCGATGCCGTCGGGCCCCAGCTCCCACAGATTGGCGGTCTTCGTGGCGGGGTGGAGCACCAGGCGTTCGCTCCGCGTCACGATGCTCAGGCTCTCCGGGCCGTACAGGATGTCGTCCATCACGGCGAAGTCCGCGCCCAGCGCGCCCGCGACGCCTCGGGCCTGGTCCATCAGCTGCCCACCGTTGTCCCAGAGCATCTGGCTGACCGCGACAGCTGGGACGATGGACTCCTTCTTCCCGGGGACCACGCCCGGCGCCTTCACGATGAGGGGGACGTGGGTGACGGGGGAGCGCAGCGTGTGGCCGTGCTCGTACCGGCCCTGCTCCCAGAACTCCTCGCCGTGGTCCGAGGTGAGGACGAACGTCGTGTCGTCCCACCGGCCGCGGGACTTCAGCCCGTCCACGAGCGACTGGATGGCGGCGTCCGACTGCAGCACCTCCTCGTGGTAGGCGGCGCGGATGTACTGGATGTCCTCAGCCGGGGGCGGCGGGAGCATCCCGCTCATCAGCCCGTAGTGGATGTTGTCGGCGAACGGGACCTCGACGTCGTGCGGCAGGCCCTTGGTGAACGTGCCGGCGAACGGGGCCTCGGGGGCATAGTTCGCGTGGGGCTCCATGATGTGGACGAGCATGAACGCCGGACCGTCGTCCTCGTCGAGCCAGGCCAGCGCCAGGTCCACCGTCTCCTGGGCGGTGCGATGGCCGATCGGCGCCGCCCCCTCGTAGTCGTACACGTCGAAGCTGCCGTTCAGCCCGAACGCGGGGGCCAGGAAGCCGTTGTTGATCCAGGCGCCGGTGCGGTAGCCGCGGCCTCGCCAGACCGAGGGGAGCGTGGGCACGTGGTCGGGCAGCCGGCCGAAGCAGGCCGTGTTGGTGGCCGATCGGATGACGCGGTGCTCCCACGACGGCTGGCCCGTGAGGAGCGTCGTCGTCGAGGCCAGGGTCCAGCTCGACGAGCTGTAGGCGCGGTCGAACCACGCGGCCTCGGTCTCGACCAGGGTGTCGAGGTTCGGCGTGCTGTCGAAGTCGGATCCTGCGAACCCCATCGCGTCGGCGCGGAGCGTGTCCACGATCACGAGGACGACGTCGGGCTCGGGCTCGGTGGAGCAGGAGCAGCCGAGAAAAAGCGACAACAGCAGCATGGGCGGAAGCGTATCCCGGCTGTCTCGGCGGGGGCGGTTAGGGAGCGGGCGTGGGAGGCATCGCCGGCATCGTCCACTTCCGAGGTCCCGCGCCCAAGCGTGAGACCGCGCGGGCCATGTCTGCGGCGGTCGCGCATCGTGGACCGAACGACTCGGGCACCTGGGCCGAGGGGCCAGCCATCCTGGTGCAACGACGGCTGGCGCTCGCCGAGGCCGGCCGCCGCCAGCCGATCGCTGCGAACCCGCACACGCTGGTCCTCGACGGGCGCATCTACGCGCTGGGCTCTCTCGCGAAACAGCTCGAGGCGCTGGGCGTCGAGCCTCGGACCGCAGGCGACGCCGACATGGTGCTGTCGGCCTGGTCGGTGTGGGGGTCGGACACGGTCGCGCGCCTGCACGGCGACTTCGCGCTCGCCGTCTGGGACCGTCGGGACCGAGTCCTTCACCTGGCCCGCGACCCGGCGGGGGTGAAGCCGCTCTTCTACACGTGGAAGGACGGTCGGTTCGCGTTCGCCAGCGACGTGCGCGCCCTCCTGCTGCTGGACTGGGTCAGCCGCGACGTCGCGGTCGAGGAGATCGCCGAGTACCTGTCGTTCCGGTACACGCACGCCCCCCGGACGCTGCTGCGGGACATCCGCCTCCTGCCCGCCGGACACGTCGCCCGGGTCGGCGCCACAGGCGTCCGGCTGCATCGCTGGTGGCTACCCGAGTACGTGGCCAACGGCGTCGAGGAGCCCAGCGAGGACGAGGCGCGCGACCGGCTGGAGCTGCAGCTCGACCGCGGGGTCCGGCGCCGTCTGGTCTCGGATGTCCCGGTCGGGGTGCTGTTGTCGGGCGGCTCGGCGTCGACCGCCATCACCGCGCTCGCGAGCCGTCGTCAGCGCATGCACTCCGTCAACGTCTCCTTCGCGGACGCGGGAGCCGATGAGGCGGCCTTCGCCGGTCGCGTGGCCTCGCTCTTCGAGACCGAACACAGCACGCTGCGGGTGTCCCGGGACGAGTTCCTCGACGCGGTGCCGCGGACGGTCCAGGGGCTCGGCCAGCCGCTGACGTCCCCCGCCGCGGTGCTCCAGGGGCTCATCGCCGAGCACGCCCGGGAGCGAGGGATTCGCGTGCTGCTGTCCGGTGCCGGCGTCGACGAGGTCCTCGGCGGACCAGCGGTGGCCTCGCTCGTGCGTGAGATCCGGGCGGCTCGTCTGGGTGGGCGGCTCCCCGGGCCCGCTCGCGGACTGCTGCGGGCAGCGCTGGGCGGTGTCGGTCGCGGCCAGGCGCTCGACGACCCCGAGCACTTCGGGCTGCATCGCAGCGTCGGCGGGGCGCACGTGTTCGACCAGGACTCCCGCGTCGATCTGCTGCGCGACCCCGGTCACGTCCGGCCCGGCATCCGTCGTCTGTCGCTCGAGCCCTTCTACGCCGAGGTCGAGACGGACCCGATCAACCAGGTCCTGCACGTCTACCAGCGCGGCTGGCTGTCCGAGGACCCGCTCCTGCGCAGCGACCGCACGTCGATGTCGTCCGGGGTCGAGGTCCGCTACCCGCTCCTGGATCGGGAGCTGGTCGAGTGGGCGGCGTCGCTGCCGGGCTCGGCGAAGCTGAAGCGTCGGCACGGCCGGTACGTCGGGCACTGGCCGCTGATCCGGCTGGTCGAGCAACAGGTAGGCGCCGAGCTCGCCTGGCGTCCGAAGCGAGGCATGCCGACGCCGCTGAACCGCTGGCTGCGTGGGCCGGGCGAGGCGTTCCTGTGGGAGCGCATCGAGTCGGTCTGTGACGACCCGCTCGGTCTGTTCCGGGCGGACAGCGTCCGTCAGATGGCCCGTCGCCACGCGGCCGGGGACGAGGACCTGGGACCGCGGCTCTGGACGCTGATCTTCTTCGACGCCTGGCTGCGAACGCTGCGATAGCGTGGGCTCACGCGCAACGATCCGAGCGCCGGATCCAAAACCTCACGTCTGCGTGAAGGTTTGACTTCCGACCCATCCGCGGCTAAACCTCACGTCCACGTAAGGGTTGGCTCTCTTGTCCTTGACGATGCGCATCGGACAGCTTGTGAAGCGGAGCGGGAAGACCGCTCGCACGCTCCACTTCTACGAGGAGCTCGGGCTCCTGCGTCCGTCCTCGCGGACCAACGGCGGCTTCCGTCTCTATTCCGATGACGCCCTGCTGCGCATCCAGTGGATCGAACGGCTTCAGGAGATCGGGTTCTCGCTGTCCGAGATCCAGGACTTCCTCGCTCGCTTGAACGAGCAGGCTTCGGGGCCCGAGGCCATGACCCGGCTCGCCGACTTCTACCGGGAGAAGCTCCAGGACACGAGCGCGCGGCTCGCTCGCTTGAAGGCCCTGGAGACCGACCTCACCAACTCGCTCGAATACCTCGAAGGCTGCCGCCCCTGCGACCCGCTCACCCCGCGGACCGCATGCGCCAGCTGCACCGAACACCACGACGACACGCAGCCGACCATGGTCGCGGCCGTCCACCGGAACTGAAGATGCCCATCGAGACGCCCATCTACATGGACAACCACGCCACGACGCCCATCGACCCGCGGGTGCTCGAGGCGATGATGCCGTACCTGACGAACGTCTTCGGCAACGCGGCGAGCAAGAGCCACGCGTTCGGTTGGGTCGCTGGGGAAGCGGTCGAGCGGGCCCGTGAGCAGGTCGCCGGCCTGCTCGGCGCCAGCGCCAAGGAGATCGTCTTCACCTCGGGTGCGACCGAGTCCGACAACCTGGCCATCATCGGCGGCGCCCGCTTCAACCAGAAGAAGGGCAAGCACATCATCACGACGGCCATCGAGCACAAGGCCGTCCTGGACAGCTGCCACCAGCTCGAGAAGGAAGGCTTCGAGGTCACGTTCCTGCCGGTGAACGACAAGGGACGCGTCTCGGTCGAGGACTTCCAGGCGGCGGTCCGCGACGACACCATCCTGGCCTCGGTGATGTTCGCCAACAACGAGATCGGCACCATCCAGCCGGTGGCCGAGATCGGCGCCATCTGCCGCGAGAAGAAGATCATCTTCCACATCGACGCGGTCCAGGGGCTCGGCCGGGTGCCGTTCTCGGTCCAGGACGTCCCGTGCGACCTCGTCTCGGTGTCGGCCCACAAGATGTACGGGCCCAAGGGCGTGGGCGCGCTGTACGTGCGTCGCGGGCGGCCGCGGATTCGCATCGAGCCGATCATCCACGGCGGCGGTCACGAGCGCGGCATGCGCAGCGGCACCCTGGCGGTCCACCAGATCGTCGGGCTCGGCGCGGCGGCCTCGATCGCGAAGCAGGAGCTGGACTCCGGCGGCATCGAACGCATCGAGCAGCTGCGCGACCGTCTCTGGGAGGGGCTGAGCAGCCAGCTCGACGAGCTCTTCATCAACGGCGACCCCGAACACCGGCTCCCCAACAACCTGAACATCAGCTTCGCGTACGTCGAAGGCGAAGCGATGATGATGGGCATCAAGGACATCGCGGTGAGCAGCGGGTCCGCCTGCACCTCGGCCAGCCTCGAGCCCAGCTACGTGCTGCGCGCGCTCGGCGTCGACGAGGAGCTCGCACACACCTCCATCCGCTTCGGACTGGGTCGGTTCACGACCACCGAAGAGGTGGACTACGTCATCGGTCGGGTGGTCGAGAACGTCAATCGTCTCCGTGACATGAGCCCCCTCTGGGACATGTTCCAGGCCGGGGTCGACATCAAGTCGATCCAGTGGGCCGCTCACTAGTTCCAGATATCTCAGAGGTTCCAAGACCATGACCTACTCCGACAAGCTCGTCGACCACTTCGAGAACCCCCGCAACATGGGTGCGCTCGACGCCAAGGCCGACGAGGTCGGCACCGGACTCGTTGGCGCGCCCGCCTGTGGCGACGTCATGAAGCTCCAGCTGCTCATCAGCGACGACGGCATCATCGAGGATGCGAAGTTCAAGACGTTCGGGTGTGGCTCGGCCATCGCCTCGAGCTCGCTCGTGACCGAGATGGTCAAGGGCAAGACCGTCGAGTACGCCGCGCAGCTCGAGAACGGCGCCATCGCCCAGGAGCTCTCGCTCCCCCCCGTCAAGATCCACTGCTCCGTTCTCGCCGAGGACGCCATCAAGGCGGCCCTGGCGGATTACAAGAAGAAGCAGCTCGCCAAGCTCGAGGGCTGAGACATGGCCATCGCCATCACCGAAAAGGCGGTCACCCGCTTCGAGAAGCTCAAGGTCATGCGGCAGACGCCGGATCACGTCCTGCGTGTCGGCGTTCGCGGTGGTGGCTGCTCGGGGCTGTCCTACTTCCTGGACATCGTCGAGGCGCCCGAGGCCAAGGACAAGATCTTCAAGTTCAAGGACGGGGACGTCACCGTGGCCGTCGACCGGAAGTCGTACCTGTTCCTCAACGGGACGGAGATCGACTTCGAGAAGACGCTGATGCGGACCGGCTTCGTGTTCAACAACCCGCTCTCGGGCACCAGCTGCTCGTGTGGAGAGAGCTTCACGCTCTGACCGTCGTGTCGTGTTGGAACTGCCATGAGGCGACCGGGGGTCCGGTCTGCGTGAGCTGCGGACTCCTGCAGCCGCCGCCGCCGCGCCCGGATCACTACGACATCCTGGGCCTGCACCGTCGCTACTCGCTCACCCGCAAGGAGATCGACAGCGCCTGGCGGGGTGAGTCACGGAAGACGCATCCGGACCGGTTCGCGGGGAAGGGGGCGCTGCAGAAGCGGATGGCGCTGCAGTGGACCGCCTCGCTCAACGACGCCCGGCGGGTGCTGAAGGACCCGATGACCCGTGGCTGGTACCTGGCGACCGGCCTGGATCGGCCTCCCGAGCGGAACGCGCCCAAGGTCGGTCCCGAGTTCCTGGAGCAGGTCTTCGAGCTGTCGATGGCCGAGCCGGACGACCGGCGGGCAGCGGGCGCCGTGATGGCGGCCGAGCTCACCGCCGAGCTGGATGCGCTCTTCGCGGCCTGGGAGGCCGGCGAGGGGACCCTGGACGAGGTACCCGAGCGCCTGTCGCGCATGAAGTACGTCGCCAACCTGACGAAAGAAGACTGAGGACAGCCACGTGGCCAACATCGGCATCGATCTCGGAACGACCAACTCGCTCGTGAGCGTGGTGCTGGGCGGCAAGGCCCGCGTGCTGCTGGACGACGACGGCCGTCCGATGACGCCCTCGGCGGTCCGCTTCGTGCCGGGTCAGGACGCCCCGCTCATCGGGTACGAGGCGCTCATCGACGCGCACGAGCACCCGAAGGAGCTGCTCACCAGCTTCAAGCGGTTCATGGGCCGGAACATGTCCGAGGCCCGCGAGGTCGTCGGCGAGCTGCCCTACAGCCTGTCCGAGGACGAGCACCGCGTGGTCCGCTTCGACGTCGGCGGCGAGCGGCACGTCACGCCGGTCGAGGCCAGCGCCTGGGTGCTTCGCATGCTGCTGATGCACGCCAACGACTGCCTGATGGCGGCCCCCGGCGGCGCGGTCATCACGGTGCCCGCCTACTTCGACGACGCCCAGCGCCAGGCCACGCGCGACGCCGGAAAGCTGGCTGGGATCAACGTCCTGCGCCTGCTGAACGAGCCCACCGCCGCGGCCATCGCGTACGGCCTGCAGGAGAACACCAAGGGCATCTACGCGGTCTACGACCTGGGCGGCGGCACGTTCGACGTGTCCATCCTCGAGCTGACCGACGGCGTGTTCCAGGTGCTCAGCACCGCGGGCGACACCCAGCTCGGCGGGGACGACTTCGACCGGGTGCTCGTCGAGGAGCTGGGCCTCGGCTCGGCTCGGGACGGCGAGCTGCGCGCGGCGATGGTCCGGGCGACCGGAATCAAGCATGCGCTCAGCACGGCCGACTCGGCCCAGGGCATCACGCGCGAGCGGTTCGACGAGCTCATCCGGCCGCTGGTCGAGAAGACGCTGGCGAGCTGCAAGCGGGCCATCGGCGACGCGGAGCTCGAGCTCGGCGACATCGACGGGGTCGTGCTGGTCGGCGGATCCACGCGCGTCCCCCTCGTCGCGCAGATGGTCGGAGAGTTCTTCGGCAAGAAGCCGTTCTCGGACCTGGACCCCGACCAGGTCGTGGCGATGGGAGCGGCGATGCAGGCGGACATCCTGACGGGCCACTCCGAGCTCGCCGACGACCTGCTGCTGATGGACGTCGTGCCGCTCAGCCTGGGCGTCGAGACGATGGGTGGTGTGGTCGAGAAGCTGATCTGGCGCTGCACGCCGATCCCGTGCTCGGCCAGCGAGACGTTCACCACCCACGTCGACGGCCAGACCGGCGTCGATCTGCACGTGCTGCAGGGCGAGCGCGAGCTGACCAGGGACTGTCGAAGCCTGGCGAAGTTCAAGCTCTCGGGGCTCCCCGACATGCCCGCGGGGCTGCCTCGCGTGAAGGTCGAGTTCACCGTCGACGCCGACGGCATCCTGCAGGTCAGCGCGACCGAGCAGTACACGAAGACGCATGCCCGGATCGACGTCCAGCCCAGCTACGGCCTGGAAGACGAGGAGATCGAGCGGCTGCTCGAAGAGGCGCTCGACAACGCCGAGACCGATGTCGACGAGCGGCTGCTCATCGAGGTGCGGGTCGAGTCCGAGCAGGTCATGAACGTCGTCGAGAAGGCGCTGCGGGTCGATGCGGCGATGCTGCTCGAGGGCGAGCGGGAGATCATCGAGGACGCGGTCGCCAAGCTCGTCGAGGCGCGGGCCGGGACGGACCGGAAGCTCGTCCAGACCCGCACCGAGCACCTGGACGAGGTCACCGCGGCCTTCGCCCAGCGGCGCATCGAGCGGGACCTCAAGCTCGCGCTCGAGGGCCAGGATGCCTACCAGGTCAGCGACGCGCTGGACCGGACGGTGTCGCCGGACTGACCACGCTCCGTCACCCCGCTGTCTTCAGCTCGGTGTGTCCCGGTCTGCTGTCGAGGGGACGGAGGTGATCTGGCGCAGTCTCCAAAGGTAGCGGTGCAGCTGCGTCCGGCTCGCCACGAGGACGTCCGTGTTGCGCCAGACAGCCACGGTCGAAGCGAGGATCAAGGCGAAGGACAGGACGCCCAGCCCGTCGGCCAGCTGGCCGTCGGCCACCGCGAACATCATCGGGGTGATCTGGAGGTGGCTCGGGGTCACGTCCACCCCGAGCGCGGGCCCGGCGATCCGGTAGACGATGAAGGTCGTCGCCAGCGTCGCAAGCGCTGAACCGATGACCAGCAGGCGTCGCCAGCCGATCGCGACGATGCAGGCCACGACGGTGCAGACGACCCCCGTGATCACGGGTGGGAGGACCCAGGGGCCCGCGACGGTGGCCGAGACCGCGATCGGCGTCGAGAAGCACAGGGCCACCGCCAACGAGCGCCCGATGAAGGGCCATGTCCTCGTCGCCCCGGGGTCGCTGAGCGCGAGGACGGCGGCGCCCAGGACGGGAGGGGAGCAGGGTCGCGGCCGGGAGGTCGACGCGTAGGATCTCGATCTGGGTCAGCAGCACCCCGGCGACGCCCAGGATCAGCAGGGTGATCAGGGCGTTCGTTCGAAGCATCCGCTTGCCATCCGCTGAGTCCGCGGCGTCGCGCTCATCCAGGAGGGCGACGGGGTCCTCGTCTCGCGGCGCGAGCATCTGGAGCGTCAGCCAGGTGGACGCTTCGGTGTTCGTGGGGTCGAGGGAGAGCGCGCGCCCGGCTTGCTGGAGGGCCCCCGCGTGGTCGCCACGCTCGACCGCTTCGATGGCGTCGTGGAGGCCTCGCGCCGACGGGTAGCGCTCGGCTGGTTCCAGCGCACAGGCGCGGCGACAGTTCGCGTCGTACTCCGGGGCCAGAGCGGGGTTGCGGCGGGTGGGCTCGAGCTCCGCGTCAATCGGCCAGGCGAGCTCCGACCCACTACGGAGGGGGGGGGCGGTGAGCAGGAAGAACAGCACCGCTCCCAGCGAGTACACGTCCGACGCCGACGTGACCGCGGTGGGGTCCGCGCTCTGATCGGGGCTCATGTACGCCGGAGTCCCGAGCACGCCTCGAGCGACGGTGAGTCGCGGCGGGCGCGACGTGGTCGGCGCGCCTGGCTCGCCGGACGACTCCAGGTCCTGGGTCTCCCAACTGGCGGCGTCGACGTGTGCGATTCCCCAGTCCAGGACGTAGACCTCGCCGAATCGGCCGAGCATGACGTTGTCCGGCTTGAGGTCGCGATGGATGACGCCCGCCGCGTGCGCATAGTCCACGGCCAGGCACACGCGCTGGAACGAGCCCAGCAGGCGGCGACGTTCCCGCTTGCTGTCCTCGGGATCGACCAGGGCCGAGATCTTCTCGATCGCGCTTCCCAGGGTCTCCCCACCGATTCGGCGCATCGTGAAGAACTCCCGACCGTCCGGGGTGGTCCCCCGGTCGAACACGGGAACGATGGCAGGGTGGTCGAGGCGGGTCTGGACCTCGATCTCGCGTCGGAATCGCCGCCGCGCGACCGCCTGCTGGTTCAGCTCCGCTTGCAGCATCTTGCGTGCGACGGGCCGGTTCAGGCGCTGGTCCACCTCGGCCATTCCGCCGCGGCCGAGCGGCGCCATCACGAGGTAGCGCTCCCCGGCTCGAGCCTGGTCTGTGGGCGCGGTCGATGCCGCCGTGGGAGCCCACGGTGGATACGGTACCGTTGGGTCGTCGGGTGGTTTCGACATTTCCGTCAGTCTACCGGTCGATACGCTGGCCGGCTGCGTACGAGAGGACGCGTGTTGAACGATCCAGGACAGACCGCCGCCGTCGCCTTGCGAGCCGTTCGGGAGCGGAATCCCGACGCCATCCGTGCGCTGAAGGACGACCTCACCCAGGAGGCCGCCTGGTGGACGATGGTCGACGGCGTCAGCCTGCAGACCGTGCTCGGCGGCACCATCGAGGAGTCCGCCGAGGAGCTCATGCGCGGGATGCTGAAGGAAGATCCGGTCGTGGCCGCGCTGATCGAGGTCGGCGCTCTGCAGGTCTTCCTGGGCGTGGTCCGACCGCCCTGGTTCCCGCCCCTCGTGCGAGCCGGCGCCGACCCGGCCAGCACGGCGTGGCTCGGGGTCACCCCGATCGAGAACCGCATCCTCAGCTCGGACGTGCACGGCATCCAGGTGGTGGCGCCGTTCGGCGTCGTCGGTCCGGCCCCGTGGGTCGCGGCGGGGGTCGGCGACCTGGAGGAGCTGAGGCGTCGCCTGCTCGCGAAGACCGGCGACCGTGCGGACTTCTGGAAGGTCGGCTTGGGGGTCGAGGCGCTGCCCGCCTACGCCGGCCCCGCCGATCCCGCCTGGCTCGAGGACGCCTTCCTCGCGGCAGCGGCCTGCGGACGGACCGAGGTCCTGGAGGCCCTGGAGTGTGACCCCGACACGCCGACCGGTGGGCCGATCAGGGCGCTGCATCGGGCCGTCATGGCGCGGTCGCCGGGCACCATCTCGGTCCTGCTCGCGAAGGGCGCCGACCGGGACGCGGTCGAGCCCAACTGGAACAGCACCCCCGCAGGCTGGGCCCGGCACGCTGTCGAGCTCGACCCGGGCGACCTGCTCGCCCATCGCTGCTTGGAGCTGTTGACCGCATAGGCCGGTTAGGTCCGGGGAATGTGGTTTCTCCTCGCCTGCACGCAGCCCGCTGATCTCCTGGTCACCGGCACCATCCACGTCACCTCGACCTCGACCAGCGAGGCGATGGCCATCACCGACGGGCGGGTCGTCGCCCTGGGGCAGGACGCGCTGGACCTCGGCGGAAACACCCTGCTCGAGGCAGACCACGTCGTGCCCGGCATGCAGGACAGCCACACCCACCTGCTGGCCGGAAGCTTCGCGATGGACCGGCTGCTGCTGCTCGGCACGCCGAGTGAGACGCAGCTCATCGACAAGGCCGAGACCTACGCCGACGAGAACCCCGACGAGCCCTGGATCGTCGGGTACGGCTGGCTCCCCGAGCAGCTGGGCGAGCCGGACGGGCGGAACCTCGACGGCATCGATCGGCCGGTCATCCTGGTCGACAACTCGGGCCACTCGGCGGTCGTGAACTCCCAGGCGCTGGCCATCGCCGGCATCGACGCGGACACGCCGGACCCCGACGACGGGACCATCGTGCGGGACGAGGAGGGCGACCCCACGGGCTACCTCATCGAGGGCGCGCTCAGCCTCGTGAGCGAGGTGGCCATCGGCTCGTACGACGACGATCTGCTCGCCTCGGGTCTGGCACCGACGCTCGACCGGTTCCATGGCGTGGGCATCACGGGCGTCGCCGACATCCTGGCGCTGCCGGGCTTCGACCTGACCCGCCCCTGGATCTACGAGGACCTCGACGCTGCCGGCGAGCTGCCCATCCGCATCACCTGGTACGGGCCGATCTTCTCGCTCGAGGACGTCGCTCCGTTGGCCGAGGCGGGCACGCTGCATCAGTCCGATCGCGTTCGATTCGGCGGCGGCAAGCTGTGGGTCGACGGCTCGATGGGGACGAACACCGCGTGGACGACCGAGGCGTACGAGGACGACCCCGAGCAGTTCGGCAACCACTACTTCACCGCCGACGACCTGGTGGCCATCGTCACCGAGGCCGAGGCGCTGAGCATGCCGCTGAAGCTCCACGTGAACGGGGACGGCGCCGTCCGGGCCGCCATCGAGGCGTTCGAGGCCCAGCCGCTGCTCACCCAGCAGCACACGCTCGAGCACGCGACGCTCATCGCCGAGGGGGATCTGGAGCGCATCCGGGCGCTGGGGCTGGTCGTCAGCGTCCAGCCGAGCCACGTGCTGCCAGCGTCGCTCGGGGACACCGCCGAGAGCTGGGGCGACGAGCGCTTCGGCCGCGCCTATGACCACGTCGGGCTGTTCGAAGAGGGCATCCCGACCGCCATGGGGACGGACTGGCCGGTCTGGCCCGAGCCGTCGCCGCTGCTGACCTCGTGGTCTGGCTACCAGCACGGCCAGCGCTCGCTCGATCCGGCGTATGCGCTCGACGGGTACACCCGCGGCACGGCGCAGTCGCTCGGCTTCACCGACCTGGGCACGCTCGAGGTCGACATGCTCGCGGACTTCGTGCTGCTCGACGGGGACCCGCTCGATGGCGATCTGCTGAACGAGATCGAGGTCGTCGAGGTCTACATCGGCGGCGCTCGCTAGGTCCAGCCCGGCGAGGTCACTCGGGCGTCCACTCGAACGCGTCGACCCCGCTCCGCGGTGCGACCAGGATGTCGAGCTGCGGGAAGTACGCGTCGCAGCCGCCGTCCTTGCCCATCTCGACGTGCGCGAAGAGCGTGCCATCCAGGACCCAGGCCGTGTAGGTCGGGCCGTCCTCGCAGCCGCCGTCGACCCACCAGTTCGTGAAGACGACGTCGCTGTCGAAGTCCACGTCGGGGGCGTCGTCCAGCCCGGCGTCGCCCGTGTCGCCGCCGCCGTCGAGCAGGGCGCTGTACTCGTTGGCGGTCTCGATGACGGCCTGCTCTCCGTCTCGGACGTAGCCGAGCGCGTGGACCTGCAGCTCGACCTCGGTGGCTCCGCTCGGCACGGGCGAGCCCAGCCCGCATCCCAGGATCCAGAACATCACGTCTCCTCCGCCTGCCACCGCAGGGTCATGGTCGCCCGGTATCCGGTCGCTCGCCACCTTCCGGTCAGCCGGGGCAGCCGGATCTCGATCACGGCAGCCGCGTCTTCTGGACCTTGCCCGTGGGCGTCCTCGGCAGCTCGTCGATCGCGTGGATCGCCTTCGGGAGCTCGTGCCGGTCCAGGTGCTCCCGGCAGTACGCCAGCAGCGCGTCGTGGTCGACCTCGCCGACCACCCAGGCGTTGACCGCCTCGCCCCACTCGTCGTCGGGTCGTCCGGCGACAGCCACGTCCTCGACCCCCTCGAACCGCGCGATGACGGCCTCGACCTCGGCCGGGAAGACGTTGCTCCCGCCGCTGACGATCATGTCCTTCTTCCGGTCGACCAGGAAGACGTAGCCGTCGTCGATGCGCGCGATGTCGCCCGCCGTGGCGTACCCGGCTCGTTCGAGGAAGGAGTCGGACTCGATGCCCTCGTAGCCCGAGATCATGTCGCTCCGGACCCACAGCTCTCCGGGCTCGCCGCGGGCGACCGGCTGCTGGTCGTCGTCCACGAGCCGGGCCTCGATGCCGGGCATCAGCCGCCCGACGCTCTCGGGGTGCTTGGACAGGTCGTGGGGCGAGGCGATGGTGACGATGCCCAGCTCGGTCGCGCCGTAGAAGTCGATCAGGCGGGGGCCGAGTCGACGCAGGAACTCGCGCTTCAGGTCGGGCCGCAGCGCCGCGCCTCCGTTGATGACGTACCGGAGACGGCTCTCGACCAGCCGCTCGACGCCGTCGGTCCGTAGGAGCCGCTGGATCAGCGTCGGCACCAGGAACGCGTGGGTCGCCCCCGAGTCGAGCATCCGGTCGAACGAGAAGCTGGCGTCCGTGTGCACCGAGCCGCCGACGCCGAGCATCAGCGACGACAGCAGCATCGGGGCGGCGTGGTAGAGCGGACAGGGGGTGTACAGGCCGTCGCCGCGGCGCACGTCGAAGCCGCGCATGTAGCGGAACGCCGTGCCGATCCGGGCCCCGCGCATCTTGATCCGAGCGCCCTTGCTCGCGCCCGTGGTGCCGCTGGTGAACAGCATCATGTCGGGCTCGTCGCCCCGTCGGATGGCGATGGGGAGCCAGCGAGCCGGGGTGTCCCAGGGCTCACCGACGACCAGCTTGGGGAGGTCCGTCCAGCCGGCGAGATCGGCCTCGATGACGACCGCGACCAAGCCCGCGGTCGAGAGCTTCTTCCGGGTCTTCGCCTGCGGCGCGAACGGGGACATCGGGGCGGGAACGGCGCCCAGCTGCAGGATGCCGGCCATCGCGATGAACCACTCGGCCTTGTTCCGCACGAGCACGCCGACGCGCTGGCGCTTCCGCACGCCGAGGTCGACCAGCATCGTGGCCAGGGAGCGTGCCCTGTCGTAGAGCTCGCCGTAGGTCAGCCGCAGCGTCCCGTCGTCGACCGCGAGCGCGTCGGGCTGGTCCGCCGCGTACGCCGCGAGCGGGATGAACAGGTCGCGTCGGCCGGTCGCGACGGACCGAAGCAGCCGCAGAGCACCGCGCGGCTTGATGCCCGCGTACAGGCCCCCGACGAGCGAGGCCCGCGCGATGTCGAAGCCGTCCTGGATCCAGTCGGTGATCACGCCTCATCCGTAGCCGACCGAGCCGGGGAGGGCAGGCGATACTGCGCGCCGTGACCACCCGTCGCCAGCTCCTCGTCGGTCTCGGGGCCCTCGCTTCGACCCCCGCGCTCGCTTGTCCGAAGCCGGCGCGGCTCGACCCGGGCCCCAAGCCCGACCACGCCGGGTTCAACCTGGCGCACCTGCACCGCGAGGGCTTCGGGTACGGCAGCGAGCGAAGCCGCACGCAGCTGGCTCGGCTCGTCGAGCTCGGCGTGACGCACGTCGCCCTGACCCCGTTCGCCGGCCTGCGCGACCTGACCAGCAGCGCCATCACGCTGTCGGGGGACAGGACGCTGACCGACGAGCACCTGGTCCGCGAGGCCGAGAACGCCCGCACGCTCGGGCTGGCGGTCACGATGAAGCCCCACATCTGGAGCTGGCAGTTTTGGTCGATGGGCAAGTCCCGGCAGGACATCGTGCCCGCCGACATCGTGGCCTGGGAGAAGGCGTACACCGCATTCGCCGTGCACTACGCCAAGGTCGCCGAGCGGTGCGGTGCGGTCCTGTACTGCGTCGGCCTCGAGTACCTGGCGGTGACCAAGGCGCACCCGGGGCTCTGGGGGCGGGTGGCGGATGCGTGCCGCCAGCACTTCACCGGGCAGCTGACGTATGCCGCGAACTGGTGGGAGGAGGCCGAGGCGTTCGCCGACTGGAAGGCCTTCGACCTGATCGGCGTCAACGCGTACTACCCGCTGTCGGGGGCCAAGGACCCCGGTGTGAGCGAGCTCATCGACGGCTGGAGACCCCACGTCGATGCGCTCTGCGACCTGTCGACGACCCACGACCGGCCTGTCCTGCTGTGCGAGGCCGGGCTTCGCGCCATCCAGGGTGCAGCCGAGAAGCCCTGGGAACACGGCGACGGCGGCACACCGGACGGCGAGCTGCAGGGCCGCGCGTATCTGGCCCTGCTGAGGGCGTTCGCGGACCAGCCGTGGTGGAAGGGCGTCTACTGGTGGAAGTGGTTCACCGACCACGACGCCCGCGAGTCCGACCCGTACTCCCCGATGGGCCAGCCCGCCGAGAAGGTGCTGAGGGCGTGGTGGACCTCCCCGTAGACGCCATCCTCGACGACGTCCGCGCAGCCTCCCGGGGCTGTGTTGTGGTCGCTCCGCCGGGCTCGGGCAAGACCACGCGCGTGCCGCCCGCCCTGCTCGAGGTCGTCGCGGGCACGGTGCTCCTGCTCCAGCCCCGACGGGTGGCCGCCCGACGCTGCGCCGCCCGCATCGCTCATGAGCGCGGAGAGCGCCTGGGCGAGACCATCGGGTACCGCGTCCGGTTCGACAGCAAGGTCTCCTCGAAGACCCGCCTCGAGGTGCTGACCGAGGGGCTCCTCACCCGCCGGCTGCAGTCGGACCCGTTCCTCGAGGGGGTCGACGCCGTGGTCCTCGACGAGTTCCACGAGCGCAGCTTGCACGCCGATCTGGGGCTCGCCTTGCTCCGCGAGGTCGCCGAGTCCCGCCCCCTTCGAATCGTGGTGATGAGCGCGACGATGGACCCCGAGCCGGTCGCCCGGTTCCTTGGAGGCGTGCCCGTCCTGCGCGCCGAGGGGAGGGTGTTCCCGGTCGAGGTCGAGCACAGCACGGATGCGCTGACCAAGGTCGTCCGACGCGTCCACGGCGCGGGCCACACCCTGGTCTTCCAGCCGGGCGTGCGGGACATCGAGCGGACCTGCCGGGCGCTGTCGGACCTGCCGGTGTTCCCACTCCACGGGCGTCTCCCGGCGGCGGCCCAGGACCGAGCGCTGGCCCCCAGCTCGGACCCGAAGATCGTCGTCGCCACGAACATCGCCGAGACGAGCGTGACCCTTCCGGGGGTCCGGACCGTGGTCGACTCGGGGCGCGCCAAGGTGCCGCGGTTCGATGCCGGACTCGGCGTCGACCGGCTCGAGGAGACCTGGATCAGCCAGGCCTCGGCGGACCAGCGCGCGGGTCGCGCGGGTCGCACCGGACCGGGCCGGGCCATCCGGATGTGGGCGCGCACCCAGTCGCTCGCCCCGTTCGAGGAGCCGGCCATCGTGCGCGAGGAGCTGACGTCGCTGCTCGTCCAGCTCCTGGCCTGGGGCGTCGATCCGCGCGAGTTCGCCTGGTTCGAGCGGCCACCCGAGACGCGCCTCGATCACGCGCTCTCGCTCATCCAGCGCATGGGGGATCCGTCCGAGCTCGTTCGCTACCCGCTGCACCCTCGGTACGCCGCCTGCTTGATCGCGGGCGCGAGCGCCTCCCAGATCGCTTGTCTCGCCGAGCGACAGGATGTCAGGCGCGTGGCGAAGCAGCTCGTCCGGATCGGCGCTCGCAGGGGCGCCGACGACGTGCAGGCCTTGCTCGCCGGGTTCCCGGACCGGGTGGCTCGCCGACGAGGAGAGCGGCGGTACCAGCTCGCCACGGGCCGGGGCGTGACGACCGACGACGACCACGGCGAGTGGATCATCGCGCTGGACATCTCGGGTGCTCGGAAGGGAGAGCGCGCGGAGGACCGGGTGCGCGTCGCCGTCGACATCGAGGGGGACTGGCTCGACGTCACCGAGCACCCCGTCGCCGGCTTCGATCCCGAGACCCGGAGCGTCCGCGGTCACCTGGAGAGGCGCGTCGGCGCCATCGTGCTCGCCCGCCACCCAGCCCCTGTCCCTCCCGAGCTCGCCGCCCAGACGCTCGCCCAGCACGCGACGCTCGACGACCTGCGGCTCGGCAAGGAGGACCGGGCCTGGCTCGCTCGCATCGAGTGGCTCGACGACCAGCGGGCCGACCTGCACCTGGACCTGCCGGCCCTTCTCGAGGAGCAGTGCCTGGGCAAGCGCTCGCTGAAGCAGCTCGACGGAAAGGCCTTCCTGCGCCGCGTTCGACAATCGATCCAGGGCCGTGACAGTCTGGCGCCGGCCCGATTCAAGGCGCCGGGCGGGGCGTCGCTGCCCATCCGGTACGAGGTCGGTCGGCCTCCGGTCATCTCCGGCCGGATCCAGAAGCTGTTCGGCCTGGAGCGGACCCCCGAGATCGCCGGTGTGGCCTGCCTGATCGAGCTGCTCGCACCGAACGGTCGGCCCGCCCAGATCACTCGGGACATCGCCGGGTTCTGGGGGGGCACCTACGCCGACGTGCGGAAGGACCTGCGAGGCCGGTACCCGAAGCACGCCTGGCCCGAGGTCCCGACGCTGGAGCATGCCTGGAAGCCTCGGCGGCGCTGATGGCGAGGCGCCACGAGGGCAGTTGAGGTCGTCCTGGCCGTCTCGAGTCGCGTTGTGGCGGTGACGAGCCACTTGAACGGGGCTCAAGTCTTGAACGGGTGTCAGTTTTTGAACGGGTATCAAATCTCCGTGCCCAACCGATGGCACACGTCTTGCGCCCCTACGGCCTTCCAACCCGCCCCCCGCACCGGGTGGATCCATGGGCATGACCCTCCTGCCTCTGCTCGCGTGCATCGAGACCTCGTTCGCACCCGACAAGACCGAGCCCTCCCCCAGGTCGACTCCGGCCTCGTCGAGGACACCGGCGACACTGGCCCGGACGACACCGGCGACCCGCCCCTCGCCGACGAGGACGGCCACACGGTGGACGAGGACTGCAACGACCACGACGAGGACATCCACCCCGGGGCCTCGGAGACCTGTGACGGCGTCGACGAGGACTGCGACGGCGACATCGACGAGGGCTCGGTGCCCGACACCGACGACCAGGACCTGGGCGACATCACCGACGAGTACGAGACCATCCTCACGCCCTGGCTCTTCCCCGACGGCGGCTTCAGCTGGTTCGACGTCGAGCTGTGGCTCTACCAGGTGCCGAACGACGCCGACTACATGCTCGACCTGTACTGGATCGAGGACGACGACGGCGAGTACCGTGGCTGGGTGGCCAGCGCGGACGAGCACGGGAACGGTGGCTTCGAGGTCATCAACCACGGCGGCTCGACCGGGACCGACGACAGCGGCTGGTACCAGCTGCACGTCAGCTCGGTGTCGGGCTCCAGCTGCGCGCAGCCCTACCAGCTGCAGTTCCTCATCGGGAGTTGGTGATGCTGCTTCTTCTCTCCATGGCCTGCGGCGACGGCACCGGCCCTCTGGCCAACCTCGGAAACCGCGGCGAAGACGACGAGCCTCCCGTCATCACCGACGGCTGCTCGCCCCACCAGAACCTGGCCGTCGAGGTCACCGACATCTGGGGCCGCTCGGTCGACGCGACGCTCTCGGGCGACGACGTCAGCGCCCTGGCCCCCCTGACCACGACCGAGTCCAGCTGGACCGTCGACGCCAAGCTCTCCAAGCACTTCGACGAGAGGCTGGAGATCCAGTGGGCGGCCAGGAGTTCACGGTCCCCGCCGTCGACAACGGGCGCGTCGCCGCGAGCCAGCACACCGAGACCATCGACGGGCGCGAGTGCACCGTGTTCACCGTGTTCCTCGGCCTGGACCACAAGTGGTTCGCCGCCACCGCCCCTGCGCCGACGAAGAACGACGTCACCGTGCTCGTGAACGGCGAGGAGGCCTGGAAGTCGGTCTACGACGACGTGACCGACGCCCGCGACCGCATCACCTGGTCGACCTGGTTCTGGCACAGCGACTTCGAGCTCAGGCGCCCGAGCGGCCACAGCGGCATGGGCGAGAGTGAGCGCTGGAAGTACACCTCGATGGCCATCCTCGAGGACAAGCCCAACGTCGACAAGAAGATCCTCATCAACCGGTTCTGGGGCGACAACAGCGACTTCGCCGACTGGCTGAACACGGATGGCGACCTGCGGTACTGGGCCGACAAGGCCAACGACAACTTCGAGGTCGTGGTCCAAGGCAACGACACCGAGGCTCCGCTGCATGGCGCGTACGAGGACCGGGCTCCGGACTACAGCTACCAGGACCGCGTGAAGGCGCTCTACCCCGAGCGCCAGTGGGTGCTTGGCGACGGCGGGGGCCAGGCCCGCGACTACACGCTGGACGCCGCGAGCTACCACCAGAAGGCCATCGTGGTCGACGGCGAGGTCGCCTTCGTCGGCGGCATGAACACCAAGTCCACCGACTGGGACACGAACGACCATCTGGTGTTCGACGAGCGCCGGATGGCCTTCGATGCCAGCGAGTCCGAGCGGGACGACGTCTACTGGCGCGAGGAGCTCCCCGACCTGGGACCCCGCCGGGACTACATGATGCGGGCCGAAGGCCCCGTCGCCCACGACGTCGAGGCGTTCCTGAAGGAGCGCTGGGACCTGTCGTTCGACGACGGCTCGCTCTACGCCGAGAACGCGACCAGCCTGAAGCTCGACGACCCGATGCAGGACGTCGCTGGCGGCTCGCTGGCCCAGGTCACCGTCTCGCTGCCGAACCCCATCGCGAACATGTCGATCTGGGAGACCCACGCCAAGGCGTTCGCCCAGGCCAAGGACTACATCTTCATCGAGGACCAGTACTTCCGGGCGCCGCTCTTGAACGAGACCATCGCGGCCCGCATGCTCGAGGAGCCCGACCTGGTCCTCATCGTCGTGACCAAGCCGGTCAGCGAGTGGGACCCGGGCCTGAAGTACACGTACCTGACGGACAAGTACTTCGAGGAGCTGTTCGGCGACCGGTACCTGGTGATGCAGCTCCGGACGGCCGACATGGTGGCCGAGGAGGACTGGTACTACGACAACACCTACTGGTACGACACGGCCATCGACACGCACAGCAAGCTGCGCATCGTGGACGACGAGTACGTCAGCATCGGCAGCTGCAACTACAACAACCGCGGCTACCTGTACGAGGGGGAGATGAACCTCTCGGTGCTGGACGAGACCATCGGGAAGAACACCCGCGCCAAGGTCTTCCAGCAGCTCGTCGGACCCGAGCTCTCGCCGTACCTGTCGGCGGACGCCCAGAACAACATGGACGTGCTGCGCACCGCCATGGAGTACAACGCCGAGCTGTTCGAGTGGTGGGAGATGTACGGCGAGGACCTGGACTGGGACGAGGCCGAGGCCTACTGGGACGACGCGCCGCCCGCCGGCTTCGTGCACCCCGTCGAGTTCTCCGGCGACTACATCGAGGTCGGCCCCGACCTGTTCTGATTGCGCGCTGATAGGGTCCGCCCATGCCGAACGCCGAACTGAAGACGATGGAGCACGTCAGCACCTTTCGGAGGATCGCTGCCGTCGCCTGGGACCCGCCGCGGGATCCGACGATCTACGGGTCCGTGGAGATCCGGGCCGAGCGCCTGCTGGAGTGGATCGACCTTCGCCGTCGCGAGACCGGCCAGAAGATCACCATCACGCACGCGGTCGCCCGCGCGGTCGCCATCACGCTGAAGAAGCACCCGGACATCAACGCGTTCGTCCGGTGGGGCCAGCTCTACCAGCGCAAGAACGTCGATGTGTTCCTCCAGGTCGCGGTCCAGAACGAGGACAGCGTCGGCAAGGCGGACCTCTCGGGCCACTGCATCCGCAACGCGGACCAGAAGGACATCGGTCAGGTCGCCGAGGAGCTGCGCGCGGCCGCGAAGAAGATCCGGAAGGGCGATGACAAGGACTTCGAGCGGACCAAGGGTCAGGCGCAGATGCTGCCCGGCCTGGTGTTCCGGTTCCTGCTGAACGTGATCGAGTTCCTGCAGTACACGCTGAACATCGACACCGGCTTCCTGGGCGCCCCCCGCGACCCGTTCGGCGCCGCGATGGTGACGTCGCTCGGCATGATGGGCGTGCGCACGGCGTGGGCTCCGTTCTTCCCGCAGGCGCGGACCGCGTTCATCCTGCTGGTCGGGAACGTCGAGGAGAAGCCGGTCGTCGAGGACGGCGCCATCGTCATCCGCAAGCTGCTGGCGCTCAACGGGACCTTCGATCACCGCGTCGTCGACGGCTACCACGCGGCCCTCGTCAGCAAGGAGATCGTTCGCCTGCTCGAGAACCCGTCGATGCTGGAGTTCGAAGGAGGCCGGGCCGAGATGCTCGGCTCGGCGGACGCCACGACGGACCTGCCGACGCTGGATCTGGACACCGCGGCCATCGATGGGCACGTGGACGAGATCTCGCCGCCGCAGGATCCGACGGACCACGCAGGTGAGATTGTCTGAGGACGAGGGGAGGGGCTGACCGGCGACCGCCGGCTACGCCCTAGCCTCAGCCAAAGCCCGACTGACAGTCCGATTGGTCCCAGTCGCCGCGCTCGACCGGCTCGACCCCCCAGGCGTCGACCTCGATGGTCAGGCCGCCGTAGCTGGCCGCTCCACGCTCGCCGAACTCGAGCCCCTCGACGACCCACCACAGGGTGTTGTCCGGGCCGCGGTAGTGCAGTTCCATGTCGGGCTCGTGGTCCTCGACGCCCTCGACCTGGGCGATGCACTTCGCCGTCTCACGCGTGAGGATGAGGTCGGCGTCACAGGCTCGGTCGTCGTGCGGGCAGTAGTAGTCGACGATCATCTCGGGGGACTTCGCCGACAGCTGCCACAGCTCGTCGTCGTCGTAGCCGTAGCCCGCCTCGATCGTGTACAGGTCGCGGCAGTCGTCCGCGGTCAGCTCGGTCTCGGGGTCGTCGGGGACCTGGACCTCGTTGCAGGCCAGGGCGGCGAAAAGGAGCATGGAACCCTCCGGACCCGAGGAGCGTAGCCGACGCCGGCGCGCTTCGTGAAATGGACTGTAATCAAGGTCTGTGGGCGCCCGTCCGACGTGCTGTGCGGAGGGTCGATGGTTCTGTTTCCCGCATTCTTCGGCCCGGGCCCCGTGGGGGAAGCCGAGGTGGAGCCGTTGCTCCCCTTGGCCAGCTGTCACCTGCCCGACAGCCCCCACGCGGACCTGCCCTCCTCGCTCAACGAGGCGGCCGATCTGGCCAGCGTGCTGGTCGTGGTCCACATCACCTGCGTCGACAACCGGTTCACCTGGTTCTCCGGGCTGTCTTCGCTCGGGCAGCCGCTCAGTCCCTGACCACGAGGTCGCTGTGTTCCTGCTGCCCGTCCTGTTCATCCCGGGTCCCGTCCGTCAGGCCGCCCAGGCCACCGAACTCCAGCTGGTCGCCTGTCGGTCGAGTGGGCTGCCCGGGGTCTCCTACCGTGACTTCGAGGTCTTCCCGGCGAGCGCCATCGTGGTAGCCGACGACGTCGTGTTGATGCGCGAGGGCGCCGACACCCAGGTTCTGCGGTGCCGCCGGGGCCGCTCGGAGCCCTACGAGGACAGTGAGTTCTCGGACGCCGACAAGCAGGCGTTCATCGACATGATCGAGGAGCACATGCGCGAGCACGAGGCCGAGAACCTGGCCGAGCTCGAGCGGTGGGAGTCGGCGTCGTACGCCCACCTGCGGCCGCGAGCCCGCGCCCTGGCCGAGGAGCTGGCGGCCATCGAGATCGAGATGCACCGGAGCTCTCTGGACGTCGACGCCGTGGTGGCCTCGCTGAGCGAGCAGCTGGGCCTGGCCGACTGATCTAGTCGAGGACCGTGTAGTAGTACGTGTGGTCGAAGTAGATGCTCGTGCTCCCAGAGACCGAGAACGACGTGCTGTCACCGACGGCCCCGGTCTCTTCGGACGCGGAGTAGACGTAGCCCTGCTTGCTGCCCCAGTCCGGCTCAGTGCCGCCGGAGCTGCCGTAGCGATGGTAGATGTCACAGCTGCTCGTCGTGC
Organism: Pseudomonadota bacterium; assembly: GCA_024228935.1. Classification (GTDB taxonomy): domain Bacteria; phylum Myxococcota_A; class UBA796; order UBA796; family CAJQPC01; genus JAAESX01. The sequence continues at coordinate 39,612 of JAAESX010000309.1, forward strand.
CCAGGACGTAGTACCGGCCGGCCTCGATGGCGATGTCCGTCGTGCCGGCGCTCTCGGTCCCGACCGAGCTGCCCAGGGTCTGGCTGCTGCTGACGAACTCCATCTCGTAGCCGGAGTACAGCGAGTTGCTGGCGGCCACGAACAGGGTGGCCGTGCTGCAGTCCTCCTTGCCCAGCTGAGCGGACCAGGTGTGCAGCGTCGCGTCCTCGGTGGCGAGGAAGACGTTTCCGTACGTCTCGTACGACGCGTTGAGTGACCCTGAGACGACGTCGGTCGTCGTGTACGTGCCACAGTCCGTGGTGCAGTCGAACGAGACGTCGTCGCCGGCCTCGTAGTAGTCGCTGGCCCAGTAGACGTCGGCGTAGCCGCCCGTGTTGTCGTCGCCCGCAGACAGCGTGCCGAAGTCCGTGTCGGTGACATCGAGCGTAGCGGAGGACGAGCTGTTGAAGATCACCGAAGCGTACGAACTGCTGGACAGCGTGTTGCCGCGGAACGACGAGCTGTCGATGGTGATGTCGCCGGCGTCGCTGTTGATGATCACGCCGTAGGTGGACGTGGAGTTGTCCGTGAACTCCGAGTCGGTGATCCAGAGGTCGCCGCCGACACCGGAGTACTGGTACGTGTAGATCCCCGCGTAGCTGGACGACCCGTCGCTGAACGAGCTGTTGTCAATGGTCAGGTCCGAGTCGTCGACGAAGGCGATGTGGCCGTACGTGGCGTCGGCGTCGGTGACGGTGACGTCCGTTAGCTCGGTCTCGCAGTTGCTCAGCGTGAAGTTGCCCCCCAGCGTTCCCGAGTTGTTTTCGAACACCACGTTGTAGATGGAGAGGTAGGTGCCAGCGGAGTCCCCGAGACAGGCGACGCCGCCGCCGCCGTCGTAGCTGCCGCCGAGGAACACGGTTTCGGCCGCGTCGCCCTTCTGGATGGTCACGTCGTCGATGTACACGTCGTAGGGCCCGTCGATGTGCACGACGCTTCCATCCGAGGCGCCGTCCAGCACGACCGCGTCCTGGTCGCCGCTCTCGGAGTAGATCTCGACGTCGGCTTCGACGGTCAGGTTCACGTAGAACGTTCCATCACAGAACATCAACGAGCCGTCGTCCGAGATCGTGTGAGCGGCGGCGGCCCCCGACGAGCCGACCACGCTCGAGGTCACGTCGGCCCAGCCGGTGCCGTCGTCGAACGACGCCATGTCGTGTTCCTGGGTCGAGCCGTCGCAGTCGTTGTCGAAGCCATCACAGATCTCGGTCTCGCCGGGGTTCCGGTCCTCGTCCGAGTCATCACAGTCACCGCCGGCTGAGACGTAGCCGCTGGGCTGGTCGCAGGCGGTCTGTGTGGTCGAGGCGTCGCCGTAGCCGTCCGCGTCCGAGTCGATGAGCCAGATGGATGCGTCGACCGCCGAGGCCTCGTCGACGTCCCCATCACAGTCGTCGTCGTGGCCATCACAGTACTCATCGGCATCGGGGTACGTGTCGCCGTCCGTGTCGTCACAGTCCGTGTCGTCGCTGACCATGCCGGTCGGCTGGTCGCAGGTGACCGTGCTGGATGTGGCGTCGCCGTACCCGTCGGTGTCGGAGTCCGTGTACCAGGTCGGCGCGTCCAAGGCGCTGTCCTCGTCGACGTCTCCATCACAGTCGTCGTCAAAGGTGTTGCAGAGCTCGTCGGCGAACGGGTTGGTCTCGAACCGCGTGTCGTCGCAGTCGGTGTCGTCCGCGACGAAGCCTGCGGGCTGGTCGCAGGCGTCCTCCGAGGTGTTCGGGTCCCCGTAGTCATCGCTGTCGGAGTCGGCGTACCAGGTGGTGGCGTCGAGGGCCTCCTCGTCGACGTCGACGTCGCAGTCGTCGTCGACGCCGTTGCAGACCTCGTCGGCGCCGGGGAAGACGTACTGTTGGGTGTCGTCGCAGTCCGTGTCGTCAGCGACGATGCCGTCGCCCTCGGCGCAGGCCTCGACCGGCACCGCGGCGTCGCCGAAGCCGTCGCCGTCGCCGTCGGAGTAGAACGTCGAGAGCGTGGTCGTGTCCAGCGAGTCGTCGTCGTCGTCCAGCAGGCCGTCGCAGTCGTCGTCGATGCCGTTGCAGGCCTCGCTCGCCGCCGGGAACACGTCCGCGTTGGTGTCGTCGCAGTCGCCGCCGACGTCGACTGCGCCGTTCGGCGCTTCGCAGGCCTCGAGCGTGTCGGAGCCGCCGACGCCGTCGCCGTCGGCGTCGACGTACCAGGTGAGCTCCTCGCAGGGCTCGCCGGAGTCGACGAGGCCGGAGTCGCTGTCAGGGGGGGTGGCGGTGGGCTTGCAGGCGAAGAGCGTGATCAAGAGCATGTGGTGAAGCTATCCTCGGAACCTCGACGTCGCCCCGGTGTCTCTTCGTCCATGCTGATACTCCTTTCGTCCCTGGCGCAGGCCGCTGACGGTTGCCCGGCGTCCACCGAAGGCCTCTCGGACGATAAGCGCCTGCACGGCGACGCGGTCGTCCTCGTCTTCAAGGAGGCTCGGAGGCTGGGCCTGTACGCCGACGACGCGCTCGCGGGCTGCTGGCAGGTCGGGCTCGCGTATGACTACAACGCAGGCCACAAGCAGGTCCGCGGTGATCTCCGCACCCCCGAGGGCTGGTACCGCACGAGCGACAAGCCGTGGTCCCAGTTCTACGGCGCCATCGCGGTGCACTACCCGGGCAAGGCAGACGCGGAGCGGGGCCTGAAGACCGAGGTCATCACGCAGGAACAGCACGACGCCATCGTGGCGGCCATCGACGCCGGGAAGAAACCCCCGCAGGACACGCGCCTCGGCGGCGAGATCCTCATCCACGGCGGCGGCGGCGAGGTCGACTGGACGCTGGGCTGCGTCGCGCTCGACAACGGCGATCTGGACACGCTGCGAGCGGAGCTCCCCGGCACCATGCGGACGGACGTGCTCGTCCTGCCGTAGCCTGGGCCGGTGAAGCGCTGGCAGCCCATCGTCGTCGGACTCGCGCTGTTCGGCGCCGTCCTTGCGTTCGTGGACGCCGTTCGGGACAGCCGGGACGCCGAGGTGGGGCTGGTCGTGGCGAACGTCGACACCGTCCGCTCCACCGTGCTGGCGGTCGAGGACACGCTCGGCACTCCGCCCCGGCGCTGCGGCAGCCAGGACACCGCGCTCACGGCCGTGGCCAGCGAGGACGAGGCGGTGCGCATCTCCATCGGAGCCTGTGCCCAGCAGACCACCGGTCGGGAGGAGGGCCCGGGGCCGATCTGGATGGAGGTCGCGCCGGGCGGCGTCGACTTCACGGTGCATGGCCTGGCCAGGTCGACGGACGGCGTGGTCCACATCCGAGCCAGCCGGCTCCAGGCGGCCGAGGTCGAGGAAGGCTCCACGCAGGATGGCGCCGGGAGTCCGTAGCTCGCGGGGGCCACAACGAGGCCCCCTCGCTGCTCGCCCTTGTCTCGGGAGACTCGTCACAGACCCTCGAAGATCCCCACCGGACGCCAGGCCCGCGCGGCCCACTCGGCCTCGTTGTGTTCGGCGTTCGGCTCGTGCCAGTGCCACAGGTCCGACTCCCAGGTCCAGCCGGTCGCGGCCGCCGTGTCCGCGAACTGCCTCGTGACACAGTAGTTGTCCCAGTCCTCGCTGTCGTCGTCGACGCCGTCGCCGTCGCTGTCCACGCATGTGATGGTCGGGCCGCCGCTGTCGACGAAGACGGCGACGTCGACGTACCCCTCGGCGTAGCGCTCGATCATCGTCTCGTTCGACAGCCCGATCGAGCCCCATCCCAGGGTCCCGCTCATCGAGCCGGCGAAGTCCCAGTCGTCGGGCTGGGTCTGTGCGATGTGCAGCGACACCAGGCCGCCCAGGCTGCTGCCCATCGTCCCGCGGGTCTCGGCCGCGCCGTACTCGTCCTCGACCAGAATACGAACAGTTCCAAGGACATAGTTCGCGTAGTCGTCCGCATCGCCGCCGTAGGTGCCGCCGATGTCGTCCTGGACGTGCGTGTACTCCTCGAACCGATCCGAGGTGTTGTCGATGCCGATGGCCATCGTCCCAGCGCTCAGGTTCGGCGCGAGATCCCATCCGCCCCAGATCGCGTCCGGGTCGAACAGGTTCTGTCCGTCGTGCACGTACAGTTGGTGGGTGACCGCTCCGGTCGGGACCCACACCCGGATGGTACGCCCGGGCATGTTCGTGTCGCCCACCTCGAACCACCGCTCGAGGTGAGCCCCGGTGCCTTCGACGAGCGAATACTCGCCGTACTGGTCATAGCCATAGGCTCGGGACCAGGGGTCCGCGTGGTGCTCGCCGTCGACGACGACCTTGTACAGATCGCCCGCGGTCGCGTCGCGCTCGAGCCACCACAGACCGTTGTCCAGCGCCATGTCCTGGGGCTCCCAGTCGTTCATGTCGCCGGCGAGCTGGACCGTGGACCAGCCCTGGTCCGGCAGGGCGAAGACCCAGGTCGATGCGTCCGCGAGCGGCCACCCGCCCGAGCTCGACACCGTCTGCATGCCGTCCTGGACGTCCTCGTCACCCGCGACCATCGCGTCGAACACCGCCCGGTCACCGATATCGGTGTCGGTGTCGGTGTCGGTGTCGCTGTCGGCATCGGCGTCGGCGTCCGTGTCGCTGTCGGCGTCCGCGTCCGTGTCCGCGTCGGTCTCCGAGGGGACTGGGTCGTCGAGCCCGACGTCGGTCAGACTGGTGCAGGCGAGCAGCGGCAGAGTCATGCGTTCTCCGAGGCGGCCAGGCGACCGTCGAGGATCCAGAGGCGGTCCTGGCCCCACGTGGACCAGTCGGTGTCCGGACCGGTGAGGCGGAAGCTCGGCACGCCCCACAGCCCGAGATCCACCAGTAGAAGACGGTTCTCCTCGACCATCTGCTGCCAGTCCGGCGCCTCGAACGACGCCTGTACGGCGGCCCAGTCCAGGCCGAAGGGCTCGGTCAGGGCGCGCATGCCCGCGTCGCTCTTCACCTCGAGGCCCTCGCCCCAGATGCCGTGGAGCGCAGCCTGCAGGTACTCGAAGCCCCGGTCTCCGGTCAGCGTATAGGCGGCGAGGACGCGCTCGACCCCGCCGCCCAGCGGGTCGCAGATACGTCCGAAGGGGATGTCGTGTCGCCGGGCCTCGCGGGCCGCGTCGAACAACAGGGCCATGCGCTTGCGGCGTGGCGCGGGCACCCCTCGCATCACCATCGGGAGGATGGGATGGACGACGAGCTCCAGGTCGTGGCGCTGCACCAGCTCGCCGATGCGATCGATGGCCAGGTAGCTGTACGGACTCCGGGCCGACAGCCAGACCTCGAGCCGCGTCCCGGTCAGCGGACGGAGTGCCACCGGCTCGATGGTGTTCCCCGAGCCTGCGGAGAACCCCGCCAGTCGGTCCTCGAGCGAGGCCAGGCGCCCGACGTTCCAGTACTGCTGGCCGGCGTACGTGAGCACGCCGGGCAGGTAGTGGCCCTCACCGTGCAGCCGGTCCAGGTTGGCGTCGAGGACCGCCTGGTCCGGTCCCGAGCCGGTCAGGGTGCCGCCGCTGAACAGCGTCGCGCCGAGCTCGGCCGCTTTGTCGAGGAACGCCCGTCCGTCGAGGCCGACGAGCTGCCCGTGGGCGGCGGCGACACTGGATGGGTCGGGCGGATGGGTCGGGATCTCCAGCCCGTACGCCTGCGCGAGCTCGGCGGCGTCGCGAAGCGCCCAGGCCGCGTAGTTCCCGGGCTGGGACACGGCTTCGCGGTCGGGTGGGGCGATGACGTGGCAGGACAGCTCGACGTCGTAGCGGTCCAGGAAGCCTGGCAGCGCCAGGGCGAGCAGCCAGGCGTGCGGGCTGTCCGCGCGGAACCAGAAGCGCACCCGATGCGGGGCTCCGGTCGTCTTGCGCCACCACTCGCGGCGGCTCTCCTCTCGGCCGATTCGGGCCTCGCCGACGAGCCAGTCCGCGAAGACCGGCTGGATGGCGCCTTTCAGGCTCAGGCCACGATCCCTTCGCCGCCGTCGATGCGGATGACGTTGCCGGTCATCCACGACAGCCCCGGTCGCGCCAGGTCGACCAGCGCGCTGGCGACGTCGTCGGGCTGGGTGATCCGGCCGGACGGGTTGCGGCGGAGCGCGGTCTCGACGATGTCGTCGTTGCCCGGGATCTTCCGCAGCGCCGGGGTGTCGGTCACGCCCGCCATGATGGCGTTGCAGCGGATGCCCATCGGGGCGAGCTCCACGGCCAGCTGCCGGGTGTGGCTCTCCAGCGCCGCCTTCGCCGCGCTCACCGCGCCATACGTCGGGAAGACGATGACGCTGCCCGAGCTGGTCATCGAGAAGATGCGCCCGCCCGAGCCCATCAGCTCGCGGTCGACCAGGTCGCGGCTCCACCAGATGAGCGAGTTCGCCATGACCTCCAGAGTCATGGTGAGCTGCCTTGGTTTCAGGTTCCGACCCTCGCCCACGAACGAGAGCAGGCTCCCGAAGGCCAGCGAGTGCAGCAGCACCTCGACCGTTCCGCCCTGCAGCGCGACCGTCTCGGCGATGGCGTCGAGCACCTCGGCTCGCCGGTCGTCGTCCGCGGCGTTGACGTTGAACAGGCGGCAGAGCCGGCCCTCGGCTTCGACGTCGGCCTGGACCGCCAGGGCGTTCGGCAGCGTGACCTTGCGGTCCAGGTGCACGCCCAGGATGTCGTAGCCGGCCTTCGCGAAGTGCCGGCACGTCGCGGCTCCGAACCCGGAGCTTGCGCCCAGGACCAGGATCCAGCGACGGCCGTCCGACATCAGTGACCCTCGCCGGGGCCGTGGTCGTGACCGGCGTGGTCCTCGGCCGCGGGGGCAGCCTCGGGCGCGCCGAGGGTGGCCTCGGCCGGAGCGCTCGCCTCGCGCAGCTCGGTCACGTAGTCACGCACGACCTCCTGCTGGACGGTGGGCTTGATCTCGGCCTTGACGTCCTCGAAGGGGACGAGCTCGCGGACGTCGACGACGTTGAGCACCAGGTAGGCGCCGCCCGGGACCTCGATGGGTCCGATGACCGCACCGGCGGCTGCGCCTTCCAGGGCACCGGCCAGCTGCGGGGGCATGTCCTTCTTGCTGACCCAGCCGATCTCGCCGCCGTTCTCCTTGGCGCGCGGGTCGATGGACAGCTCGCCGGCGACCGCGGCCCAGTCGGCCCCGGGTGCGCTGGCCTTGTCGAAGGCGGCCTGCGCCGAGGCGGCGTCCTGCACCACGATCTGGCGGATGTTGACCTCGTCCTTCCGGAACTGGACCTTGTGGCTCTCGTACCACTCCTGCAGGGCGGCATCGCTGGTCCGCTCGTCGGCGATCTGGCGCAAGAGCGCCTCGACCAGGGCCTCGCGCTCGGCGATGACGAGCATGGCCTTGACGTCCTCGTCCTGGTGCACGTTCAGCTTCAGGGCTTCCTGGTAGAGCGTGTCCTGGACGATGACCTGGTCCTTCAGCTGGTCGATGGCGCCCTGCTCCTCGAGCTGGGTGCGGACCTCGGCCGGCATCGCGCGCAGGTGGGCGTCGAGCATGCTCTGCGTCACGTTCTTGCCGTTGATGGTCTCGAGGGTCTCGCCCGTGCGGGGCAGGTCGCCCGGGACGCGCTCGGGCGCTTCGGGCTGGCAGGCGAGGAGGCTCAGAAGAGCGAACATGGGGCTTCCTGGATGCGGGACCCGGCGTTGTAACGCCTGTCCCGCACGTTGCACGTCTGCAACACAGGCGTGGTGGAGCTGCAACGGGTCGGCGGGCGCTGCGTGCGATTCCAGGGGGTTGGAGGCTGGCACGGCGGTTGCTCTTCCGAGGGGCGAGCCCTCAGTGGAGGACGAAGGCGATGAAGCTCGGGGTTTTCGACTACCTGCAGAAGCCCGTCGAGAACGAGGCCTGCCGCGCCGTGGTCGCCAAGGCGCTCGAGCACGGTCGGCTCGACCGCGAGAACCGCTGGCTCCGCTCGCAGAGCATCGACGACGCGACGGTCATCGCCGAGAGTCCAGGGATGAAGCGGGTCCTGGCGCTGGCTCGCCGGGCGGCACGCTCGACGGCCACCGTGCTGATCCAGGGTCCGAGCGGCAGCGGCAAGGAGGTCGTGGCCCGCACGGTCCACGTCCACAGCCACCGCGGTGACGCGCCGTTCGAGGCGGTGAACTGCAAGGCGCTGGCGCCTGGCGTGCTCGAGAGCGAGCTGTTCGGCCACGAGAAGGGGGCGTACACCGGAGCGCACGCGGCTCGGCCCGGCCTGTTCGAGCGGGCGCATGGCGGCACCGTGTTCCTCGACGAGTTCGGCGACATCGACGCCGAGTTCCAGGCGAAGCTGCTGCGGGTCCTGCAGGAGTCCGAGGTCCAGCGTGTCGGTGCGGCGGCCCCGAGGCCCGTCGATGTGCGGGTCGTGGCGGCGACGAACAAGGACCTGCGGGCCGAGGTCGCCGCCGGCCGGTTCCGCGAAGACCTGTACTTCCGGCTGGCGGTCGTGCCCATCAACGTGCCGCCCTTGAGCGAGCGGCGCGAGGACGTGCTGCCGCTGGCCCGGCACTTCCTGGCGCTGTGCTGCCGGGGACGCTCGCCGACGTGCTCGACGCCGCCACTCGAGCCGCCATCCGCCAGGCCCTCGTCGAGACGGGCGGGCGCCGGGCCGCCGCGGCTTCGCGGCTCGGCATCGAACGGACCACGCTGTACCGGTTGATGCGGCGCCTGGGCGTGGAGTCTTGAGGCCCTGGCCGGGATAGGGCAGGGGGGTGACCGAGCGCACCCTCGACTTCGCTGACCACCGCCGGAAGCTCGGCGAGAACCGGTACGTCTACCCGGTGGTGTCTCGCCGCTCGAAGGGCCTGTCCATCGGGGTGAACCTGAACCCGGACACGGTCTGCAACTTCGACTGTCCGTACTGCCAGGTCGACCGCCTGACCCCGCCGCGCTGGAAGACGGTCGACCTGCAGGTCCTGCACGACGAGCTCGACTCGCTCCTGACGCTCTGCACCAGCGGCCACCTGTGGGAGACGGCGCCCTTCGACACGACGGCCGAGCCGCTGCGGCGCGTCAACGACGTCGCGTTCGCCGGTGACGGAGAGCCCACCTCGTTCTCGGGGTTCCCCGACGCGGTCGCGCTGGTGGGCCAGCTGCTCCGGAGACACGACCTTTCCGGTGTCCGACCCATCGTGCTGACCAACGCCACGCTGCTCCAGAGGCCCCGGGTCCGCGAGGGCCTGCGCGCGCTCGATGCGCTCGATGGCCGCGTCTGGGCCAAGCTGGACGCCGGCACCGAGCCCTACTTCCAGTTCGTCGACGGCACCTCGCTCCCGTTCGAGCGCGTGCTGAAGAACCTGGAGTGGTGCGCCTCGGAGCGCCCGCTCGTCATCCAGGCCATGTTCCTGCGGCTGTGGGACCTCGGCCCCTCGGACGAGGAAGTCGCCGCCTGGCTGGCGTGTCTTCAGCGCATCGCCGCCGCCGGAACCATCGAGCTCGTCCAGGTCTACAGCATCGCCCGGCACCCGGCGCGCCCCGTGCTCCAGCACCTGCCTGTCGCCGAGCTCGAACTCATCGCGGACGGCGTCCGCTCGCTCGGCCTGAACGCCGAGGTCTACGCCGGACGCCCGACGTGACACCCTTCACCAGCCATCGGAGCTGACCGTGATCCTCCTGCTCTCTTCTGTCTCCCTCGCACAGGGCCTCCCTTCGGTCGAGGTCACCTGGAACAAGGGCGTCGGCCTGATCGACATCCAGCCGCCTCCGGGCGAGCACATCGCAGACGACGCACCGGTCGGGGGCTTCGTCGAGGTCGATGGGCGCCGGCTGGGCATCGAGGGGCTGGGTGACGCCGTCGCCGATGGCATCGCCATCTCGGTGCCGGGCAAGGACGACCGCGTGGTCCAGGGCGAGCTGGCCCTGTCGCTCTGTCTCGACGACAACACGACCTGCCGCCCGGTGCAGCTCGGCTTCATCGGGACCATCGACGGCAAGCGGGGCAGCCGCTTCGTGGGGGTGCACGAGCCCGCGCCGCCGCCGACCGTCGAGGTCGCGCAGCACGGCACGACGCCCGAAGAGGCGTTCGCCCAGGCCGCCGACAGCGGCAAGCTCGTCCTCATCGACTTCGGTGCGGTCTGGTGTCCGCCCTGCAACGAGCTGGCCGCGCGCGTCCTCAAGGACGACCAGAACGCCTCGGACCTGGAGCCCTTCGTCGTGACCGAGGTCGACGTCGACCAGTCCAGCAGCTGGGACATCAAGGACCGGTACGCCGTCGGTGGCTACCCGACCGTGGTCGTCGCGCGAGCGGACGGGACGGAGATCGACCGCCACCTGGGCTTCTCGACCGAGGCCGAGTTCGTGTCGTGGCTCGGCGCGGTCCAGGACGAGGTCGTGCCGATCGACGAGCTGCTGGGCCGTGACCTCTCGCCGGCGGAGACCAGCGAGCTCGTGCTTCGCCTGGTCCGCGATGGTCGCGACGACGAAGCGACCGAGCTGTTCGAGAGCTCCGAGGTCAACGCCGACCTGCGCATCGCGCGGGTCCAGGTCGAGGCCACCGAAGACGACGTCGTCTGGCTGGCCGAGAACGCCGCCGACCGAATGTACGAGTGGGTCTGGTGGGCGGACGCGGAGCTCTCTCCAGAGGGAGCCGCTGCGCTCGACGGAGCCATCCGGCGCGCGCTGCTCGACGCGGAAGGGGCCCACGCCAGCGAGCTGATCGAGCTCCTGGCCGAGCGGGCACCCGAGGACGCCCGAGCGTCCCTGTACGCGGCGGCGGCGACCACGCTCGCCAACTCGCTGAGCGGTGACCCGACGCTGGATCGGGCCTACTACGGGCACCTGGCCGAGCTCTACCGGCTCGCCGGGGACACCGACGCCGGCATCGAGGTCCTGCGCGAGGCCGCCAGCCTGTACCCCCACGAGTTCACGTTCTTCTACGCCGCGGCCGGGGTGCTGCAGCGCGACGAGCAGTACGAGGAGGCGCTGGCCTGGAGCTCAGCGGCGCGGGCGCTCGGCTATGGCGACCAGGCGCTGCGAGCCGCCGGACGCGAGGCGCGCATCCTGGTCGGGCTCGAACGAACCGACGACGCTATCGCGCTCATCGACGCCACGCTCGCGGCGGCCGAGGCGCCCGACGAGGGCACCGATGTGAGGACGTTCAGGTACCTGGCTCAGCTCGAGGATCTGCGCGCCGAGCTCGCCGGCTCCGCAGGAGAGAAGCCATCAGAAGGGGAATGACGAGGGCGCCCGTCGGGCTGTCGCCTCCGCATCCACCGGTCACCCAGCGGCTGCCCGGGGCGACATGCTCCTCGTTGTTCCCGGCGCCGGCGGCGAACGCGCCGATGTCCGCGCGGCTGCCGTCCTCGTCGAACGAGGCGGGGTTCGCGGCGTCGACCAGCGGCGAGTCGACCTGGATGTAGGGGAGCTGCGCGCAGTTGGCCGAGTCGTAGGGCTCCTCGAACAGCGGATCGTCGATCGCGAGGTCGCCTTCCCCGCCCGTCCCCGACAGGGATGCGTTGTAGCCACCATCGATGACGCCGTTCCCCCAGGTCTCGGCGACATCCCACAACAGGGAGTTCGAAAGGGCCACATACGCCCCCTCGTTCGCCTCGATGCCCAGGGTGTCCTGGTTCCCGACCAGGGAGACGTGGTCGAGCTCGACCTCGGCAGCCCGCCCCATCACCGTGGCTCCGGTGCTCTCGTTGCCCTGGAAGACCGAGCGCGAGATGGTGGCTGGGCCGTCCCACACGAGCACCCCGGTGACGCTGTCGCCCGAGCCGTTGTTGTCGACGGCGCCGTCGCACACCATCACCCGGTCGAGCTCCAGATGGTCGTGGCCGTGCGCCATGACCCCGGCCACCACCGGCCAGGACGGCTGGTCGTCGCCCGAGGCGGCTCGGGGGGATCGGATGGAGACGTCGCTCAGGACGAGCGCGCTGTTCTCGTCCGCCTTGAACGCACCGTGGCGGGACGTGCTGCCGCTGGATGTGCTCCCGATGACCTCGGCGTACCCGTTCTCGACATAGACGTCGCCCCCGTACGGGGCCTCGTTGTCGACGAACGTGCTGCCGTTGATGTAGGCGGTGCCTCCCTCGGCGACGCCGATCGCTCCGCCGTACGGGTCCACGCGGTTGCCCTCGAAGTGGCTGTCGGTGACGGTGGCCGAGGCTCCCTGGCCCCAGACCTGGATGCCGCCGCCAAGGCCGGAGTCGCTCTGCTCGCCGGAGATGAACCGCGTGTCGTGCACGGTGGCGTCGGCGACGTAGCCCCCGGCTGAGATGACCGCGACGCCGCCGTCGTTGCCGATGAAGTCGCACCCGTCGACCTCGACGTGCGCGTCTCCGTCCGTCGGGTACAGCACGATGGGCGCGCCCTCGAACGGCCACCCCTCCGCCGAGCAGTCCTCGATCCGGATCGAGCCGGAGTACACGCCGACCCCGTGCCCGGAGAACGGCTCGAAGTGCACGTCCTGGGCAAGCACCCCCTCGGCGCCGTCCACCGAGATCGTCGAGTCGGCGCCGTTGTCGGCCGTGTAGAAGGTCAGGTGCCGCAGCGTCGTGTCGTCGGCGCCGTCGCGCAGCTCGACCGACCCGATGTCCGCCAGGTCCAGCCCCTCGACGGGCTCGATGGTGACGCCGGCGACGTCGAGGACGCAGCTCGCGACGAGCCGCCCGTCCGAGCTGTCCACTTGGATGACGTCGCCGCTGGTGGCGTCCAGGCATGCGGCGCGGAGCTCGGCGCTGGTCGTCACGGTTGCGGCTTGGGCCGCGGAGAGCACGAGGAGTGTCACTCCGACAGTCTGCCCCGCCGTCGCAGCAGTAGCAGGCCGAAGACCCAGGGGGCCCCGCCGGCCACTCCACCCAGCGGACTGCACCCGCCGCGCACCCAGGTGTCGCCCGGCTCGAGCTGTACGTCCTCGCCTTCGTCACGGGTCCCGTAGGCGCCGAGCCCGAGCACCGGCGAGTCGGGGGCCAGGTACGGCCGGTCGTCGCAGTTCGTGCGGTCGAAGTCCTCGTCCCAGCCCGGATCGGTGATGTCGGTGACCTCGTCCTCGAACTGCGCCGCGATGGCGTCTTCTGCCCATGTGTCGATCCAGACGTTGCCGCCACCCGCGTAGACGATGTCCGCGTCGTCGTCCTGGGTGGAGCTGTTCTCCACGAGCAGGTTCTCCGTCATCGTCAGCGTGCCCTGGGTCGTGAACACGAAGCCCTCTTCGGGCTGGTTGTCGACGAAGGTGTTCCTCTTCAGCGTGATGTCCTCGTCGACGCCCAGGAAGTCGACCGCGCTGATCAAGGCGAACCACTGACCGGCCCCGTGGTTCATGAACCCGCTGCTGTGGACCTCGACGGGCCCGCCGAGCGAGCGTAGGAGCGCCGTGGACGCTCCCGTCATCTCCTTGTTCCCGCAGAGCCAGGAGTCCTCGACCAGGAACTCGTCGTGGTACTGCGCGGCCAGGTAGCCCTGTCCGCGGGCCTCGTTGTCGATGAACTCGGTCCGTCGGACGACCAGGCTCGGGGCGGAGTTGGTCCGAACGAGGCCGCCCGCCGAGGTGTTGCCTTCGAACCGGCTGTCCTCGATCAGGACGCTGGCGCCGTCGCTTTAGATCGCGCTGACCTCGGCGCCGCTGTTCGCCGTGAACTCCGAGGTGCGCACGGTCAGCGAGCCGCCTTCGATGAGGATGGCTCCGGCGTCGTCGCCGCTGTTGCCGGCGAACACGCAGTCGTCGATGGTCAGCTCGACGGAGCCTTCGCCGTAGATGGCCCCCGCCTTCAGGTTCAGCGAGTTGTCCTGGAGCGTGCAGCCCTCGATGCTCAGCTTCGAGTCCCAGACACCGACCGCGCTGTAGTCCGAGCCGATCACGTGGACGTCCCGCATCACGACCTCGCTCTCGTTGATCATGAAGGGCCACCCGACGGTCGAGGTGCCCGCGACGTTCTCGATGATCGTCCCATCGGTCGTCGAGTACAGATCCACCGAGGGGATCTCCGGGTGGTCGCCGACGCCACGGATCTTGACCGGCACCTGGAGCGTGCAGCGCTCGTCCTCAGAGATGGTCTACTCGCTGGCGTCGATCTGGTCGCCGGCCGACGCCGCGTCGCAGGCTTCGGCCAGGGTCCCGTACTCCTCGGGGACGGTCAGGGTGGTGGCGCTCGCCAGCGAGAGAAGCATCATGGTGGGGTCACCTCGGCCAGCCAGGGGCGCGTCGGGACGATGGGCATGAACGGGTCCTCACGGAGCTCGAGCATCGGGGTGAACTCGGGCGCCGCCCAGGTCTGGGACTCGGTGCTGTAGGTGCGTGCCACCTTGGCCTCCCAGCCGCGTTCGTCCAGCTGCCAGACCACCATCGTACGAGACTCGATCGAGAGCGTCGCGCGATGGGTGTCGTCGATCCAGCTCAGCCGGTCGAGCGTGCGGCTGGGGCTGGAGCTCCAGGCCTTTCGCCCGGATACGGTCTCGCCGGTCACCATCCAGTCCCAGACCGGGCCGGAGAGATCGAGCAGGGCGCGAGCGACCTCGGCGTGGCCCACGGTGGTGTCGTTCTCATGGGGCTCGAGCCCTGGCATGCGAACGACGAGCGGCACGTGGGTGAGTATCGAGCGGACGTTGTGTCCGTTGGTGACGCCGCTGACGTCCCAGAGCTCCTCGCCGTGGTCGCCTGTGATGACGAGCAGGGAGTCGTCGAGGCGCCCTTGTTCCCGCAGTCCCGCGACCAGCGTGCCGATGGCCTCGTCCGTGCAGGAGATCTGCTCGGCGTACAGGCGGCGGACGTAGTCGACCTCCGCATCCGTGGGTGGATTGTTGCTGCGCCAGCGGTGGAAACGCTCCTCGTCGACGGGGAGCTCGAAGGCGGGCTCGTCGCTGAACCGCCCGCGGCAGCTCGAGTCCGGGGCGTAGTTGAACGCCGGGTCCGCGATGTGGATGAAGGCGTACGCGGGCTCGTCGTCCTTGGCGAGCCAGTCGAGCGCTGAGCGCACGGTCTCGTCGCCGGTCCGGTGGAGGCGGGCCGGATCGTTCGGGCGTTCGTCCCAGTGGTCGAACCCCCGCTCCATCCCGAAGCGCTCCGACACATCCGACGTGCTCGCCCAGCCGCCGGTGCGATGTCCGCGACGGCGCCAGGTCGCGGGGACGGACGTCGAGAACGGCGAGACCCGGCCGAACCGGTCGGCGGTCAGGATGTCCGCCACCACGCGGTGCTCCCAGGGCTGCTCGGTGGTCAGGATCGTGGCGACCGAGGGCAGCGTGTTTGGGGCGGCGGCGTGGGCGTGCGTGAACACCACCGCGTCCTCCTTCAGCGCGTCCAGGTTCGGCAGCAGCTCGGAGCCGGCGACCAGATCGGCGCGGAACGACTCGACGACCACCCACACGACCGTGGGAGGGAGCGGCTCGGTTTCGCCGGTGCACCCGAAGAGGAGGGGGAGCCACATCTGGAAGCGAGGCTACCAGTGCATCCCCACCGACGCGTGGCGCGGCACGAAGCGCGCGGCACCAGGAATCGACCGATCGCTGATTGCGTGCGAGGGCAGGCCGGGTGAGGTGTCTACATCAAAACTGAATGAGGGCTCACTCAATGGCTTACTCGATCAACAAGGTCGCCGTTCTCGGTGCCGGCGTCATGGGGCAGGGCATCGCTGCTCACCTTGCCAACGCCCGCATCGAATCGGTGCTCTACGACATCAACATGGAGGCCGCCCAGGCTGGCCTGAAGAACGCGGTCAAGCTGAAGCCGGCCGGTGGCAACACCTCGCTGTTCTTCAAGAAGAGTGACGCCAAGATGGTCACCGCGGCCACCTACGACGACGCTGGCGCCAAGCTCCTCGGCGAGTGCGACCTCATCATCGAGGTCGTCGTCGAGCGCATGGACATCAAGCACAAGGTGTTCAGCTGGGTCGGCGAGCATCGCGCCAAGGGCTCGATCGTCGCGTCGAACACCTCGGGCCTGTCGCTCGCCGGAATGGGCGAGGTCATGGACGAGGAGATGCGCAGCCACTTCCTGGTCATGCACTTCTTCAACCCCGTCCGGTACATGCGTCTGCTCGAGCTCGTCTCGGGTCCCGAGACGCTGCCCGAGGTCACCGCGGCCATCACCGAGTTCGGTGAGAAGAAGCTCGGCAAGGGCATCGTCACCTGCAAGGACACGCCGAACTTCATCGCGAACCGCATCGGCACCTACGGGATCATGTCGGTGCTGCACCACATGCCGACGATCGGCCTGAACATCGCCGAGGTCGACGCGATCTTCGGCAAGCCGATGGGCCGCCCCGCCAGCGCGGTCTTCCGGACCGGTGACCTGGTCGGCATCGACACGCTCGCCCACGTCATCAAGACGGTCTACGACTCCTGCCCCGACGACCCCGAGCGCGACAAGTTCGTGGTGCCCGCCTGGGTCGAGAAGATGGTCGCCGAGGGTGACCTGGGTGGCAAGACCGGCAAGGGCTTCTACTGGAAGACCAAGATCGACGGCAAGAAGGCCATCCTGGCCCGCAACGTCGAGACCGGCGAGTACGAGAACCAGGGTCGTCCGAAGTTCGCTTCGGTCAAGGCCGCCAAGAGCGGTGGCCTGAAGGCGCTGGTCGCCGGCGACGACAAGGCCGCGAAGATCGCCTGGCTCGCCACGGCGGACACGCTCATCTACGCCGCCGGCCGGATCCCCGAGATCGCCGACGACATCGTCAACATCGACCGCGGCATGCGCTGGGGCTTCGGCTGGAAGATCGGTGTCTTCGAGAGCTGGGACAAGCTCGGCGTCCGCTCCAGCGTCGAGCGGATGAAGGCGGAAGGCCGGACGGTCCCCGCCTGGGTCGAGGCCATGCTCGCCACGGGTCGCGAGACCTTCTACACTCGCAACAACGGCGTCGACTCCTACTGGTGCGCCATCGAGGGCGTCGAGAAGACGGTCGAGGGCAGCAGCGGCTGGCTCATCCTCAAGGACGTGAAGGACGCGGGCGGCCTGGTCGCCAAGAACGTCGGCGCCGACCTCATCGACCTTGGTGACGGCGTCCTCAACCTGTCCTTCCACACCAAGATGAACGCGCTCGACGCCGACATCTTCGAGCTCTACAACCAGGCTCTCGACGAGCTGGAAGAGGGCAAGTGGGAGGCGCTGGTCGTCGGAAGCCAGGGCGGCCCCGCCTTCTGTGCCGGCGCCAACATCTTCATGCTGGTCATGCTCGCCATGCAGCAGGAGTGGGGCCAGATCGAGGAGATGGTCGGCGGCATGCAGACCGTGCTCAAGCGCGCCCAGTACAACAAGCGCCCGGTCGTCACCGCTCCCCGCGGTCTGACCCTGGGTGGTGGCCTCGAGGTCGCGATGCAGTCGTCGGCCTGTCAGGCCGGTGGTGAGCTCTACGCGGGCCTCGTCGAGGTCGGCGTGGGCCTGATTCCCGCTGGCGGTGGCTGCAAGGAGGTCCTCGCGCGCTCGCTCGGGAACATCCCCGAGGGCGTCGAGTACGACCCGAACCCGTTCGTCCAGCAGGCGTTCAAGAACATCGGCCTCGCCCAGGTGGCGACCTCGTGCGAGGAGGCCCGCGCGATGGGGTACCTCCGGCCGCACGACCGGATCACGATGGACGAGGACGCGCTGATCCAAGACGCCAAGGACCTGGCGCTCGGAATGGTGAAGGCCGGCTACGCGCCGCCCAAGGAGCGCACGTTCATGCTGCCCGGCCCCAGTGGCCGCAGCGCGATCGAGCTGTTCCTCTACCAGATGCACCAGGGTGGCTTCGCGACCGACCACGACATGGTCGTCAGCGGCAAGCTGGCCCACATCATGACGGGTGGCGACATCCCGACGAACACGTGGGTCACCGAGCAGCACGTCCTCGACCTCGAGCGCGAGGCCTTCCTGTCCCTGTGCGGTGAGACCGGCACGCAGATGCGCATCCAGCACTTCCTGCAGACGGGCAAGCCCCTCCGGAACTAGCCGGAACCACTACACACTTACGAGAGAAACTCACATGAGCAAGAACCCCCGTGATGTCGTCGTGGTCGCCGCTGTGCGGACCGCCGTCGGCAAGGCCAAGAAGGGCTCCTTCAAGGACACCCGTCCCGACGACCTGCTGACCGCCGCGCTCAAGGGCGCGCTGGACACCGTCCCCGACTTCGACGCGTCGCTGATCGCCGACGTCGTGGTCGGGACCGCGATGCCGGAAGGCGAGCAGGGCATGAACGTGGCGCGTATCAGCGCACTCGCCGCGGGCATCCCCGACACCGTCCCCGCCATGACCATCAACCGCTTCTGTTCCTCGGGCCTCCAGGCCCTGGCGCAGGCCGCCGCCAGCATCCAGGCCGGCTGGTACGACGTCGCCCTGACCGGCGGTGTCGAGTCGATGAGCCAGGTGAAGATGGGCGGTGACCGTCCCACACCGAACCCGGCCCTGATGGGGACGAACCCCGAGATCTACACCCCGATGGGCATCACCTCGGAGAACGTGGCCAAGAAGTTCGAGGTCACTCGCGCCCAGCAGGACGCCTTCGCCGTGACCAGCCACCAGAAGGCCGCAGCGGCCATCGCCGGCGGCAAGTTCAAGGACGAGATCGTTCCGGTCGAGACCCGCGTCTACAAGGACGGGGCCTGGCACGACGTCACCGTCGACACCGACGAGGGCGTCCGCCCCGACACCAGCGTCGAGGGCCTGGCCCGACTGCGGGCCGCGTTCGCGGTCGGCGGCACGACGCACGCTGGAAACAGCTCGCAGGTCTCCGATGGAGCGGCCGCCACGCTCATCATGGCGCGCGAGAAGGCTGAGGAGCTCGGGCTCCCCATCCTGGGCTCGCTCAAGAGCTACGCGGTCGTCGGTGTGGATCCCGCGGTCATGGGCATCGGCCCGGCCAAGGCCATCCCCGCGGCGCTCGAGAAGGCCGGCCTCGGCATCGACGACATCGACGTCTTCGAGATCAACGAGGCGTTCGCCTCGCAGGCCGTGTACTGCGTGCGCGACCTGGGCATCGACGTCGACAAGGTCAACCCCAACGGTGGCGCCATCGCGCTCGGGCACCCTCTGGGCTGCACCGGCGCCAAGCTCACCGCGACCTTGCTGCACGAGATGAAGCGTCGGGAGTCCAGCTACGGCGTGGTCTCGATGTGCATCGGTGGTGGCATGGGCGCTGCGGCGGTGTTCGCCCGCGAATAGCGGACGAGATCGCGCGTTCGACGCGTACGATGAGCGCATGCTTCTCGCGCTCATCGTCACGTCGTCCGCCGCAGACCTCCAGGTCCTTCCCCAGCGGAAGCTGGCCGATCTGGAGAGCTGGTACGCCCTCGAGCCGGGGGCGTTGCCGCTGCCGTCCTTGATGGGGCCGGATCCGGAGCCCCAGGCCGAGTCCATCCCGGTCGAGGTCCCGCTGGACGTCGACTTCTGAGCGGTCTGGCGGGGCGAGGAGATCTCGCCCAGCGAGTTCGCGTGGCGGGTCGGTGACCGCGAGACCCTGCGCGCCATCCGGGGCCAGAAGGCGGCGACCATCGCGGCAGGCACGGGGCTGATGCTCGGCGGCGCGTCGAGCTTCTTCGCGGCGTCCCAGGTCCATCGGAACATCGCGATGGTCCCCGCGACCGTCGGGTGGGTCGCCGTCCTGGGCGGCGCCGCCACGTTCACGTTCGGGACCCGCAAGTTCCGCGACATGAGCTACTGGTACGCGCCCGAGGACGCCATCGCGTTGACGGGGGGGCTCGACCTGGAGTGACCCCCCGGTGCGGCCTGTAGGATGCTCGCATGTGGCTTGCTTGGATCGCGGCTTCGGCAGCAGCGGACATCACCCTCGAGGGCAACCCGGACGGCTACGTCGCGACCGTCGGGGGCGCGGTGCTCTCGACCGAGCAGTTCATGCTCGCGGTCGGTGACGACGCCAGCCTGAGCGCCTACCGCCGACACCAGGCCATGGCGCGACGCCGGGCCAGCACCGCGTGGATCGCGGGCCCGATCATCAGCGGCGTGGGCACGGTCGGGTTCGTGTGGGCGTTCCAGGAGTACGAGCCGCCCGTCAGCGCGGCGTCGGCGCTCCTGATGTTCGGCGGCGGCATGTACGCCACCGGTGGGACCGCTCGCTACCTGGTGAGGAGCCGGCAGCTCGCCGACGTCGACGCCTGGTACACGTACGAGCAGGCGGCCGCACTCGTGAGCGGCGTCGACGTGCCGGGCGGCGCCCAGGGACTCCCCGGCGTGCAGCCCGAAGTCCCCATCACCGTCAGCGAGTCGCTGGTCGCGATGCATGGCGACCGCGCCCTGCGTCCGGACGAGTTCGCCTGGGAGATCGGCGACTTCAAGACGTGGCGGCAGATCCGCGTGCGTCGCGGCGCCAACGCCGGGGTCGGGAGCGTCCTGACCCTTGCGGGCATCGCGGGGTTCGCCCTGGCGGCGGTGGCGGACGAGGACATCGCCATGCTTCCGGCGGCGGTCGGCGTGGTCGGGTTGGTCGGTGGCGGCGTCACGCTCACCGTGGGGCGCCAGAAGTTCCAGCAGCTCGACCGCTGGTACGAGCTCGAAGAGCTCGAGCTGTACCAGGGTCACACCTCGGACTGAGCGAGCGTAGTGAGGTGCGCAGGGGATCCCGGGAGGGGTCGTGGTCGCGTTGTTGCTGTGCGTCGAGGCTGGCGCTGTCGAGCCGATGGTGGTCGTGCGGTCGTCGGATGACGTGCACGTCGTGCAGGGATCCGACATCCTGACCGTCGAGGAGTTCGCGCTGTGGACGGGGGACGAACCGACCTATCGACGCGTGGAGAGGCGGGTCGATGTGCAGAGGACCATCCACGGGGCCGGGGTCGGGGTCGGAGGGGCCACGTTCGGGACCGCGCTCCTGACCGGCCTGGTGCTGAACGGGGCGGGGAACCAGGACGCCGCGCTGGTGGCGTGGGGCGTCGCCGGCGCCGGTCTCGGGGTCGCGGCGACCAGCGAGCTCGCGTACCGACGGATGCGGCGCGACAGCTACTCGATGACCGCCTGGTACGCAGCGCCCGAGGTGCGAGACCGGGTCGACACCTGGAACGCCGCCTGGGACGTGGAACAGCCGCTGGTCGTCATCGAGGACTCTCGCGATGGCTACTCGGTCCTGGTCGACGGCCGTCGCGTTCGCGCCGAGGAGGCGGCGCTGCAGCTGGGAGACCTGCGGACCCACCGGCGGCTGACCCGGCGGCGCGGTCTGGTCATCACGGGAACGTGGGCCTCGGCGCACGCGATGACGGTGTGCGGCACGCTCGCCATCTCGCGCGTCAACTGGGGGGCGGCGCCGTTCACGGTGGGGTTCCTGGGTGCCGGACTGGCCCTTGGGGCGTTCGCCAGCATTCCGCGTCATCCGATGTCACACCAGGTGTGGTCCGAAGAGGAGGCGCGCGCCCTGTCCCGCTCGGTTAGTGCCGAGCCATGAGTGCACCCAAGATCAACGCGCCGGCGAGCATCCTCTCCAAGGATGACGACAAGGCGGCGAAGCCCGGCTTCCGCAGCCCCAGCAACAAGAAGACCAAGGCCATGAAGAAGAAGGCCAAGAAGGGTGGGAAGAAGAAGCGGTAGCCGCCCAGCTCGGCTGCAGCGGCGGCGGACGCAGAGCGAAGCCGAACGTCGGCGTGACGAACGCGCCCTTGAAGGCGCCGCCGGCTTGCACGTGCAGCCCGCCCGAGAGCGCGATGGGCCCGGGTCGGAACACCACGCTGCTGCTGGCCTGGATCCAGTTCATGTGGCCCCACGACTCGTCGAGCCCGTACAGCGGCTGGGTCATGGAGTGGGCGTAGCGCATGCGCCCCGTGAGAGACCAGTCCTTGGCCACGCGCCACTCCGCCACGAGCGACGCCGCCGGCGTGTGGACGCGGTAGCCGTAGTCGATGGGGTCGAGCTTCTGGCCTTCCTCGTCCTTCGGCGTATAGGCCGCGTCGATGCGCGAGGTCGAGCCGCCGAGACGGGCCATCAGGATCATGGCGTCGCGGTCCAGCACGCGCCGGCTGAGCTCGCCGCCCGCCATGCGGGACTGGAGGTTGAAGGTGAGCATCCCGCGCACCTCCCACCCTCCGGGCAGCCCGACTCCAGCGCGGCCCTGCGAACGCCCCGTAGTCCGGCAGGATGGGGACGTTGGAGTTGTTCAGCATCAGCGGGTAGGCGGTGGTGAGGCCGCCGCTCACGTCGGCCTGAAGCGGCTCGAGCGCGAGCTCCTCGGTCCCGAAGCTTGCGGGTGGCGGGTACTCGATGACCACGGGGCCGCAGCCCACCATCAAGAGGAACATGTGACGTCTCCCACCCCTGCCGGACGCCAGTCCGGCCCTACTCGGGCCGGCTCCAGAAGCTGTAGCTGTACGCCCCGCTCTTCCGCAGACCGCCGTTCCAGGCGCTCCGGTAGCTGGTCAGGTCCGTGTCGCCTTCGTCGCGGTCCCAGCCACAGCCGGCCAGCGTGCTGTTGACGCTCTGGCAGTTACCGAGCGTCTCCTGTCCGTCGAGCCCGCCGACCAGCATGAACCAGGGCTCGTCCAGCTCGGTCAGGCCCGCGTCCTGGCTGTCGACGACCTGCACGTCGTCGCTCAGCTCGGCGGCCCCGTTGTCCAGGTCGTCGTAGGAGATGGTGCGGTCGTTGGAGAAGTCGGCGCCGTCGCTGGCGAGCGGACCGAGGCTGGATGCGCGTCCCACGATGACCGCGCGGTCCTTGCCCAGGCGGTTCATCACGTTGTCGCGGCGGAGCCTGTAGAACCGCAGGGCCAGATCATCCGTGCCGTCGCCGTCCAGATCGCCGATGTCGATGGCGTCGAACTCAGTGGCTTCGACGGTGATGCCGGGCAGCTGGAGCAGGCTGGCGCCATCCCAGACGACCTCGCCGAAGCTCGTCGTACCGGCGGTGGCGTCGACCCTGGCGAGCACAGGCCAGGCGATGCCCTCGCCGGCAGCATCCATCGCCCCGACCGGGACGGCCAGATCGCTGCAGTCGGCCTCGCCCGAGGTCGAGAGCACCACGGCGCCGGCCGTATTCGTGGACCAGTCCTGGGACGTGCCCGGGACGAAGACCGTCGCGAAGCCACACTCGGTGCCGGTGTCCCAGGGGACCACCGCGACGAGATCGTCGGTCACCGCGTCGTCGGTCAGCGCGTCGACCGTCTCGACGCCGGTCATGTCCGCCAGGTCGAGGTACTGGCTGCCCGCCTCGGAGCCCGGCGTGAGCGGACGCCGCGAGTTCGGTCCTCGACGGACCATCACGGCCAGCGAGCTGAGGCCGAACGTGGCCATCGGGTGCTGCACCGAGCCGTAGATCCCACCCTCGCCGTCGAACTCGCCGCCACCGATGCGCCCGACGCCGGACAGGGTCAGGGTGGACTCGCCCTTGGTGGGCAGCTCGTCCAGGGCGACGCGCGCGACGTCGAACGAGACGTTCTCGACCGTGCCGTCGCCGTCCTCGTCGCCGTCCTCGTCGCCGTCCTCGTCGGTGTACGTCGTGAAGGAGATCGTCATCCCGCTCGGGGTCGAGCCGACCCGCCCGTAGAAGTCGTCCTCCTTCTCCATGACCACCTTCTCGGGGATCTGGAAGTCGTCGCCGGTCTTCAGGTCGCCAGAGTCGACCGTGCCGACGCCCTGGGTGCCGTCGGACTTCACGGTCGCGAGGACCATCGAGCCGTCGTGGCCCGAGCCGAACAGGACCAGCGTGTCGTCGACCTGGGCCGCGGAGAGCGGGCCGGCGACGTCGAGCTCGAGGCCTTCGCCCAGCTCCTTGCCTTCTCGGTCGAACACCTGGACCTGACCGTCGATGGCCGCCGCGACGAAGTCGGCGGTGTCGACGAGCGGAATGCCGCGGGGGTCCTCACCTCGCCAGTCCAGGCTCGTGAGCTGGACCGCGCCCTGGTCGCCGACCAGGCGCTCGTAGTCCCAGATGGTGATAGCGCGGTCCTTGTGGTGCAGGCGCTCGGAGAAGACGCGGCCGCAGAACCCGGTCTGCTTGGAGTCGGACTCCTTGTCCGGTGTGTAGGTGTCGGCACCGGGCTCGAAGATCACGCCGGTCGTGTCGAGCCCGATGAGCTCGTCGTGGTCGGGCGCCTCGTCCAGGAAGCTCGAGCCGGTGCCCTCGCCCATCCAAGTGGTGGCCCAGGTGGCGTGGCGGCCCTGGGCGAGCTGGCTCACCACCACCGCGACGTTGCCGGCGCTGTCGGCGCCCACCGTGATGCTCCCGTGGTTCATGTGGCCGGAGCTGTCGAGGCCGTGTCCGTCGTCGAACCGCCACCGGCCGACCAGGCCCGCGGGGGGGGCTGGGCGATCTTCTGCAGCCCGCCGTCGCTCGAGAAGTGACCGACCAGGAACTGAAGCGCGCCCTCGGCGTCCACCGCGGCCACGAGCAGCTCGTCGGTGCCGTCTCCGTTCAGATCCGAGGTGGTCGTGGAGATCGCCAGGACGTCGCCGATGCCTTCGAACTCGACCTCGCTGTACTCGTTGCCCGTGGCGGGGTCGAAGCTGCGCGCCATCAGGTCGCCGGTGCCGCCGAACACCACCAGCTCGCTGCCGCGCTTCGTGGTCACCATCACCGAGGCCTCCGGGTGGATGGTCGTCCACTCGGTCGAGGCCGTCCAGCTGCTCGACAGGGTCGTGCTGTCCTTCCAGGTCGCGCCCCAGAAGACGGTGCTGCCGTCCTTCTCGTGGGTGCCGACCCCGGCGGCGGTCAGGGCGTCGATCCGAACCCTTCCTGGATCTGTCTTCCGGATAGGACGGGGCATGGTCCAGCTCGGCTCCCGCGCGCTCTTCCCCCAGCTCCAGGCACGGGCCTACTGCAACCACGCGGCCGTGTCGCCGGCCTCGACTCGGGTGATGCGTGCTGTCACCGGTGTCCTGGCCGAGTACGCCCAGCACGGCCTGGACGCCATCTTCCCGTTCTTCGAGCAGCGCGAGTCCCTGAAGGACGACCTGCGCACGCTCCTGGGCGTCGAGGGCCCCATCGCCATCACGGCGTCCACGAACCGGGGCCTCTCGGATGCCGCCCTGAGCCTTCCGTGGCAGCCCGGCGACCGGGTCCTGCTCTTCGAGGGCGAGTTTCCGGCCAACGTGACGCCGTGGGTCCAGGCGGCGAAGGCCTTCGGCGCCGAGGTCACGTTCCTCTCGCTCGACGCGACGCTCCCCGAGCTGCTCGAGGAGGCGAGGCGAGAGCTGGCCAAGGGCAAGGTCCGGGTGCTCGCCGTGAGCGCGGTCCAGTTCCAGACGGGGCGCCGGATGCCCATCGATCAGCTCGCCGATCTGTGTCACCAGCACGGCGCGCTCATCGCGGTCGACGCCATCCAGGCCGTGGGCGTCGTGCCGTTCTCGGGCGCGAAGCTCGACCTCATCGCCGGTGGCGCCCACAAGTGGCTCATGGGGATGGAGGGCGTCGGCTACCTGTGGGCCCGTCCCGGACTCGAGCTGGTCCCGCGGGTGAGTGGCTGGCTGTCGCATGCCGAGCCCGTCGACTTCCTGATGGAGGGCGCCGGCAAGCTCCGGTACGACAAGCCGATCCGCTCGGAGATCGACTTCCTGGAGATCGGCTCGACGAACGTCGCCGGCTGTGTCGCGCTCCAGGCCGCCATCGCGCCCATCCTCGAGCTCGGCGTCCCGGCCATCTTCGAGCACGTGCAGGCCTGGCACGACCGGGTCGAGCCGGCGCTGGTCGAGCGGGGGTTCACCTCGCTGCGTCGTGGCCCGGGCGAGCGCTCGGGGACCCTGACGGTGTCGCACCCCGACGCGATGGAGCTCGGCATCCAGCTGAACGAGGCCGGCGTCGCCTGTACGACCCCCGACGGCGTGCTCCGCCTGGCTCCCCACTGGCCGAACGCGCTGGACGAGGTCGATGTGCTGACGGCCGCGCTCTCATGAAGAAGGGGCGGTTCTCGCGCATCGCCCAGCTCGGCGGCATGGCTGTCGGCGTGGGTGCGGATCTGGCCCGGACGGCGGTCGCGGACACCTTCCACCGCCAGGCGGCGAAGCGACTCGCTCGTGTGCTCGGCGAGATGAAGGGGCTGCCGCTCAAGATGGGCCAGCTGCTCTCGTACATCGACGACATGATCCCGCCCGAGCAGCGCGAGACGTACCGCGAGATCCTGGGCGAGCTGCAGGCCAGCACCGTCACGTTTCCGTTCGAGGAGATGGAGGCTGTCGTCGTCGAGCAGCTCGGGGCCCCGACCGACGAGCTCTTCGACGACTTCGACCGCGAGCCGCTGGCCGCCGCCAGCATCGGCCAAGTCTACGCCGCCACGTTCGAGGGCCGGCCTGTGGTCGTGAAGGTCCAGTACCCGGGGGTCGCCGAGGCGCTCGAGTCCGACCTCGCCAACGTCGGCTCGCTGGTCTCCGCCATGAATGCCGTGCTGCCGGGCACTGACATGACGCCCTTCGTCGAGGACGTCACGGCCCGCATCGCCGAGGAGCTGGAGTACGAGCGCGAGGCCGCCTGGCAGGAGCGCTTCCGAGGCTGGTGGGCGGACGACCCGGATGTGGTGCTGCCCGCCGTCGTCCGGGAGCGCAGCGCTGACCGGGTGCTGACGAGCGAGCGCATCGACGCGATGACCTGGGACGAGATGCTCAGGAGCACCGACCGGGCCCAGCGGAGCCGGTACGGGCTCGTCATCTGGCGGTTCGTCTTCGGCTCGCTGCACCACCACCAGGCGTTCAACGCGGACCCGCACCCGGGCAACTACCTGTTCCTGCCGGACGGCCGGGTGGCGTTCCTGGACTTCGGCTGTGTCCAGAGCTTCGACCGCGACGTGACCGACGGGATGGCGGCCGTGCGCCGCGCCATCATGGCGGGCATTGGAAGCGAGCAGCTGCGCATGCTGGCGACCCGCCACATGGGCATCGAGGGCATGCACCCGTCGGCGTGGACGATCTTCGAGGAGTACCTGCGGCTGACCATGGAGCCGGTGGCGGGGCCCCAGCCGTTCCGGTTCTCGCGGGCGTACACCGAGTCCCTGATGCGCGACGCGATGTCGGCGAAGCAGCGCATGGCCACCATCGCGTTGCGTCATGGGCTGCCGGTGCTCAAGACGCCCGGCATGGTGTTCATGGGCCGAATCAATGTCGGCCTGGCCTCGATCCTGGCGACACTGGGGACCGAGGCGGACTGGCGCTCCGAGATCGAGCGGCTGGGCATCTGATGTCGGCCAGTCCGGCTGATAGGGTGCCTTCGTGCTGACACTCCTCTCCTTGTTCGCCGTCACTGCCTGTGACATCGGTCCCGCCTACCCCGATGGCCCCAAGGTGGCGCTCGTCGGAATCGACGGTGGAGACTGGGACATCCTCGACCCGATGATCGAGCGCGGGCACCTGCCCAACCTCGCCAAGGTCCGGCACGACGGCTGCTCCGCTCGCCTGATCATCGACAGCGCGCAGTCGCCCAACAGCTGGACGAGCATCGCCACCGGGCACCACCCGGAAGAGCACGGCATCCAGCAGGACAACAGCGGCGTCGGCGGCTCGTTCGGCGCCGGCCAGGACAAGGTCAAGAAGCACCGAGTCTGGGACATGACGTCGCGCTGGGGCCGCAGCGCTCTGGTCATCAACTACTGGATCACGGCCCCGGCCTACGCCATCAACGGCGTGATGCTGGCGCGCGAGGGGGACTCGACGTTCCCTCCGGGCGTCGACGCCAAGCGCGGCATGGACATCGAGCCGAAGGTCCACGCCGAGCACATCCGGCGCATGGGCGTGGGGCTGCTGCGCTCGGGCTCGATGCAGCTCCAGATGGGCAACAACCCCGACTTCGACCTGATCGTCCTGCCGTTCTACGGCCACGACCAGTCGCTCCACATGCTGTATTCCGAGTGGGCTGCGGCCCAGGATCCCAAGGCGCTCGAGGGCGTCGACGAGGCCCGCCTGGCCCAGATCCAGACCGGCTTCGAGATCGTCGAGGAGACGGCGCGGCTGGGCGACACGATGCTCGGCTGGGCCATGGACTACGTCGGGGACGACGGGTACATCGTGCTGTTCTCCGACCACGGGCACACGCAGGCGAGCCCCAACGAGCGCCGCGTGGCGCTGAACCGCTCGCTGCTGGACGGCCAGCGAGGGACCATCGAGAACGGCGACGTGAAGATGGGCTCGGTGACGGTCAAGGTCACCCACACGTTCTGGAAGCCCTCGCCCAACCCGCTGAACTACCGGATGCGGGTCCCGGTGCTCAAGTTCACGGGGGACGACGACGGCGCGGTGAAGGCCTCGCTCCTGGCCAGGAAGACCTCGGACGGCGTGCAGATCTTCGAGGAGAGCGGCGCCGGCCTGAAGGCCACACAGGCCGTCGTGGACATCTGCGACACGACCCTCGGCAAGTACGAGGGCGCCGAGTTCTCGTGCTTCGTGAACTCGGGCTCACATGGCCTCGAGGACCTGGGCATCTTCGGCGTGTATGGGCCGGGGGTCGTCGCGGGCGAGACCACGGTGGACGTCGAGACGGTGGACGTCACGCCCACCGCGCTCTGGCTGATGAACCTCCCGACCGGCGAGGATCTGGCGGGCTCGCCGATCACGCCGTGCCTCTCGGCGCCGCACGAAGTCCTCACCATCCCGACCTACGAGAACGGCAACATGCCGTGGACGACACAGCCGCCCGAGTTCGGGGACGACGTCGAACTGCAGGAGTGGCTGAAGTCCATGGGGTACATGGATTGAAGGTGTCAGGCCCCGGCGGCTCACGCGTTAGACGGGTCCACTTCCGAGGTCCCTGATGCGTGCACTCCTGATGTTCGCGCTCATCTTCCTGACGGGCTGCGCAACCAAGTACGGTCCCCTTTCCGGCAAGGGGGGCTACGTCGAGCTCCCGAACGGCAAGGACACCTTCGACGTCAGCTTCAGCGGCAACGGCATGGTCCCCCCCGACCTGCTCGAGGCTTACCTGCTGTACCGCTGCGCCGAGGTCGCCGAGTCGTACGACTACGACTTCATCATCATCGAGGACCGCGGGACCGAGCCGAAGACCGGCGACACGATCCTCCCGCAGTACGTCTACGCGACCATCCAGCTCTCGGAGAAGGAGCCTCGCTCCACCCGCGACGACTGGTACGAGGCCGAGAAGCTCATGGACCAGCTCGACGACTACGTCGACCCGTGAACGTCGTCCTGACGGGCTCGGGCCGGGGAATCGGTCTCGAGCTCGCCCGTCAGCTCCACGCAGCGGGCCACACGGTCATCGCCGGCTGTCGCAATCCTGGTGACGAGCTGCTCGCGCTCGGCGTGACCGTCGTCCAGGGCGTCGAGGTGACCTCGGACGAAGGCATCGGTCGGCTCCTCGAGGCGAGCCCGGACCGGGTCGATCTGCTGCTCAACAACGCCGGCGTCTTGCAGCGCAACACGCTCGCCGAGCTCGACCTGGACTCGATCCGCCTGCAGTTCGAGGTCAACGCCCTGGCCCCGGTTCGGGTGACCCGAGCGTTCCTGGGGCGCCTGGAGCGCGGCTCGAAGGTCGCCATCGTGACCTCGCGCATGGGCTCGATCGCCGACAACACCAGCGGCGGCCACTACGGCTACCGGATGAGCAAGGCCGCCGCGAACATGGGCGGCAAGTCGCTCGCGAACGACCTTGGACCCAGGGGCGTCGCGGTGGTCATGCTGCACCCGGGCTTCGTGAAGACCGCGATGACCGGCTTCAACGGGAACTGGGGACCGGCCGAGGCCGCCGCGGGACTGCTCGCCCGCATCGAGGAGCTCACGCCGTCGACGAGCGGAGGCTTCTGGCACGCTGAAGGACCGCAGCTGCCGTGGTGAGCACGCGGATGACCTGCTCGCGGGCCACGTGCTTGCGGTGGCCGGGGCCGCGGACTCCGTAGACCTGGACCTCGTCGAAGTGCTCGAGGAACAGGGCGCGGGCGCGGGGCAGGTGGAAGGCGTCGCTGACGACGACGACGCGGCGCAGCTCCAACCGGGCGGTGAAACGGGCGTTCTCGCGCGTGCTGCGGCTCTCGACCTCGAGCTGGATCGCCGGCGAGGGGACCCCGAGCGTGACGGCCAGATCGCGCATGGCGTGGGCCTCGACGCCGTGTCGCCCCGGGCCCCCGCTCATCACGATCACCTCGGCCACGCCTTGGTCGTAGAGGTGGACGGCCCCTCGGACTCGCCGCTCCAGGGCAGGCGAGGGGACGCCGCCAGCGCGCACGGGACAGCCGAGCACCACGATGGCCTGGGTCGGTAGGATGTCGGCCACTTCTTCGGAGGATCCCATGGAGATTCGCAGTGACAGCTTCGCCGATGGCGAGCGGATGGACGAGCGGCTGGCGCTCGGGAAGCACGCCGACGTCGGGCACTTCACGTTCTCGGACAACCGGAACCCGCACCTGGCGTGGTCGGGCGCCCCGGCTCGGACGAAGAGCTTCGTCCTCATCTGCCACGACCCGGACGTGCCGAGCGTCGGCGACGACGTGAACCAGGAGGGGAAGACGGTGCCGGTGGACCTGCCGCGGGTCGACTTCTTCCACTGGGTCCTGGTCGACGTGCCGGCGGGGACCTCGGAGATCGCGGAGGGCAGCCACGCCGATGGCGTCACCGTCGGTGGAAAGACCCCGGGCGCCGCAGCGGTCGGTGTCCAGGGCGTCAACGACTACACCTCGTGGTTCGCGGGCAACCCCGACATGGGCGGCGACTACGGCGGGTACGACGGCCCCGGTCCGCCCTGGAACGACCTGCGGCTGCACCACTACGTGTTCACGATCTACGCGCTGGACGTCGAGTCGGTGGGGCTCTCGGGTTCGTTCACCGGCGGGGATGCGCGCGTGGCCATCGAGGGGCACGTGCTCGGGCAGGCCGCCATCACGGGGAGCTACGCGATCAACCCGGACGTCTAGGGGCCCTTCACGCGCGAGCGCGACACTGTGCTGCGCCTTTGGGGGTCGACGACAATCTCGGGATCGGTGCTGTCGGTCGGGACCGCGAGCCGCCCTGTACCACCGTCGAGAACGAGCAGGTGCGTGGCGCCGTCGACCTCGATGGGGACCCGGCCCCGTCCCTCGGCGTCCGCCGTCCCGCTGAGGCTCAGCACGCCGTCCGACAGCGATGCCTCGACGGTCAGCTTGCCGATGGGCGCGCCGTTCTGGACCTCGCTCTCGTACCAGAGCTGCAGGTCGTCGCCGGTGGACTCGGACAGCGCGTCGAGGAACGTGTCGCGGGTGGGGCCTCCGCGTCGAGCACGGCCACCAGGGCGGCCTCGAGCGCGTCCCGGCCGTACTGCTCCTCGAGGTCCGCGAACAGGTCGAGCCCGCGGTCGTAGTCGTGGCGCCCCGTGACCAGGCCGCCGTGGCTGTCTCGCACGAACTCACGCGCGGTCGTGCAGGCGCCTGGGTGCATGGTCTCGATCTGGACGCAGGCGGCGTGTTCAGCCGCGCTCTCGATGATCCACCAGTCCTCGGTGGGAAGGCCCGGCTCGATCTCCTTGCCACCGTTCGACGCCAGCCGGGCGACGTCCGCGTTGGGAGAGGCCGTCCACGTCAGCTTGCCGCGCCCGTGGAACCAGCGGTCGATGTCGTCGCCATCGGCCTTGTCGTCGGCCCACGAACTCCCCTCGACGACCAGGCCCGGCGCGAGCTCGACGACCTCTCCGGCGTGCGCGAGTCCCAGCCACCACAACCCCATCCCTCACCCCCGTCGTTCCGCCTCCTGGATCTCCACGAGGCGTGCCAGCAGAAGGACGCCTGGGTCCCCTTGCTTGCGAACATACGCCAGCGTCCCGTGAAGGATCGCGAAGCCCGCTTCGGGCTGCCCCTGCATCGTCCACGCGGCCTCGGCGTCCAGCGTCGCGCACGACAGGGCGAACCAGTTCCGCCTGGCGCGCGCGATGTCTCCGGCCGCCGCGGCGTGCTTCAGGGCCCGGCTCGCCTCGCCGTGTCGGAGCTCCAGGCCGGCCAGCAGCTGGTGAGCGGCGAGCTGGATCAGCTCGGGTCCGTCCAGCGCGGGTCGCAGCGCTTCGCGAGCGTCGCGCCCATGACGGACGAGGTTCTCGGCGCGGCAGATCGCCAGCCGCGCGGTCTCGTCACCCTCCGAAGCGGCCAGCGCGCGGACGTAGGCCTCGTCGGCCTTCTCCCAGCTCCCTTGGACGCTGCGCGCTTCGGCCAGCGTGCGCCACGCTTCGGCGTCTTGGACCTCGGTCAGCACGTCGGCGAGCTCCTGGAGCGCACCGGATCGGTCCAGCGCCGCTCGCGCCGTGGCCCGGTCGAGCGCCAGGTCGGGCTCGCCTTCGCTCTCGCGTTCCGCCCGGTCGAGGATGCGTGCAGCGCCTGCCCTGTCCCCCTCGCGGGCCAGGGCCGCCACCAGCCGTAGACGGGCGCGGATGTCCCCGATGCGGTCGCCGACGGACAGGGCGGCCTGGGCCTCGAGCGCCAGGAACTCTGGGGTCATCGGTTCCCCGTCGCGGCGTCGGCCAGGGTGCTCAGCGCCGCGTCCCGGATGCGGCGGAGTCGGACCGCGCCCTCGATGAGCTTGTCCTCGGCTTCACCCAGCGCGTCCGCGTCGTAGGGCGTCCCGTCCAGCAGCTCGAGCTCCTGCGCGTCCTGGGCCAGCGAGCGAGCGGCCTGGCGGAGGCGCCGGTTGCAGACGGTCAGGAGCGCTAGGATGCGGGGCTCGGGCGCCTGCCCCCCACCGCGCACGGCCGCGATGCCGGCGGCGGCGAGCTCGACCTGGGTGCGACCGGCCAGCAGCAGGAGCTCGTCGGCCGCCTCGAGCGTCGAGGACAGCAGCTGGAACGCGACGGTCTCGTTCTGCGCCTTCTCGACGCCGAGCAGCGCGTCCACAGCGGCGGTCGAGTCGTCGCCGGTCGTGTCCGTCACCGGGGCCCTGGCGTGGCGCGGCGGATCCGGGATCCCCTGGGGCTTCGTGGCGAGGCGAAGCGCGCGCTCGAGCAGGCCCCGTGCCCTGCGTCGTGCCGGCTCGGTCGTCGGGAGGATGGGACGGCCCTCGCCCTCGAGCGCCACATCCAGGATGCGAGGCGCAGCCAGCTTGCCGGTGGCCATGCCCTGGCGCGCCGCGATGCGCGCCGTGACGTCGGCGTCGTCCTCGAGCGCGATGGCCGCGGCGCGGTTCACGATCCCCGGCGCCGCGAGGTCTCGCCCTTCGACCAGGCAGGCGAGCTGCGCCAGCGAGGCAGCCCGGGCCACCTGTGACGACATGCGGTCCGGGCCAGGAAGGGGCCGGGCCAGCCGACCGAGCGCGCGCGCCACCGGATCGCCGCAGCTCGTCGCTGCGAACCGACCCAGGACCTCGCACCGCTCGAGCGGTCCGGAGCGCCGCATCAGATCCTCGGGCTCGAGCGGGTCACCGGCCGCGGCGAGAGGGTCCCTCAGCCAGGCCCAGAGCGCGTCCAGGACCTCGTCCCCCGCCGGCTCTTCCACCGCGCCGAGCGGGGGGACCTCATGAGCCTCGAGCTGCTCGGGCAGGGGCGGCTCGGGCTCGACGTCCTCGGCCATCGAGCTGGCGATCTGCTGCAGGTGCCGGATGCGCACCCGCTTCGGAGGGCGGGGTGGCGGGTCCTCGTCGGCGTCGCCACCGAACAGCTTGGCCCAGTCCTCGGCGTCGTAGCCGCCCGTCAGCCGCTCCCTCGCGCCGATGGCGGCCAGGTAGTCCGAGAACGCCTCGTCGAAGTCGAAGGTGCCGGCTTCCTCGGCGACCTCCTCGTCGACCTCGGGCACCTCGAGATCGACGACCTGCGCGTGCTCGTTCAGCAGCGCCGTCAGCGCCTGGTTGCCGACGCTCTCCTGCAGCCCACGCGCTTGATCCGGCTCGACATCCGGGCCCTGGAACTCGACCTGTTGGTCTTCGTTCCCCTTCTCGGCGATCTGCTCGGGGGCGTCCTTGCCGTCCTGGAGCTTTCGTTGCTGGCGAGAGGTGGCCACGTCCTGGGGATTCTACGCTGGTAAGCTTCCGCGCGAGACGAGGCGTGCATGCACCCCATCGAGGGATTCCAGCCCACCGGACGAAGCACCATCGGGCCCGGCTCGGATCTGGTCGAGTTCGAAGGCGAAGACGGCTTCCGACACACCGCGGTGGTGTTCCACCCGGAGTGCCGCGACCACTCGGCCATCAACTCGGCGCTGGACGTCGTGCTCGGCTTCTTGGAGGCGCCCTATGTGACGGGCCTCCTCGAGCTGGTCGCGCTCGACCACGAAGAGGGCACGTTCATCTACCCGAGCGGCCAGGCGTGGTCTGCATCCGAGGTGGTCCGGACGCTCGCCGACATGGGGCAGGTCGCCGGTGTGCGCGCTGGCCTCGAGCTGATGTACTCGGCGGGCGAGGTGCTGATCGAGGCGGCCGAAGCGGGCGAGCCCCACGGCGTCTACAGCCACGGCGGCCTCACGCCCTGGCGGGTGATGCTGAAGGGCGATGGGCAGGTCGAGATCCTGGGCTACGCGCTGCCCCAGGTCGAGATCCTGCAGTTCCAGTCGGACAGCCGTCAGGTGCCCAAGGAGGACAGCTTCCGGTACTGCCCGCCCGAGCGCATGGAGGCGGGGGGCGAGGATCTGTCCGCCGACCTGTTCGGGCTGGCGCTGGTCGCCTTCGAGCTCATGACCGGGAAGCCGGTGTACGACGGGCTGGTCAACGACATCCGGACCCAGGCGAGTCGCGGCGAGGGAAGTCGCCGGCTGTTCCGGTTCAAGGACCAGCTCCCGGCCCAGGTCGTCGACCTGTTGAAGGTCTGCCTGCGCGCCCGCCCCGAGGACCGGCATGCGGACGGCAACGAGTTCCTCGACGCCGTCAGGACCACGCTGTCCAGCGGCATCGAAGGACCCTCGTTGATGGACGTGATGGCCACCGTCGGGAGCGCTCAGCGCCGCATCGGCGAGGGCCTCGACGACGGCAAGACGATGGGGATGTCGCGCGAGGAGATCGCCAAGATCCTCGGCGAGGAGGAAGAGGAGAAGACCGAGGCGCCGAAGGCCCGCTCCAAGGCCTGGGCTCCGGCGAGCAAGGGCCGTCGCCGCCGCACGGCCGCACGCCTGAGCGGGGACGACGCGCCCGAGACGCCAGCCGAGAGCACGCCGCGCCGACCCCGTCGTGCGCAGTCCGAGCCCGAGCCCGAGCCCGAGCCTGCGCCGGAGCCCCGGCCGGCTCGTGGTCGTCCGGATCGGGACGCTGACCAGAAGGCCGTTGCGTCGTCTGGTCGTTGGGCGAAGCCGACGGGGGGGCGTCGCCCGCGTCGCAGTCGGTCGAGCGGGGACGTGCCCGCCGAGAAGCCCGCGCCGCCCAAGGAAGCCCGGAAGCCGCGCGCCGAAGCAGCGGACGACCTCATCCGGAAGATCACCACCAGCTCAGGGGACAAGCCCGCTCGCGACGACGGCCGGTCGGCCTCGGACGTCATCGAGGCCATCCTCCAGGGCAGCTCGTCCGGGGACAAGCCGCGCAGTGAGCCTCGTCGCCCGCGCCGCGAGCCGGAGAAGCTGCCCGAGCCGGCGCCCAACCCGTTCGGCCACAGCCAGCCCATCACGAAGCCGACTCGGCCGCGTCGGCCCGCTCGCCCCGACCCCGCCAAGCCGGATGCACCCACCGGTGCGCACACCCCGATGGCTCGCCCGGCTCGTCCGGATGTGCCCGAGCTCAAGCAGACCGCGCCGGCCGCCACGCGCCCGCCGGACCCCATCCCGCCCAGCGCCGGCAGCAAGGCCATCGCGTTTCGCATCTTCCGGGGGCCCGGAGCCTCGGCCGTGAAGACGCGCATCCCCGGCAACTTCTCCCTGTCCGAGGCCGTCTCGTTCCTGACGGGGACGGTCGTCCCGGTCCGCACCGACCTCCAGGGCCGCGTGCGCGTGGGCTACCGGCTGGGCACGAAGGATGGCCCGCTCGCCGGCGACACCCAGATCGCCACGCTCGAGGGCACCGAGCTCATCCTCCATCCGGTCGTCGCCCGCGAGGTGTGGATGACGGTCGAGGTCACCACCGAGCCGCCCACCACGTTCCGCACGCCGGTCTCCACCGCGCTGCCCGCTTCATCGGTCGCCGATGCACTCGCCAGCTGGCTGAACCTGCCCGCGGGCAAGTGGTACCTGAAGCTCTGGGACAAGTCGATCGGGCCCCACACGCTGATCGACGAGCTCGAACTCTCGGACGCGACGCTGGTCCTGACGCGGTGAGCCAGGAACGCTGGGACGTCGTCCTGTACTTCCCGGACGGACCGATGTCGCTCAAGGGCGACCTCGTCTGTCGCGGTCCGGTGGTGCGGCTCGGCGCCAACCCCGGCCCGGGCGGACTGAAGGTCGAGGGCTACCGCGGCCTGGACGATCGACAGGCGGTCATCACGGCGTACGACGGGGCCTCGGTCTCCATCGCTCCGGTCGGAAACAACCAGGTGCGCATGGCGCCGCACCACAACGTCGACTGGGGGGCCATCCGCCCGCTCAAGGGACCGGCGTACCTGTCCGACGGCTGCGCGTTCCACCTCGGTCCGCCCGGTCGCGGCGTGACCATCCACTTCATCGAGTGCCGGCGTCTCGGTGTCTGGGAGCAGCAGCGCGTCATCTCCTCGGCGGCCGACGCCGACCCCACCGTCGAGGCGACCGACGTCCAGGAGCTCCGCGCCAACCGGAACATCCCGGCGTGGTTCATTCCGAGCGCGCTCCTCATCGCCACGGTCACGGCGGTGGCGGTCGTCACGCCGCTCGTCGGCGCGTTCCAGAAGGACATCACCATCCTCGGCCCCGTGGACGAGGGCATCGCCGTCTACGAGACGATCGAGCTCAACACCGAGGTCAACGTCGACCTGTACGAGGGCCTCGAGCAGCCCTGGGCCGAGTTCGTGCAGAAGCCCAATGCCGACGCCGCGCGGCGCCCCGACATGCTCGAGGACAAGGACAACTGGGACAAGCAGCTCCTGACCTACACGACGAAGTCGCTCGAGCAGCACGTCAGCGCCTGGGCGTTCTTCGTTCGGCTCGACGAGGTCCGCGACGACTACGCCTACGTCGTGCGCACGCTCCGCCGCGAGGGGCTGCCCGAGGTCATGGCCGCGGTCCCGTACACCGAGTCCCGGTACAAGGCCGACGCGCTGTCGCCCGTCTGCGCGATGGGCTGGTGGCAGCTCATGCCCGAGGTCGCCCACCGCGTCGACGTGACGGTGAACTCGTGCCGGTTCTCGGGCACGAAGACCCGCTGGACGCCGACCGCGCTCACCCCGCCGCGAGGGGTGCTGAAGAACGCGCCCTACATGAAGGATGAGCAGTGCCGCATCCTGGGCTGCGACATCGACCTGCGCACCGACCTGGGCGAGTCCACGCGCGGCTCGGTGGAGCTGCTTCGCGAGGCGTTCGAGGACCCGCTCATCGCGGCCAGCGGCGGGGCGGTCCAGATCACCATCGCCTCGCACAACGGCGGCTACGACGACCAGCTCTACAACGGGGGCCGGAAGAAGGCGACGAACCTGAAGCCCGCGTACGAGCGCTGGCTGAAGGAGCAGAACCTGGAGTACGACCCGACCTTCGTGGGCAAGCAGGTCCGCTGCGAGACCAACGACTACGCGAACATGGACAGCTGCGGCTCCGAGCTGCACCAGCACACCCAGCACTACACCTACAAGATCCTCGCCCAGCACTTCCTGGCCGTCTGCTACTACGGCATGAACTACGGCAACGAGACCGAGTTCGCCGCGTGGCGGGACTACAGCCGCGGCAGCGGGTACTGCACCGAGCTGCGGATCCCCACCTCGGAAGAGGTCGCGGCGAGACGATGAGTGCACGCACCTGGGTCGTCGCCGGCTCGCTCTTCACCATGGCCGGCCTGAACGTCTACCTGCTGTGGGAGGAGGAGCAGAACTACTTCTCCAAGCTCCAGACGACGGCCGAGGGGCGGGTGTTGGCGAAGGCCTCGGACCCGCTGCTGAACATCCGGTACACCGAGGCCAAGCGCGAGTCGAACCTCGAGGCGTTCGGCCTCGACGAGGACCTGGTCAGCGACACCGCCACCCGGATCCGGGACTACGACGACCGCTACCGGACCCGCATCGAGTTCCTGTTCGAGAACGCCGGGGACCGCGAGGCCCTCGAGGACGCGCTCTGCGGCCAGGCTGGAGTCCGCCCTCGCTACGGCGCGCTCCGCTACCTCATCGAGGCCCAGAAGGACGGGAGCCGGACGCCCATCAACCTCCAACGCGCCACGACGCTCGAGTGGCAGGACTGGAGCAAGGGAGCCCCCATCGGCGCCGTCTATTCCGAGGTCGAGCTGGTCGAGGACCGGCAGCCGGATGCGACGCTCATGGGCGTCGCGGCGATCCTCACCGCGCGTGAACGTGACGTCCTCGAGCGGAACTCGCCGTGGGGACCGGGGCTCGCCCAGCGGTGGTCGTGGACGACCGTCATGGAGGAGGAAGCCGGCATCCGAGACAAGGTCGTGAAGTACTTCGCGGCCATGCACCTCGTGGTGGAGATGGCGACTGCGGAGGGTGGCGTCTGCGGCGGGTTCTGACCGGATATACTTCCGCGCCAGCACTCCATGCAGCCACGACGCCGTTTTCGCTTCATCAAGGAGCTCGCCGAGGGCGGGTTCGGCAAGGTGTACCTGGCCGAGATGATCACGGGCGACGACTTCTCGTCCGTCGTCGCGATCAAGCTCCTGCACGGCAAGTGGACCACCCACGAGGAGATCGCCCAGCGCTCCCGTGACGAGGCACGCCTGCTCGGTCGGTTGCGCCATCGGAACATCGTCCGGGTCGAGGATCTGACCTCGATCCGCGGCCAGTGCGCCGTGGTCATGGAGTACCTCGAGGGCGTCGACCTCAAGACGCTCGTCAACTACCTCGTCGGTGTCGGCGACCGGTTCGCGCTGCGATCGGTCTTCCAGATTATCGGCAACGTCGCGAATGCGCTGCACGCCGCCTACAACCACGTGCCGCTGCAGGGGGGCGAGCCGCTGCGGCTCATCCACCGCGACATCAAGCCCAGCAACGTCATGCTGACGGCCGATGGCGACGTGAAGCTGCTGGACTTCGGCACCGCGCGCGCCAACTTCGAGTCGCGCGAGGCGCACACCCAGGCGCTGGCCTTCGGTTCGCAGGCCTACATGGCGCCCGAGCGACTCCTGGGCGACCCGGATACCCCGGCGGCCGACGTCTTCAGCCTCGGCGTCACGACCTACGAGATCATCGCGGGTGGCGCCTTCGGGAAGATCCACATCCGGCCCGATCGCTACGAGAAGGCCGTCGCCGACCGGCTCGACAGCCTGGACCTCTCCGGTCTGGACGATGAGCTCCGGGACCGCGTGCGCGCCACTCTGAAGTCGATGCTCCAGTACGAGCCCGAGGATCGGCCGAGCGGCGAACAGGTCGTCGACATCATGGAGATCCTCGCCGACGAGTCCAAGGACGAGTCGCTGCGACGCTTCGCCAAGAAGTACGTCGGTCCGGCCATGACCTCGAACCCGCACATGGCCGAGGGGCCGTCGCTCGCGGGCTCGACGGTGTTCGAGGACCGGTCGGGGACCATCGAGACGGACGGCCTCCCCACCAGCGACTCCGCCAGCTTCAAGAAGGGCGAGACCTACCCTATCGATCCGAACCAGCAGACGTTCGACGAGCCCGAGCCGGCCGCCATCACCTACGACGATCCGGTCGAGGACACCTTCGACTCCGGCTTCGAGGCTCGCGTCGAGAGCCCGCTCCGCCCGTCGCCCGACGTGCCGCCGCCGCTCGAAGAGGCCGCGACGATGCTGCCCGACGACGAGATGCGGGAGAGCCTCGATCCCGAGCTGCGGGACACGCTCCAGGGCCCGGTCGAGCTGGTCGAGGCGTCCACGGCCATGGCGGACCCGGAGGCCCTGCAGGACCAGCTCCGCGCATCGGAGTCCCAGGACGCGGCCGAGGTCTCGCACGTCGTCGACTTCACGCCGCCCGAGCACGACAAGCCGGCCGCGCCCGACATCGTCTGGCAGCCGCCGCCTCCGCCCGAGCCCGAGGCCGAGCCGGAGCCCGTCGAGACCAGCAGCTCGAAGGGGCCGATGATCGCTGTCGGCGTCATCCTCCTGCTCGCTGTCCTGGGCGGGGGTGGCTACGCGGTCACACAGCTCGAGAACGGCGACCCCACGGTCGAGCCCGTCGAGGACCCCGTCGTCGATCCCATCGAGGACCCGGTCGTCGATCCCGCCGTGGACCCCGTCGTCGAGGACGCTCCGGACCCCGTCCCCACCGACGAGACCGGCGTGGTCACGCTGACCGTGTTCCCGCCTGGGCCGTTCGACCTCGCGCTCTCGAACAGCGTCGGGTTCAAGACGGAGCTCACGGGTGACGGGCGGGCCGCGATCGGCGACCTGGCCGAGGGCACGTACCGAACCAAGGTCCGCCGGGAGGACGGCAGCTCCCACCGCGGGACGCTGACCGTGACGCTCGGTCAGACCTGCTCGTTCCGGGTGAACACCGGCACGGGCGACGACTGGGAGGCCTTGGGCTGCGAATGACCTGGATCGCGCTGACCGCACTCGCCATGGCGGGCCCGGTCGAAGAAGACGTCGCCCGGGCACGCGCCGCCATCCTGGCCGAGGACTGGGAGCAGGCGAAGGCCAGCCTGGACAAGGCCGAGGCCAGCGCGCCGACGGTCGATGCCGTGATCCTGGGGGACACGCTCGCCGGCATCTGGTTCTACCGGGGCGCGCTCGAGTACCACACGGGTGACCGGGACGAAGCGATGCTCCAGCACTGGCGCGCGGCGCTGGTCTTGGACATCAACTACCGGTACGACCGCGACGCGGTGGTGAACCCCGTGAGCGCCGACCTGTTCGAGGCCCTGCGCAGCGAGGTCAACCAGCGGCCGCAGTACTCGGCGGGATCTCACGAGGACGCGATTGACGCTCGCATCTTCGTCGATGGCGTCCTGCAGCACGACTACGACCACATCCGCCTGGGGCGTCACCTGGCGCAGGTCAGCTGTCCCGACGGCCAGGTCCACGCGGACTGGGTCGAGGTCGAGGGTGACGTCGATCTCTACAGCCTGTGCCCGACCGGCGTCGAGTTCCTGACCGCCACGCTGGTCGCGGAGCCCGAGCCCGAAGACACCAAGAAGCCGAAGAAGGAGCGCGAGCCGCTCGATCTGGACGTGCCCAGCCTGGCGCTGATGGCCGGCGGTGGCGCGCTCCTGGCCGGCGGCACCGCGGCGAACTTCGTGTGGGTCGAGCCGGCGTTCGCTCGGGTCGACGCAGCGAACACGGACCCCACGACGGTCAGCCGGCTTCAGGCCGACGCGATCACCCGCGACTTCAACGTCGCCCGAGCCACGACGCTCGGTCTGCTCGGTGGCGGCGTCCTCGCCGTCACAGCGGGGGTGCTGGTCAACGACTCGATCGGCGTGCTCGCCGGACCGTCGGGCGTGGTCGTCGCCGGCACTTTTTGAGTGAAGGAGCTCGACGCGATCGCCGAAGAGGTGACGCAGGCGACTGCGCTGTCGTCGTCCTCACGCTGGAGTGAGGCCGCAGAGGCGTGGCGTCGGGTGGTCGAGCTGTCGATGCAAGCGGGTGAGTTGGAGCAGGCACGGGCGGGGGTGAACGAGCGGATCGAGGCGCTGCGGCGTGACGATCGGCCAGGCGCGATGCTGGTCGTGCTGAAGCAGGCCCAGGGCCTGGCCGAAGGGCCCGGCAAGGTCCGCCTGGACATCCAGATCATCGCCGCGCTGGCGGACGCTGGACAGCTCAAGGCCGCGGCCTCGACGGCGACCGAGCTGCTGTCGCGCACGACCCATCCGGGCCTGCGCGTCGTGGTGGCCGACACGCTCTGCGGTGTGCTGCTCTCGCGCGGTGACGTGCTGGGGCTCTCGGGTCTCGTCGAGCGGCTCTCGGCCGAAGCCCAGGGGCCCGCGGCCATCGCCGCGACGTTCCGGCGGGCCCAGCTCAACCGGCTCCAGGGCCGGCTCGAGGACGCCTCCGACGCGCTGATGCGGGTGCACCAGACCCTGGCGCCGCATCGCTCGGCCGCGACGGCTGCGGGCGCTGCGCTCACCGAGATCGCCGACATCTGTCTCATCAAGGGCGAGAACGACGAGGCCTTCGCGTTCCTGCACGGGGCGGCCGGTCACTTCGCCGAGGACGGCCGCCGGGCGGCGACGTTCCAGCTGGAGGCCCAGCGGGCGATGGCCGTGCTCTCCTCGGGTGCGATGACGTTCCTCCCCGGGCTGCTCGACAACGCGGTGGCCTACGCAGAGGACCGGGGGCTGCCGCTGTTGGAGGCTCGCTGTCGGCTCGCTCGCGGACTGTGCCGAGCCGCATCCGGGTCCGAGGCTGCGTGGGGAGACCTGGACGCTGCGGTGTTGCTCGCCGACCACGCTGGTGCCCCCATCCTCGCCGGTCGGGCGCGGTTGGAGCGGTTCCTGGCCGGCTGGGGGCCCGAGGGCGCCGAGCCGCAGCTCGAGGAGCTCCGGGACGCGGTCGAGCACCTGACCGGAGACCGGGTCTGGCACACGCGGGCGATGACCGTGCTCGCCACGCGGCTGGCGAAGCGGCGTCCTGGCGAGGCCATCGAGCTGGCCGGGCGCGCGGTGGCGCGGTTCCAGGGGATGGGGCTCGACGCGGACGAAGCCCAGGCGCGTGCGGTCCTACGGGTCGTGTGAGCCGCTCGCCGGAGCGACGGCGTTCACCCGCGGTGCCCAGGTCGATTCAGAAGAGACTCCGAACCTGAGGGAAGAGAGAGGGGGCTCTCCGCGGGTGACGCCATCTCCATCCGAACGGTACGACGCGCACTCGCGCCGGGGATTTCCAGCCGGTTTCAGCCCGCTCAGGCTGCCTCGGACGTGTCCCAGGTCAGCGGCCGCAGCTCGTCCGGCGGCAGGGGCTTGTCGCCGTTGAGCTGCTGCAGGTAGTCGCTGTGGAAGTAGTAGGGCTGCAGCTCGACGGGCATCACGCTCTTGAGCTTCTGGTGGTACTCGGGGAGCTTGTACCAGGGCACGTTGAAGTTGGCGTGGTGCTCGAAGTGGTAGTTGATGTTGAAGGGGCTCATCAACAGCGCGGTCGGGTAGAAGTACGTCCGGCTGCGCAGGATGCGGAACTCCTCGAACTTCAGCCCGCAGCCGTGCTCCTGGGCCTTCTTGGTCACGTTGAGCGCGCTCAGGACGTGGAAGCCGATGAGCATCGTGACGGGCAGCGTCCAGCCCACGAGCATGTACCCGAGGACGAACGAGGGGACCCAGAACGCCAGGCCGCCGAGGATGCGGGTCGGGCTGAAGCCGTACTGGTTGCTGGGGTTGATCAGCGCCGCGTAGAGCGGGATCAGCAGGAGCTTCAGGTACTTCTTGTAGATGGTCCAGCCGGTCTCGGGGTCCCGGTCCTGGGGGTCGTCGTCCTCGCACGGATGGAGATGGTGGGTGGTATGTCCCTTCTCCCAGTGCTTCAGGTAGTCGGTGAAGAACGCGGCCGAGGCGACGATCCCGATGCCGCGGTTCAGCTTCTTCTGCAGGTCCCGGTTCGCCGTCAGGACGAACATGTTGTGGCTGCACTCATGGATGATGAGGATGAAGTGGCCGAAGAAGAGGCAGCCCACCAGCGCGCCAGCGATCGGCAGATAGACCGGGGCGAAGGCGGTCTTCCCGAGCGCCAGGATTCCGACGATTGCGGCCCAGACCAGCACCGCGCTGCCGATGTTGATCAGGTTGTGCTTCACCGGATCCATCTTGGTCCAGTGAAATTCACCCCCGGCGGCGACCGAGTCGCGCATCCATCGGGCGGGCTTGTTCATCATGGGGATATCCGCAGTTTCTCTTGGCGCTGGATCAGCGCATTTAGCGCGCGTGTGGGCGCATCGCACCCACAACCTTACGGTCCCGTAACTTGGAGAGCCCTTGCAGATCGCGTCCGTCGGAGCGGCGTTCCCGCCGAACTTCTACGATCAGGACCAGCTCATCGCTGCGTTCCGAGAGCACTGGGGCAAGCGCCACAAGAACCTGGACCGCATCGAGAAGCTGCACCGCAACGTGCTGGTCGGGGGACGCCACCTGGCTCTCCCGATGGAGGAGTACGACGGTCTCGAGCGGTGGGGACAGACAAACGACGCCTGGATCCGTGTGGCTCAGCAGGTCGGCGAGGACGCGGTCCGGGACGCGGTGGCGCGATCGGGCGTCCCCTGGGATCGCATCGGAGCCTTCTTCTCGGTGACGGTGACGGGGGTCGCGACGCCCTCGCTCGAAGCCCGCCTGATGAACCGCATCCCCGAGCTGCCTCGCAGCACGAAGCGCATCCCCATCTTCGGGCTGGGCTGCGTGGCGGGAGCGGCCGGCATCTCGCGGGCCGCCGACTACGTGAAGGCCTACCCGAACCAGGCGGCGTTGCTGCTCAGCGTCGAGCTCTGCAGCCTGACGCTCCAGCGCGACGACCTGTCCATCCCGAACCTCATCTCCTCGGGGCTGTTCGGGGACGGGGGCGCCTGCGCGGTCCTGGTCGGCGAAGAGCTCGCGGCCGAGCTGGGCATCCAGGGACCGTCGGTCGTCGACACCCGCTCGGTCTTCTACACGGACACCGAGCGCGTCATGGGCTGGGACATCTCGGAGACCGGCTTCAAGATCGTCCTGTCGGCGGACGTGCCCAAGGTCGTCCAGAAGCACCTTCGAGCAGACGTCGACGGGTTCCTCGCCGCGCGCGACCTCTCGCTGGACGACATCAGCTCGTACGTGTGCCATCCCGGCGGTCCGAAGGTCCTGTTGGCGTTCGAGGAGACGCTCGGCATCGAGCGGGAGAAGCTCCAGGTGACCTGGGACAGCCTCATGCGCGTCGGGAACCTCAGCAGCTCGAGCGTCTTGATGGTGCTGCGCGAGACCATGTCGGACCACCGCCCTGAGGCCGGATCCTTGGGCCTGATGCTGGCGATGGGGCCGGCGTTCTGTTCGGAGGTCGTGCTGCTTCGATGGTGA
Source organism: Pseudomonadota bacterium (assembly GCA_024228935.1). Classification (GTDB taxonomy): domain Bacteria; phylum Myxococcota_A; class UBA796; order UBA796; family CAJQPC01; genus JAAESX01. Next base: position 84,239 of record JAAESX010000309.1, read on the forward strand.
TACTCGACGTCCTGGATCTGGAGCACATCGCGTACCTGACGGTGGTGTTCGCGGTCGCGCTCGAGCGCATCGTCGAGCTGTTCGTCAGCAACCGGAACGCCCAGAGCGCGTTCGACCAGGGTGGCAAGGAGTACGGCCAGGGCCACTTCGGCTTCATGAAGGTCATGCACACGCTGTTCCTCATCGCGTGTCCGGCCGAGGTGCTGCTGCTGGACCGGAACCCGGAGCCCTGGCTGTGGGTGCCGATGTTCCTGGTCGTCCTGTGCACGATGGGCCTTCGCTACTGGGCGATCGGCACGCTCGGCTCGCGCTGGAACACCCGCGTCATCGTCGTGCCGGGGCTGCAGGCGGTCTCCGAGGGCCCCTACAAGTACATGCGGCACCCGAACTACGTGGCCGTCGTGCTCGAGCTCATCGCGCTGCCGCTGATGGGTGGCGCGTGGATCACGGCGCTCGTCTTCTCGGTCGTCAACCTGGCGCTCCTGAAGGTCCGCATCGACTGCGAGGAGGCGGCGCTGGCGGATCACTGCGGCTATGACGCGCTCTCCGACCGCCCACGCATCCTGCCCTGAGGCCCCGATGACGGAAGAGGACATCCTGGACGGCATCCGGTCCGTGGCTCGCGAGCACCTGGACTACGAGGGCGAGGTCACCACGGCGACGCCCCTCGTGGACGCGCTCGAGCTCGACTCGGTCCGCTTGCTGACGTTGGTGGTCGAGGTCGAGAACCACTTCGACGTCTGCCTCGAGGAAGGGGACGAGGAAGGGGTCGAGACCGCGGGAGACCTCGTCGCCGTGCTGCAGAAGCGCCTGTGAGCCCTCGGACGCTCGTCGAGGCGCTGGAACAGGCCAGCTCCGAGCACGTGCTCCGACTCCTGGACCGCCGGGAACGGGCCACTGAGTACACCTGGGCCCAGGTCGCCGAGCGCGCCCGGGGCGTGGCGGGCCAGCTCGTCGAGCTCGGCATCCAGCCCGGCGAGCGGGTCATCCTGGTGTTCCCGAGCGTCATCGGGTTCTTCGACGCCTTCTTCGGCTGCATCCTGGCCGGCGCGGTCCCGACGCCGGTCTACCCCCCGGTCCGCCTCGGTCGGATGGAGGGCTACCACCAGAAGACGGCCCGCATGATCGAGCTCGCCGAGGCCCGCCTGGTCCTGGCCGACTCGACGGTGAAGCGGGTGCTCGGCAGGACGGCGGAGCGCGCCCGCCCCGAGCTCGGAGTTCGGACGCTCGACCAGCTCCCGCCTGCGTCTCCGGTGGTCCTCGAGGTCGGGCCGGACGACCTGGCGATGGTCCAGTTCTCGAGCGGGACGACCGTCGATCCCAAGCCGGTGGCGCTGACGCACGCCGCCGTGATGGCCCAGACCCGGATCCTGCGCTGGGAGCTCACCCACGACGTCGACGAGGCCACCTACGTCCAGGCCGGCTGCAGCTGGCTGCCGCTGTACCACGACATGGGGCTCATCGGCTGCGTGTTCCCGGCGCTCTGCCACCCGGGCGATCTGACGCTGATCGGGCCCGAGGTGTTCGTCACCAAGCCGGCCGTCTGGCTGCGGGCGCTGTCGACCTACGGCGGCACCATCTCGCCGGCACCGAACTTCGCGTTCGCGCTGTGCGTCCAGCGGATCAAGGACGAGGAGCTGGACGGCGTGGACCTGTCGCGCTGGCGGGTCGCGCTCAATGGCGCCGAGCCGGTCGCGCCCGAGGTGCTGCGCGCCTTCACCACCCGCTTCGCGCGCTGGGGCTTCCCGGAGACGGGCCTGACCCCGGTCTACGGGCTGTCCGAGGCGAGCCTGGCCGTGACGTTCAGCCCGCTCGACAAGCCGTTCAGGACGGTCCGGTTCGACCGCGACGAGCTGGGGTCCGGGCGCGCGGTCCAGGCCGACGATGGGGTCGAGCTGGTCAGCGTGGGCCCCCCGATCCACGAGTTCTCCGTGCGCATCGAGAAGTCGGGCCAGGCCGTGGCGGACGGCGTCATCGGGACGGTGATGGCCAAGGGGCCCAGCCTGATGCGCGAGTACCTGGGTCGCCCCGATTCCACCGCACAGGCGCTACGGGGCGGCTGGCTGGACACCGGGGACCTGGGCTTCCTGCACGACGGCGAGCTGTTCCTCACGGGTCGCGAGAAGGACCTGCTCATCCTGCGGGGCCGGAACCATGCGCCACACCCGGTCGAACAGTCCGTCGATGCGGTCCCCGGCGTGCGGACCGGCTGCGCGGCGGCGGCGACGTTCCGTCCTGACGGCGAGGACGGCGAGCGGCTGGTGCTCTTCGTTGAACATCTGAAGGGGGCCGAGGTCGACCCGAAGGCGTGCATCATGGCCGCGCGCGAGGCCACCGGCCTGTCCTGCGATCTGGTGGTCGTCCTGGAGCCCGGGACGCTGCCACGCACGTCCTCGGGCAAGATCCGCCGCGCCGAGGCGCTGCGCCTGTGGCAACTCGGGGAGCTGTCGCCGCCGGACTCCGTCCACCTGCTTCGCGTCGCCGGGATCCTGGTCGACTCGGCGCTCGCCTACCTGCGAAGCCGGTGATCACGGTCATCGGTGGGGGCCCGGTCGGCCTCGTCGCGGCGCTGTACGCCCGGCGGGCCGGTCTGCCGGTGCAGGTACTGGAGAGGCGCAGCAAGCTCCCGCTCGACAAGGCCTGTGGCGAGGGGCTGATGCCCGGCGGTGTGGGCCTGCTCGACGAGCTCGGTGTGGTGATCCACCCGGACGGCCAGGCGCCGTTCTCGGGGGTGCGCTGGATCGACGGGGATGTCGTCGCGGACGCTCCGTTCCCCCACGGTGTCGGGCGCGGTATCCGCCGGACGTACCTGCACGAGGGGCTGATGGCCGCCAGCGCCGACGCCGGGGTCGACGTTCGGCTCGGCGTCGAGGTGACGGGCTGGGACGGCGCGGTGCTCACGACCTCGGACGGCGAGGTGCGGCCCGACCACCTGCTGGCGTGCGACGGACTGCACTCCCGGCTCCGGGACTGGACCAACCTGAGCGCCGGTCCCGGTCCTGTCGCCCGGTTCGGGCTCCGCCGGCACTACCGAGGCGTGCCCTGGACCGACCGCGTCGAGGTCTACTGGGGCGACGGCGCCGAGGCCTACGTGACGCCGGCGGGACCCGAGCGGATCGGGATCGCGATGCTGTGGAGCGGGGAGAAGGCCCGCTTCGACAAGCTGCTCACCCGCTTCCCGAGGCTCCGGGACCGGGTCGTCGGGCTGCCCCAGGACTCCCAGGACCAGGGGGCCGGGCCGCTGCACCAGCGCGTGCGAGGCGTCGTGGCCGGCCGATGCCTTCTGGTCGGAGACGCCAGCGGGTACCTGGACGCGCTCACGGGCGAGGGGATGGCGCTCGGCTTCCAGCAGGCCCGCGCCGCGGTGGCCGCGATCCAGGCGGGCAACCCGTTCGGGTACGCAGCGGAGCATCGACGCATCGTCCGTCAGCCGGTGGCGCTGATGCAGTTGTTGCTCGTCGCCCAGCGTCGCCCTTGGCTCCGTCGCTCCATCATCCGTTCGCTGGCGGCGATGCCGCGGGTGTTCTCCCACGTGCTGCAGCTCAACGACGGCGGCGACTGGCTTCCTTCCGGACGAACTCCACATAAGCTCGACTGACCTCGTCATGGAGCGCCAGTTCGGCGTCGGCGTCCGAGAGCGCGGTCAGCTTGGCCGCCGTCCAGCGGACCTCGGGCACGGGGTCCTCGAGGTGGGCGGCGAACGTGGCGGGTGGGGTGTCCTCGTCGAAGAACAGGCCCTCGAGCACGGCGATGCGGATGTCGAGCTCGGCCTCGGGCACGCGCAGCCGGGCTCCTCCGCCGAACGTTCCGGTGTGCGGGTGGGTCTCGACCGCCGCCGGCAGGATGGGCGAGGCGTAGCGACCGACCACGTTGTCGCGGTCCTCGAGCGGCTCGCCGCGAAGCGTGGTGTCCGTGGCCCAGGCCTCGACCAGTCCATCGGTGTCCAGGTCGGACAGGCGAGCCGCCTCGATCGCCCAGGCCGTTCGGGCCTGCGCGGCCTGCCACTCCTCGAGCCCGCGGGTCGGGCCGGGATCGGCCACGCCGCTCCCGACGTACAGGTTGAACCAGGCGCGCGACATCAGGGTGTCCAGGGCCTCGGGTGCGACGCCCTCGGGGGCCCCCTCGAGCGCGGTGCTGACCACCTGGACGAACTCCGTCATGGCCGCCTCGACCTGCCCGTCGCTCGTCAGGTCCGGGTTCGGGGGCAGCCCCCACGCCGCGTGGGTGACACAGTTCCGGGCGAAACGACCGGCCTCGGCGCAGTGCCGCAGGGCCAGGTCCGTGAAGCCCCCACGTCCCAGCTCCTCGCCGGCGCGGAAGTGGCACTCGTCGCGCCAGGTCCCTTCGGGGGTCCGCAGGCAGGCCTCTCGGGCGGTCGCGTCGTCCCCGACATGGCCGGCGTCCGCGGCGGTCTGGACGTGGCAGGTCGTCTGCAGCGAGCTCAACGACAGCGTGGCGCAGCCTTCCAGCGTCGCGGGGGCCTCGAGCACGGGCTCGGAGGTCGAACAGGCGAGGAGCCAGATCATTCGCGCTTGTGGTGGCCGAGGTGGGGCCGACCGACGACCTGCTCGCACTGCCGCTGTCCGAGCGTGGTCGTGGCGCGCGCGCACAGTCGGGTGCCGGCGCTCGGGTTCCGGACGGCGAGCTCGACGAGGAGCAGGTCGCGCTCGGTCTCATCCGCGATCGACGCCAGGCGCTCCTCGAGCTCGCCGTTGGACTTCGGGAGCGGGATCGAGAAGTCGGCTCGACACACCGTGCGCTCTTCGAGGCCGGACAGCGCGGTGCACTCGTCGAACGACGTCGGCTCGGGCGTGCACGCCAGCAGCCAGAGGATCACGAGGTGAACGGCTTCCGCGAGCCCCAGGGCGGAGCCTCGCCCTTGCGGATGGCGGCGAAGTTCTCGCGCCCGATGGCGGCCTCGCCCGAGTCCAGGCAGTGCTCGTAGGCCTGTGCTTCGAGCTCCTCTCGGTCGGCTGGGGCGAGCCCGACGCATCCGAGCGCGGCTGTCTTGAAGGCCGAGATCGCGGTGGGGGACTTCTTCGCCACCATCGCGGCCAGCTCGTGCGCCCTCGCCAGTCCGGCGTCGACGTCGGCCGTCACCTCCTGGACCAGGCCGATGCGGGCGGCCTCGGCGGCGGAGATCCGCTCGCCCGTCATGCCCAGCCGCATCGCCTGCGGGAGCCCGATCAGGGTGGCGAGCTCGGAGCTTCCCCCGGCACCGGGCAGGATGCCGAGGCCGGTCTCGGGGAGCCCGAAGACCGCCTGCTCGGCGGCGATCCGGTAGTCACAGGTGATGAGGTACTCGGTGCCCCAGCCCAGCGCGACGCCGTTGACGACGGCCACATGGAACAGCGGGAGTCGGCGCAGGCGCGCGAGCGTCCGGCGCTGGTAGCGGACGTGCGCGGCGACCTCGTCGCGGGTCCAGCCCCCGCGCTCGGTCACGTTGGCCCCGGCGATGAAGATGGGGGTGCCGCGGCGGCTCACGCGGCGGCTGGTCGTGATGAGCGCGCGGACATCGCTGGCCGCGAGGTCCTCGATCAGGCCCTCGAAGGCCGCGAGCTGGTCGCGCCCCATCTCGTTGGCCTTGCCGTGGTCGAGCGTCAGGACGGCGGTGTGGCCATCACGCACGAGGTCGAATCGGAAGTCGCTCATCGTCACTCCAGTCGTAGACCGTCACCCAGCGTCTCGCTCAGCAGGGTGGCGGCGTCGCCCGGCTCGTTGCCGGACAGGTACAGGGTCTCGAGGCCTTCGGTGGCCGCCAGCGCGGCGGCCCCCGTCGGTCCGATGTCGTTGCTCGCCAGCAACAGCGTCTCGTAGCGTCCCCCGCTGAGCGAGATGGCGCCGGCGTCCCCGACGCCGTTCCAGCCCAGGTGCAGGGTGTCGAGTGGGCGGGCGGCCAGCGCGGTGGCGCCCTCGTCCCGAAGCGCGTTGCTGTCGAGGACGAGCTTCTCGAGCGCGGGAAGGCCGGTGGCCAGCGAGGCCCCGGACTCCGGGCCCAGGCGGTTCCGCGTCAGGTCGAGCACCTGGAGCTGGTCGAGCTCGCCCGCCACCAGCGCAGCGACGCCGGCGTCCTGCAGGCCGTTGCCGTCGATGTAGGCCCGGCCAGGGCCGAGTCGGAGCTCCTTCAGGGCCCCGAGCTGGGCCAGCGCGACCGCGCCCCGGGTGCCGACCAGGTTGCCGGTCAGATCCAGCTCCTCGAGCTCGCGGCCGTGCTCGAGCAGGAGCTCGCCGATCTCCGGACCGAGGCCCCGATCGACGAGGGTCAGCTCGGTCTGGCCGACCAGGGCGCCGTCCTCGACGAGCCGTCGGATGTCGTCGTAGCGGGTCGCCTCGCCCAGGGTCGAGGGGCCGCAGCCCAGCAGCAGGAGCCACACCTGAGCCTGCTAATCGGTGACGATCGCGTCGTCGCCGAACGTGCTCTTCAGGTCACTCCACTCCTGCGCCGTCAGGCCGTTGTCGCGCAGGTCCAGTCGCTCGACGGTGGCGATGTACGGGCTGGTGGCGACCACGAATGCGGCGCGCTCGCCCGGTGACGTCGCCGACAGGTCGAGCTCCCGCACCGCGTCCATGCGCGCGCTGGTCACGAGCGCCTTGAACGGGGCCTCGCCCAAGGAGTTGCCCGAGAGATCGAGCACCCCGACCGCGCCCAGCTTCCAGGCCAGCACGCTGTCGATGGCTGGTCCGTCCAGGTCGCTCCGAGCCAGGGACAGGGAGCGGACGCCGCGCAGATCGGCGCGCTTCATCGCTGCGGCACCCAAGGCGCCGAGGCCACTGCCGGCCAGGTCCAGGTGCTCGACGCTGGACCACCAGTCGGCCCCGCCGAGCGCGGTGAAGCCTTCTGGACTGAACTGTGCTCCGGCGGCGTCCAGCGCGGTGAGGTCGGGCAGATCGGCGGCGGCCAGGGCTCGGGCGCTGGCGTCGTCCCAGGCCCCCGGGCGCAGGACGAGCTCGCGGACGGGGGTGTACTCGGCGGCGCCCAGTCGTCGCTCCAGCTCCGGCGCGTCCGAGGCCTGTCCGATCCAGGCGCCGACACGCGCGGTGTCGATGGTCCCACCGACCAGCTCTTCGAGCCCGGCACGCTCGGAGGTCGGCGCCTCGATGTCGTCGGGCAGCGGGGGCGGTGCCCACGGGTCCTCGTCGACGTCGCCCGAACAGGCCCAGAGCAGCCACCACATGCGGACGTTCTAGCACAGCCGCCACGCGCGGCGGCCCAGGGGCTCGGTTACGGAGGCGGCATGCGCGCTGACGACCTGGAACGACTTGGCACCGAGCACTTCGACGTCCTGATCATCGGGTGCGGCATCACCGGAGCCGGAGCGGCCCGCGATGCGGCGCGTCGGGGCCTGAAGGTCGCCTGCGTCGACATGAACGACGTGGCGTTCGGTACCAGCAGCCGGTCGAGCAAGCTCATCCACGGCGGGCTCCGCTACCTGGAGCAGTACGAGTTCTCCCTGGTCTTCGAGGCGGTCAGCGAGCGCAAGACGCTCCAGAACATCGCGCCGCACCTGGTGAATCCGCTGGGGTTCATGTTCCCGATCTACTCGGGCAGTCGGGTCGGCGTGAACACCCTGCGGGCGGGCCTGTGGGTCTACGACGGGCTGTCGCTGTTCCGCAGCCCGAAGCTGCACGAGACGCTGTCCCCGCGCGAGGCGACCAAGGTCGAGCCGCTGCTCCAGCCACAGAACCTGAAGGGCGCGCCGCTGTACTACGACTGCGCGACCGACGACGCCCGGCTCACGCTGGAGACGGTGCTGGACGCACGCCTGAACGGGGCCTGCGTCGTGACCTACGGCAAGGTCAGCGCGCTGGAACGGGACGACTCCGGGCGCATCTGCGGCGCGTTCATCCAGGACGTGCTCGAGGGCGGGACCATCCAGGTCCGCGCGCGGACGGTGGTCAACGCGACCGGTCCCTGGACCGACCGGACCCGCGCTCTCGGCGCCGGCGGTCCGCAGCTGCTCGCCCCCACCAAGGGCGTCCACATCGTGGTCCCCGGCAGTCGGCTGCCGCTGCGCTACGCGGTCGTCTGCAACCACCCCGTCGACCGGCGGGTGCTGTTCGCCATCCCTTGGGGCACCGAGACCTACATCGGCACGACCGACACCTACTTCGAGGGCGACCCGGCCGACGTGGCCGCCGACCGGTCCGACGTCGAGTACCTGCTCGGGGCCGCGAACGCGTACTTCCCCAGCGTCCAGCTCGTCGACGAGGACGTCATCTGCACGTGGGCGGGGTTGCGTCCGCTCATCCGCCAGGAGGGCGCGAGCGAGAGCTCGGTCAGCCGCGAGCACGAGATCCACATTGGCCCGGACGGGCTCATCACCATCGCGGGCGGAAAGCTCACGACGTACCGGCGTATGGGCGGCGAGGTGGTCAGCAAGGCGATGCAGCTCATGGCGCTCACGGGCGAGGTCCCCCAGCACGTCCGGGACCCGAAGACCGGGCGCGAGCCGCTCCCGGGTGCCGTCGGGTGGCCCGAGGACGACGACCACGACGGCGTCGCCGTGCAGATCATCGACCTCTCCGGCGGACGGCTCCCCCCCGACTGCGCGCGGCACCTGGGCGACCGGTACGGGATGCGCGGCCTGGACATCGTTCGCCAGGCGATGAAGGACCAGCGGCTCCTGGCGCGGCTCGTGCCCGAGCGGCCCGAGATCCTGGCGCTGGTCGACTGGGCCGTGAAGATGGAGATCGCCGAGACGGTCACCGACGTGATGGTGCGGCGGACCCAGCTCTACTTCCGCGACATGGACCAGGGGCTCGGGGCGGTGGACGCCATCGCCGACCGCATGCAGGAGCTGCTCGGCTGGGACGAGCAGCGAAAGATCAACGAGATCCTGGCTTACCAGGCCGAGGTCGCCCGGAGCCGACGGTGGCGTTCGAGCTGAGCGAACTCTCCAGGCTGGTCCGCGGGGACCGGAGCCTCACGGCGACCTGCACGCGGGCGCTGTCGGGCCTGTCCGCGCGCGTCGACGCGCTGCCGACCCGCGAGCTGGCGCGAGGTGCGCTCACGGCCAACCTGCTCGAGAGCGGTCGCGACCGGCCGTGGCCCGTCGCGCTGACCCGGCAGAACGACCCCCAGGACGCCGGCTACGTGCCGCGAACCCCGCTGCATCGGAACGTGAACCACCGGGACTGGACGGCCATCGGGCTGCCCGACCACGACGCCTGCGGGCTGGTGGACCCCGCGGGGTGGCTGACCCCGGTTCCCCATGGCCCGTCGGTCGCCGTCTGGGTCGGGGATGCGCGTCGGATGTGGACGCTCGGGCCGCTCCCGGGCTGGGGGATCGACGAGGACCTGTCGCTGCGCCAGACGCGTCTGGACGGCGGGCCGTTCGTTCGCACGCTCGCCGAGCGCGCCGGGGTCCGGGTCCGGCTCGACTGCTTCCCCACCGTGGTCGACGGGGTGCTCGTGTTCGGGCTCTCGGCGCAGGTCGAGCTCCTGGCGCAGGCCCCGCGACCGGTGCGTCTCGCGTTCGCCGTGCGGCCCGCGAACCCCGAGGGCGCTGCGCCCATCTTCGACCTGGAGCGTCGCGACGACGGCTGGTGGACCGTCGACGGACGCCCGTTCGTGCACGTCCCGCGTGCCGGCCACGACATCCGGGTCTCGTCGTGGACCCAGGGCGGCGTGTACGGGATGGTCGGCGGGCGGCTTCGTGGACGCACGTCGCGCGTCCCGGTCGACGCGAACACCTCGGTCCGCTGTTCGGCCGGTCAGGCGACCGGGGTCGAGGTCTATCGGGTGAACCTGTCGCCGCGAGAGACCTTCAAGCGCACGGTCTGGTGCGCTCCCTCGGACCGGGTGGCCAAGGTCCTGAAGCGGGCCTCGGCGACGCAGCTGTTCTCCGGGGCACGTGCGGACTGGCAGGGCATCGTCCGGTCCGGCGCCCGGCTCGAGCTGCCGGCGTACGGGCGCCTCATCGAGCACGCTCGGGCGACTCTCCTGGCGCACCTCGGAGCTCGGTCGCTGACCGGCTGTCGCGACTGGAACGAGGTGGCGCGCGGGCTGATGGCGCTCAACCGACTGGGGCATGGCCGGCGTGTGGCCGCGGTGCTGCGCGAGGTCGGCCGTCCGAGCGCACCCTGGATCCGGGCGGTGGCCGATCATGTCTCGCTGACCGGGGACCTGGCGCTCCTGCGCGATCTGTGGCCTTCCGTGCTCAAGGGCACGAAGTCCCTCGGCGAGCAGGTCGGGGACGTGGCCGCCCTGTGCGATGCCGCCCGTCTGGCGCAGCTGCTGGAGGTCCGTGAGGCGCGCTCGCTGGCGCGTCGGGCCGGCGAGCGCGTCGAGGCGCTTCGCGGAACGGATCACATCGCGGCGGTCTGGCCGTTCGGACTTCTCGCTCCCGGTGAGGTGAGCCCGCCCGAGGTGACGACGGTCGCCGGCCTGGGCGTGTTCGACGCATCGCGCGGCGGGATCAGCGCGAGTCGGACCTGCGAGCGGGCCCAGCTGCGGCTGGCAGCGGGCAAGAGGGCGGTCCGGACCCTCGACCACCTGAGCGACCAGGCCCGCCCGACTGGAGCTTGGCCCGAGGCCTTCCACCCCGCGCGGGGTGGTGTGGCCGGCTCGGGCGACAGTGTCCTGGCGGCCGCCGACGTCGCGCTTCTCGTCCTGGGTGCGATCCTCCAGGAGGACGGCGATCGCCTGCACGTGTTCCGCGGGACCGACCGGCGGTGGTGGGACGGCGAGACCGTGCTCGAAGGTGTGCCCACGCGCTTCGGACCCGTCGACATCACCGCGGGGCCTGGTCGGATGTCGGTGCGTGGCCGATGGCGCACGCGCCCCGGCGTGGTGTGGCACAAGCCCGAAGGGGTCGAGGGCCGACTCGTCGTCGGGGAGTCCGAGGTCTCCGGCCGCGGCGCCGAGCTCCGTCTGGGTTGACCCGGCCCCCGGGTTTTTGGTCCGATAGGGAATGGCCAACTCGTCCAAGCCCACGGTCTTGATCGTCGACCCGATCCTCGCGCGCTGCAAGCGTGTCCAGGAGGAGCTCGGAGACTCTGCGGACGTCGTCGCAGCGGCGAGCCTCAAGCACGCGCGAAAGGCCGTCCAGGGCAAGCTGCCGTTCCTGATCGTGGTCAGCCTGCACCAGGGCTCGGAGCATGGCCTGTTCGTCGGCCAGGAGCTGCGGCGGACCGTCGGCGCCGAGTGCCTCATCACGGTCTACGGTCGCCCCGCGGGCCAGAAGGTCTCGCAGCGCGGTCGGGAGAAGGCCGCGAAGATGTACAAGATCGACAGCTTCGTGCCCGCCGATCTGCGCGGCGAGGACATCACCGCCATCGCGTGGGCCCACCTGAAGGAGGCGGCGCGGGCTGCTGCGGCCCTGAACTCGGGCCAGGAGCCGGACGACACCAGCCTCCACGGGAGCCGGGGCTGGCGGGCGATCCTGGGGGCGAAGACCACGCGGGACCAGCTGACGGGTGTCGATGGCGCCGAACTCGAGCCGGTCGGCGTGATCGACGTGCTCAAGGGGCCGGCGACGGCCGAGAACTTCAAGCGGCTCATGACAGCGGAGATCGTCAAGGGTCGGGACCTGCCGGTCGAGGGCGAGCTGACGTTCGGCGACATCCTGCAGATGCGCGTCTCGGCGAAGAACCTGAAGCGACTGGTCAGCGGGGACGACACCGACTGATCAGGGCGGCGGCGCTCCGCGCTGTGGCCAGAACACGCCCTTCACGCCGAAGATCGGAAGCGTGATGAGACCAAAGCCGTAGATGGTCTCGCTGTCGTCGATCCCGGTGATGAGCGGCTCGGGCACGCGTCGGTTGTAGACGTTCTGGACGTCCAGGTACCCCTCGAGCTGCCACGCACGGAACGTCGTCTTCTTGCTGAGCTTGATGTCCAGGGCGTGGTACGGCGGCAGTCGGCGCGCGTTCGTGTCGAGCGGGACCTCGAGCGAGTCGGTCTGGAGCAGGTCGTAGGCGGTGTCGCCGAGCTGCGGGTAGCCCGAACCGACCCTCCAGCGTCCCGCCAGCGTGAGCTGCCGGGGCAGGGACCAGGCGCCGACGACGACCAGGTAGTGGGGCTGCTCGTAGGTGTGGGGCCGGTACAGGTCGCCCGGCTCCTGCTGCCTCTCGCTGTGGCTCCAGGTGTACGCGACCCAGCCGGAGACGTCGCGCCAGTCCCAGCGCGTGAGCGACTCGACGCCGTATGCGCGGCCCTGGCCCTGGGTCACCGTGCCGTCGTCCTCGACCAGGGTCACGCGGGTCATGTGGCGGTAGTAGGCGTCGAGCTCGATGCCGACGTGGCGGCCCCGCAGGCGAGCGCCGCCCCCGACCTGCGCTGCCTCCTCGAGCTCGAGGTACCGGCCGTCCGGCAGACCGACGAGCATGTCGAACGGTGGGGGCTGGTGGACCAGGCCCAGATCGGCGACGAGGGCCGCGCTCCGCCCCAGCTTCCAGCTGGCCTGAGCGCGGGGGGAGAGCCCGGCTCGCAGCAGGTGTCCGGGGACGTGCAGCGTGTCGACGCGCATGCCCAGAGTCAGGTTGCGCTCGTCGCCGATGCGCACGCTCGCGTACGGGTCCAGGCTCGCGTAGCGGGAGCTGCGCTCGATCTGCTCGACGGCGATGGTGTACCGGCCGGCGACGCCGTCGACGCCCGCGAGCCAGGCCACTGGAGAGCTCTCCGGGGCGGTGAGCTCGGCCCGGATCGAGCCACCGTCGTCGGCGAACTGCTGATACTCGGTCGAGTAGTCGAAGACGCGCTCGTCCAGCGCGATGACGGGGATGATCTGCAGGTGCCCGACCGGGGTCTCCAGGTCCGCGCGGCCGTGGACACGGTTGGTCACGATGTCGATCTCGACGACCTCGTCGTCGTTCCCCGTGGGCGCGCTGATCGTGTCCTTGTAGCCCAGGACGAAGAGCCCGAAGCGGTCGCTGTCCCACTTGGCCTGCCAGTCGAAGAAGCGGGGGGCGATGCGGGCCTGGTCCTCGGTCAGGACGAGCCCCAGGACCTTGTCGAGGTAGCTGCGCCGGACCGCCAGCGCGATGGCGTTGTCCTCGCCCAGCGGCGTCTGCGCGTACACCCCCGAGTGGAGGAGGTCGGCACCCAGCTCGACCCGCCGCTCCGCCTCGACCTGGGTCGTGCCCAGATCCACGGCGCCGGCCGTGCTGCGGCCGTAGCGAACGCTGGTGCCTCCCGGCATGAACGTCACGCTGTCGACCATCGCGGGGTGGAGGACCGACGTGAACCCGCCCAGGTGGTAGATGAGCGGGACGCGGACGCCGTCGATGAACACGCCCGTGTCCTCGAGGTCACCTCCTCGGACGAGCATCCAGCCCGAGTCGAATGGGGTGCGGACGACACCGGGCAGGTTCGCCACCGCGCGGACCGGGTCGCCCATGGTGCCGGGCGTGGTGCGCAGCTCGTCGGCGGTCAGTGCGCGGCTCACCACCTCGGAGCGGCTCCGGTAGTACACGCCCATGGCCGTGTTCGCGTCGCTCTCGGGGCGCGCGATGATGTCGACCTGGGTGACCTCGTCCCCGACGCGCTCGAACTCGATGACCTCGTGGCGCAGGGCGGCGTCGATCACCTCGAGCGTGTGGGCTCCGGGGGGGACGTCGCGGAACGTGAAGCCGCCGTCGGCGCCCGTCTGGGTCTCGCGACCGTCGAGCAGGATGGTGACGTTCTGTGCAGCGTCTCGGGTTCCGGCGACGCGGACCTGGCCGCGGACGGTGATGGGCGGAGGCTCGAAGGACCAGGTGAACGGCACCTCGACGGCCACGGCGGGCTGGCCTTCGTACGCGGGCTGGAAGACGAGCTCGGTCGCGGCGGTGAGAGCGAGCGCGCCGAACGGCTCGGGTCCGCTCAGCAGCACCACGTCCTCGACGGCACCCTGCTCGTCGATCAGCAGACCCAGAGCGACGTCGACGGGCTCGTAGGGCTGCCCCTCGGGCCAGCCGAGCATGGGCGCGGACAAGAGCGTCGGCGGCGTGAGCACCACGGTCGCGGTCTGCGGGGCGGGCTCAGGGACGTCCTGGGCACCCGCGGTGGTCGAGAGCGCCAGGAGCAAGAGCACGAGCAGAAGGTATCAGGTCCCTTGCCAGCTCCGGATGGCGTCGAGGAACGGCGCGCCGTAGCGCCCGAACCGCACCGGCCCCATGCCGTGGACCGTCAGCATCGCCCGGCGCGTCGTCGGTCGGACCGTCGCCATGTCCTCGAGCGTGCGGTTCGGCGCGACGACGTAGGCGGGGAGGTCCGCGGCGGAAGCCAGCTTGCGCCGGATCTCCTGCAGGTAGACGAGCAGGTCCGAGGCCACGCGGGCCTGGCCGGGGCGCTTGGGGGGAGGCCTCGGGCGCTTGCGCAGCGTGACCTTCGGCCAGGTCATCACGAACTCGGGTTCCTTCTGGAACATGACCCGGCGCCCGAGATCCGTGAGCGTGTACTCGGCGTAGGTCGTCTCGCGCTGACCGATGGTGCGCGTCACGTGGTCCTTCTGCAGCGCGCCGGCTCGGGTGAGCGCACCGATGAGCAGCTCGACGTCGCTGACCTGTAGCTGGGGCAACAGCCCGTACGTCGAGAGCCGGTCGAACTTGAAGGCGAGCACCGTGCGGTCCTTGCTGCCCGTCAGGACCTTGGAGATGAGCCCCGAGGAGAACCCCTGACCCGTGCGCTTCGCGCCCATCCGGGCGACGCAGGCCAGGACCTTGCGCACCAGCGTCTCCTCGTCGGGCGCCAGCGCGCGCGGGCCGAGCGAGAGCTCCTTGCCCTCCCGACAGCCGTCACACGAGCCGCACCGGTCCCATGGGGGGCTCTCGCCGAAGTACTCGAGCAGGTACCGACGCCGGCACGGCGCGGTCGCGTAGTCGAGCATCCGGTCGAGCTTCTCGAACTCCTGGCGGCGCCGAGTGCGAAGCCGCGCCTCGTCCAGCGTGAGCGCTTCACCGGGGCGAAGCAGCTCGACGCCTCCGATGCGCTCGGCGGGTCGCCACGCCAGGTAGTTGCGCTCCTGAAGGCCGCGGAGGGCCGCCGTGAGCTGGTCGCGCTCGATGTCCAGGTCGTGGGCCAGACGGTCCACGCGCAGGACCAGCGCGTCGCCGGGGAACTCGGCCAGCCGCTCGCTGACGACCTTGTGGACGCGGCCACGCAGGCCACCCGGGGGCGTGCTCGGTGCGTCCGTGCGGAGGACCACCCGGCCAGGGCGCTCGGCGGGGTGGATGCGGCGCACCCAGCCTTCGCGCTCGAGCACGTAGATGCAGGAGCTGGCGGTCCGGTCGCCGCCGGCGTCGTCCGGGAGCGCAGCGCCGAGCTCCTCGCGCCGGATGTAGGCGGGGTTCGTGCGTTCCTGGAGGAGCCGGCTGTACACGGCGCGGACGTGCTCGACGGGCGGGTGGCCCATCTTGATGAAGAACTCCTGCGTCCGGCGGTCCTGCTCGTTGTAGAGCAGCACGATGCGCGAGGGCAGCCCGTCACGACCGGCGCGGCCGATCTCCTGGTAGTAGGCCTCGACCGTCCCGGGGACGTCCCAGTGGGCGACGACGCGCACGTCCGACTTGTCGACGCCCATGCCGAAGGCGTTCGTGGCCACGACCACCGGGATCGACCCGGCCTTGAAGCCGTCCTGGACCCGGGACCGGTCCGCGGGCTCCATGCCCGCGTGGTACCGCTCGGCCGGGACACCCGCCTCGCGCAGGGCCCGAGTGGCGCGTTCCACGTTCTTCCGCGTGGCGCAGTAGACCAGCGCGGTGCTGCCTCGGACGAGGTCGGGCAGGAGCGCGGCCTTGTCGTTGACGCCCCCGCAGGCCACGACCTCGAGGAGCAGGTTCTCCCGGTCGAAGCCTCGGATGAAGCGGCGGGGCTGGTCGAGCCCGAGCGTCTTGACGATGTCGTCCTGCACTCGGGGCGTGGCGGTCGCGGTCGCGGCGACCGTGATGGGGTGGCCGAGCGCCTCTCGGACCTTGCCCAGGCGCAGGTAGTCCGGCCGGAAGTCGTGACCCCACTGGGACAGGCAGTGCGCCTCGTCGATCGCGAGCATGCGGATGTCGCAGCCCTTGATCTCGGCGAGGAACCGCGGCGTGAACCGTTCCGGTGCGACGTAGACGAGCTCCCAGTGGCCCTCGTGCAACAGGCGCATGCGCTCGTTGCGCTCGCCGACCGACAGGCTCGAGTTGATGCACGTCGCACGGATCCCGCGCTCGACGAGCCCGTCGACCTGGTCCTTCATCAGCGCGATGAGGGGAGAGACCACCAGGGTGGTGCCCCCCAGCGCGACGGCCGGGGCCTGGAAGCAGAGCGACTTTCCCGCACCCGTGGGCATGACGATCAGCGCGTCATCGCCGTCGAACAGGTGCTGGACGACCTCTTCCTGACCCGGGCGAAAGCGCTCGAGGCCAAAACGGTCGGTGAGGAGATGTTGGATGTCCATGGTTCCCGCGGACAGAGGGGGCGGCGGCCGGTTCTGGTGTAGCACACCTGAACATCTGTGCAAGTATCTGGTGCGGGAGGGCACCGAGCGGAGCCCGCGATAGACCCACCCGGTGGAGTCCTCGACGCAGGTCCGTGTCCGCCGCCACCCGGCGGGCACCACGCACGACGACCTCGTCGCCGTCGAGGAGCCGCTGGAGATCCGCGTCGAGGGTCGGCCTCTCGCCGTCACGATGCGGACGCCGGGCCACGATCGGGAGCTGGTCGCTGGGTTCCTGTACAGCGAGGGCCTGATCGACGGCGCGGACGACCTCACCGCGGTCGCCCACGTGCGCGATCCCCTGGACCCGCAGGACAACACCGTAGACGTCCGTCTGGCGAGCGGTGTGTCGACCGACGAGGGCCGATTCGCCAGCGCCCAGCGGGCCTTCTTCGCCAGCAGCTCGTGTGGGGTCTGCGGCAAGGCGACGATCGACAACGTGCTCATCGGAGCGCCGCCCCTGAGCTCCCCCCGTCACGCGTCCCCGGAGCTCCTGCTCTCGCTCCCGGACCGCATGCGCGCGGTCCAAGCGGCCTTCGAGGCGACCGGCGGACTGCACGCCGCGGGGCTCTTCGACTTCGACGGTGAGCTCGAGGTCCTGCGCGAGGACATCGGCCGCCACAACGCCGTCGACAAGGTCCTGGGTCACCGCCTGCTCGCCGACGATGTCCCCGTCGATGACCGGGTCCTGATGGTCAGCGGCCGCATCGGCTTCGAGATCCTGCAGAAGGCGCTCGTCGCGCGGGTCCCCGTCATCGCGGCCGTCGGCGCTCCCAGCAGTCTGTCCGTCGACCTCGCCCTGCGCTCGGGCATCCAGCTCATCGGCTTCCTGCGGGACGGCACGTTCAACGAGTACGTCGCGTGAAGCACGCCCAGAACCTGCTCCAGCTCCTGCCCATCGCGGCGACGCTCGTGCTGCTCGGCTTCCTCGTCCAGGGGTTCCTGGCGCGGGCGGTGTACCCGTTCGACATCGAGTGGATGGAGGGCGGCATGCTCGTGCACGTCCTCCGCGTGCGCGAAGGGCTGGGCCTCTACATCGAGCCCGACGCCGACTTCATCCCGTACATCTACCCGCCGCTGTACCCGTGGGTCTGCGGCCTGTTCGGCGAGCCGTCCTACCTCATCGGCCGGTCGGTCTCGATGGCCGGGACCCTGGCTGCCGCCGGGGCCGCGGTGTTCGCTGTGCGGAAGGAAGGCGCGGCCTGGGGCATCGCGGTGGCGGCCGGTGGGCTGTACCTGTCCTGCTACGGCGCCTCGGGGTTCTTCTACGACCTGGTCCGGGCCGACTCGCTCGCCATCGGCTTCGCGGCCTGGAGCATCGCGCTCTGCCGGCAGGCAACCCCTCGCACCGTCATCGCAAGCGGGCTCCTGCTGACGCTGGCCTTCGTCGCCAAGCACAACTGGGCGATGTTCGGCTTGCCCATGCTCCTGTGGCTCGGGTTCGCCCGGAGCTGGCGGGTGGCCGGGATCTTCGCCGCGGCCAGCGTCATCCCCGCGCTCGTCGTCACCGCGGGCATCCAGGTCGCCAGCGACGGCCACTACCTGACGTACCTGCTCGAGGTCCCGAGCTCGCATCCACTGGTCGCCGAGCGCGCCTGGCCCAAGTCCGAGATCGAGCTGCTCGAGTGCCTGAAGTGGACGAGCGGGCTCGCCGCCATCGCGGGCCTCGTCTTCGTGAAGCGCTTCACGCGGGACGCGGCGTACTGGCTCGCCATCCTGGGCATGGCGGCCTTCGCCTGCATCCTCATGCGAGCGCACCACGGCGGCTACATCAACGTGCTCATGCCGGGCCACTGGGCCATCGCGGTGTGCGGCGGAGCGATGCTCGGGCGTGTCACCGAGCGCTGGCAGCACCCGGGCGTGATGCTCCCCGTAGCGGCGGTGTTGTGTTGGCAGATCTGGGACAACCGCTGGGACCCCGCCAAGACGATGCCCACCGCCGAGGACGCCGAGGCCGGCCAGGTCGTCATCGACCGCATCGCCGAGATCGAGGGCCCCGTCTTTGCTCCCCACTTCCCCTGGTACCCGGTGCTCGCGGGCAAGGAACCCAGCGTTCCGCTCATCTCGCTCTGGGACATCGACCACAAGGGCGGTCCGTACAAGCCGCAGGCCCGGTCCGTGCGCAAGGCCCTGGCCGAGCAGCGCTGGGCGGCGGTCATCACGCCGGACAAGAAGCTGCGCCACGGGCTCGAGGAGTACTACGAGAGCTCGGAGCGCTTCTCGGGCCGTGCGATGCTGACCCGGACCGGCTACCGCGTGAAGCCGACGACCATCTGGGTCCCGAAGGACCTAGACCCCGAGCCGGACGAGGCCCCCGCGCCGGCCGACCCAGAGCTCCCCGGGGACACTCCCGAGAGCCCAGGGCCGGTCGAGGGCGACATCTAGTCGGCGCGGCCAGCTCCCGTCCTCCGACACCCACAGGCCGCCTCGAGCGAGCATCCAGAGCCGCCCGGCGTCGTCGGTGTGGAGCGCGTACGGCTCGACCTCGCTCGAGCTCCAACGGCCTCCATCCCAGCGGTGGTGGGCCTCGACGGCGGCGAGCCAGACGTGGCCGAACGCGGCGGCCATGTACCGGATGGGGCGCCCCTTGCCGTCCCGCTCGAAGCGGCGGATCTCGTCTCCGTCGACCTGCACGAACCGCCCATCCATCGTGCCGGCCACCACGCCGCCGTCGAAGTCCGCGAAGCACAGGCAGTCGCCGGGACCCTTCCCACCCTCGAGGTGCGTCCGCCACCCGACGAGCAGGCCATCGGGCCGGGCGTGCAGCGAGCGGATGTCGTCGAAGCCCCCTCGGCCGTCCAGCGGGAGTCCCTTTCCAGCCGCCTCGCCGCGAAACGGCCAGGTGAACCGGCCCTTCATCGTCGCGACGTGCAACACGCCGTCGTGCTCGGCCAGCGCCTCGACGCGTCGCATCTCGCGCCGCGCGCCGATCGGGAAGGGGAACGGCAGCATGTGGCCGTCTCGCCACAAGACCATCCCGTAGTCCGAGCCGAGCGCCAGGTCCCCGTTGGACAGGCGCAGCATGCAGCGGATGGTGGCTGGCGCCGGGAGCCCCAGCTCCTCGGCGGTCCAGCGTCCGAGGACGCGAGGCGTCACCCCGGAGTGTCGCCCGTGTCGGGGGTGCCGCTGTCGCCGGGATCGGGGTCACCGGAGTCGCCGGGATCAGGGTCCCCGCTGTCCTCGCCGCCGCCCTCGCTGAAGGGGTGGGCCTCGAGGGGGATCTCGAAGGAGATGTGGTCCAGGTCGTTGCTCTGCACCTGGAGGACGCCGCTGATGTCCTTCTCCTTGTTCAGGGTGCAGACGACGGCGATCTCGAGCGTGCCGCCCGGGCCGAGGGTCTTGTCCTCGGTCTCCTCCATGTAGAACTGGCCGTTCGCCGAGTCGATCAGGCGGGCCTGCGAGATCACGAGGTTCAGCTCACCCGTCGAGTTGATGGTCAGCGTCTGGCCAGCCGTCGTGCCCGGAACCAGGTCGTTCCAGACCAGGATCTCGGGCGAGTACGTCATGGTGCCGTTGCCTTCGACCTCCTGGACGTCCTGGCCGGTGTTCGACAAGCTGGTCTCGGCAGCGCAGCCAAAGGCCAGTGCAAGTGCGAGCGTCATGGGTTCCTCCGAGGCGCCAGCATATCGTTTGGGTGGAGGACACGCCGATGAGTCTGCCCGAGCGCGTCGATGTGCTGATCGAAGTCCCCAAGGGCGGGTTCGTGAAGCGCGAGCTCGACGAGGTCGGGGCGAAGGGGCGCATCGACTTCATCTCGCCGGTGCCTTGTCCCTTCAACTACGGCTGCGTGCCCGAGGTGCCCGGTCAGGACGGCGACCCGCTCGACGTGGTGGTCCTCGGCCCTCGCTTGAAGGCGGGTCAGCGCTACGACCGGCAGGTGGTCGGGGTGGTCCGTTTCTGGGACGCGGGGAAGGTCGACGACAAGCTCGTCGCCGGCGAGGGCACCCTGTCCGAGGGCCAGCGCCGGTCGCTCCACCGGTTCTTCCGTGTCTATGCGCTCGCTCGGGGAGTGCTCAACATGCGCAAGGGGTTGTCCGGTCGTACCGAGTTCCTCGGCGTCATCACGCGCGAGGAGGCCACCGCGCCGTGGAGGAACCGCCGATGACGCTGTGGCTCTCCTGCGCGCTCGCGGGCCCCGTCCTGGACGACGAGGTGGAGTACAAGCTGGTCCTGCCCGCGGATGTCGACCGCCTGGCGGTGCAGAAGGTCTTCGACGAGCACGTGCGCCCCATCGCGGCGCCCAAGGGCCACAAGCACGCTGGCAAGGTCTGGGACGACAAGGACTGCGAGTCCATCCGCTTCTACCCGGTCGATGACGGCCTCTTCCTGAGGCTCCGCGTCGACCACGAAGGCAAGGACTGCAGCTCGCCGATGGAGAAGTGGGACGCCACGGCGAAGTGGGTCTCGGAGACGCCGACGGGTCGGCCAGCTCTTCCCGCGGAGACCGACTGGATCGTCGGCTCGTCCGGTCAACAGATCCGCTACGCCGCCTCGAACAAGGTGAAGAGCAAGGACCTGGGCGCGCTCCCCGCGGACGGGATGGCCGTCGCCGCGGCTGTCGGGCTGTCCAGCGAGCTCGTTCCCGCCTCGCTTCCGTCGGCGTGCGCCTCGGAGATCCACGCTTTCGAGTGGCGAACGACCTGGGATCGAGACGCGGCGGGCGCCGAGGTCCCCATCGCGTCGTTCACGCGGTGGACGCTGGACGGCCAGCCGCTGGCGGCCGAGCTGTCGTTCGACGGTGACCCCGACGACCTGGCGTTGGCCGCGGCGCTGGCCAAGGCGCTGGGCTCGACGCTTGCCGTCGAGCCACTGAGCAAGACCCAGCGAGCGCTGGCGGCCTGCTCCGACTGAGGGTCAGTCTTCGACCTCGCCCCAGGGGTTGTCGTCGGTCGCCTTCTTCTTGGCGCCCTTCGTCTTGGAGCCGCCGGTGTTCCCGGGCGCCGTCTTCTCGCGCGCGCTGCTGTCCGGCGCGGTCTTCTCGGTCGCCGGCTCGTCCGCGTCGCCCCAGGGGGCGTCCGCGGTGGGCTTCTTCTTCGCGGCGGTCGAGCCCGTGTTGCCGATGGTCTTCGGCTCGGTCTTCGGCTCGGTCTTCGGCTCGGTCTTCGGCTCGGTCTTCGGCTCGGTCTTCGGCTCGACGACGGGCTCGGGCTCTTCGACGGGCTCGGGCTCTTCGACGGGCTCGGGTTCTTCGACGGGCTCGGGCTCTTCGACGGGCTCTGGCTCTTCGACGGGCTCTGGCTCTTCGACGGGCTCGGGCTCTTCGACGGGCTCCGGCTCGATGAGCTCGGGCAGCGGATCGAGCACGTTCGTCTCGGCGCCCTCGTCGACCACCGGGCCGCTGGAGAAGCTCTGCCACAGCAGGTAGCCACCGCCGCCCAGCATCAACGCTGCGGCCAGGCCCATTCCGATGAGCAGGCCGTTGCTCCGCCCAGCCGGCTCGATCGGCGTGTCGTCGACCACTGGATCCGGCGCGGGCGCCTCGAAGAACGCGTCCTCGGCGATGGGCTCGGGACCGGGGGCGCTCGGCTCGTCGAGGAACGGGCTCGGCGGCGCTTCTTCTTCTGCGGCGGGCTCCTCGGGGGCCGCCTCCACAGCGTCCTCGGCCTTGGTGACCAGGGGGATGTCCGTCGTCGTCGCGACCGGCGTGTTCTCGGTCTGGACGGACGGGAGCGCCTGCAGGGGCGGGTCCGACGCGGGCTGTGGGTCCGATGCGGGCGGCGGGTCCGACGCGGGCACCGGGTCCGAGGTGATGGGTGCGACCCCGAGCTGCGAGAGGCTGGGTGCGTCCGTGGCGTCCTCGCTGGCGTCCACGCTGTCCGGGTCGTCCACCGGCTCAAGCGTGCGACGCGGCTCCTCGTCCTTGAGCGGGACGCCATCCTTGAAGCAGAACGCGACGTCGCTTCCGTACGTCGCGCCGCAGCGCGGACAGGTGCGCATGAGCCCTCCGAAAGGAGCCCGTAACACATACGGCTCACGGCTCGGTGGCCGTGGATCCTCGCGAGGAGTACGCTTCAGCGACGCATGCTGAGCCTCTTCCACGACGAGACGCACACCGCGCTGTACGAGGTCACCGAGCGGTGGGCTCGGCAGGAGATCGCTCCGCACGCTCACGCCTGGGAGGAGGCCGGCCACTTCCCGGACGAGCTCTTCGCCAAAGCGGGCGAGGTCGGACTGCTCGGCGCCTGCTACCCGGAGGAGCTGGGCGGCGGCGGCGGCGACATCCTCCACCTGCTGGCGGTCTGCGAGGCGATGATCCGCGGCGGGACCAGCGTGGGCACGGCGATCGGTCTGGGCTCGCACGCCATCGCCGTCCCGCCCATCATCGAGCTGGGCTCCGACGCGCTCAAGTCACGCATCGTCCCCGCGGTCTGCTCGGGTGAAAAGGTCGCCGCCCTGGCGATCACCGAGCCCGGCGTCGGCTCGGACGTCGCCGGACTGACCACACGCGCTGTGCGGGATGGCGACGACTACATCATCAACGGCAGCAAGACCTTCATCACCAGCGGCGCCCGCGCGGACTACGTCACCACCGCCGTCCGGACCGGCGGCGAGGGCTTCGGCGGCATCTCGGTGCTCGTGGTCGACGCGGACAGCCCCGGCTTCTCGGTGGGCGGAAAGCTCCAGAAGATGGGCTGGTGGGCCAGCGACACAGCGGAGCTGCACTACGAGAACGTCCGCGTTCCGGCTGCGAACCTGCTCGGCGGCGAGAACCAGGGCTTCATGGCCATCACGTCGAACTTCGTCGGGGAGCGTCTGATGCTCGCGGCCATCTGCGTGGCGATGTCCAGGCTCGCGCTCGATGAGACCACCCGGTACGTCCAGGAGCGGCGCGCGTTCGGGCGCAGCCTCGATGGCTTCCAGACCGTCCGGCACACGCTCGCCGAGATGGCCACCCAGGAGGAGTCCGCGCGCGCATTCGTCTCCACGGTGGCCGAGCGGTATCGCCGTGGCGACAACGTCATGGTCGAGGTCGCCATGGCCAAGAACATGGCCTGCGACGCGGTCCAGTTCGTGTGCGACAAGGCGGTCCAGCTGCACGGTGGCTACGGCTACATGCGCGAGTACGTCGTCGAGCGCCTGTACCGGGACGCTCGGTTGTTCCCCATCGGCGGTGGGACGACCGAGATCATGCGCGAGATCATCAGCAAGGGCCGAGGCTACGGCTCGCGCAGATGAAGCACGCCCGCTTCGTCGTGGCTGGTCTGGCCGTCCTCCTGGCCGTGGTCGTCCACCACCCGCTCCTGGCGGGACTCGGCTCGGTGCTCCCCGGCGAGCCGGCGAGCGACGCGCTGCGCGGTCTCTGGTCGACGTGGCTCATCGGCGAGGAGGTGCCGGGCTGGCCCTTCGGATCGGACATGGTCGGCTTCCCTCGCGGGGTCGACATCGTGGCGTTCCCGGCCGTCTCGCTGACGCTGGTCTTCCCTACGACGCGGCTCTTCGGGCCAGCGGTCGCGATGGCCGTACTGGTCCTCTTCCACTGCCTGTTCGCGTTCGGCGCGACCGCCTGGCTGACGCGTGTCCTGGGTGGTGGCTGGGGCTCCGCCACGCTGGCTGGCTCGCTCGTGGCCACCCAGCCGGTGCTCGGTGGAGCGCTCCGCGACGGCACGCTCGAGGTGCTGGCGGTCGGCTGGATGCCGCTGGCCATCGGCGCGATGACGCTCGCCTGCCGCGGGAGCTGGCGCTGGGGCGTCGCGACCGGCGTGATCTTCGTCCTGACCTGCCTGGAGTCCGTCTACTACGGCAGCTTCACGGCGGTCTGCATGCTCGGCGTGCTGACCACCACCCGCACGCGCAAGGGCATGGGCGCTGCAGCGGTCTCGGGGGTGGTCGTGCTCGTCGGCGTCGGCCTCGTGTGCCTGGCCGTCTGGCCCGTGCTGTCCGGGATCTCGCTCGACTCGGCCGGGGACCAGGGCGATCTGCGCCTGGCCAACGCCGCTTCGCTCAAGAACATCAAGTACCTGGCGATGCATCCCGGCGGCCTCTCCTGGAGCGCCGGAAGCATCTGGGGGCCTCCCGCCCCGCACCTCATCGCGCTCGCCGCCGGCGGGCTCCTGGCGATCCGACGCACCCCTTGGCTGACCGTCCTGGGGCTCTTCTTCTTCTTCCTCGCCCAGCACCACGACTGGACGCTGTGGTGGGCGGACGGGCCGATCGGACAGGTCGTGCGGTTCCCCCGCCGGTACCTCGCCGCGGCCGCAGTCGTGCTCTCGGTCGGCCTGTGGTGGGGCTCCGTTCCGCTTCGGAGGTGGCCCGCCGTCGAGCTGGGGATCGGCGTCGTCCTGGCCGGGATCATGACGTACTGGGGCGTCGTCAGCAGCGGCTACAAGCACGCGTACCCGACGATGGACAAGCCACAGTTCGCGTTCACCACGGCCATCGCCGAGGACCGTGACGACGACGCGGCGGTCCTGTTCGCGCCCCTCGAGGTCCCCGGAGGAGGCGGCGAAGACCGCAGCGACCTGCCCGTCTTCGCGAGCCTGTCGCCGGACCTCGCCAGCGGCGACCTGCTCGTCCTCCAGGTCCTCGTCGACAAGAAGGCCTGGACGGCGCCGGATCTGGTCACGCTCGTGAAGCGACCCGGAGACGCCGGACTCCTGGCCAAGAACCTCAGTGATCTGGCGTTCGCGACGATGGGCCAGCAGGTCCCGGGCTCGGCGCGGGTCGGAAAGTCCGCCTACGTGAACGAGCTGCCGTGGCTGATGGGCGAGGGCCTCAAGTACGTCGTCGTCGACAAGGTCCGGTACACCGACGAAGGCCTCGAGCAGATGGACAGCATCTTCGAGGCTGCCGTCGACGTCACCGACTACGACGATGGGACCGGCGTCCGCGTCTACACGCTGTGGGAGGGCGAGCGTCCCCCACCGGCGTTGGAGCCTCCCCAGTACCCGGGCGGTGACCTGCACTTCACCGGAAAGCTCGTCGGCACGCCCTCGCCGGACCTCGCCGAGTTCTGGATCCTCAGCAGCCAGACCGAGCAGAAGTGTGGGGTCCGGCCCGAGGGAGACTTCGACTGCGGCTCGATCGACCGGGTCATGGACATCTGGATCATCGTGGACGGCGAGCGGATGACCATCGAGCGCGAGGGTGGCTACACCGACCACGTCGTCCGGGTCGTCGGCAGCCCGTGATCAAGTGGGTCGTCGACTGGCTCGCCGAGCGGGTCGGGGTCCTGGGCTACCTCATCACGCTCGGCCGCTCGGCGCGGAAACACGAGATCATCGATCGCGCCGCCCAGATGGCGTACTTCCTGCTCTTCGCGGTCTTCCCGTTCCTGGTCGCGCTGCTGGGCCTGCTGAGCTGGTTCGACCTGGCCGACGAGATCCAGGCACTCGAGACGCTGGTCGCCGACGCCTTTCCGGCCGTGGTGGGCGACCTCATCGTCGGCGAGGTCCACCGCATCGTCTACGCCGAGGCCAGCGGGCGCATCATCATCGGACTGGTCGTCTCGATCTACTCGAGCCAGCGCGCCATCGCGGCGGCCATCCGCGGGGTCAACGCGGCGTGGGGAGCGCGCGAGGGCCGGAACTTCTTCGTCCGACGCGGCATCGGCCTGGTCATCACCGTCGCCACGATGGCGAGCTCGGTCGTGGCGCTGCTGCTGATGACGCTCGGCACGGTCGGCATCGAGCTCGCCAGCGACCAGGGCTGGATCGAGCCGGGCCTGCGGGACACCCTGACCGTCCTGCGCTGGCCCATCGTGCTGTTGATGCTGCACGGCATCATCAACCTGCTCTACCGGTTCGGCGCCAACACCCCCATGACCTGGTCGTGGAGCACCTGGGGCAGCTTGTTCGCGACCAGCGCCATCGTGCTCGTCACGCTGGTCTTCCAGTTCTACGCGAACCAGATCGCCGATCTGGGCGCCACGTACGGCTCGCTGGGCGCCGCCATCGGGCTGCTTCTCTACTTCTACCTGCTCGGCCAGACCATCCTGATCGGCGCCGAGATCGACGCCCTCAACTGGCGGCGGAAGTCCGAGCGCGAGCGCGCCGACCCCAACCTGCTCGTGCAGTGAGCCACAGCAGCACGAGCGCCAGTCCACCGGGGGGCGAGGTGCCGTGGACGCCGCAGCCACAGTCCCGCGTCTTCGGGTCCGCGCGCACCTGGTAGTCGAACGTCTCGTCGTCCACCCGGACGCGGGCGAACGGAGCGACGACGAGCATGAACGGCGCGTCGCCGTGGACCTCGTCGGGATCGGTCAGCGTCTCGTCGTCGCGGACGGCCAGGACGGTCCACTCGGCGGCGGTCCCGGCGGAGCCCTGTGCCTCGCCCTCGAAGCGGATGTCGGTCACCACGGTCCCTTCCGGTGGCACGACCCACAGGTGGTTGACCCCCCGGTCGCGTGGCAGGAGCTCGTCGTCGACCCCGTCCCAGATGTCGAGCCCGAGCACCCTGGTGATGCGCTTGTCGTCTTCGGGGAAGCGCTCGGCGTCGCGCTCGTGGGCCTGCTGGTAGGTCGGGTCCAGGTCCCAGGTCACGACGCGAGGCCACAGCTCGAGCAGGACCTCGTCGACCGAGTCCCCCGTCTCCCACAGCAGGTCGTCCAGGGTCTCGAGCGGGTCGTCGCTCGTCGGCTCGACCCAGCTGCGACGGACCAGCTCCGCATCGTCGAGCGCCTCGACGAACAGGAAGGCGCCATACGCGTGGTACGGCTCCAGCGACAGCCCGTCCGGGTAGACGAAGTGGTCGACGGACAGGTGGGGGAAGAACGTCCAGCCGAGCAGATAGTCGGCCGCACCGGGGTTGTCGGGGTGGACCAGCAGGTTGACCCAGACCGCCGTGGACTCCCACCACCAGGAGCCGCGCTCGCCCGTGCCGAAGGCATAGGAGCCAGTCGAGTCCTGGATGGCGTGGAAGAACTCGTGCGCCGTCGTGATGTGCCGGCGCCCGTCGACGTCCTGGGCGGTGTCGAGCGAGACCACCAGCATGGGGTGGCCTTCGTCGTCGACCGCGTAGTACCCGGCGGCCCCGAAGTCCGTGGGGGTGTTGCCGCCCGTGTCGCCGACGTAGACGTTGAGCTTCCAGGAGTCGGTTCCGCGAGGCAGGGGGAAGCCGAGCTCGTCGACCTCGACGGACCAGGCGGCCTCGAGGTCCTCGAGCAGGCCCTGGGCGGCCGCGTCGTCGACGCCCGTTCCCCACCGGACGACGAAGTTGTCCGACTCGACCGAGGTCGGTACGCCGTAGCCGTCCCGGACGTCCTTGAACGGCAGGGGTGGGGCGGCCGGGATGTCGCCGAGCACGCCGGCGGAGTCCAGGCCCAGCGCGGCGAGCTGCTCGCGCACGCAGTCCGGGTGTTCGGCGGCGGCGGCCCGCAGTCCGAGGCTCGGGTGCTCGAGCCAGTCGGCGGGGAGGGGAGGACAGTCCACTCCCGACAACCTACTCGGCCCGGATCCGGTCCAGCAGATCGTCGATCATGCGCAGCGACATGCCCCAGATGAAGCACCCGTCCAGCGTGACCGAGGGCATCTCCCAGCCGCGCCACTCGAAGCTGCCGCGACCCTCGCCGCGCAGCAGCCGGTCGAGCTCGAACCAGTGGGTGCTCTGGACCTCGCCGTTGGGCACCAGGCCAGGCGCCTGCGGCAGGTCGAACACGTAGCCGTGCACGTAGTGGACCTTGCCCTTCGCCTTGAACGGGGTGCGGAGCGGGGTGACCTCGCCGAGCAGCGACGCGCCGACGAGCTCGAGTCGCAGCTCTTCGTGGGCCTCTCGCGTCGCGGTCTCAACGGGGCCGACGTCCTGGTCCTCTTCCTTGCCGCCTGGAAAGGCCATGTGACCCGACCACGGGTCGCCCTCGCGCTCGGAGCGCTTGATCATCAGCATGTGGCCGTCGTGGAAGGCCATCGCGACGGCGGCGCGAGTGAACAAGCCCTCGGGCTCGGGTGGGGCGTCGGTCGGGCGAGCGAGTGCAGCTCGGAGGCGGTCCGGCACTACTCGAGGCTGTGGCCGATGCGCTCCATGCGGAACTCGCCGAACAGCGGCATCCCGTTGGGCTCGTTCGCCATGCAGGCGTCGTAGCTGAGCCACACGAAGTGTGCGCGGCCCTTGATGTTCTCGTTCGGAACCGTGCCCCAGACGCGCGAGTCCGCGCTGTTGTCGCGGTTGTCGCCCATCACGAAGACGTGGTCCTCGGGGATGATCGTCTTCGGGAAGTTGGCCAGGCTCTGGCGGCCGTAGGCGGTGCTCGTGAGCACCCAGTGCTCGACGCCCTGGAGGTCCTCCCGGTACGCCTTCACCTTCTCCTCGCGGCAGCTGTCGTCTTTGAAGACGAGCTGCTCGACGAACTCCTTCTCCTGGGCCACGCCGTTCACGTAGACGACGTTGTCGATGACCTCGACCTCGTCGCCGGGCACGCCCACGACGCGCTTGATGTAGTCGAGCTCAGGGTTCGGCGGCCACTCGAAGACGATGATGTCGCCGGGGGTCGGCTCACCGAGAGGCACGAGCACGAACTTCGTGAAGGGCACCTTCAGCCCGTAGCTGAACTTGCTGACCAGGATGTGGTCTCCGATCTCCAGTGTCGGGACCATCGAGCCGGACGGGATGCGGAAGGGCTCGGCGATCGCCGAGCGGATGGCGAACACGGCGAGGACGGCCGGGCCCCACGTCTTGAACAGCTCCCAGATCCAGCCGAAGCTGGAGCCGCCCTCTTCCGCGTAGTCGAGGATGTCGTCCGGTTCGTTCGCCATCGTGTGTCCCTAACCTTCGGGCCGTGTACGGGGCGCCAAGGCCTTCGATTTCGACTCAGTCCACGTCCTGGAGGTGGTCGAGCTCCAGGGTCGTGACCCCGGCGAGCACCCGCGCGTTCGTGTTGCGGACCATGCGGGAGAGGTGGTGCAGGAGACGCCACATCAGCTTGGTGGCCAGCGCCGAGTCCTGGCGGACGAGCCGCAGGAAGTCGTTGCGCGACAGCACGAGGAAGGTCGAGTCCGACGTGGTGCGGACCGTTGCGCTCCGGCGGGGCGAGTCGATGAATGACATCTCGCCGAAGTACGCGGGCGGCTCCAGCTCGACGAGCGTGACGCCGCCGCGCGTGATCTCGACCGTGCCCTCCTCGAGGATGAAGCACTCGCGACCGATGTCGTCCTCCTGGAAGAGGATGGTGTCGGCTGCGACCTTTCGGTGCTCGCAGATGGCCGCGATCTGGACCAGCTCGCGGTAGGTGCAGAAGCTGAACAGGTCGCAGCGGCGCAGGCCGTCGATGTGGTGACTGGCGCCGGCCGCGCTCGGGGTCTCGGCGCCAGCGTGACTCGCGCGGAGCGTCATCATGGTGATGTTGTCGCGTCCGCCGCGGCTGTTGGCCAGGCCGACGAGCTTGTCGGTGCCACCGGTGGTCTCGGCGGTCGGGCCGACGAGCTCGGGAGCGCCGACGTAGCCATGGAGTCCGTCGCTGCAGAGCACGAGCGCGTCGCCAGGCGTGACCTCCATGTGCAGGAGGTCGACGAGCACCGACGGGAAGACGCCGAGCGCGCGCGTGATGACGTTCTTGTTCTTCGCCTTTCGGGCCTGCTCCGGGGTGATGAGCCCCTCGCGGATCTGCTGCTGGATGAGCGAGTGGTCCTCGGTCACCTGGTGACACTCGCCGTCTCGGACGAGGTAGATCCGCCCGTCGCCGACATGCGCGGTGAACGCGTGGTTTCCGATGAGGAGGACCGCATCCAGCGTGGTCCCCATGCGGCCGCCGTCGCCCGTGAGCGCCGTCGAGGCCTGGTAGATCTCCTCGCAGGCGCGCTGCACGGCGTTCTGCAGGAGCGCGCTGACGGCGGCGGTCGTGCTCGGGCCACGGCTCTTCGCGTGGAGCTCGAGCGTGCGACGGCCGGCGGCCACCGACTCGCGCACGACGCTGCATGCAAGGCCGCTGGCGACCTCGCCCTTCTTGAAGCCGCCCATGCCGTCGCAGACGACGTAGAGCCCCAGATCGGCGTCGATCAGGTAGGCGTCCTCGTTGTGTTTGCGGACGCGGCCCACGTCGGAGGCGGCCCAGGCGGTGATGTCGACGGCGTCGGTCATGGCACAGGGGGTTCGGGCTTGTTCTGCCGGTTTGCGACCCGCAGGTTCGCAGACAGACGCAGGAGCATGTTCCAGAGAACCTTGACCGCCAGGGTCGGGTCTCGCTTGAGCAGCTCGAAGAAGGCGTTCCGCGTGATGAGCAGGAGCTCGCTGTTCTCGAGGGCGCGCACCGTGGCGGAGCGCTGGGGATGGTCGAGCATCGACATCTCCCCGAAGTTCGCGCCCGTGCCGATCTGGGCGATCTCGGAGCCGTCCTGTTCGACCTTCAGGCTGCCCTGCACGACCAGGTAGAGGCCTTGACCGGGCTCGCCTTGATGGAACACCGCGCCGCCAGCCCGGTAGCGGACGGGGCGGGTGATGCCGGCGATGGCCAGGAGCTCGCGCTCGGTGCAGTAGGCGAACAGAGGGATGCGAGCCAGGGTCGCGAGGCGTCCCTGTGCGGCGCCTGCTGCTTCCGTGCCGACCTCGCCGACGTCCATGAGCGCACAGCAGACGTCTTCATCCACGCCGTTGTTGCGGGCCGTCCCGAGCAGTCGGGCGGTCACGCCGTCCGGGACGGGGTCGCCCGCCGCCTCGCGGATCGCCAGGTCGTCAAGGCCTCGATGGAGCCAGGGGCTGGTCAGCACCAGGCGGTCCGAGTCGACGAGCTGGAGCGTCATGGTCTCGGTCTCGACGTTCGTGGCCGGTCCGAGCGCGCGGCTCAGCGGCTGGCGCGGGAGCACCATCGGGCGAGCCTGGCCGGGCAGGGAGTCGTGCAGCTCGTCACCTTCGACATGGTCCTGCGTGAGCTTGTGCACCAGGCCCTTGCGGAGCAGGTAGACGCGGCCATCTCCCACGTGCGCGATGAACGCCTCGCCGCCCACGGCCCAGACCCCGTCCAGCGTCACGTTCAGGTCCGCGCCGCGGCGTGCCCGCAGCGCGTTGACCTCGCGCGACGCGATGTTCACCGCGGTGCGCAGGATGTCGAGGATGCGCTCGCGCCCCGCGTCCGTGGCCTGGAAGTCGTCCCGCGCGCCGGCGTGCTTACGCAGGTGGCTGTGCACCGTGTCCAACACGAGCGAGGACGTCGCCCCTCCGAGCTCCCCGTCGAGCAGCGACCCGCCGACGGTGGTGTGTGCCACGGCGCACCAGCCCAGGCCGACGTCGTCGGTGGCCTCGGTCGTCGAACGACCGGCTGCTCGAGCGCCATGAGAGACGGTGTGCGTCGCGACCTGCATCCCTACAAGCGTCTCCGGACGGGGGGCCGATGTTATCTGATCGGCGTCGTTCGTTCTCCTTCGGAGCCGCTCTGCGCCGCCCCTCCCTGCTGCTGATCGTCGAGGCGACGGCACTGTTCGTCTGGATCGGGCTGGCCGGTTGGCTGGTCTGGGACACCGACCCGCGCGGCGAGGTCCTGCCGATCGCCCCCCAGGCGCTCGTCAGCGGAGCGTCCAGCGAGACGTGGATGGGCATCTACTTCGAGGGGGTCAAGGCGGGGTATTCCGTGTCGTCGAGCAGCCCGACGAACGACGGAGGGCAGCTCCTGCGCAGCCGCTCGGCCTTCGAGGTGGCGGCGTTCGGTGAGATCAAGCGGGTCGTCACCGTGAGCAACGCCGTGGTGGGGCCCGACAACGTCGTGCGCCAGTTCGACTTCTTCATGGACTCTGATCCGGTCCGGCTGACGGCTCGGGGCGAGGTCCGTGCCGACGAGATCGTCATCGAGCTCGTCCAGGCCGGCGAACTGCAGACCATGCGGGTCGACATCACCGAGCCGCCGCAGATGAGCGTCTCACTGAACGCGTGGATCGGGAGCCTCGAGAACGACCTCGCCATCGGGCAGTCGTACGAGGTGCCGTACTTCGACCCCATCACGCTCAGCAAGCAACCGATGGTGCTCCGGATCGTCGACGTCGAGCTGCTTCCGGCCATCACGATCGACGGGGTCACGCGGCAGGGCGAGGAGGCCTACTGGGTCGAGCGCACCTACGGCGACATCATGACCCGGGCGCTCGTCACCCCGGACGGGCAGCTCATCCGCGAGGAGGGGGCCCTCGGCCTGAAGCTCGTGCGCGAGACACGTGAGCAGGCCCAGACGATGCCGGCGGGCGCCGAGCCGGTCGACATCATCGCGCTGTCGTCCGTGAAGCTGACCGGCGGCAAGCTGGACGACCCGCGCTCGCTGCGTTTCCTCGAGCTGGCCATCAGCGGGGTCGACCCCGAACTCATCGACCACGACCCGCCGCACCAGATCCAGGAGGACAAGCGGGTCCGCATGGAGGCGCCTCTCGCCGCCGAGATCCCGCGCGACGTCCCCGTGGCGGGCGCGGACGAGGTCGCCGCCGAGTACACCGAGCCCACTCCCTTCCTGGCTTCGGCCCACCCGAAGATCCGCGGGCGCGCCGAGGACGTGGCCGGCGACGCGACGGATCGGCGAGCCGCTGTCGAGGCGCTGAACGACCACGTCTACGGCTACCTCATCAAGGCCCCGACCATCGGCGTGCCGAACGCGCTCGAGGTGCTCGAGGTCGGACAGGGCGACTGCAACGAGCACACGGCGCTGTTCGTGGCGCTGGCCCGGAGCATCGACATCCCCAGCCGGATCGCCGCGGGGCTCGTCTACTCCGAGCGGATCGGCAGCGGCGGCTTCTACTACCACGCATGGCCCGAGGTCTGGTTCGGCGAGGAGCTCGGCTGGGTGGCCGTCGACCCCACGTTCGGGCAGTTCCCGGCGGACGCGACCCACGTCAAGGTCGTCGAGGGGGATCTGGACAAGCAGATCGAGATCATGGGCGTCATGGGCCGGGTGGGCTTCCACCTGATCGAGGCGCGGTAGGATGGTCGCTCCGTGATTCGTACCGAAGGCATCGAGAAGCGCTACCAGAGCTTCCAGGCTCTGCACCCGCTCGACCTGCATGTGAAGGCCGGCGAGGTGTTTGGCTTCCTGGGCCCCAACGGTGCCGGCAAGACCACCACGATCCGCATCCTGAGCGGTGTGCTGCCGCCGACCGGTGGCCGGCTCTGGATCGATGGCGTCGACATGGCCGTGGACCCCGTCGGGGCCAAGGCTCGCACCGGGTACATCCCGGATCGGCCGTACCTGTACGAGAAGCTCACGGCTCGCGAGATGCTCCAGTTCGTGGGCGGCCTGTACGGGCTCGACGACGCGTTCATCAAGCGTCGTGGGGACGAGCTCCTCGACTTCCACGGTCTGTTGGAGTTCGGCGACGAGCTGGTCGAGGGCTTCAGCCACGGCATGAAGCAGCGCCTGACGCTCTCGACCGCGCTGCTGCACGAGCCCGAGCTCCTGATCGTCGACGAGCCGATGGTGGGCCTCGATCCGCGCGGCGCCAAGCAGATCAAGTCGGTGTTCCGCGAGCAGGCGGATGCCGGGCGGACGGTGTTCCTGTCGACCCACTCGCTGGACGTCGCGCAGGAGGTCTGTGACCGCCTGGCCATCATCCACCGTGGTCGCATCGCGGCCCAGGGCACGTACGAAGAGATCAAGCAGCGGGCCGAGGGCGCCGCAGACCTCGAGGCGGTCTTCCTGGCCATCCTCGAGGACGAAGAAGAAGCGGCTCGGAACCGGGAGGCGTCGTGATCCTGCTCGCACTCACCCTGGGCTGTGGCAACAAGGCCACACGCGCCGCCACCGCCAGAGAGGGCCGGTACGAGCTGGGTGAGCCCGGCGATGGCTGGCGAAAGGTCAAGTCCGGGGGCGCCGACTTCGCGTTCCGTCACACGGACGCCGGCACCGTCATCTACGCCGACAGCAACTGCGGCAGCCGGTTCGAGGACGCGCGCCTCGAGGACCTGGCCGAGCACCTGTCCTTCGGCGTCCGCGTCGGCGAGGCCGCCTTCCAGGAGCACTTCGAGCTCGACGGGCGGAGCGCGTACATGATGCGGGCCGAGGGCTCGCTCGACGGCGTCCCGGTGGAGATGGGCGCGACGGTCCTGAAGAAGGACCTGTGCGTCTACGACATCGTCATCATCGGCCCTCCCGGCGAGCGGTTCCAGCACGGTTGGTCGGGGTACCAGACGGCCGTCTCGGGCTTCCGGACGACGTACTGAAGATGAAGGGATCGACGTGAACGAAGCCGCCCAGCTGCTGGCGCACGTCGGTGGCGTCGCGAAGCTGACGCTGCGCACGTTCCGGGAGATCGTGCGTCCGCCGCTCGAGCTGCCCCTGCTCATCGCGCAGATGGACCAGGCCGGCATCGGCAGCTGGTCCATCGCCGTGCTCACGGCGCTGTTCACCGGCGCGGTCATGGCCATCCAGTTCGCGGTCGGCCTGGAGCCCTACGGCGCCTCGCTCTACACCGGCAAGCTGGTCTCGCTCGCGATGTTCCGAGAGCTCGGGCCGACGCTCACCGCGGTCCTCGTGGGCGGGCGTGTGGGAGCCGGGTTCGCCGCCGAGATCGGCTCGATGAACGTGACCGAGCAGGTCGACGCCATCTCGGCCCTGGGCGCGGATCCGGTCCGCAAGCTGGTCGTCCCGCGGGTCCTGGCGTGCGTCATCATGCTGCCGCTCCTGACCATCCTCGCGGACTTCGTCGGCTGCTTCGGCGGCATGCTCATCACGATGCAGGAGGTGGGCATCACTCCCCGCTTCTTCGTCGAGCAGGTCATCGACACCATCGAGATCCCGGACCTGTTCCACGGCCTCGCGAAGAGTGTGTTCTTCGGGTACGTCATCGCCATCATCGGCTGCTACATCGGCCTGAACACGCGCGGCGGCACCGAAGGCGTCGGGCAGTCCACGACGAACACGGTCGTCGCGGTCAGCATCACCGTGCTGGTGAGCAACTTCCTGCTCACCAAGCTGTTCCTGGCCCTCTGATGTCCGAGGTCGTCATCCGGTTCGACAAGGTCTTCAAGGCCTTCGGCGACAAGAAGATCTACGAGGACCTGGATCTGGAGGTCCGCCGCGGCGAGGTCCTGACCGTCATCGGCGGCTCGGGCATGGGCAAGAGCGTCATGCTGAAGATGCTCATCCGGCTCCTGTCCTGCGACGCGGGCTCGATCACGGCGTTCGGCGACGAGGTCACCCAGATGCAGGGGAAGGACCTGCTGAACCTGCGCCGTCGGGTGGCGATGCTGTTCCAGGGAGCGGCGCTGTTCGACTCGCTGTCGGTCTCGCAGAACATCCGGTACCCCCTCGTCGAGCACAACTGGGGCACGACGGCCGACCAGATGAAGCGGGTGGACGAGGTCCTGGAGATGGTGGGAATGCCCGGCATCAACGACCTGCGGCCCAGCGAGCTCTCCGGCGGAATGAAGAAGCGCGTCGGCCTGGCGCGCAGCATCGCGGTCCAGCCCGAGGTCATCCTCTACGACGAGCCGACCACGGGCCTCGACCCGCTGAACGTCCGGCGCATCAACGGCCTGATCCTGCGGCTCAAGGAACAGCTCGGGGTGACCAGCGTCGTCGTCACGCACGACATGGACAGCTGCTTCACGGTCACCGACCGGCTGGCGTTCCTGTACGACCGGAAGATGAGCTTCGTCGGTACGCTCGACGAGGCGCGAGCGGCCGAGTTCCCGGCGCTGCAGGAGTTCATCCAGGGAGGCCGGGGCGTCCTGTCCGATGCCGACGTCGCGCGGCTCGGGGAAGAGGGCGTGAACGCCTGAGCCTCAGATCAGTCGATGGTCCGCCAGCGGCATCGACTTCCGGACGCTCGCCACCTTGTCGAGGTCGATCTCGGCGACGCACAGGCCCTCGCCGTCACTGCACTCGGCCACGACGACACCCCACGGGTCGATGATGACGGAGTGCCCGTAGCTGCGACGCAGCCCACCGTCGTCGTGGGCGCCCCACTGGCCGGGGGCCAGCACGTAGCACTGGGTCTCGATGGCCCGGGCCCGCAGCAGCGCGTGCCAGTGGTCCTTGCCGGTCATCAGCGTGAAGGCCGACGGCACCGCCAGCATTCGGGCGCCGGCGTCCACGAGCGTCCGGTACAACTCGGGGAAGCGCAGGTCGTAGCAGATGGTCAGGCCGATCGGCCCCAGCTCGGTCTGCGCGACCACGGGGGTGTTCCCGGGAGCGCACGTGGCGCTCTCGGAGAAGCGGACGCCTCCCGGGATGTCGACGTCGAACAGGTGCATCTTCCGGTAGCTGGACAGGAGCTCGCCCGAGGGGCCGAACAGCAGCGAGGTGTTGTGGCAGCGGGCCGGGTGCTCGGCGGCGCGCTCGGCGACGGAGCCGACGAGCAGGTGGATGCCCAACTCGGCGGCCAGGTCGGCCAGCCGTCGATGGGTCGGGCCGTCGACAGCCTCGCTCAAGTGGATCTTCCGGTCGTGGGGGCCGAGGTAGGTCGTGGCCTCGGGCGTGGCGACGAGCGAGCAGCCCATCGCGGTGGCCCGGCGGACGAGGTCCTCGGTCACGCGCAGGTTCCGTTCGACGTCGGAGGAGCCCTGGATCTGGATGCATGCAGCGGTGAACATGGGCGATCCCTATCTGGAACGATGCGTTGTCGCTCAGATGGGTCAATCGAGCTCTACGGCGCGCTATTGTCCCGGCCGGAGAGCCAGACCATGACCCTTCTCAGCCT
This sequence comes from Pseudomonadota bacterium, assembly GCA_024228935.1. Taxonomy (GTDB): domain Bacteria; phylum Myxococcota_A; class UBA796; order UBA796; family CAJQPC01; genus JAAESX01. Next base: position 121,173 of record JAAESX010000309.1, read on the forward strand.
CTCTCTCGTCCTCGCCTGTGGCGACAAGGACGACGGCCACGACTCCGCCGAGCACAGCGACGCCGACACCGATGCGGACGCCGACTCGGACTCCGACAGCGATGCGGACACCGACTCGGACGCGGACACGGACGTCGCCTGGGCCGAGATGGACGTCGACCAGCGCAAGACGTTCATGTGGACGACCTTCGAGCCGACGATGGAGGGCCACTTCAACAACGCCTCGGCCGAGTACTGGCCGGAGATGGGCTGCCAGGACTGCCACGCCGGCTCGGACGACGAGGACTTCGCCCTGACCGTCAGCCCGCTCGACCCGGAGAACTTCCCGGTGCCCGGCGACGACCCTTGGGTCGACTTCATGTACGAGACGGTCACGCCGTCGGCGATCGAGATGCTCGGCGCCGAGCCGTTCAACCCGGAGACGGGCGAGGGCTTCGGCTGCTACGGCTGCCACGCCTTCCCGCAGTAGAGCTTGGGTCTGTTCGACCGTCTGTTCGGGCGCAAGTCGGCCCGGACGGCGCGGCCGAAGGTGCCCCGCCGCCCGGTGCAGCGAGGTCCCACCGTGCCGTCCGCCGACCAGGATCGGGCGCTCGTGCTGTTCAAGTTCGACGCCTGCCCGTTCTGCGTGTGCGTGATGCGACACGCTGAGGAGCTCGGACTCGAGCTGGAGATGCGCGACACGCGGTCTGAGGACGGCGCCCGCGACGAGCTCCGCGAGAAGACCGGGGGCACGCAGGTGCCGTGTCTGTTCATCGATGGTGTGGCGCTCCTGGAGAGCGCGGACATCAATCGGTGGCTGTCGGAGTACTCGTCGAGGTCGGCGACTTCTTGAGCAGGGCGTCGATGCGAAGGAGCGCGATGGCTCCGAGCACGACGCCGAACCACAGGGTCGCCACCCGGATGAGCAGCGCGCCCGCGACGGCGACCGCTTCGCTCGTCTGGAAGATCTTCACGGTCCCGCCGACCAGGGCACCGTCCGCGACGCCGAGCCCGCCGGGCATGGCACCGCCGGCGATGGTCGCGAACGCGTAGAGGAACGTGCTCGCGTCCAGGCTGGCCTCGACCTCGAGGCCCTGGAAGATGAGCAGGAAGCCGACGCACTCGGCTCCCCACGCGACCATGCTGAGCACCATCGTGAACAGCAGCGGGCCAGGGGCCAGGCACGTGCGCAGCGCCAGGTACATCTCCTCGAGCTTCGGGGCGATGCGGCCCACGACGGGGAGTCGGCCCAGCAACCGGATGATGCGGATGGAGGCCCCGCGGCTGAGCAGGACGATGAAGCCGGCCCCGATGGCGCCAGCCAGGATCCACAGGATGTAGCTCTGGTCCGCGGCGTAGGTGCCGACGCTGATCGCCGCCAGGATGAGCATGGCGATGCCGTCGGTCAGGCGCTCGCTCACCACCGCGGCGTTGGTCTTGGCCATCGGCACGCCCGTCCGGCGGGTGGCCAGGTAGGGCTTCAGGAACTCGCCGACCTTGCCGGGCGAGATCACCATCGCCAGGCCCGCGATGTAGATGACCAGGTTGTCCATGAACGGGACATGCGCGCCGACGCGCCCGCACAGGTAGTGCCACTTCCAGAACCGCAGACCGTAGTTGACGAGCGTCAGCAGCAGGACCGGGATGTAGATCCACCAGGCGAACCCGACGAGCACGTCGCCCACCTCGGAGAACCCGGCCCAGACGGTGCCGCCGACGTACAGCAGCGTGCCCACGGCGATGGCCACCACCGCCCACGTACGGAATCGGGCGACGAGGTCCTTCGGGTCCTTGGGAGGTGCTTCGGCGATGACGGGACTCCTGCGTTACCCATTCGTGGACCGGGAGGGCTGGTGCCCCTATTCACCGTGATGCGCCGGGGCGAGCCGCCCGTGACGATCGATGCCCCCAACTGGATCGTTGCGATGGGCAACGGCATCCAGGCGCTGGGTGGCGACGTGGCGATCGACCGCCTCGCCTGCGAGATGCTCCCGAACGGGACGGTCATCGCGCGCGATGTGCGGTCGGGCATCGGCTACGTCGTGCTGCCTTCGGGGGCGCCACCGTCGCCACCGCCGGTGGCCGAGGACACCGAAGACCAGATCTTCGAGGGCGAGGACGACGACGACAGCGTCAGCGTCGAGCAGACCCTGGACGACGGGCTCGAGCGCACGCTGGACCTGGCCGAAGACGACGAGGACACGCCGGACATCGAGCAGGACGCCGTCCTGATGGAGGCACTGGGACGCATCGCCGGGGCCGCCAACGCCGCCGGGGCCTGGGAGCTGTCGCTCGACGCGGCCATGCGCAGCATCGAGAGCGAGGCGGGCGCTGCGGTCGAGGCCACGCCGCACGCGGGCCTGCTGTTCATCGCGGTCGCCGGCGAGATGGCCAACAAGCTCCGGGCGATGCGCCTGCCGTACGGCAAGGGCTTCGTCGGCTTCTGCGTCGATCACGCCATGGCGCTGACGGTCGCCGACGTGCACCGCGACGACCGCCACTACGGCGCCGTCGACCAGGCGACGGGCTTCGAGACCCGCGCGGTCGTCGTCGTGCCGGTGGCCTCGTCGTCCGAGGTCTTCGGCTGCCTCGAGCTGCTCAACCCGCCCGAGGGGCGCCTCGGGCGGATCGACGTGCTCAAGCTCGAGCGCGTCGCGACCGAGCTGGCCGCGCGCCTCGTGCACTCCGGTGTCCGCGGACGGACCCGGCCCGGCTGACCGGCTCTACTGCTTGATGCTGCGGACGGTCTCTTTGGACTCGGCCCGGAGCTCATCCTGCAGCTGCTGGTAGATGGCGTAGTTCTCGGGGTTGACGGTGTCGAGCGTGACCTGCTCGGTGTCCTGCATGCGCGCAGGGTGCTTCGTCAGCCAGAACTCGACCTCGGACCCGTCGTCGTAGGTGAACCGCCATTTGTTGCGGGTGTTCACCTTCCACTTCTTGCCATCGGTGGTGATGGCGGTCGAGGGCGTGCGCAGCTCGCAGGTGTACATCCAAGGGGAGTACGAGCTGCTGTAGGTGCAGTCGGTCGACGACGCGACGCTTCCGGGCGCGATGGTGATGCTCTTGATCTCGTTCCAGGTGACGTCACGGAGCGTGCCGTTGCCCTCGAGCTCGATGGTGAGCTTGGCGGCGCTGTCGTCCCAGCCTTCCTCGCCGTACCAGTCGGTGCTGCGCTCGATCCGCTTGATGTGGCCCGAGCTGGACGCGCCGCCGCCGAAGGTGACGGTCAGGCTGACGTCGGCGTTGTCCGTGGGGGGCTCGGGCTCGGGCGGCGGGGCCGGCTCGGGCTCGGGCTCGGGCTCGGGCTCCGGCTCCGCGACGGGCTCGGGAGCCTCGGCGGTGGCGGCCTCGTCTGCGGCGGCCTCGGGCGGCTTCTTCTCGCCGCAAGCGACGAGGGACACGAGAACTGCGGTGGCGATGAGACGCATGGGGACTCCTCCGGGTGCCGAGACTACCGACACACAACACGGCTGAAAGGTCCACCTATCCGTCCCGCCCAGCCTTTCAAGGCTGTAGACTCTTGACATGTCGATACTTCTGCCGTTTGTCGTGTCCGTCGCCCATGCCGTCGAGTTCGAGGTTGGCGCTGGCGCGGAGCTCGTGGCCTACACGGCGCCCGACGTGATGGAGCTCGATCTGCGCCAGGCCGAGATCGGCGGGTACCTGGACTTCGAGGTGGCCGCCCTGCGCGCGGACTTCGAGGTCAACGGCCTCCAGCGCACCCTGGCGCCCGAGTGGGCCGCCGTCGTCGCCGATGCCGGCCAGTGGGAGCTCGGGGTCGGGTTCCAGCCGCTGCCCGCGGGCACCGAGCACACGGACGCCTGGCGAAACCCGTTCATCGTCCCGTCGCTGGGGATGAACCACCATCCCGGCGGTATCCTGGGCCTTCGGGCCAACCGCCACATGGACGCGCCGGTCGTCCCGTCGCTGTGGGGTGGCGTGCGCAGCGGCATCGGCCAGACCATCGGCGACCCGCTCATCGGCGGCGGCGTCCAGGTCGGCGACGTCGACGCGATCCACGGCCGCGTCAGCCTGAATGCGCTCCCGACGGTCTGGGCGTTCACGACCCACGCGGCGATCGTGGTGCCCGTCGGCGAGGTGGCCACGCTCGGCGCCGACGGACACGGTGGGTTCGAGGCCAACAAGAAGGGCGGCGCTTTGGGTGCGTACGTCGTGTTGCTGCCCGAGAAGATCGTGTCGCCGGTCGCGCGAGCCGGCTGGACGTCCGGGCAGCTCGTGGCCGTCGACGCGGGCATCCTGTCGCAGCCCCACGAGAGCTTCCGCGTGCTCGCCACCGGCCGGGTCGAGGGCCAGGAGTGGGGGATCTACGCCAGCGTCGCGCTGTTCGACGAGCGCGAGCAGCCGGACCTATGGGCTCTCCGCTGATGAGTCCTTCGCGCCGCCCATCAAGGGCAGCGCCAGCGCCCCGACCACCAGGAGCAGGAGCTGCTGGACCCGGACCATCAGCGTGATGGCGACGGCGTCGGGCAGCTCGACGCCCGTGGTCACCGAGTAGAAGGCCAGGAACAGGGCGTCCCAGCCGAGCTGTCCGCCGGGAAACGCGATGAGCATGACGATGCCGGCCGTGGCCGCGCAGTACGTGAACAGGGCCCCCGCGATGTCGGGGTCGCTTCCGATGCCCCAGGCTCCGATCAGGATGCCGGTGGTCACGCTCATGTGGGCGCACAGGGACCAGAAGACGGCCGCGGCCCACCTCTTCAGGCCCAGGTGGTGGACCGCCGCCAGAGCCTTGGCGACCCGCACGACGACCTCGTGCAGCTTGCCGAACAGCCGACGGATGCCCGCCGGGCCGGCCAGGCGACCGACCGTCGCAGCCGAGATGCGCTGCAGCACGCCCGGGTACCGGCTGATGCCGCCCAGGAAGACCGCTCCGATCAGGATGGCGAGCGCCGCGCCGCCGACCAGGCCCTCGTACTCGCCGGGGACCGGCAGGTCGGCGAGCAGGTAGACCGCGCCGGCCAGACCACCCGCGGTCGCCAGCCCGACGAAGCGCGCGTTGATGCCGCCGGCCAGCGCCGTCTCGGTCGGGACGCCGTAGCGCCGGTTCACCAGAGCGGCCGCGGCGAGCTCGCCGACGGGGCCGGGCAGGGCGTAGTTCAGCAGCAGCCCGCTCGCGACGATGCCGGCCATGCCGGTCGTCGGCAGCTTGTCGCCCTCGGGCAGCAACGCCTTCCAGCGCAGGCCCATGAACCCGATGACGAGGCTCATCATCACCTGGGCGAGGATCAGCATCGGGATGCTGCTGCGCTCCCACAGCTCGCGGACCTGCTCCTCGGCGATGTCGCTGCGGCTCAGGGCCAGCACGGCCAGGCCGATGGCTCCCAGGGCGAGCGCGACCATGACCAGACCCCGGCGGATGGCCGCGCGGGTGTCGGGGGGCTTCGAGGCGTTCAAGTGCGGTCCAGCAGCCCGTACTTGTTCAGCTTGTAGCGAAGCGTGTTCCGCTCGACGCCCAGGATGCGCGACATCTTGGTGCGGTCGCCGTCGGACTGATCGATGGCTCGGATGAGGAGCGTGCGCTCGACCTGCTCGAGGTGCCCCTGCAGCGAGAAGCCGTCGATGAGGTCGGGGAGCGACGAGGTCGACGTCTCCGGGGCGCGCGCCTGGATGTCGAATGCCGAGGTCCCGAACACCACGGCCCGCTCGGCCACCGCGGCGAGCTCACGCAGGTTCCCTGGCCACGCGTGCAAGGTCAGCGCTCGGATCTGGGTGTCCGAGGGGGCCACGACCGGCCGGCTGAGCGCGGCGGCTCGGGCCTCGATCCACGCGCTCAGCAGGTCCGAGATGTCGTCGGGCCGCTGGCGCAGCGGGGGCACGCCCACCACCAGGACCGCCAGGTGGTAGTAGAGCTGCTGGCTCCGGGGGTCCGACTGGGCGGTCTGGGGCCAGTCCTCGGCGGCGCTGGCGATCAGACGGGGGCCGTCCGTCGGCAGGGCGTCGATGAGCTGCACCAGCTGGACCTGCTCGGTAGGATCGAGCAGATCGACGTTCGGCAGGAAGACAGTCCCGGCCGTCGCCAGGAGCTCGGGCTGGGCACGAGCGGGGTGGGACAGGACCACGAACGGGCTGTCCGGGTCGGAGCCCTCGGCGTGGAGCTGCCGCGCGAGCTGGTTCCGGCCGCTGCCGGCCTCGCCGAGGAGCAGCACGGTGGAGTCGACCGCGACGACCCCGCCGATCGCTGTGCGCAGGGTCTCGGCCGCGTTCGACGAGCCGTCCTGGATGCGGATGGTCACGCCGCCACCGGCCAGCTGGGCCAGCTTCTCGAGGATCTCGCTGGGCGCCACCGGCTTGGTGAGGAAGTCGCTCGCGCCCAGGTGCATCGCCTGGACGGCGGTGTCGACGGTGCCGTACCCCGTCATCACGATGACCTGGGGCGGCGTCGACAGCGCGCGGGCGTGGGCGAGCACGTCCAGGCCGTCGACCGGCTCCATCTTCAGGTCGGTGAGCACGACGTCGAAGGTGCCCTCGTCGAGCGCGTCCTTGGCTTCATCGCCTCCGTACACAGCGCGGGCAGCGTGGCCGTGTCGACGCAGGATGGTCGCCAGGCCGTCGGCCGCAGTGCGGTTGTCGTCGACGACGAGGATCGAGTGACTCATGCGCTGCTCGGGAGGCGGAGCTCGAAGCGGGCCCCGCCGAGAGGGGAAGAATGCGCGGTCAAGGTACCACCGTGCGCCTCGGCGACCTTGCGGGCCAGCGCGAGTCCCAGCCCGGTCCCCCCGTGGCGAGCGGTCCAGCCGGGCTCGAAGATCTTCTCGCGGGACGCCTCGGGCACGCCTGGGCCGTCGTCGTCGATCGTGACGAGGCAGGCGCAGTCGACGTCCTCGATGGAGATGTCCACCCGCTTGCCCCCCTGCTCGTCGAGGACCGCGACCGCGTTGTGGACCAGGTTCTCGATGGCTCGGCGAACGAGCGGACCGTCGATGAGGGCCCGCACCGGCTCGGTCCGGGTCATCCGCAGCTCGACGCCAGCGCTCGTGGCGGCCGGAGCCAGGATCCGGAGCACCCGGCGAGCGATGTCGCCGACCCTCTGCTCCCGCAGGATGAGGTGCAGCTCTCCATCCGCGGCGACGAGTCGGTGGATGACCTGCTCGATGCCCCCGAGCTCGGCCTGGATGTCTCGGAGGACCCGCGCGCGCTCCTCGGGGTCGTCGCTGTGGGCGGCGATGTCCGAGAGCATCGTGATGGACTGCAGCGGGTTGCGGACCTCGTGCGCCACGACCGCGCCCAGCTCGCGCACGATCTCCAGCCGCAGCTCGATGTCGTCGTCCCGGGCGCGGAGCGCGTCGCCCAGCTCGTCGAGGGCTTCGGCCAGGGCACTCAGCTCGGGCGAGCTCCCGCGCGGCATCGCGACCTTCTCGCCCATGGCCAGCCGACGGGCGGCGTCCTTCATCTCGTCGAGCGGCTCGAGGAGCTTCCGGACCGTACCGGCCACCACGCCTCCGGCCAGGGCGCCGAAGATCAGCGCGAAGAACAGCATCTGCCGGTTCCGACCGCTCGACCGCCAGCCCCGCGCGCTGCGGACAGCGACGACGGTGTGGCCGCCGGCGGTCCGCGTGCAGGAGCCGTGATGCAGCGCGCCGTCCCGCTCGAGGCTCCCCAGCGCCATCGTGACTCCGGCGGGCGAGGAGCTCGGGCAGCTCGCCAGGAGCTCGGGCAGCGGCTCGCCGACCTGGGCGATGGGCTCGCCCGAGGCGTCCAGCAGGGCGGCTGAGTCGAGCCCGGCCTGGCGGACGAGGCGGGTCAGTCCAGCTTCATCGGAGACCGCGATGTCTCCGGCCAGCGCGGCCCCCACCGCTTCGGTCTGGATGGCGTGCAGCTGGGCCTGACCCTGGAGCACGAAGGGGATCTGGGCGCCGACGACCGCGACGGCGGTCAAGCCGCCAGCGAGCGCTGCGATCTGCGCTCGTGCGCTCCACGCCAAGCGTCAGTCGACCATGTCCAGGGTCGACTCGGCGCTCTCCTTGTCCGCTGCGGCCTCGGCTGCTCGGTACCGGATGGCGAGTCCCTCGATCCCCATCAGGGGGTAGAGCTCGTTGGCGACGCTCTCGCGCGTCAGGTCCGACTGGGCGTCGAACGCCTCGGCCGAGGCGCGTGAGTAGTCGTACTGCAGGTGCCGAGGGCTCCCGCAAGCAAGGGTGAGAGCGAGGATCATGGGGCCTCCTTGTTCGGTGACAGATCATCCAGGGCGGCGAGCGCCAGGGCGTGATCCGGGACGGTCGTCAGGGCTTCGCGGTAGCTCTGGCGTGCCTGGTCCTCGTCTCCTCGCGTCTGCTGCGCGAGGCCGAGGTTGTAGTGGGCGTTGGCCTCGAGCAGCTGCGGGTCGTTCCCGTACTGCTCCTGGAGGGCCACCCGAAAGGTGTTCAGCGCCTCGTCGTCGTTGCCGAGCGCGACGAGAGAGAACGCCAGGTTGTTCCGCGCCCGGCCATAGGTCGGGTCGAGGAGCAGGGCCTGCTGGTAGGCGTCGACGGCGTCGGCGTGCTCGTCCGAGGCGGCCAGGACGAAGCCCAGGTTCTGCCACGCCTTGGCCTGGTCCGAGCGCAGCGCGTCCTTGGGCAGCTCGCGCACGGCCAGGCGGCAGGTCGTGACGGCGTCGTCGAGCTCGCCGAGGTCCGCGTGGGCCACGCACACGAGCGCGTTGCGGCGGCTGTTGTTCCGGTACCGGTTGTCGAGCAGCGTGATGGCGTCCCGAGGCAAGCCCTTGCAGAGCAGCGCTTCGGCGTGGAGGAGGTCGAGCTGGACGCCCTCGAGCCCATGGTCACGAGCGCCGGTCACCGAGTCGAGCGCCTTGTCGCAGTCGTTGACGTCCAGGAACGCGCGGATCAGCTCCTGGTGGACCTTCTGCGTGTCGTCGACGTTCCACGTGTCCGGAGGCGGTGTCCGGCCGGCGCAGGCGAGAAGGAGCAGGATCACTGGCCAGCCATCGCCGGGAGCAGCGTGCGGACGACGCGCACGACCGCCGGACCCAGGAGGATGGTCACGAGGCAGGGCAGCATGAAGAGGATCATGGCGACCGTGAGCTTCGGCGAGATCTTCGCCGCCATCTCCTCGGCCCTCTGCATGCGCTTGACTCGGACCATCTCGGAGTGGACTCGGAGCGAGCGGGCCACGGGGGTACCGAAGCGCTCGGCCTGGACGAGCACGTTGACCAGCGAGGCGATCTCGGGGAGGCCGGTCCTCTGCTCCAGGTGCTGGAGCGCCTCGACGCGAGGCACGCCCGCGCTGACCTCGTTGTTCACCGACTTCATCTCGGCGCAGAGCAGGGGAGCTGCCTCCTCCATCTCGTTGGCGACGCGGCGGAACGCGGCATCGAGACCCAGACCCGCTTCGACGGATGCGGTGAGCATGTCGAGCGCGTCCGGGAACGTCTTCATGATCGCTTCCTGGCGGTTCTCCAGGGTGTTCGTGACGTACAGCGCGGGCGCGAAGTACCCGAAGGCACAGGCCGCGAGCGCCGCGCCGACGCCGTACAGCGTCGTCATGTCCGAGGTGAACGGGTAGCAGATCAGCGGGAACAGGACGGCCAGCGTGAAGCGCGCCGCCGAGAACATCTCGACGTTGTTCCGCTGCCGGAAGCCGGCCTGGCTGAGGCGCCTGCGAAGGGCGTTGAAGTCCTCGCTGTCCTCGGAAGGCGCGGCGACGGTGGCCACGACCTTGCTGACCGCGCTCAGTCGCTCGGGGTTGGCGGACTCGGGCTGGGTGCCGACTCCGGTCAGGTCCTGGAGGCGGTCCTGGGCGGTGCGCTGCGGATTCGCGAAGACGAAGATGCTCGCCCCCACACCGAGGACGCACAGGAACGACAGGACTCCGACGATGACGTACAGGGTCATACGTCCACCTTCATCAGCTCGCGCATCACGAAGAACCCGAGCGTGAACCAGATGACGACGAAGCCGAGCATCAGGTTGCCGAGGGGGTCGTCGAACAGCGGGTTCAGGTACTCGGGGCGCAGCGCGTAGATGGCGCCTGTGACGAACCAGGGCAGGGCGCCCAGGATGATGGCGGAGAACTTCGCCTCGGCGGTGAGCGCCTTGACCTTGCCGTGGAAGACGAAGCGCTTCCGGATGACGTTGGCGATGCTCTCGAGAATCTCGATCAGGTTTCCACCGGTCTCGCGCTGGAGCAGCACGCTCGAGGCGAAGATCTTCAGGTCGAAGTTGGTCGGGTTCCGCTCGATGAGGCCTTGCATGCACTCGCGGAAGTCCCGGCCCAGGTTGTTCTGCTCGTAGACGAGGCCGAACTCCATCGAGACCGGGGGCTTCATCTCCTCGGCACAGGACCGCATCGCCTCGGCGATTCCGTGTCCGGCCTGCAGGCTTCGGGCGACCAGCTCGAGGGCGTCGGGCAGCTGCTCGGTGATCTCCTGGCCGCGCTTGGTCGCCTTCGAGCGGACCATCATGATCGGGATGTAGGCGAGCAGGATCCCGCCGAGCCCGACCACCGGCGTGGTGATGACGGACAGGGCGACGATGCCGACGAGCGCGGCCACGACCATCCGGCCGACCAGAGCCTGGAACGTCATCGGGTTGCCGGCCTCGAGCAGCAGCTGGTCGAGCGACAAGGCGATGCGTCCGCCGATGTCGCCCAGGCTGTTGGGACCGTCCTTCTTCTGCTTCAGGCGGAAGAGCGAGGCGCTGTTGTCCTGCTGGAGCGTGCCTAGGCGGCGCGCGAGCTCCTTCTCTTCCTGCTGCTGGCGCGTGATCCGGTACCAGTACCAGCCCTGCATCGCGAGCATCACCGCCGCGAAGACGACGACGATCACGAAGATCATCACGAACCGGTTCACGTCAGACCTCCATCCGGAAGCGGAAGAGGTCCGGCGGCAGGTCGATGCCGTTCTTCAGGAGCTTCTCCGCGAACTTGGGCCGCGTGCCGGTGGCCTTGAAGGTTCCGCGGACGCGGCCTTCGTCGTCGATCGTCTTCTGCTCGAACAGGAAGATGTCCTGCGTCGTGACGACGTTGCCCTCCATGCCGATGATCTCGGTCACGGCCGTGATGCGGCGCGAGCCGTCCGGCAGGCGGTCGAGCTGGATGATGACGTCCAGGGCCCGAGCGATCATCTCGCGGATCGTCTTGTCGACCAGGTTCGGCATGCCCATCGAGATCATCGTCTCGAAGCGCGAGAGCGCGTCGCGGGTCGTGTTGGCGTGGACGGTCCCCAGGCTCCCGTCGTGGCCCGTGTTCATGGCCTGGAGCATGTCGATGGCCTCGGCTCCACGAATCTCACCGAGGATGATTCGGTCAGGACGCATGCGGAGGCAGTTCTTCAGCAGGTCGCGCTGGGTGACCTCGCCCTTGCCTTCGAGGTTCGGCGGGCGCGTCTCGAGGCGGACGATGTGGTTCTGCTGGAGCTGGAGCTCGGCGCTGTCCTCGATCGTGATGATCCGCTCGTGGTTCGGGATGAACGAACTGAGGACGTTGAGCAGCGTCGTCTTTCCGGAGCCGGTACCGCCCGAGATGATGACGTTCAGGTGGCTCTTGATGCAGCCGCGAAGGACCTCGAGGACCGGTCGCGGGCACGAGCCCAGGGCGACGAGGTCCTCGGCCATGATCGGGACGGTTCCGAACCGACGGATCGACACGCAAGGACCGTCGAGCGCGAGCGGCGGGATGATGGCGTTGAAGCGCGAGCCGTCCGAGAGCCGGGCATCCACCATCGGGGTGGTCTCGTCGACGCGGCGGCCGACGGCGGAGACGATGCGATCGATGATCTGCATCAGGTGCCGCTCGGACTGGAACTTCAGCGGGAAGAGCTGAAGCATGCCCTTCTTCTCGACGAAGACGCGCTCGGGTCCGTTGATCAGGATCTCGCTGATCTCCGGGTCGCGCAGCAGCGGCTCAAGGGGACCGAGGCCCAGGATGTCGTCGAGGATCTCTTCGACGAGCCGCTCGCGCTCGAGGCGGTTGAGCGGCAGGTTGCGGACCTCGACCTGCTCGGTGAGCGTGGCGCGGAGTCGGGCGGCGAGCTCCTCGCGCGGGGTCTGGCCGACCTGATCGAAGTCGAGGGACTCGATGAGCTCCTGATGCAGCCCCTTCTTGATGCGGTCGAACTCTTCGTTGTCCTTCAGCGCGCCTGCACCGCCGGCCGGGGCCGAGGTCTTGAAGCGCTGCTGTGCCCCGCGGACGCGGTCGATCAGTCTCGAGCTGCCCATGTGGTCTCCGGAGTCAGTTGAAGAGCCAGTTCAAGGGGGAGGTCTTCTTCTCCACCTCTTCCTGGTCGATGAACTCATCGTGGTCGGTGATCAGCGTCACCATGTTGCTCAGGTCCCGCGAGGCCGGGCTCTTGCGGCTGACGTCACGGACGAGCCGGCCCTCGTTGACCGCCTGCGTCATCGTCTTCCAGTCGTTCTCGACCTTCGCGGCGATCTTGAGGCCGAGGTTCTTCTCGATGTCGGCGATCGAGAGCTGGGACTTCTTGTCGAACCGGGTCACGACCAGGCGGATGCGGTCCGCCTCGATGCCGATGCGCTGGAACAGCTGCAGGCGGCGCCAGGCGTTCTTCACGGCCGGCACGTTCGGGTTGGTCACCAGCAGGATCATGTCGGCGACCGTGATGGTCGTGAGCGTCGCCTCGTCCAGCGCCACGCCGCAGTCGATCAGGCAGTACTGGTAGGACTCGGCGCAGACCTGCAGGAGCCGCAGGATGGCGTCGCCCTTGACCTCTTCGTGCTCGTCGATCTCGTTGGGCTGCGCCAGCACGTGCACCTTGCTGGGGTGCACCCCGACCGAGCCGGCCAGGACGCGCTCGTCGAGCCGGTCGAGGTCGCGCAGGACGTCCTCGATCGAGCGGGAAGGGGACAGGTCGAGGAAGCTCGCCACGTCGCCCATCGAGAAGCACATGTCGGCCACGAGCACCCGGTGGATCGGGCACAGCTCTGCGGCCAGGTTGATGGTCAGGCTGGTGACGCCCGAGCCGCCCTTGGCGCCGCAGACGGCGATGACCTCGCCGCGGTCGACGTCTTCCTGGCCGCTGCTGTACACCGCCTCGTGCACGGCCGAGCGCAGCAGCTCGCCGTCCTCGGGCAGCACGACGTACTCGCGGTAGCCCGAGCGCATGGCCGCGCGGATCCGGTTCGGATCCGAGGCCGAGCTCAGCGCGACCATCGTCATCGCCGGGTAGTCCTGGTTGACCTCGGCTCCGAGGCGGACTGCGTCCTCGAAGTCGTCGTCGAAGCCGACGATGAGTACGTTCGGCTTCGAGCGAGCGATCTCTCCGAACGCCTCGTCGTACGCGATGGACTTGACGGGGAGCACGGCTTCGGCGCCGAGGGTCTCCCTCAGCTGCCCCATGCCGGTCTTGCCGACGCCCACGATGAAGACGCTGGCGGATCCGCGGGATGGCCCAAGACTACGCAACGATCAGCGCTCCATCCCGACGTTGCCCGTCGGCTCGGACGAGCGACTGCCCGCGCGGTGGTCCATCCCGAGGAGGAACAGCTCGAAGTCGTTCGGGTTGTTGTCCTCGGTGGCTCCGGGGGGGAGCGGGACCTCGTCGGCCGCCATGGGGCGGACCAGACGCGGCGTGACGAAGATCATCAGCTCGGTCTCGTCGCGGTCGTGCTTCGTGTAGCTGAAGAGCATGCCGATGAGCGGGATCTCCCCCAGCACGGGCACCTCGGCGCGGCTGTAGCGGGTGGTCTCGCTCAGGAGGCCGGCCATCGCGAACGTCATGCCGTTCGACATGCGCAGGTGGCTGTCCGCCTTGCGCGTGATGAAGCCCGGGATCTCGATTCCGGTGATGCGCGTGGCGGTCGCGGAGTCGATCTCGCTGACCTCGACGTACGTGCGCAGGTCGATGACGCCGTCGCCCAGGACGGTCGGCACGAAGACCAGCTTCACGCCGTACTCCTTGAACTGCAGCGTGATGCGGTTGTTGTTCTGCGAGACGGGAATCGGGATCTCACCGCCCGCCAGGAACTCGGCCTGCTGGCCGGACAGCGCGACGAGCGTCGGCTCGGCGAGGATCTTGGTCATCGAGTTGTCCTCGAGGACCGACAGGATCGCCGCCATGTTGACGGGGTCGCCCAGGACGCCCATCAGCGAGTACGCGCCCGAGCCGGCGGACGCGATGGTTCCGGCGTTCAGGAGCTCGATGGGCTCGGTGCCACCGGTGACGACGTGCGGGTGCTGGGCGATGCCTCGGTCACCGGTCGTGGCCGGGCTGACCATGTTGGCGCCGGCGACGTCGTTGCCCCAGATGACGTTGAGGCCCATCTCACGGACAGCCGAGCGGCTGACCTCGGCGAAGACGACCTCGAGCTGGACCTGGTGGTCACCGCGAACGGTCATCAGGTTCACGAAGTCCTCGTCGTAGACCTCGGCGATGGCCGCGATGCGCTCGAGCGTGAGGAGATCGGGCACGGTGCCCTCGACGACGATGCGGTCCTCGAGGGGGTAGACCCGCGGCGGCGCGCCGTCCGTGACCAGCTCGGCAGAGTGGCGGATCAGGTCGGACAGGTCGCGGTGGACGGTGAGCTCGAACACCTCGGGGTGCTCGGTGTCGTCGCGGTACCAGACCCACAGGTCGGTGCTGCCGACAGCCAGCCCCCGGATCGAGAACTGCCCCTCTTCGAGGAGCTTGATCTCCGCCACGTCCGGGTCGGAGATGAGCACGCGCGCGAAAGGACGACTCGACTTCTGGATCGAGCTCTGCCCGACCTCGACGTCGAGCCATTGCGTGCGCGGTACGTCCTGTGCGTGCGCCTCGGATGGCGCGAAGACCGCGCTCCCGAGTGCGACGCCGAACGTCAACAGGCCAGCGAGTACCGGCTTCCAGATCTGCATGCCCTTCCCTCTTGTCCTGACGACTGCGCCTAGCGGCGCTTCTTCTTGTTGTTCGACTCTTCGCGGGTGCCATCCGCGTTGAACTCGACCTCGATCGTGTCTCCACCGGAGACGACCTCGGCCTTCGGTCCTTCCTTGGGACCGGTGGTGCGCTTGACCGCCATCGTCGTCAGAGGGGCGTCCTCTTTCGGGGCGAGACCGACCAGCGCGTCGACCTTGGCGCCGTGCGTCTCGACCTGCGTGATGTCGATGTCGGCGCGCAGCGCGAGGACGATGTCGCCCTTCGCCGAGGCGAGCGAGATCTGCTCGGCTTCCTCGAGGGTGACCTCGAGCGTGATGGTGCGCTTGCCCTTGGTGGACGTCGACTTCTTCTTCTTGGTCGTCGTCTTGCCCTTGCTGTCGGTCGTCGTCTCGCTGCCGGCACCACCGAGCGTGTCGCCGACCGCCAGGACCTTGATCTCCTGCAGCAGCGTCTTCGAGATGGCGCGCGTGCCGGCGGCGTCCCGATCGTCGGGCTTGATGACGACGATGACGTCGACGTAGTTCAGCGGGTTCACGAACCCGGCGACCGCTTCCTCGGCCTTCACCGCGATCGAGATCGCGCGCTTGCCGGGGGTGATCACGGCGTTGAGGCCGATGCCGGCCTCGCGACGGGCCAGGCGCTCACTTCGGACGATCTCGCTGGCGAGGATGCGCTCCTTCGGAGTCCGGCCGACCGTCTGGTCGATCGACGTGAAGACGACGTCGGCCGGGACCATCTCCGGGGCGAGCGCGCGCACGGCGACGTCTCCCTCCTGGATGGGCAGGCCCATGTACAGGTTGCGGGTGGCGACGACGACGTCGATGGTCTCGCTCGGCTGGCGCGCCTGTTCGACCTGCTTCTGCGCACGCTTCAGCAGGTTGACGACGAGCACGGCCGCCAGAACGGCGGCCACGAGGGACACGCCCAGGAAGAGGTAGGCCTTGGAGCGGCCTCCAGTCTGCGCACGTGGTTGCATCGAGCCTCTCGGAGCAGGTGCTGAAGTATACGACCTCAGCGGTTTCGAGGTCTGGTCGGCCCCGCCGTGAGATGCGATTTCGTCAGGAACCGCGGGGGGTTGGCAGGGCGGTGGACAGAGCACGAGCGGGCCGGATTCCGGTCTCCCGGAGTCCAGCCCGCTGTGGGTTGGTTCGTGGGGCCGAAGCCCCGCTCACCTGCTGATGCTAGTTGTCGACGGCGTTGTCGACCGTGCTCGCGACGGTGCTGAAGAGCGTGTCGAGCGAGGTACCGAGGGCCGTGAGGGCTGCGATGATGGCGACAGCGACGAGACCGGCGATGAGACCGTACTCGATGGCGGTGGCTCCGGACTCGTCGTTGATGAAGTTCTTGATCATGGTGTCTCTCCGATGTGATGGGTCGCGGCCTCGAACACCCCCGCAGGTGCTTGTTGGTCGCCGTGGGTGCCTCCCACGTCCATGACTTTAAGCAGTCACTTGGTGACCGCGCAAGAGATCCAGTGACATCTGGTGACGTCTGAAATAGGTGTGTAAGACTACTTTTCGGAAAACGTCAGCAATTCCGATAGCGCCGTCTCGGTGACAAATCGAGACAACTCGACCTCAAGTCGATCCTTTCGCCACTGTGCGAGAGGCAACTGAGGGGGCGAGCCCGCCCGAATGGCCTGGATCACTGCGCGGATCGCCGTCGGGGGGAGCGTCAGGCGTGCCGCGATGCCTTCCTCGACCTCGAAGCGGGCCGCGAAGGACTCGAGAGCCGCGGTCGCTGCGGCCTCCTTTGCGTGCTCCTCGTAGGGCCACCGATCTCCCGATGGGCCGGCCAACAGCGGAAGGAGCGCTGCGCCGTGCTGCTTCGCCAGGCGCTTCGGGAAGCGACGGTTGGCGCGCATCTGCTCGATCGAGTTCGGACGGCGGCGCGCCAGGTCGATCAAGCTCGCGTCGTTCGCCATCTGGTACGACGGCTGGTCGAGCGCTCGGGCGGTGCGCTCCCTCCACGTCGCCAGGCGGACCAGCGTGGCCCGGTCCGAGGGACTCAGGACCCGGAAGGCCCGGATGCGCTGCCAGGCATCCTCTGGGCGCGCGGGCGTCAGGACCTCGGCGGTGCAGGCCGTCACCGCGTCGCTGAAGCGGTCGGGGATCCGCTCGCCGAGCGCAGCGACGAGCTCGTGCAGGTGGAGGACGTCCTCGCGCGCGTACGCGAGCTGTGAGGTGGCCAGGGGTCGACGGGCCCAGTCCGAGAGCGTGCTCCCGCCTGGCATCGGTCGGTCCAGGACGTCGCGGCACAGGTCGCCGAGTGAGCGCGGGTACCCCAGGCCGGCGAAGCCCGCGAGCACCTGCGTGTCCGTGACGTGGCCGGGCTCGAGGCCGTACCGTCGCAGGATGGCCAGGTCCTGGGCTGGCGCGTGCGCGATCAAGGGCCGATGGGAGAGCGCCGCTGCGATCCGGCGGGGATCGACGCTCCGGGCGTCGAGGACGTGGGCCGGGCCGCCCTCGCCGCGGACCTGGACCAGCATCAGGCGCGGGTGGAAGCGGTGCTCGGAGTGGAACTCGGTGTCGAGCGCCACCGGGTCCGCCAGCGCGCCGAGGATCTCGTCCGCGGCGGTGTCGTCGTCGATCAGTGGGGTGGTCATCGGTTGGCGCAGCCTACGTGATAGGTGCGGGCGATGTGGTTGACCCTCCTGGCGTGTCGAGCCGAGCCCCCGAAGCCGCCCGTACTCGGCGACCCGATCGCGCTGAGCGATGACGCCGATGCGGTCGCGGCGGTGGACTTCGACGGCGACGGGCTCGACGAGCTGGTGTTCGTGACCGGGACCGAGCTGCGCTGGGCGGGAGGCGTGTACGAGCTGGGCGGGGGCTTCCAGGGCTCGGCCCGCGGCGACGTCGACGGCGACGGCGACGAGGATCTCATCGTCGGCAGTGGGATGAACCGCGCGGCGATGAAGGCGCCCTCGCGGGTCTGGCGCTTCGACGCGGACGGCGCCGAGCTGCTGTTCGAGCGGAGCGGCGAGCGGAACCAGGTGCCGGAGGTCCGGGTCGTGGACGGCCGCATCTGGATCGGCCTCTACGCGGCGGGGAAGGAGGTCGAGTCCGGCTGGCTCGACGGCGACGTCTTCACGAAGAAGGCGTCGGGCGCGCTCGCCACCCGGAGCCTGCCCGTCGGGGACGACACCGTGTACGCGCGGGTCTATGGCGACACCCCCAAGAGCGACGGTGACGTGCGGCTCGCTTCGGGCCGGATCCTCCCCAGCTTCCGAGGAGCCCGCAGCCTGGCGCTCGCGGACCTCGATGGCGACGGACACGACGACCTGCTGGTCGGCGACGGCTGGCACTACGCCTACGGCCAGTCGGCGCTGGGACGCGTCGCGCTCCTGCGCGGGCCCGACTTCACCGAGTCCCGGGCCATCGCGCATCTCCCGAACGACTACTCGGCGCGCGAACTCCAGGTCTTCGGCAACGGGTGGGTGCTCGTGACGGGCAGCTCGCACGTCCACGTGCTCGCACGCGACGCCCTGGGCTGGGCAGACCTGGTGGTCGGACCGGTCAGCGAGGTGGGCAACGCGGTCCCGGTGACCACGCCGGATGGCGCAGCGGTCCTCATCTCGGGCCAGCCGGCGACCCTCGTGACGGTGAACTGATGGCGCTCTCGAAGCTCCCCGCGTACGTCGTCGAGCGCTTCCCGCCGGTGGCCTACGGTCTGCTCGTCGGGCTGTTCTTCGGCAGCTCGGTGCTGGTGGCGCACGCGCTCGGCGGTGGAGAGTGGACGGGCTGGGCTGGCGCCGCGGTGGTGCTCGCCGTCTTCTTCCACCTGCGGGTCTTCGACGAGCACAAGGACTTCGACTCGGACGTCGCGGCGTACCCCGAGCGGGTCCTGTCCCGCGGCGACGTCACGCTCAAGGACCTGAAGATCGCTGGCGGCGTCGCCATCGCGACCGAGATCGGCGTCGCGGGCTTCCTGGGTCCCAAGGTCGCCATCGCGTGGGGCGCGACGTTCGTCTTCACGCTCCTGATGGCCAAGGAGTTCTTCGTCGGTCAGTGGCTGAGCAAGCGCCTGGTGCTCTACGCCATCACCCACAACCCGGTCGTCGCGGGGCTCGCCATCGTGGGCTGGGCCTGTACGGACGCGGCCTGGCACCCGGCGTTCCTGGCGTACGTGGCGATGGTCTCCCTCGGCTCGCTCGGCTTCGAGGTGGGCCGGAAGTTCCGCATGCCCGGCGAGGAGATCCCGGGCGTGGACTCCTACACCTCGGTGCTGGGACGCAAGAAGGCGCTCCTTCTACTGTGGGCCTCGATGGTGGGGGCGGTCACCTCGTTCGCCGTCCTCCTGCGCTTCCTCGACGAAGGCTTCCTCGCGCGCAACTGGCCCGAGGTCATGCCGCTCGACGGGATGGGCTCGGTCATGGTGATGCTCCTGGCCATCTCGCCCGCCATCCTCATGGTCCACAAGGAGGCGGGCGCCAAGAAGGTCGAGACGGCCTCGACGCTGGTGCTCCTTCTCTGCATGCTCCTGTCGGGAGCGTTCGCATGGCCTTGAAGCACTGGGAGGAGCTCGCCTTCGGGGACACCGACGTCTCCGAGATCGGGGGCAAGGGGATGGGCCTTGTCCGGCTGGCTCGCCTGGATCTGCCGGTGCCGCCCTTCTTCGTCCTCACCGCCGACGAGTACCGCAAGTCGGGTCGCTTCCCCAAGAAGCTGCGCCCGCTGCTCGAGGACGCGCTGAAGCGGCTCGGCCCGGGCCCCTACGCCGTGCGCTCCAGCGCCGTGGCCGAAGACGGTGTGCAGTTCAGCTTCGCCGGGCAGCTCGAGTCCGTCCTCGGTCCCGACGAGCTGGACGACGTCATCTCCGGCATCTCCACCTGCTGGAAGAGCGGGAACAGCGCCCGCGTCCAGGCCTACTGCGCCGAGGCCGGCATCGAGCCCGGGCCTGTGGCCGTCGTCGTCCAGCGGCTCGTCGGGGGCACTGCCAGCGGCGTCCTCTTCACGGGGACACCCGAGGACCCCGATCGGGTGCTCATCTCCGCCGCCTGGGGCGTGGGCGAGGGCGTCGTGCAGGGCCTGGTCCCCTGCGACACCTTCCGCGTCTCCGCCGACGGGACAATCGACAGCGAGATCGACGACAAGGACGAGGCCTGGCGGGTCGGCGAGGGCGTGGTCACCGTTCCTCTCGATCAGCGAGCCATCCCCTGCCTTCACGACGGCCTGGTCCGACGGGTCGCGGCGATGGGGCGGCGGCTCGAAGACGAGCAGGGCGCGCCCCAGGACATCGAGTTCACGGTCGACCACAACGAGCTGTTCGTGGTCCAGGTCCGCCCCATCACGGTCCGCATCCCCCGCGGGAAGCGCCTGCTGTGGGACAACAGCAACATCGTCGAGAGCTACAACGGCGTCACCACGCCGATGACGTACAGCTTCGCGAAGCACGCGTACACCATCATCTACCAGCTGTTCTGCCGCGTGATGGGCGTCGACGACGCCACCATCCGGCAGAACTCGCAGCTGTTCCACCGGATGATCGGTCTGGTCGGCGGGCGGGTCTACTACAACCTGAACGCCTGGTACGGCGTCATCGCCATGCTCCCTGGCTACCAGGTCAACCGGGAGTTCATGGAGCAGATGATGGGCGTCGCCGAGGTCGCCGGCGACGAGGACGCCGGGGCTGAAGCCGCGGGCTGGCAGAAGGCGCTCATCTGGTACCCGAAGCTGGCCTGGCTCGGCGTGAAGATGGTCTGGCGCATCGGGACCCTGGACCACAGCGTCGCCCGGTTCCAGGCACTGTTCAAGGAGGCCTACACCGCCCACCGGAAGCGCAACATCGACGCGCTCTCGCCGTTCGAGCTCCTGGAGATGTACCAGGACCTCGAGACGCGGCTGTTGTGGGAGTGGACGCCCCCCATCGTGAACGACTTCTTCGTCATGATCTTCTACGGGGTCCTGAAGAAGCAGTGCCAGAAGCTGACCGGCGACGAGGAGACGAACCTCCACAACGAGCTGCTGGCGGGCGAGGGGGACCTGGAGTCCACGCTGCCGACCATCGAGGCGCTGCGGCTGGCTCAGTGGCTTCGCATGCGGCCCGAGCTGGTCGAGGTGCTCGCCAGCGACATCGACGACACCGAGGCGCTCGCCCATCTTTGCGACGACCCCGAGCTCGTCACCCAGATGGACCGGTACATCCGGCTGTACGGCGACCGCTGCGTCGACGAGCTGAAGCTCGAGACGGAGTCGCTCCGGCACCGGCCCGAGTTCCTGGTCTCCATCCTGCGGAACTACCTGCGAGGCGAGCCGCTGGACCCCGACGAGTTCGGCGCCAGCGAGCGACGCATCCGGATGGGCGCCGAGGCGCGGTTCTTCCAGATGGTGTCGGGGCCGAAGGGCTGGCTCCTGGGCTGGGTCCTCGACCAGACCCGCCGCCGCGTGAAGTGCCGCGAGGACCTGCGCTTCGCCCGGACCCGCATCTTCGGTCTCGTCCGCGACATCGTGCGCGCCTGGGGGCTTCGCTTCGTCGAGGCGGGCGTCCTGGATGCGCGAGAGGACGTCTTCTACCTGACGATGGACGAGGTCCAGGGCTACATCCGCGGCACCACCGTCACCACGAACCTGCGTGGTCTCGTCGCGCTCCGTCGGGCCGAGTTCGAGGGCCACCACGCCGGCTCGCGACCGGACGAGCGGTTCCACACGCGCGGCATCGTGCACGTCGACAACGCCTTCCGTGGGCCGGTGCAGGCCGCCCTGGACGCGGACGGGAACCTGGTCGGCACCGGCTGCTGTCCAGGCGTCGTCGAGGGCCCCGTCGTGGTGCTCGACGACCCGCGGAACGGAGCGCGGCTGGATGGGCAGATCCTCGTCGCCGAGCGGACCGACCCGGGCTGGGTGCCGCTCTACCCCTCGATCAGCGGACTCCTCGTCGAGCGGGGCAGCCTGCTCTCGCACTCGGCGGTCGTGGCGCGTGAGATGGGCATCCCCACCATCGTGGGCATCCGGGGCTTGACCGAGCGCATCCAGGACGGCGACGTCGTGCGGCTCGACGGCGGCACGGGCGTCGTGGTGGTGCTCTCGGGCGAGGGCGCCAACGAGAGCGACGGGCCCGTGGCAGAGGCCGAGGAGTGAAGATCAACTCCCGGCACTTCCGGAGCGAGCTGGTCAAGACCGACCTCGCCAACCGGATCAACTACGCCCAGTGCTGGGAGGACGAGGACATCCTCCTCGAGGCGCTGGACGTGGGGCCGGGCGACAAGGTGCTGTCGATCTGCTCGGGCGGTGACAACAGCATCGCGCTGGCGCTCGCCGGGGCGGACGTCACGGCCGTGGACCTGTCCGAGCCTCAGATCGCCGTCGCCGAGCTGAAGCTGGCTGGACGCTTCCTGCACCACGCCGAGTTCCTGCAGCTGATGGGCCTCGGCCAGCCCGGTCGCCGGGTGCACATCTACCACCAGATCAAGGGCGAGCTGAGCGAGCCCTCGCGGCGGTTCTGGGACGCGAACGAGGGCACGATCCGCCTGGGTCTCCTGGGTCTCGGCCGGTTCGAGCGCTACCTCGACACGTTCCGCACGAAGCTCCTGCCGCTGGTGCATCGACGCAAGACCATCGAGGCGTTCCTGGGCTGCGCCTCGATCGACGAGCAGCAGGCCTTCTACGCCGACCGGTGGGACAACCTGCGCTGGAGAGGCCTGTTCCGGCTGTTCTTCAGCGAGGTCGTGATGGCGCGACTGGGGCGCTCGCCCGAGCAGTTCGCCCACGTCGATGGCCCGGTCGCCGAGGCGTTCCTGGGACGAGCGAAGCACGCGTTCTGCGACCTGGACTGCCGCACGAACCCCTACCTGCAGTGGATGCTGGTGGGGACGTTCCTCGATCTGGACCACAGCCGGGCCTACCTGACCGCCGACGGCCACAGCCGGCTCGGCGACGCGGCTGAGCGCCTGACGCTGGTCCACGGGGACCTGGAGGGCCAGCTCGCCCAGCCCGGCTGGACCGCGTTCAACTTCTCGAACCTGTTCGAGTACGTGACCCCCGACCACCACGAGGGGATGCTCCGCGCGGCCATCGCCGGCTCGGGCTCGGGCGCCCGGCTGGCCTACTGGAACACGCTGGTCCCGCGCTCCCGACCGGCTTCGCTGGCCGACCAGCTCGACGTGACCGACACCTCGGACCTGTTGTTCCGGGACCGCGCGTTCGTCTACGGCGGGTTCAACCTGGAGCGGGTGCGATGAGCCAGCAGATGCGTGAAGCTCGCCGAGCGCTCTGGGGCGAGCGGATCATCGGAACGCTGTACGACCACAAGTGGCTGGCGCTGGTCGCGGCGCTGATCCTGACCGGCCTCGCGGGGTGGCAGGCGAGCAGCGTGGGCGTCGACAACGCCGTCGAGATCTGGTTCCTCGAGGACGACCCGGCGCTGGTCGCGTACCACGACTTCCAGGAGACCTACGGCAACGACGAGGTCGTGGCCATCGCGGTGCACGACCCCGCAGGCATCCTCACGGTCGATGGCTACGCCCGGATGCGCGAGGTCGAGCGCATCGCTTCCCAGGTGGACGGCATCGGCGAGGTCCGGTCGCTCGCGAGCAGCAACCGCATCCTGGCGAACGGATTCACCATGGAGATCCGGGATCTGGTCCCGCCGGATCTGGCCGACATCGGGGACGAGGCCGCTCTTCGCGACCACATCCTCTCGGACCCGCTCCTCGTCAGCCGGCTTGTGAGCGAGGACGGCACGACGGCGCTGGTGCTGGCCCGGATGGAGTCGATGGACGACGTCGACGCTCGCCGCGACGGCATCCTGATCGAGCTCGAGGAGCAGCTCGCCGACGTGCCCCACCACAGCGCTGGCATCGGGGTCGTCTACACGGCGCTGAACCAGATGGCGACGGTCGACTCGGCGGTGTTCATCGGCGCCAGCTACGCCGTCATCATCCTGCTGCTGCTCGTCCTGTACCGACGCATCCTGCCGGTGGTCGTGACGATGGGCACCGTCGGCATCGCCGCGACCTGGCTGATGGGGGCGTTCGGAGGGTTCGGTCGCGACATCAACATGGTCACGATGGTGCTGCCGACGCTCGTCGTCATCATCGGCATCAGCGACTGCGTGCACATCCTCAGCCACGCAGCCCAACAGTCCGAGGGGACTCGGCGGGAGCGCGTCGTGCGGGCGGTCGGCTTCATGTTCTGGCCGTGCCTGTTCAACACGCTCACGACCGCGGTCGGCTTCCTGGCGCTCTGTACGGCCCCGATGGCGGTCATCCGCGACATGGGCATGTTCGCGGCCATCGGGCTGGTCGCCGCGTTCGTCGCAGCCATCGTCGCGTGCACCCTGGCGCTCTCGACCGCGAAGTCCGAGCCGGCGTCGCTCGACCGCGGCTGGATCCAGCGCGGCGTGGACGCCCTGGCCGACATCGGCATCCGCAAGAGCCCCCAGGTGCTGGTCGTCACGGCGCTCCTGGGCCTGCTCTGCGCGGTCGGCATCAGCCGGCTCGAGGTCGACACCTACAGCATCGACTTCCTCTTGGACGACCACCCGGTCCGCCAGGACAGCCAGTTCATCGAGGACAACTTCGGGTTCTACATGCCACTCGAGGTCGTCGTGAAGACCTCGGGCGAGCCGCTCGACCCGCAGCTGCTCCAGGCGGTCGACAGCTGGACGGCCAAGGCGGTCAACGACCCGGACATCGGGTGGAGCGCCTCGGTCGTCGACGTGGTCAAGCATCTGAACCAGGCCATCCTGGACGGCGGACCCGACGACTTCCGGGTGCCGGGCTCGATCGAAGCCGTCGAGCAGGCCCTGCTGCTGTACGACGGCGAGGGCGGCCGCGACCTGGACGAGTTCAAGCAGTCCGACAGCCTGCGGGTCACGTTCGGCATGCGGATGATGTCGGCCCAGGGGATGAGCGCCACGCTCGACCGGGTCCTCGCGACGGCGGACATGCCCGACGGCGTCGAGCTGGTGCCGAGTGGCTACCTGCCGCTCTACGCCAAGATGATGGACTACATCGTGGTCAGCCAGCTCACGAGCTTCGGCCTGGCGTTCGTCATCGTCTTCGGTCTGCTGGCGCTCCTGTTCCGCAGCATCCGGGTCGCGGCGCTGGCGGTTCCGGCGAACCTGCTGCCCGTCCTGTTCGTGCTGGGCCTGATGGGCGTGCTCGGCATCCGGCTCGATGTCGCCACCGTGACCATCGCCGCCATCGTGCTGGGGCTCGTCGTCGACGACACCGTCCAGTTCCTGTACCGGTTCCGCGCCGAGTTCGACGTCGACCAGGACCACGAGGCGGCCGTCCGCCGGAGCGTGGGGAGTGTCGGCCGCTCGCTCGCCGTCACCACGGTCGTGCTGGCGCTCGGCTTCTCGGTGCTCGGGCTCGCCAACGTGAAGTCGGTCATCTACTTCGGGCTCTTGATCAGCGCGGCCATGGTGTTCGCGCTGTTGATGGACCTCCTGGTCCTGCCGGCCGTGATCATGCTCGTGAGACCGAAGCTGTAGGTCTCGCGCGGTAGGCTGCCGCGTGGCATTCGACATCGTGATCTTCGCGGGCGCCAGCTTTGGCCCCTCTCTAGCCGAGGTCATCGGCGACCTCGGCTACACCGCGCGCTGCGTGTCCTCGCGCAAAGAGGCCCAGGACCTGCTCAGCGCCTCGTCCCGCGCGCTCCTGTTGGGGGACGCACGGCTCGATCCGCTGTCGTTCGCTAAAGCGGGCCGCGTGGACGTCGTGCCCGTCGGACCGAGCGACCCGCTCATCGTCAACGACGTCATCGAGCGAGGCGCCTGGGACTGGATCGGTGTGCCGCTGGACCGGGCGAACATCGGGCGGGTGCTCGAGCTGCAGAAGCGTCGGATCGCCCACGAGGACCGCATCCGAGCCGAGCTCTCCGCCGAACTCGACAACGTCCGGGCGGCGACGTCCACCCCGGACAACCAGGTCGACGCGCTCGACCCGACCGAGGTCGCCGCGACCGTCCTGCACGAGGTCAACAACCCGCTCACCGCGATGATGGTGTACCTCGAGGACCTGCGGATCAGCATCGACAAGCAGCGGTTTGGTCGCGCGAGAGAGTCGGTGAACGCGCTCGAGTCCACGCTCGACCACCTGCGGACGGTGGCGCGCTCGGGTCGGACGCTGCTGCGCAAGACGAGCGGTCCCGGCAACGCGATGGCCGCCATCCAGGCCGCGGTCGTCATGGCCGGCAGCAAGCGCAACCCCAAGGTCACGACGCACGTCGACGTGAACATCCCGCCGGTCACGCTCCCGACCCACCAGCTCGCTCAGATCCTGCTGAACCTGGTGATCAACGCTGGCCACGCGGGCTCGCGAACGGTGGTGATCTCGGCGCTCCATCGAGGCGACGAGGTGATGCTCGACGTCATCGACGACGGCGCGGGCATGGACGCCGAGCACCGAGCCCGGGCGCTCGAGGGTGGCTACACGACGAAGAGGACGGGCTCGGGCATCGGGCTCGCGATGGTTCAGCGCTTGACGGTCAAGGCTGGCGGTCGCATAGAACTCCTCTCCCAGGTCGGAGCGGGCACCCAGGTCCGCCTCCACCTCCCCGTCGCTCCCAAGGACGCCTGATGCGCAGTCGGTGGTACCACCCCCCGTCCTGCACGCTCCGACCGACCACAGCCACGGCAAGGCCGTGTCGTGGCTGGAGCTGTTCTACGACCTGATCTTCGTCGCCGCGATCATCCAGCTCGGCGACTACCTGAGCGAGGACGTGAGCCTGGGCGGGTTCGGCCTGTTCGCGCTCCACTTCGTCCCGCTGTGGCTCGTGTGGAGCGGGTTCACGTTCTACGAGAACCGGTTCAACATCGACGACGTCGCCCACCGGATGACCATCATCGCGAAGATGTTCGCGGTGGGCCTGATGGCCATCACGAGCCACCAGGCGATGGCGGGCGACCCGATGCTGTTCGCGCTGGCGTGGACGCTGGTGCAGCTCATCATCGTCGGGCTGTACGTCCGGACCTGGCTCCAGGTCCCCGAGTGTCGGGCGTACTGCAAGTGCTGGGGAGCCGTCTTCGGCGTCGGCGCCATCGCGACCGGCATCTCGGCCTTCATGCCCGGGCTGTGGGCGTACCCGTTCTGGGGTGTGGCCATCCTGGCCGTCATCGTCCCGCCGCTGAGCAAGCCGGCGCGGGCGCTGTCCGAGCGGTTCCCGCTGGACCAGCACCACCTGGCCGAGCGGTACGGGCTCCTCACCATCATCGTGCTCGGCGAGTCGTTCGTGAAGGTGCTCAGCTACCTGACCGCCCCGAGGTCGAGCCCGAGTACCTGCTGAAGGGCCACCGACTACGGCGATCTGATCGTCACCATCGAGGCCGCGGTCGGCATGTTGTTCGTCGCCCTCGGGACGGGGTTGATGTTCGCCAAGGCGTCGCGGCCCCAGTCGGCCGTGATGTTCAGCGAGAAGGTCGTGGTCGGCGAGTTCCACGGCAAGCACACCCTCTTCATGCGGATGGCGAACGCCCGTGGGAACGAGGTCGTCGAGGCGCGCGTGAACGTCAACGCGCTCACCAGCGAGGTCAGCCCCGAGGGCAAGCACATGCGGCGGACTCGGACGCTGAAGCTCGTCCGCGACAGCACGCCCATGTTCGTCCTGTCGTTCGTGGTCATGCACGTCATCGACGAGGAGAGCCCGCTCTGGGGCATCGATCTGACGAGCGAGGAGGACGGCCTGCTGTCGCTCATCGTGACGCTGGTCGGACACGACGCGACCTATGGCACGCAGACGCACGCCCGCGCGCTCTACCGTCCGGCTCAGATCCGCGAGGGCGAGCACTTCGTCGACGTCATCAGCCAGCTCGACGACGGCCGGATGATGATCGACCTGACGAAGTTCCACGACACCGAGAAGAGCTAGGCGGCGCCGGTCACTCGAGGGCCGCCCGCCTGGCCTTGTA
Source organism: Pseudomonadota bacterium (assembly GCA_024228935.1). Taxonomy (GTDB): domain Bacteria; phylum Myxococcota_A; class UBA796; order UBA796; family CAJQPC01; genus JAAESX01. Next base: position 148,825 of record JAAESX010000309.1, read on the forward strand.
GACCTCGTACTCGGGCAGGTCGCCGGTCATCATCGTGCGCTGCATCAAGCCGTCCAGGACGGTGGTGTCTGTCGGGTTCAGCTCGTGGGCCTTCTCGAAGTGAGGGCGGGCCGCGGTGAGCGCAGCCGCCATGGCCTCGGAGTGCAGCGCATGGGCCGCCTCGTCCATCGTGTCGTTGGCGGCCATGGCCGCGGCTGCTGCCTGGTTGTCGTACAGCGCGCCCAGGTTGAAGTGGGCGTGGAACGCGGAGTCGGGGAACGCGGCGGCCTTCTCGTACGCCGTCACCGCCTTCTGCACATCGTGGCTCTCCAGGAGCTGCGCATACGCCAGCCACAGGGTGCCGTTGTCCGGATCGTCCTCGACGGCCTTCTCGAACTCGACGAGCGCCTGGGTGGCCAGGTCGGGGCTGTTCAGCAGGATGTCCAGACGGAACGCGCCCAGGTCGGCCTTGGCCGAGGCGTAGAGATCGCTGTGCTGGCTGTTCAGCTCGTGGCTGTGCAGGCTCCCGTACTCCCTGCTGGCGAGCTTCAGGCCACGGTCGATCTACTCGAGCGCGCCCGCCATGTCGCCGTCCTCTTAGCGCTTCAGGAGCGCCGATCGATAGGCGACGTAGGCCAGCAGGATGTCGGGGCTCGCCGGTGGCGACGCCTCGGCCAGCTCCAGGCAGCGGGTGTAGTCCGCCTGGGCGCCCACCTTGTCTCCTTGCAGATCCCGGACCTGTCCGCGCAGGTCGTAGCCGGTGTGCTGTTCGGGAATGAGAGCGATGGCGTGGGTCAAGAGCCGCTCGGCCTCGGTCAGGACCCCTGGGTCCGGCGTCCCGGCGTTGGACGCCTCGGACAGGGCGATGAGCCCGGTCTGCAGCAGCAGCTGGGGCACCACCGTGGCCTGCATCTGCTTCGCCCAGGCGCCATCGATGTCGGCATCGAGCGCGTTGGCATACGCCATCGCCGCCTCGACGGGCCGGTCGGTGGCCATGAAGGCCTGGCCGAGGTTGTACCAGGCCTTGGGGACGTTCTTCGGCTTGAGCGTCGAAGGGTCCTCGAGCCCCTGTTGGAGCTCGAGGAAGGCCTTCGCGTAGTCGCCCTGGTTGAGGGCGACCACGCCCGTGGTGACGTCGGCGTCGGTACCGGCCATCGCGAGAGTCGCAAGGAGGAGAAAACTCATCCTCGGAGTCTACGCGGCCAGGTACCCCCGCCACTCGTCCGGAATCTCGACCCGCGAGAAGAGCATCGAGACGCCTTCCCACGGCGTCGGCCGACGCGGCCGCGACCGCAGGACCAGACCCGCCGCCTTCGGCGACTTGTCGGCCTTCCGCTGGTTGCACGGACGGCAGGCGGTCACGATGTTCTCCCACGAGGTCACCGGCATCGACCGACCGTTTCGCGTGACCCGACCACGGGTGGCCTTCGAGCGCGGGACGACGTGGTCGAGGGTGAGCTCGCCCGGCAGCGGACGACCCGAGGTCCCCCGCGGCGCGGTGCCGCAGTACTGGCAGGTCCAGTGGTCCCGCGCGAGCACGTTCTGACGGTTGAACCGGACCTTTCCGCGGTGGCGAGCGAACGAGGTCAGTGTCACCACCGCCGGCCACGGCAGCGTGGTCGAGGGCGAACGGATCTGACGACCTTCGTAGTGCTCGACCAGACGAGCCTTGTCGTCCAGCAGCAAGGTCACGGCGCGGCGCCAGTCCAGCACCCTGACCGGTGAGTAGTCGGCGTTCAGCAGCAAAACGTCTTGCATGGCGTTGTTCCTCCCGTCCGGAAAGGGGTTCGGGGTCACTGTAGACGCGCGAAAACCGGGGGAAAGGGCCGACTCGCAACGATCTTGATCTGGGGGCTTCGTTAGGGTAGGCAAAAACTCTCATACAGAACATGAAGGGTTCACTTGACGTGTCACCACCGCTACAGTGACCTCTTCCCCCTGAGATGTCCGCTTGGCCCTTCGCTCCGTCCTGCTCCTGCTGTCCGATCCGGAGCTGCGTGCCATCGCCGGAGCCGTGCTGCGTGATGCCGGCTTCGAGGTGGTCGAGGCCGCGGATGCCATGGCCTTTGCGCGGGCCTTCTCGGCGGGCTCGTTCGATGCCTGCGTGACCGCCTGGGACATCGGTTGGACCCGCGCGACCGAGGTCGCCGCGACGGTGAAGGGGGCTCGGCTCGTCCTGGTCGGGTCCGCGCCGCCCGACGAGGCCGCCGCCGCCGGCTTCGGTGCGGTCGTGTCGACGACACAGCTCTCGCGCCTGCCCTCCACCATCCGGGCCGTGAAGCCCAGCCGAGGACTGGCGCCCCTGCTCGACGACGCCGAGCTTCCGTGGTTCGTCCTGGACGACGGCCTGGTGGTCGAAGCCAGCCCGTCGATGCGTCGCCTCATCAAGGGCCCCATCGAGGGACGCTCCCTTCTGCATGAGCTCGAGGTCCCCGAGGGCTCGGGCCGGTCGCGCGTCCGTCTTGGCGAGTCGTGGTTCGATCTGGTGGTCCGAGAGCACGAGGGCGGTTCGAGCGCCCTGTTGCTCGACGTCACCGAGGCCGAGCGGCTCGCCCAGGACCTGGTCGAGGCCCGCTACGACACCGTGGACCCAGGCCTGGCCAAGGAGAACGAGTCGCTTCGCCGGTACGCGCACACGGTCGCTCACGACCTGAAGTCCCCGGTCCGCACGCTCCTCCTGAGGCTCCAGCAGCTGCAGGAGCGGCTCGACGATCCGCGGGCCGACACCGCCATCGACGAGCTCACGGCCCAGGCCGAGCGGCTGCGGCGCATGATCCTCGACCTCCTGCCGTCCGAGGCGACCGAGGGCGTCCTGACCGACAGCGAGGCGGTCTTCGACGAGGCGCTCGACAACCTCGACGCGTTGATCGACGAGAACGAGGCGCAGATCGAGCGCGGGCGCCTGCCCGCCGTGCCGATCCCGCGCACCGAGCTGCTCCAGGTCCTCCAGAACCTGGTCGGCAACGCCGTGCGTCACTCGGGCAAGGGAGCCCGGGTGAACGTGACGGCCACCCTCCGCGACGGGAACCACGTGTTCTCCGTCGAGGACAACGGCCCCGGGATCCCGCTGGAGGACTCCGAGCGCATCTTCAGCGCCTACTCCCAGTCCGAGGCCTCCAACGGAGGCAGCGGCCTGGGACTGGCGATCTGCAAGCGCCTGGTCGAGGAGAGGGGGGGATGGATCTGGGTGGACTCGAGCGGACAGGGCTCGACCTTCCAGTTCGGGCTTCCGGCTCGCTGAACGCTGCCTGTCAACGCTGAAGAGAGGAATCCATGAAGGACACCATCTACGTGCTCGTGCTCGAAGATCAGGACGCCGAGGCCGAGCGGCTCATGCGTTGGCTGGAAGAGGACCCGCGCGGTGAGCTCGTCCCGTCACGGGTCACGACGCTCGCCGACGTGAAGCTCCGGCTCGAGGACGGGCAGGTCGACGTGCTGTTGCTCGACTTGCACGTGCCGGACAGCCAGGGCCTCATCACCTTCACCGATGCCTACGCGGCGGCGAAGGGTGTGCCCATCCTCGTCCAGAGCGGGCTCGAGGACGAGAGCGCGGCCCTGGAGGCCGTCGCCGGCGGCGCCCAGGACTACCTCATCAAGCGGAACCTGGACGGTGAGCTGGTGCGACGAGCCGTCCGGTACGCGCTCGAGCGCGCGCGCCTCGTGACCCAGCTCGCCGAGTGGGAGGACCGGTACGCCCGGGCGCTCGAAGGGGCTCGGGACGGCATCTGGGACTGGCACATCGAGCGGGACGAGCTGGTCGTCAGCTCGCGCTGGCGGGCGATGCTCGGCCTGCGCGAGGACCAGAAGGTCGCCGACTCGCAGGACTGGTTCGTTCGCGTCCACCCGGACGACCTGCAGCCGCTGTTGACCGCAATCCAGGAGCACATGTCGGGGCTCTCGCCGCACCTGGAGCACGAGCATCGGATGCGCACCGAGTCCGGTCGCTGGCGCTGGATGCTGGCCCGAGGTCGTGCCGTCCAGCGCGAAGGCGAGACCTGGATGGCCGGCTCGCTCTCCGACATCACGCGTCGTCGCGAGGCCGCCGCCCGTCTCATGCACGAGGCGCTGCACGACGAGCTCACGGGGCTGCCGAACCGGACCCTCCTCCTCGACCGGCTCTCCCAGGCGCTCCGGCGTCGTCGCCGGGACGAGCAGCATCGCTTCGCCGTCCTGTTCCTCGACCTCGACCGCTTCAAGGTGATCAACGACAGCCTGGGCCACCTGGTCGGTGACCAGCTGCTCATCGCCGTCGCCCGACGACTGCGTCAGTGCCTGCGTCCCAGCGACACCGTCGCGCGACTCGGAGGCGACGAGTTCGCGCTCCTGCTCGAGGACCTGGACCCCGGGCGTGACGCCGAGACGGTGGCCGACCGCATCCACTCGGCGCTCGGCGTGCCGGTGGTCGTCGGAGGCCACGAGGTCTTCACCTCGGTCAGCATCGGCATCTGCCACGGCGACGAGACGTACCTTCGGCCCGAGGACCTGCTCCGCGACGCGGACACCGCCATGTACAAGGCCAAGAAGCTCGGCAAGGCCCGCTACGAGATCTTCGACGAGGAGCTCCACGGCTGGGCCCTCGCCCGGCTGGAGCTCGAGACCGGACTCCGCCGGGCGCTGGACCGCGGCGAGTTCGTCGTGCACTACCAGCCCATCGTGCGGCTCGACGGTCGGGAGATCGAGGGCTTCGAGGCGCTCGTCCGCTGGCGTCGACCCGGCGTGGATGCACTCGTGATGCCCGGCCAGTTCATCGCCGAGGCCGAGGAGACCGGCCTCATCTCCTCGCTCGGTTCGCAGGTGATGCGCGCGGCCTGCCACTTCGGTGCGTCGCTCAACGGCACCGTGCGGCGCCCGCTCAGCATGTCGGTCAACGTCTCGAGCCGTCAGCTTCGCCAGCCCGACTTCGTGGACCAGGTCGAGACCATCCTGGTGACGACCGGCATGGACCCGAAGAACCTGGTCATCGAGCTCACCGAGACCGCGCTGATCGAGAACGCCGACACCGCGGTGGCGATGCTCGACCGTATCCGCGAGTTCGGCGTGCGCGTCCATCTGGACGACTTCGGCAACGGGTACAGCTCGCTGTCCTACCTGCAGCGCTTCCCCATCGACCGCCTGAAGATCGACAAGAGCTTCGTCGCGGGGCTGGCGTCGTCGCGTGAAGACCAGGCCATCGTGCGGGCCATCCTGAGCCTGGCCGACAGCCTCGGCAAGGGCGTGGTCGCCGAGGGCATCGAGACCCAGGATCAGCTCGAACGACTGCAGGGCATGCAGTGCGCCTTCGGTCAGGGCTACCTGTTCTCGCGCGCGCTGTCGGAGACGGACGCGCACGCGCTGGCGGTGGGTCGGATGATGGCGGCAGCGGAGGCCTGAGCGGCCCGTAGCCGGGCTCAGCGCGTGCCGACGATGTCCCAGCGCGTCGTCGAGCAGTCCAGGCAGCCCAGGCCGCCGTTGCTCTTGAACTTGGCGGTGAAGGTGCCCGTGAACTGGTTCGCGTTGTCGAACTGGCCCTCGAAGATGTACCGCTCGTCGCAGTCGCCCAGGACCGCGCGCTCGGTCTCGAAGCTCTGGTCCGCTTCGATGGTGCCCGTCGTCGTGCCGGGCTGGCCCTTGGTGCCGCCGCCGTAGATGGCCAGGTTCGGCTCGGCGTGCGTGAGAGTCACGGTAGCGAACGAGAGCTCGACGCTGCCCCAGGCGCAGCTCATCGTGATGCTGTCGTCCAGGAACCAGGTGTCGCTGTAGTCCAGCTCGCAGTCCTCATCGACGCTGCCGTCGCAGTCGTTGTCGATGCCGTCGTCGCAGACCTCTTCGTACCCGGGGAACGCGGTGGCCTCGTCGTCGTTGCAGTCGCCGTCGCAGGTGGACCAGGTGTCGCCGTCGGAGTCCTGCTCGTCCGGGGTCGCCGTCGAGCAGTCGTCGTCGACGTCGTTGCAGGTCTCTTCGTCCGCGCCCGGGTTCACGTTGTAGTCCAGGTCGTCGCAGTCGTTGTCGCAGACGGTGTACCCGTCCTCGTCGACGTCCGGCGCGTCCAGGGTCTCGTCGTTGCAGTCGTCGTCGATGCCGTTGCACTCTTCTTCGCCGGCCGCGGGGTAGACGTCCGGGTTCAGGTCGTCGCAGTCGTCGTCGCAGGCGCTGAACCCGTCTTCGTCCAGGTCCTCGGCGTCGAGGGTGGTGTCGTCGCAGTCGTCATCCCAGCCGTTGCACTCCAGTTCGGTCATCGACGGGTTCACGTCGGCGTTGCCGTCGTCGCAGTCGAGCCCCTCGCCGTACGTGAGGACGCAGTCGGGGTTGTTGCCGTCCATGTAGCCGTCGCCGTCCTTGTCGAACGGCTCGTCGACGTAGTCCTCGGACGGCTGCTTGCTGCCGTCGCAGATGGCGTTCTGGGTGACGCCGATGTCCTGACCACAGGCGAGCAGTGCGACGGCGAGCGTCATGGGCGGAGTCTCCTCAGGGCACCGGAAGTATAGGCGTCAACCGCCGGCTTCCGCTGACAGTCGCCTCGCACCCTCGAGGGCGAGCGCGGCGATGGTGACCTGGGGATTCACGCCCAGCGCCTCGGGGATGGCCGAGCCGTCCAGCACCCAGAGTCCGTCCTGTCCCTTCACGCGGCCGACCCCATCGCAGACGTCGCCACGGGTCGCGCCGCCGAACGGGTGGGCCGTGTAGAGGTACTGCTTGCCCGCGCCGATGGGCAGCCGGCCGGGGGCCGAGGTGGTCCAGCGGGTCTCCCGGTGCGCGAGCAGGACCCGCTCGGCGCCAGCGGCCATGAACAGCTCGAAGGCCCGCTCGTAGAAGTCGGCCAGCCGCTCGGCGTCGTGTTCGACGAGCGGGTAGTCGATCGAGGGCCGGTCGTTCTTCAGCGTGATGGACCCGCGGCTCGTGCTGCGGACCAGCGACAGTGCGCCGGCCAGGTGGCGGTAGCGGCCGAGGATCTCCTCGTGCAGGGGGCCCTCGGCCTGGGGCTGGACCGAGAACGAGAGGGGCTGGACGCCGACGCCCTCGATCAGGAAGCCGGGCCCGGTGTGTCCGTAGACGTCGCTGTGCTCGAGGACGCCGTAGGACATCGGGATGCCGGCGTGCTGCTCGACCGGCTCGGCGAAGTCGCCCCAGGCCACGGTCTGCACGTGGAGCTGGACGTTCCGCCCGGCGTCGATGCCCGAACGCAGCAGAAGCGTGGGCGTCTGGACGACCCCGGCACAGACCACGACGTGCTCGGCCTCGAGCTCGACCCGGCCGGTCGGGGTGTCGGTGTGGAGGACCCAGGCGCCGCCTCGTCGCTCGAGGTGGTGGACGGCGTGCTCGGCCAGGAGCTGTCCGCCCAGCTGCTCGAACCGCGGGACGATGCTCACGTTCGTCGACCGCTTGGCGTCGTACGCGCAGCCCAGGTGTCGGAACCCGCACTGCAGGCAGCCCGCCGCGTTGTGGTGCAGCCGCTCGCCGGACCAGCCCAGCTTCGCGGCGCCGAGACCGACCAGGTAGTTCGCCCGGTTGATCATCTCCTTGGGGATGCGCTGGACGTTCAGGAGCGCTTCGACCTCGTCGGCCAGCAGCGAGAGTCCGGACAGGTCGACGTCGACGCCGTACGCGGCCCAGCGGTCGCGGATCTCCGGCGGCGGTCGGAAGCACAGCGCGTCGTTGATGACGGTGCTGCCCCCGACGGCCTTGCCCTGCAGCACGCCGATGGATCCGTCTTCGCTCGCCTGGGTCCCGGCGCCCGCGTAGAGCTTCGGGATCATCTCGGACTCGAGCTGGGTGAAGTCCTTGGCGGTCAGGTGCTTGCCCGCCTCGAGCAGCGCGACGCCATCGCCCCAGGCCTGGGCGAGCGCGTAGGCCGCGTGGGCTCCTCCGGCTCCCGAGCCGATGACCGCTGCCTTGATCCGGGGCGGCTTCACGGCACCACCTCGTCCCACTCGAACGCCGCGAGCTGGCCGGGCGGACGCCCTTTGTGCTCGCCGCTGGGAACGCACGGTCCGCCGTAGCCCAGGCGGTCCCAGGTCACCCTGGCCTTACCGTAGCTCGACGTGGTCGCGGCGTGGATGAGGCCCCAGATGCTGAGCTGGAGCGGGTTCTCGCTCGTGCGCCAGGCCGCCAGGATGTCGAGCTGGGTCGCGCGGTCCTGGCCGCTGAAGCCGGTCAGCCCGAAGGTCCACTCCTCGAGCAGGTGCAGTCCGGTGGCGGCCAGGTCGCGCTGGTCGGCGGCCATGCCGTCCAGGAGCCCCTCGAAGTCGGTGACCGGGTCCCAGTCGCCCGCGGCGTAGTCGGCCTCGGCCTGGGGCCCCACCATCGCGCAGGCGGCGGCGACGACGATGGACGCCTGGCGCTCGCTCAGGAACCGGAGCGTGGGGAGGGGCAGCGGGGGCGTCTCGGCGCCGATCAGCCAGCGACCGCCGGCCTTCGTGACGGCCAGCAGCCCGGCCAGGGCCAGTCCGCCCTTGAGGAGGTCGCGTCGCTTCATCCTCTCGGGCGTAACTCAGATTCGCTCGAACAGGATGTCGGGTCACTCCTCGACCAGCGCGTCGCGGCAGGAGACCGGGGCCAGCTCGACGTACCCGGTGGCGTCGTCGTAGGTGTAGCCCTCGTCGCAGTCCTCGCAGTTCTCCACCTCCACGCCGTTCAGCGAGACGCGCAGGTCGTCGTCGTCGACCGCCGCGTCCAGCGCGTAGAGGCAGGGCTCCAGCGACGCGGTCACGCGGCCGAAGCGCTCGACGAGCTCCTCGACGTTGGTGGCCTCGTAGTAGTTGTCGCCGGTCGTGTCCTCGGCCATCTCGGCCATGCCCTCCAGCGTCTGGCGGGCATCCGCGATGTCGGAGCCGATCACGTACAGCTGCACCGGCTCGTCGCCGCCGTGGACCAGGTGGTCGACCGCTGTGATCGCGGCCTCGCGCTCGCAGTCCTCGTCTCCGGTGGCGCACATGCAGTTCGGCTGACCGTCCGTGATGAGGAGCACGATGTTCGGGCGGTAGGGGTCGTGGATTCGGCCGTTGGTCGAGATGTCGTACAGGCTCTCGGCGACGGGCGTGGCGCCCTCGGGGCGGGTCCCCTCGAGCTCGGCCAGGATGGCGGCTCCCGCGCCGGGCTCGTCCTCGATCGGCACGACGATGCCGTCGTCGACGCCACACCGGTCGGACCCGTTGGGGCTCGGGAACAGCGTCAGGCCCAGCCGGCTCGCGGGCTCGACGGCCTCGAGGTACGGCGTCATCGCCATGACCTGGTCCCACCGGCTGTCGCCCTCCATCGAGCCGCTGCGGTCGACGACGAGCATCATGTTCGGCTTGACCGGCGGGCGGTAGTCCAAGCCATCGGTCTCGCAGACCGCCAGGGGCTCGTACACCCAGGTGTCCTCTTCGACGTTGGCGGGGTTCGTGACGCAGGCGGCGAGGAAGAGGAACATCGTGTTCTCCGGACGGGTGGGTGCTCGGTGTGAGAGCAAGCCGCGTGCCAGCCCGGAACGACGCGTTCATGCGGCTCGGCCGGGGGCCCGTGTCCACGATGTGGAACACCTCTGTCGTCGATCGGTCACGCTCGCGGACAGCAGCCCACCGATGCAGGCGGATCCAGTGCTGGCACAGCCCTTGCTTTCCAGGACGGCATCCCCTCTCGGAGCTCCCCATGTTTCACTGGCTCGTCGGCTGCGGCGCCTACGGCATCTACCTGGCCCCCCAACCCCTGGACACCGGCGAGACCGGGCTCGACTCGGCGACGCCCGACGTCATCGACTGCTCGCAGGTCGGCTTCTTCGGCCAGCAGCCGGACTACGACGACGCCGGCACGGTCTACGGCCGCGTCACGTCCCCCAACGGGCTCGTCGGGGTGGGCGGCGCGAACGTGGAGATGGACGACGCCTGGGTCGTCACACAGGACCACGGCTGCTTCGTCTTCGACCTGCCCGCGGGCACGGACCTGCAGGCGCTCGAGCTCCGTGCCTGGGTCGAATCGGGCGGCACGCTGTACGTCTCCGACTGGGAGTGGGAGCTGTTCGAGGCCGTGGTGCCCGAGGCGGTCGACTTTCGCGAGGACCCCCGCATCGGCGAGGCTGGCACGCTGACGGCCACCATCCTCGACCGCAACATCGCCGCGATGCTCGGCTCGGAGACTGCCTCGGTCGCGTTCGACCTGCCGAGCTGGGCCGTCATCGATGGCGTCGACCAGGCGACCCCGCTCGTGCAGGCCTCGGTGGACGGTCGCCAGCGGCCTCTCGCCGTGAGCCACGCGGTCGGCGACGGGCGCGTCATCTTCACGAGCTTCCACAACGAAGCCCAGATGACGGAGGACATGCAGACCATCCTGTACTCACTCATCCTGAGCCTGTGAGGAGGCAGTCAACACGGGCCTGATCGCGGAACCCGGGGCCTGCGCCACGGTCGGTCTCGGCAGGGATTGTCGTGAGGTGACTGTGTTGCTCCTGGACTTCCGCCTCGAAGGCGGACAGGCGCGTGGTGTGCTTCCGTTCAGGGAGCGATGGAACATTGGACGACGAGCTCGCCAGCTGGCTGCTGGGCGAGGTCGCCGACGTCGGGATGGCGTTCGAGGACGACGAGGAGGGGGTGTACGCCCAGGTCCTCGAGCCGGGCAGCGAGCTGGTGCTCGAGCTGGACGGCGTGCGCCTCGTCAGCCGGCTGGACGAGCAATGACGACGTAGTCGGCGCCGAATCGGATGCCGTCCTCGGCCTCGACCAGTCCGAGCGCGCGTGTACGGAGCTCGTCGATCACGCCCTTCATCGACTCGCGCAGGGCGAAGTCGCGGAAGTACGCCAGCTTGCGCTCGCAGACGTCCAGCTGGCCGTTCACGAAACGAGCCCGGTAGACGATGGGCATCTCCCAGCTGTCCAGGACCTCGAAGCCGCTCTCCTGCATGCGGTCCAGGACCCAGGAGCGCGGGTACTCGCGGTAGCACTTGTGGCCGGCGAGCAGGATGCAGGCGTCTCGGAGCCGCGCGATCTCGAGGATGGTCTTCTGCGCGACCGTGGTGGCCTCGCCGAAGGGCTCGAGGCCGACGAAGTAGAGCGCCCCGCCGACATGGGGGTGCAGTCGCGAGAACAGCTTCGACTGGAAGTACGGCGCGAACCCGTCGATGGCGCCGAGCAGGTAGTCAGCGAGCACGACGTCGAAGCGCTCGCCGTGCAGGAGCGTCGGGTCGGTCCAGTTGCCCAGCACGACCTCGTCGGCCGGGCGCACGGTCATCTGTCGGGCCCGCGACGGCGCACCCGTCACGGCCACGATCTGCTCCGGCGCCAGACCGGTCAGCCAGCGAAGGCTGTGCTCCCCCGTTCCGGCATCGAGCACACGACCCCAGGGGCGGTCCCCGTGGAACCGCTCCAGCGAGTCGAAGAGCTTGTCACCCACCCGTGAACGTCAGGTCGAGCGTGAGCGCGACCTCGTCCGAGATGAGGTCGTCGGGCTTGCCGGGGTAGGCCACGCCAAACTTCTGCCGGTCGATGGTCAGCTCGGCGTCGAGCTCGACCGACTTGTCCGACACGCTCACCTTGGCGGGGAACGTGACCGACTCGGTCACGCCGCGGATGGTCAGGTCGCCGGTCACCGTCGTGCCGTCCTCGCCGACCGCGATCTCGGTGGACTTGAAGCTGGCCTTCGCGTGGTTCGCCACGTCGAAGAAGTCCTCGCCGCGCAGGTGGTCGTCGAGCTTGGTCTTGTCGGTCTGGACGCTCGCGACGTCGACCTCGGTGGCCAGGCCGACCAGGGCGCCGGCGTCGATGGTGGCCGTGCCCGAGAAGCCGTTGAACTTGCCGTCGTGGCTGCCGGTGATCTTCTTGCCGTGGAACCCGATGGTGCTGGTGCCCGGATCCAGGTTCATCGTGCCGGCGAGCGTCGCGTCGGCGACGGGCGGGGCAGGGGGGGCATCGGCGGCCGGCGGGGCCTCGGGCGGGGCCTCGATGACGGGCTCGGAGCCCGAGCAGGCCAGGGCGATCAGCAGGAACATGGGCGACTCCTCGCAAAGGGACCACCAGCGCTAACCGGTCAGATCGAGGGCAGCGTCGCGGCCAACGTGAGCGTCTCGCCGGGGCTCGGGGGCGAGCAGGGCGACACCAGCCCGTCGAGCCAGCACATCCACACGTGCTCGGGGTCGTCGAGCGGGCGGTCGAACGTGAACCGGACGTCCAGCGGGCGGCCGTCCGCGGTCACCTCGTCCACCCGCGCCTGGAAGCCCGGTCGATCGATGGTCTCGCCGACCTCGAAGGGAGTTGCGTCGCGAGCGATGCGCTCGCCGGTGGCCAGCAGCCAGCCCTGGTCCACGTGGATGTCCAGGGTGTGCTCGTCGACCCCGGTCAGCGTGACGTCGCGGAACATCGGCGCCAGCAGCCCGATGGCCTCGGGACCCTGACGGCCCTCGACCTGGGGCATCAGCGTCACGTAGAAGGTCGAGAACTCCATCCCATTCACGAACAGCCACGTCTGGTCGGCGGCCTGCGGTCCGATGGGCATCCGCTCGATGGGGTCGGTCATCACCGCGCGCAGGATGGCGGGCGCCCCGAGCGTGCGGGCCGGCATCGCCAGCGCTGAGAACGGACCGCACAGCACCAGGAGGGCGAGCGCCGTCTTCGTCTGCTCGCGCTCGATCTGGAGAGCCAGCAGGCCGAAGAAGCCGATGCCCGAGAAGACCAGCAGGCGGTCCATCGGGAACGCGGCGCAAAGGGGGGCGAGCGCGCCGAGCATGCCCAGGCCCAGCCAGCGAGCCCGTCGGTCGGACCTCAGGAGCGGGCCGAACAGCCAGGCGAGCAGGGCGATGGTCACGAGTCCGGCCGCGGTCAGGCCCAGCTGGAGCGCCCGAGGCATCAAGAGCCACAGATCCACTGGCAGCCCGAGCGCCTGGGCGAGCATCAGGATGGGCCCCCGCTCGGCCAGCGCCAGCGCGAACTCACCTGGGTTGTTGGCCGGGTCCACGTACAGGCCGGAGTGCTTCGCTCCGTACCCGAGCGTGGAGTAGACGGCGCGCCAGGCCACGACCAGGGCCGTGTGTGGGACGAGTCGGACGAGCCGCCGCTCGGGGTCGGTCAGCTCCCAGGCGACGATGTAGGCGAGGGCCCCGAGCGCGGCCTCGCCGGCGAGCAGACCCAGCAGGGCGAGGCCCAGCGATCCGATGAGCCAGCCAGCGCCTCGCTGCTCTCTCCATCGAAGGTGGGCGAGGACACTAGCGACCCCGAGCGCGATGCACAGGAGCGCGTTCCGGTTGGCGATCCAGGCGATGGGCATCGCATGGCTGTCGTCGACCGCGTACAGCAGGGCGGCGAGTCCGGCGGCGAGCCCGACGCCGAGGGTCCTCCGGTAGAGGAGTCCGACGCTGAGCGCCGCGAGCGCCCACCAGACCAGGCTGTGGGCGTGCTGCAACAACGGGCTGTCGGGCCACAGCAGGTGGTCGAGCTGGTGCGTCAGCGCGGTGAGCGGGCGCAGCAACGTGGCCTGGACCTGCGGATGGGCGGTCCAGGGCAGCAGGCCGTCGCGGATGAGCGCGTCGTTGATGGCGCCCGGCTGCATGAACGAGAACAGCGTCAGCGGCACCGGCCCGGCGTCCCAGCCCGGCAGGTGCTGCAGGCGCGCGATGTGGGCGTAGTCGTCCGCCGCCAGCCCGCTGAACAGGGCCGGGAGGGACAGGACGACGCCTACGAGGGCGGCGATCCACGGAGCCCGCCGGTCGGCGAGCCACCTGGTCAGGGCGTGCGGAACTTGGCCATCAGGCCCTGGAGCTGGGCCGGATCGTTGGTCTTGATCTTGCCGCGGGCGATGTCCATCATCCCCGGCATCTTGCCCTTCAGGATCATGGCCTCGAAGAGCTTCGGGTCGCACTTCAGGATCAGGTCGGCGTTGTCGACGAGCTTGCCCTGGGCGGCCTCGCACCGGTCGGGGTGGAGCGTCACGGTCCACTTCTCGTCACCGACGGAGAAGTAGACGGTCTTCTTCTCGGTGGAGCTGCCGGTGATGTAGCGGCCGGGCATCTCTTCGAAGATCTTGCGGACGTTGCTCATGAGGACCTCGAACCGGGAGTGTGTCGAGGCCGGTCTATCACGTCGGCTCAGGTCACTTCGTCGTTCTGGTGGGTGACGATCTTCGCGTCGCTGGTGACCCACGAGCAGCACAGCAGTCGGAAGCCGGCCTCGATGTGGTCGTCCTCGAGCACGTACTGGTCGCCCAGCTCCATCTCGCCCTCGAGGAGCTTGCCGGCGCAGACGTAGCAGCCGCCGTTCCGGCAGCTCGCAGGCAGGTCGACGGCCTGTCGCTCGGCCGCGTCCAGCAGGTACTCCTCCTCGAAGCAGTCGATGACGACGTCGATGCCTTCTTCCTCGTTCACGAGGTGCACCTTGAACACCACCTCGGTGTTGACGTCGCGCTTGGCGAGCACCTCGTCGCCGAAGGCGCTCTCGACCTTCTCCTCGACCGCGGCGTCCGGAGCAGGGGCCGCCATGTGCTCGGCGCCTTCGATGCGCCTCTCGGTCCCCGTCCGGTACACGGCCTTGGAGCGGACCTTGCGCGGCGGAGGGGCGGGCTTGTCGGCCTTCTTCTTCTTCGGCGCAGCCTCGCCGGCCTCGCTCTTCAGCAAGCCCTTCATGCGGTTCTTGAGTCGGTCGCGGAAGCCCATGTCGGCATCATAGGCAGACCGGTTACCGCCGTTGCGATGCACGCCGGTGGCCCCGACAACCTGGTCGAGCTGGACCCGGACCATCCGGGGTTCCGCGACGCGACCTACCGCGTTCGCCGTGACACCATCGCCCGCATCGCGCTCGAGTACGCCAGCGGCTCGCCGGTCCCGTCCGCGCCGTACTCGGCCGAAGAGCACGGGGTGTGGGCGACCATCCGCGCCGGGCTCGACGGACTTCACGACGAGCACGTCCACAGCGAGCTGAACGCGCTGCGGCATCAGCTCGGCCTGCCCACGGACCGCATTCCGCAGCTGGCCGAGGTGAACGCCTCGCTCCAGGCCGCGACGGGCTTCCGGATGGAGCCGGTCGCAGGCCTGGTGCGGGCGCGAGTGTTCCTGTCCCACCTGGGTCGCGGCGTCTTCCTGTCGACCCAGTACATCCGCCACCACAGTCGGCCGTTCTACACGCCGGAGCCGGACGTGGTGCACGAGCTCGTGGGGCACGCAGCGACGCTCGTCCATCCCGAGCTCGCTGCGCTGAACCGCCGCGTCGGACGACTGGCTGACCGCGTGGACGACGCGACGATGACCCGGATCGAGCGCGTGTACTGGTACACGCTCGAGTTCGGTCTGGTGCGCGAGGACGGCGAGCTGCGCGGCCTGGGGGCAGGAGTGCTCTCGTCGGTCGGTGAGCTCCGCCGGGCGGTGGGCCTCGAGCCGGGCGTCGAGCTGGTCGACTGGGACCTCGACCGCATGGCCGCGACGCCCTACGACCCCACCGACTTCCAGCCCGCCCTGTTCGTCGCGCCGTCCTGGTCGCGGATGTTCACGGACCTCTCGGACTGGCTCACGACCTTGGAGAGAGCATGTTCCACCACGTCGTCCACTTCCGCCTGAAGGACCCGGCGCAGATCCCGGACACCGCCGCCCGCATTCGGGCCATGGCCCCGCTCATCGACGAGCTCGAGGCCTGCGAGGTCGGGGTCGACGAGCTGCACACGCCCCGCGCGGTGCACCTCTGCCTCATCACGCGGTTCGCCGACCGGGCCGCCTACGACAGCTACGCCGTGCACCCGGAGCACAAGAAGGTCCTGGCCCACATGGCCACCGTCGTCGAGTCAGCGACCGTCGTCGACTGGACCGCCTGACGACGGCTCGTCCGCGGGCTCGTCGGGACGTACCCGTCGGAGGACCCGCGCCACGAAGCGCCGCATCCTGGCCTTGAGCCCCGTGGACTCGGTCTCGGCGGCCGTGCGCTGGACCTTCCCGCGCAGGTGTTTCCGCATCCAGTCGGCGTCGTTCATCGAACCAGAACGTATCGTCTGGGCGTGCAGCCACGACACGGAGATCTGAGCGGGCAGCGAATCGCCGTCACCGGCGCGACCGGATTCCTGGGCACGCACATCGTCGAGGAGCTCGTCGAGCGAGGCGCCGACGTCGTCGGCGTGGTCCGGACGCCCGAGAAGGGTGCGTGGATGGAGCCCTGGGGTGTGGAGCTGCGGCGCGCGGATCTCTTCGAGGCGGAGGCCCTGCGCGAGGCCGTTCGCGGCTGTGATGCGGTCGTCGCCAATGCCGCGCTGTCCGTTCGCGGTGTGGACCCGCCCTGGGAGGACTACGAGCGCGCCAACGTGGGCGGCTGCCTGAACCAGCTCGTCGCCGCGGCCGAGGCCGGGGTCCAGCGGGTGGTGCTCATCTCGACCGTCGGGGTCTACCGCGTCCGGCCGTTCCTGCGGATGGACGAGGACCACGACAAGCTCGACACCCCAGGCGAGGCGCGCTGGTCGCTGTCCGCGCTGACGACGAACTGGAAGTACATGCTGTCCAAGCGCTTCGGCGAGCGGCAGGCCTGGGACCTGGCCGCTGAGCGGGGGCTCGACCTGACGGCGCTGCGGCCCGGACCGATCTACGGGTCCCGCGACCACAAGTTCACTCCTCGGTACAAGGCGCACCTGGCACGGGCGGTCGTCCCCGCGCCGACGTTCAAGGCACCGCACGTGCACGCGCGGGACGTGGCGGTCGCGGTGGGTGGCTCGCTGGCGAACCCGGTGAGCGTCGGCCGGGCCTACAACGTCGCCGGGACGAGCGTCTCGCCGTACGAGGCGCTCTGCGCGATGAAGGAAGCGCTGGGTGGAGGCGGGCTGGTGCTACCCATCCCCCTGCCGGTCTGGGTCGCGTACGACGACTCGGCCGCGGAGCGCGACCTGGGCTTCTCGAGCCGTCCCATCCTGGAGGGGATGCGCGAGGCCATCACCGCGTGAAGTGGTGGATCCCCCCCCGTCGTCGCGGCGCTGTTGTGCCTTCCCGGGCTGTTCCTCCCGTTCATGCTCGACGACTGGTTCCACCTGTCGGCGATCGACACGTGGCTCGGCGTCGGCGAGCGGATGCCTCGCTACTTCGAGCAGTTCCGCGACCCGTGGGGCACGCCGAACGTGTTCGCGTTCTTCCATGGGGACAACGCACAGTGGGTCGAGAGTGGGATGGTCCCCTGGTGGCTCGACCCGGCGCTGGACATCCGGTTCCTGCGCCCGCTGAGCACGCTGACCCACGTCATCGACCACCAGCTGTTCGGCACGTGGGCCGTCGGGCCGCATGCCCACGGCATCCTCTGGTACGTCGCGAGCGTGGTGGTGGTCGGGCTGTTCCTGCGCGAGGTCCTGCCCGAGCGCATCGCCTGGATCTCGACGCTGCTGTTCGCACTGGATGACGCCCACTGTTACGCGGCGCTCTGGATCGCCAACCGGAACGCGCTCGTAGCCCTGGTCCCTGCGCTGCTCGGCCTCGTCGCGCACATCCGGTGGCGGCGAGGCTGGCGGCCCGGGCTGCCGCTCTCGGTGCTCGGGCTGGCGCTGGGACTGGCCGGCGGCGAGCCGGCGCTCGGGGTCTTCGCGCTCCTGCTCGCCTACCAGCGCTGGGGGGGGGGGCCCGCAGTCGGTGGGGCGGCCTGGTGCCCGCCGTCTCGCTCGGTCTCGTGTGGGCGGCGATCTACAAGGGCTTCGGGTACGGCGCCCACGGCTCGGGCATGTACCTCGACCCGCTCGCTGACCCCGGGGCCTACCTGGTGGCTGGGGTCGTCCGAGCTCCGATGCTGGTGGCCGGGCAGATCCTGGGTGCACCGGTCGACGTCGCGGTGCTGTTCCCCGATCTCGAGCTGCCGTCGGTCGTGCTGGGGGTCGTGGCCTGCGGCGTGTTGGTCTGGGCCGCCCGCCGGGGCTCGCCTGCGGTCCGCTGGCTCGCAGCGGGGGGAGCGCTGGCGCTAATCCCTGTGCTGGCGACCGCTCCGATCAACCGCCTGCTGGTGGTCGCGAGTGTCGGCATGTTCCCCGCTCTCGCGGTGCTGCTCGACGAGGGGTGGCGTGAGAAACGCTGGGGGCTGGTCGCCCTGGTCGCCGTCCCCCATGTCCTCGTCAGCGGGCTCAGCTGGTTCGTCGTGACCGGGGGCAGCCTCATGTTCGCGCAGGGCTACGCCGACGTCGGCGAGGAGATCTCCGAGCGGCTCGTCCCCGGGGAGTACGTCGTCGTGGGCGTCTCAGACCCGGGACTGGCGGTCTACCTGCCGATCGAGCGGCTGTATTTGCGCGAGCCTTTCCCGTCCGCGTTCGTCCACTCGGACCTCACGGTGTCGGACCATCGGATCACCCGCGTCGACGAGGACGCCTTGCGCGTGGAGATCCTGGACGGTCGCATGGGCGCCCATCCCTTTGAGAAGCTGTTCCGGAACTTCGCGACGGCGCCGATCGAGGTCGGCCACACCGAGGTCGCGGGGCCCGTCGAGGTCCGAGCGGCGGGTGGCGACGCGGACGGCATCCACACCGTCGAGGTGACGCTCGACTTCGACCGGGTCGGCGTCTGTGTCTGGAGCACGGACGGCTTCGAGGTCGTGGAGCTGGCGGTCGGCGAGGAACGCGTCGTCACCTACGCCCCCGGGCCCATCGGCATCTGAGGGCCCAGAGACGAAGAACCCGCCGCGGCCGAAGCCGGGCGGGTTCCGTGATTCGTTGCCCCGAGGGGCGGCTGAATCAGCCGATGACCAAACTGATGATGGCGATCAGGAGGCCCACGCCAGCGCCGATGCCGCCGAACTTGAGGAGCTTCTTGGCCTGCGCCTCGGTGTCGCCGAGGAGCTCGTCACGGCTCTTGGGGGAGAGCATGAGAGCGCCGAGCATGCCGTCGGGCGTGGTGATGACGCCGTCAGCGAACTTGCCGGAAGCGAACATCTTGGGCGACGCCTTCAGGACCTTCTCGGTGCACTGGAACTTGTCGGCCTTCGACATCGGGGGGTTCTCGAAGGGGTACTCACCGAACATCATCGGCTCGCCCTTGCCCACGGCGGACTTGAGGTCGGCGAAGAGGCCTTCCTGCTTGGTCTCGTCGAAGGTCTTCTCGAGGCCCTCGAAGTCGCCACCGTTGCCGGCGTTGATCAGGACGGGGCCGGAGCCGTCATCGATCTGGATGGCCGCGGAGATCTTCTCGGCGACGTAGTCCTTGGACTTCGAGCTGTCGCCCTCCTTCCAGGAGCCCACGACCTTGAGCTCGTAGTAGATGCACTCGGTCTTGGTGACGGGGCTGATGAGCAGCTGCTCACACTTCACGTCGCCGTAGGCGCTGATCGCACCCTTCTCGCCGGCACCGGTGCCGCTGGAGGCGTCGCCGGTGGAGACGAAGGGAGCCGAGGCGAGCTTGCCCGCCTGGTACTTCTTGTACGCGCCAACGATCACGACCACGATGCTGATCGCGAGGATGAGGAAACCAATTTCAGCCATCTAGTTCTTCTCTCCCGCTTGGGTTCTTGGTGCGCAGTCGTACCGTCACGCTTGTTGCGCACGGCCTTTCAGGGACTGCGCATTCCGAACGCAGGAGCACCTGCTTTCGTTGCAGTGGCGTTACCTCGTTTCCGAGCCGGTGAAAAGTCCAGATCGCCGCTTCTCGACGATGATCGCCCGGATTGGCTCGATGTCGAAGGGTGGATCCAGGGACTCACAGCGGTGGAGGGCCTCTCCCGCAGCCCGGTCTTCGCCGAGCTGACTTCGGCAAAGCGCGAGATTGCACCAGGCCGCGGGGTCGTCCCAGCTCTCCGCGTAGTCCTCGAAGACCACGGCGGCATCGGCGTACTCGCCGCGGTCCATCTGTTCGAGGGCCTCATCGAAGGCCAGATCGTCCTGGTACCCCCAGGCGAACAGCCCGCCGAGACCGAGCGCGACGAACGTCAGGCCGCCGATGACGGGGCCGAGGACGCGGGCGGACTCTCCCCCTGCGGCGGTGTGCTCGGCGAACGCCGTCTTCTGGACCTGGTAGAAGAACAGGGCGATGCCGCCGTGAATGCCCTGGAACAGCCCGTTCGCGGCGCTGTCCAGCGGCACGGCGAAGGTCAGGCCGAGGAACGCGCGCAGAGCGTGAACCCCGCGATGAGCGCGATCCAGGCCTTCCGCGGCTCGCCGTACCGCTTGTAGTTGATGGCGAGCATCACGATGGCGGGCGCTGCGCTCAGAAGGAAGCTGACACCGGCCAGCGCCTTCGGGCTCCAGACGCGGGGGCGCTCGGTCATGGCGTGTTCAGCGACCAGTCGTAGGGCTCGAACCTGTGCGGACAGCTGGGGTCCACCTCGGCGAACCGCTCGTCGTACTGCGCGGCGTATGCGCAGATGGTGTCGTGCTCGGTCCAGGCCGTGAAGTCGTCGCCGAACCACTCGAAGATCTGCGAGAAGACGTTCTGGTCTCCGTCCAGGCTCACCCGGGTCTCGACGAACCGGGTCATGGCGGCGTCGAGCTGGGTGTCCAGGTCGTCGGCGGTGAAGAGCCCGTCGCGCAGGGGAGGGCAGCCTGCCGATGCGCAGTTGATGGCGGCGTGGATGCGCGGGTCCTGGAACCCGGCTCGCAGCTGGACGTCCTCGAGGTCCTTCAGGTTCGTCGTCTGGCCGTCGTAGGTGAAGCGCTGCCCGACGAAGAAGCCGGCCCCCCAGAAGCCGAAGAGCCCGAGCTTGACGTCCCGCACGCTGTCGACGGGCCAGTGGTGCAGGACGCCGGCGAGCGTGAACGCGTTGTAGGCGTTGATCCCACGGGCCAGTCGGGCGTTGACCTCGAGCTCGCCGGGGTCCTGGGCCAGCCAGCCGAGGTACGTATCCAGCGGGTCGGGGTCGGCCCGCAGGACCGCGTAGTCGACCAGCCCGTCGTCGGTGACGGCCTCGGTGAGCAGGGTGTCCCAGCGCTTCGACGGGTCGTCGGTGGGGGCTGTGCCGTCGATGGTCGTGGTGCAGGCGAGGAGGAAGATCATCTCGGGAGGACCAGTGTGCTGCGACCCGGGGCGAGTGGTCGCACTTCGACCCGGATCGGGATGTGCTCGCCCAGTCCCTGGACATGGGAGATGACGCCGACCTTCCGGCCCTTGTGTTGCAGGGCGTCGAGCGTCGCCAGCGCCAGCTCCAGCGACCTCTGGTCGAGGTGCCCGAAGCCCTCGTCGATGAACAGCGACTCGACCTGGGCTGTGTCCGCGGACATCGAGGCGAGGCCGAGCGCCAGCGCCAGGCTCACGAGGAAGGTCTCGCCACCGCTCAAGCTCGCCGCGCTGCGGACGTCGCCGGCAAGCGCTTGGTCCTCGACCTGGATGTCGAGGTTGTGGCCCGGCACCCGGCGGAGGGCGTACCGAGGCGCCAGGTCGCGGAGCTGTCCGTTCGCGTGTGCGAGCAGCCGGTCCAGCGTCAGGCCCTGGGCGAAGTCCCGGAACTTGCTGCCCTGCTTGCTGCCGATGACCTTGCTCAGCCGCTCCCAGGCCGAGGCCGTTCGCTGGGCGACGGTCAGCTGCGCCTGGAGCTCGGCGCCCTGCTCGACGGCTTTCGCGTCCCGGTCCAGCTGGGCCTTCAGCGTGGCGTGGGTCTCCGTCGCGCCCTCGAGCGCCGCCACGGCCGCCTTCTCCAGCTCGGGGTCTGTCTCGAGTGGGCACGGTGTGGCGCGATGGGCATCTCGCTGAGCGGTCCGCTCGGCCACCACGGCTCGCGCCTGGACGACGGCCTCGCCCAGGGCGCGCAGCTCGTCGGCCCGGCGTCGCACGTCCTCCGCCGAGAGCGTCAGGCCCTCGAGGTCCCGCTCGGTCATCTCGTGGTGGGTCAGCAGCTCGGCGAGCTGGGTCTGGGCCACGTCGGCGCGCTCCGCAGCGGTGTCGAGGCTCGTCTTGCCCGCAGTGGCCTGGGCGGCCGCGTCGGCGACCGCGACTCGGGCTGCGGTCAGCGCCAGGGTGGCCGCGGCCAGCGCCGCCTCGATGCGCTCCCGGTCCTGACGGAGCGAGGCCTCGACCTGGGCGACGGTCCCCTCGAGCGCGGCGGCGCGTTCCGTCTGGATGCGCTTCACGTTCTCGGCGGCCTCGACGGCCTGGGCGGCCTCGGTGCGCGCGGTCGTCTCGGCCTGCTGGGCGCGGCCACGCTGGGCCTCGTGCTCCCGGTCGAGGTCGGCCTGTGCGGTGGTCTGCGTCGACCTCAGCCCCTGGAGCCGGCGGAGCTCAGCCAGCTTGACCGGCACCTCCTTCAGGAACGAGGCCGGGTCCGCCTTCAGGGCGGCGGCCAGGTCGTCGGGCAGGCGCGACACGACGCGACGTCGGGCCTCCTGGGACAGCTGACCGGCCATCGCCTGCTGGCGGAGGGGCTCGATGAGGGCTCGCTCGGCGCGAGCGGACTCGACCACGGCGCGACGCTCCCCGAACGCGGTGCGCGCTGCTTCGAGGTCGTCCGGCGCCGGCCCCGGATCCGACAGGCCGGTCCTTTGCTCGGTGAAGCGGTCCCGGTCCGCCTGCAGCCTGGAGAGGCCGTCCCGGTAGGTCTGGTCGGACTTCCGCAGCTGGGTGAGGTCGGACTTCAGCGTGCTGAGCAGGCCGCCCATCGCCGAGCCCGCCCGCGGGTGCTCGAGAGCGCCACAGAGCGGGCAAGGCTCGCCCTCGACCAGCTGGTCGCGGTGGGCGTCGAGCGCGGCGGCGGCCTGGGTCTGCGCGTAGACCTTCTCCTGCTGGTCGAGGCGGGCCTTCGTCGTCTCGACCAGCGCGCTGCCCTTGTCGATCCGGCCGTCCAGCACCGCGATGTCACGGTCGAGGCACCAGGCATCGAGCCTCTTGCCGTCGGCGTCGAGCTCGCCCGCCTTGGCGGTCTCCAGGCGAGCGAGGACGCCGTCCAGCCTCGCTTGCACCTCCGCCAGATCGGGACCGGTGGCGGTCGCCGCGAGCTCGAGATCCTCGTCCTGACCGTCCAGCGCAGCCCACGGGGTCAGCGCCTGCAGGCTCTGCTCCGTGACCTGCACGGCCGCGCGAGAAGCCGTCAGTCGCTTTCGCAGCGCGGTCGTCGACTCGAGCTCGCGCTTCGCGGTCACGGCGGCCCGCCCCCCCTCCACGCGGCGCTCGGCCTCGGCGCGCTGGGACTCGGCCAGCTGGCCATCGAGTGCACGGGCGGCGTCGATGCGCGGCTGGAGGTCCAACTGCCTCGCCTGGAGTGCGGCCCGGTCGCTGGAGGCTCGAGCGTGGTCGGTCGTTGCGTGGGTCAGCGCACCGGTCGCCGCGGTCACGGCGGTCGTTGCGGCGAGGTGGGCTGCCTGGGTGGTCGTGAGCTCGGCTCGCGTGGCCTGGACCCGGTCCCGCGCTGGGCGCAGCGGCTCCAGGAGCTGGGCTCGCTTGAGCTCAGGGAGCCAGTCTGGCTTGCTGGCCCCAGTGGCGAGCTCGAGCGCTGCAGCGCCTTCGACCACGGCGCCCTCGAGCCTCCGGTCCGCTTCCTGCCAGACCCGCGCTGCCCGGACCGTCTCCAGGTGGCGGGAGGCGGCCTGCCGGATGGTGGTGGCCTCGGCCAGCTCGGCTCGCAGCTGCGTGCGCTGGCCCGCGTCCAGGGTCCCCAGGTGCTTCAGGTCACGCCCCAGGTGGTCGACCGCGTCCGCCGCAGCCTTCGCCCGAACGAACGCCTCGGTGGACAGCTCGGCGTAGATGCCGGTGCCCGTCATCTTCTCCAGCAGCGCGGCGCGCTCGCCCGGCGCCGACTTGAGGAACGCCGCGAAGTCCCCCTGGGCCAGCAGGACGCTGCGTCGGAACTGGTCGTAGCTGAGCCCGACGCGCGCTTCGATGTCGGCCAGCGTCTGGGTCTTCGGCCGGCCCTTGGTCCCCAGGAGCTCGCCGGTGCTCAGGTTCTCGAGCTCCATCGTCTGGGACTGGAGCCGGCCGCTGGGCTTCTTCCCCGCTCGGTGCACGGACCACTTCGCGCGGTAGCGAAGGCCGTCGTTGCCGACGAACTCGACCTCGGCGTAGCCGCTGCCCGAGTCGTGCCTCAGGATCGAGCGGACGTCCTTGGCGGTGAGTTGTTCGTCGTCGCCCGGTCGGACGACTCGACCGGCGCCGGCGGCCTGCAGGCGAGGGATCCGGTCGTACAGCGCGAGACAGAGCGCATCGAGCAGCGTCGACTTCCCAGCCCCGGTCGGACCGGTGATGGCGAACAGCGCCACCCGGCCCAGCGCCCCGGACTCCATGTCGAGTCGATGGGCTCCCTTCAGGCTGGCCAGGTTGCAGACGCGCAGCGCACAGATCTTCATCTCGCGGCCTTCACCGTGCGGCCGTCACGTCGTGGAGGAGCTCGTCGAAGACCGCCTGGATCTCGCTGGGCGGCTCGCCCTCGTAGTGCCGGGCCCACAGCCGCCGGAACACGTCGCCCGGCTCCAGGTCCTCGAGCGCCTGGGGGTCGTCCAGCGCCTTCTGATCTCCGACCTTGTCCGTGACCACGCGCAACAGTCGCACCGCCTTGCCGCTCAACGCACGTTCGATGCGCTCGCGCAGCCGGGGTTGCGGGCCCTCGAGGCGGATCCTCACCTCGAGGTAAGGGTCGTCGCTCGGAGCCAGGCCCGCGTCGGGGAGCGCCTCGAGCCTGGGGATGACCTCGGCGAGCGCGGCATGCCCCTCGTCGGGGATGCGGACCAGGTCGACCGCCCGGGGAACCATCAGCGCCGTCGAGGAGAGCAGCTCGGCCCCGTCCAGCTCGACCAGTCTGACCTCGTGCGTGTAGTGCCGCTCGGCCATCGAAAGCGGGATGGGAGACCCCGAGTAGCGGACGTCCGGTCGTCCCACTTCCTGCGCCAGGTGCAGGTGGCCCAAGGCGGTGTAGGCGACGTCTGGTGGGAACAGGGTCGGCGAGACCGCGCCGGCGTCACCGCCCAGCACCTTGCGCTCGGAGTCTGGGCTCGTGGCGGCGCCGGTGGCCAGGAGGTGCCCCATCGCGATGAGCGCCTGGTCGTCGGTGCGCTTGCGGCGTGCCCGGTCCAAGGCCTTCTCGTAGAGGGTGCCGACGCCATCTCGGACCGTGTCGCCCTCGACGCGTGGGAGGTCGCTGATGCGCAGGTACGGGATGGCGAGCACCCAGGCCCCGACCGTGCCGTCGGCTCGCGTCAGCGGCTGAAGCGTGCGCGTCGGCTCGTGGGACCCGACGACGGCGACACCGAGCGCCTCGAGCATCGGGTTGGGCGCATCCATGCGGTCGGCCGAGTCGTGGTTGCCGGCGATGACGACGATGTCGAGGTCGGGGTGCCGGGCCCGGGCGGTCGCCAGGAACCAGAACCACAGGCGCTCGGCCTTGATCGACGGGTTGGCGGTGTCGAACACGTCGCCCGCGACCAGCAGCGCGTCGACCGTAGCGAGCTGCTCCAGCAGCCACTCCAGGAACCGGCGGTGCTCGTGCTCGCGGTCGAACCCGGCCATCGCGTGGCCGAGGTGCCAGTCCGCGGTGTGGAGGAGCTTCAGTCCCACAGTGCCGACCTCAGCCCGCTGGCGCGCTGGATCCGCGCGTCGATGCACGCGGTGAGGACCAGCTCGCTCGAGGTGAGGACCACCGACTCGCGGGCGCGCGTGACGCCGGTGTAGAGCAGCTCGCGGGTCAGGATGGGCGAGGTCCGGTCGGGCAGCAGCATGAGCACGCGACGGAACTCGGAGCCCTGGCTCTTGTGGACCGTCATGGCGAAGACGGTGTCGCAGGGGGGCAGCCGAGCCGGGTGGAACGAGCGGAGCGTTCCGCCGCGTCCCTCGAAGTGGACGCGAAGCTTGCCGTCCTCGTCCTCGAGCGTGACCCCGATGTCGCCGTTGAACAGGTCGAGCGCGTAGTCGTTGCGCGTGATGATGGCGGGGCGGCCGGCGTACCAGAGTCCGCGCAGCGGGACGAGTCCGGCGCTGGCGAGCTGGTCGCGGACCAGGCCGTTGATCGCGTCGACGCCGAACCGGCCGCGGCGGTGGGCACAGAGGACGCGGAAGTCGGTCAGGGCGGTCAGGGCCGCGCGCGGCGTCCTGGCCTCGACGACTGGGCGGTAGCCGTCGAGCAGACGCGTTCCGAGGAGGGTCTCCGGGCGGGTGCCCTCCGGTGCGTCGATGCGCAGCAGGTCGGGGTGCTCGTCCAGTGCGGCGAGCGCGGCCGCGGCATCCCCGGCGTTGATCCCACGGGCCAGGGCGCCGATTCCCGAGTCGCCACGGAAGCGCCAGCTGTGGGTCAGCTGGACCACACAGTCGCGGATGGCGGCGCTGCTCGCCGAGGTGTCCTCGCCGGCATTGCAGATGTCTCCCAGGACAGCACCGGCCTCGACGCTCGCGAGCTGGTCGCGGTCGCCGAGCAGGATGAGGCGGGCATCGGGCCGGACGGCGTCGACCAGCTTGGCCATCAGGGGGAGATCCACCATCGAGGCCTCGTCGACGACGACCACGTCCGCGGACAGCGGGTTGTGCGCGGCGTGGCGGAACTGCGTGGGCCGGTCGGGCCGCCACACCAGCGCGCGGTGGATGGTCATCGCGTCGCCGACGATGTGCTGCTGGAGCTCCTCGGGCAGCTGCTCGACCTGCTCCTCGATGGACTGCGACAGGCGCGCCGCGGCCTTGCCCGTGGGTGCGACGAGCAGGATGCGCAGGGAGCTGCCAGCCGACAGCGCCTGCTGCTGCAGCGCGGCCAGGATCTTCACGACCGTCGTGGTCTTTCCCGTGCCCGGTCCGCCGCTGATGACGCTGAAGCCGCGGGTGACGGCCAGCTCGGCGGCCTTGCGTTGCTCGGCGCTCTCCTCGTTGGGGAAGAGCTGGGTCAGGAGCGCCGCGAGCGCGTCGGGGTCGGCCGGAGGGCGCTCGGTGGCCGCGCGGGCGCGCAGATGCACGGTCAGGCCGTCCTGGTAGGCGTGGTAGCGCTGCAGGTAGAGGTCGCCGTCCTGGAGCACGAGCGGTCCCTCGGTCAGGCGGCTCGCCTGCATCGCGGCGATCCAGTCCGCTGGGTCGGGCCAGGTGGCGTCGAGCGGCTGACCCTCGCCGTCGTGGATGGCCGTTCCCCCCAGGTGCTCGAGCTCGACGCAGATGTGGCCGTTGGCCGGGGCTCGGCTCGCCACTGCGGCGCCCAGCAGGACCAGCGGGTCGTCCTCTGCGGCCAGACGACAGACGGCCTCGGCGAAGTGGCGGTCCAGCGGCGAGATCGCTCCCGCCTCGACCAGCTGCTCGAGCGTCATCGTCCTCGCCTCAGCAGGGTGTCCAGCGCCTCGATGAGGGGCAGCGGCGGGCGGTCACGGAAGGCTCCGTGCGAGGCTCCCAGGTCCGGGTCCATGCCCTTGAGGAACAGGTAGGTCGAGCCCGCGATGTGGGTCTCGTAGTCGTAGTCGGGGAGCCGAAGCTTCAGCATCCGGTGCAGGGCCAGCGTGTAGAGGTGGTACTGCAGGAAGTAGTGGCCGTGGGCCATCGCGGCGGTCAGCCCGGCCTCGGTGTAGTCCTCGACGTGGTCGCCGACGTAGTTCGACTTGTAGTCGACGACCGTATACCGGCCGTCCTGCACGAAGATGAGGTCGATGAAGCCGGTGAGGAAGCCGTGGAGCGGCGTGAACTCCAGCTCGGCCAGCGAGTCGGCGTAGCCGGGGGGCACCTTGTCGCTGGCGTGGTCGCGGAAGACCTTGGCCAGCTCGTGGGGCTGCACGCGGTCGTCCGGATCGCACGCACGCAGGCCGTGGGCCACCGGAAGCGTGAACTGCATCTCGTTCAGTCGCTGAGCCATCGTCAGGTCGCGAAGCCGGAGCCCGTCGTCGTGGAATGGCGCGTCCAACATCCGCTGGAGGGCGTCGGAGACGGCGTCCGTCCACTCCTCGCCGTAGCCGTGGAGGCTGAGCGTCTTTCGGACCAGGTCGCGGTCCACGGGCTGGGCGAAGTCCAGGTCCTCGAGCACGGCGTGGAAGAAGTTTCCGGCCTTGGCGCCGCGGGGGAACTCGCCGAGCTGGATGGGGGTGCCGGTGTCGGACTCGGTGCCGGTCGGGGTGACCGTGTCGTGGTCACGTCCTTCGGCGGTGGGGCCCAGGGCCTGGCCGTGCCCGTCGCCCTTCAGGCCGCTGAAGCTCGACGTCCGCCAGGTCCCGTCCACTGGTCGGGTCAGCGCTCGGTGGGTGAGCGGGACCTCGTCGCCTCGCTCGGGCTGGTGGTGGGCGATGTTCAGGTCGGGGCGGGTCGCGATCCGGACCGCGACCGATGTCCGTGTCCCCAGCGAGAGTGCGGCCTGGGTGACGTCGGCATGGCCGAGCGCCTTCACGTGCGCCTGGGTCTGGTCCAGCGCGTGCACGGAGTCCGGCAGGACCGGCGGCTGGAACGCCAGGTGCGCCAGCGGGCTGGTCTCGACGTCCCGGAAGGGGCCGCCGTAGACGAGCAGCTTGTGCTTGGCTCGGGTGAACGCGACGTACAGCAGGCGCAGGTCCTCGGCGCGCTGCTCGGCCTGCCAGGCCCGCACGTTGGTCTCCTTGTCGGCCGAGCCCAGGTCGAGGACGCGGGGGGCCTGGTCTTTCGTGCGGTCGTGGAAGTCGAGGATGGGGAGCTGGGCGGCGCTGCGCATCCACGTGGAGCCCAGGTACGGGGCGAAGACGATGGGGAACTCGAGCCCCTTGGACCGGTGCATCGTGATGAGCTGCACGGCCCGGTCGTCGCTCTCGAGCCGCAGCGACAGCGCCGTCGGGTCGGGCGTGGCGTCCGAGCGGGCGGCGCGCATCCAGCGCAGCAGTCCGGTCACCCCCAGCTGCTCGCGCACGGCTGCTGTCTGGATCAGCTCGACCAGGTGCAGCAGGTTGGTCATCCGCCGTTCGCCGTCGCCGTAGGAGAGCAGCCTCGCCTGGACCCCCTGCTCCTCGAGCACGGTGCGGAACATCCGCGCGAAGGACTGGCGCTCCCACAGTTCACGCCAGGCACGGAACCGCTCGACCCAGGCGTCTCGTTCCGGGGACTCGTCCCGGTCGAAGCCGGCGAGCGTGACGCCGTTCACCCCGAGCAGGTCGGTGGCGAGCGCCGTCCGCATGAGGGTGGTGCGAGCTGGTTCGGCGACCCCCGCCATGAAGCGCTCCAGCTCGGAGGCTTCGGCCGAGTCCAGGACGGACGCCGCGCCGTGCAGGACGCTGGGGATTCCGGCCAGACGCAGCCGCGCCTGGACCGCCTCGGCCTGGGTGTTCTTCCGGACCAGCACGGCGATGTCGGAGGGGCGAACCGGTCGGCCGTCCAGCTGGGCTTCCGACGCGAGGAGCCGGCCGATGTCCGCCGCGATCAGCTTCTCCAGCGCGTCGCCCCGGTCGTACTTCGACAGCCGCTTCTTCTTCGTCGGGTTCGCGCCGCACGCCTCGTGCTCGAGCCAGCGGAGCTCGAGCGGGGGACCCGCGTCGACGAGATGCTCTTCGGCGTCCGGGGCGTGGTCGACGTCCTGGTAGGTGATGAACGGGTAGCCGAACGGCGCGCGTGCCTGGCCGAAGAACGCGTTCAGCGCGGTCAGCAGGCCCGGGTCCGAGCGGTAGTTCGTCGTCAGCGTGTAGGCCCGCTCGCCCGCGTCGTTCCGGGCTCGTCGGTACGCGAAGATGTCGGCGCCGCGGAAGCCGTAGATCGCCTGCTTCGGGTCGCCGATGAGGAAGAGCCAGCCGGTCCCCTCGTGGAACACGCGAGAGAAGATCTCGTACTGGATCGGGTCGGTGTCCTGGAACTCGTCGATCAGCGCGGCCTTGTGCCGAAGCCGGATGGCCGTCGCGATGCGCGGTCCGTTCGTCGGGTGGGCCAGGGCCTTGTGCAGCTCGAGCAGCAGGTCGTCGAAGGACCAGGTCTGGCTGCGCGCCTTGCGCTCGGGCAGCGCCTTTCGCAGGTACTCGCGGAAGCCCTGCTGGAGCTCGAGGATCGAGCTGGCCAGCGTCTCTTCATGCGCGAACCAGGCGTCGTAGAACGCCTCGAGCGCCTGGAACATCGGGTGGTCGTCAACGGTCTGTCCGGTCTCCGACGCCAGCGAGGGCCGTCGGAGCTCGTCCATCCCCCAAGGCGGGGCTGCGGTCGGTCGGCTGGGCACGACGAACTCGTCGATCTGCCCTGAGCGTTCGCGCAGCGTGTCCTTCCGGAACTTCCACGCGGGCTGCAGGCGGTGGTCCACGATGTGGTCCAGCAGCGACTCGCCGCCGGACTGCCAGGCCGTACGGAACGCGAGGAAGGCCTCGATGAGGGCCTCGTCGTCCGGCGGGGGCGGAGCGTCGTCGAGTGCCGGGATGACCTGTACGTCCGGGTCACTCGCGAGCTTCTCGGCCAGGTCGAGGAGACGGCTCGGCCCGAACTTCTTCGCGCTCAGGTACGCCACCAGCGCGGGATGTGCGGTCTCCATCCGAGCGGCCCAGAAGTCGAGCACGAGCTCCCAGAGGAGGTCCGTCTGGTCGCCGACGAGCTTGGTGTCGAACGGGGCGCCCGACTCGAACGCGTTCTCCTGGAGCATGCGTCGACAGAACCCGTGGATGGTGCTGATGGCGGCGCGGTCGAAGTCGTTGATGGCGATACGGAGCGCGCGGATGGCTCCGTCGCGCGGCTCGCCACCCGGGAACTTCTCGGCCAGGTGCTCGAGCACCGGGTCCTTCGTCTCCTCGTCTCGGTCCAGCCGCAACAGGGCCTCGCGTAGGCGGGAGCGGACGCGGTCCTGCAGCTCGGCCGTGGCCGCCTCGGTGAATGTCACCACGAGGATCTGCTCGATGGTGAGGCCTTCCTCCAGCAGGAGACGCAGGACGAGGGCCGTGATGGTCCACGTCTTGCCGGTGCCGGCGCTGGCCTCGATCAGCGTGGTGCCGGCGGGGAGCTCCTGGGTCGGGTCGAACGGCTTCACCGCAGCTCCCGGTAGTAGAGGAGGTTCCCGAACACGCGGTCCGCGAGCTCCTCGAAGTCGGGCGTGTCCGCGAAGCCGGGGGCGGTCATGTCCTGCTCCCAGGCGCGGGGGCCGAAGACCCGCTCGATGTGGGCATCGGTTCCCTCGCCGTAGGAGCTTCCGTCGTGTCGTGACTTGCGCCAGGTGTTCTCCGCGGCGCGCTTCCTCTTCCAGCCGCCGCTGGCCTCGCTGAACGCCAGCGACGTGTCGGGGAACAGGGCCAGCGGGACCTCGTGGCCCAGGAAGTACAGCTCCAGCAGATCGGCCAGTCCCTTCATCGCGTGCTCGGGCGGCAGCGGCTTGAACTTCACGTACCCGACGGGACCGCCCTTGCTACGGCCGACGAGGGCGGTGCCGACGGGGATGCCCGTGCGGGTGACCAGCCGGCCACCTCCGGCCGACATCGAGGCCAGGTGTTCGATGTAGGCGCGGACCTGGTGCTTGCCGCGGATGCGCGAGAACTGGAAGGTCAGCCGGCCCTTGCTCGTCCAGCCGGAGACCGAGCCGATGAGCCGCGTGCCGCCCACGTCGAGGTCCACCTGGACGGGCTCGAGCGGCGTCCCACCCTGGAGCGAACGGACCTGGTCGGCGATGGGCTGCACCTGGGGGATCAGCGTGCCCTCGTACAGGCACTGGCCGGGCACGCCGTGGGGGAGCGAGCCGCTGGCGCGGACGGCCTCGAGCTGGTCGGCCCAGGCGAAGTCGTCGTTGGCGACGGCGCGGCGGAGGAGGGGGTCCCCGAGCTGCCAGAGCCCCAGGCCCCCGACCTCGACTGGCTCGCGGTCCTCGATGGTGTCTTCGTCGTCGCGCAGACGAACGCGGAGGCGGTTGTGGAGCAGCGCCACGGTGGCGCCCTTCTCGAAGAAGGCGCACAGCTCGTCGAGCCGGACGGGGCGGCTGCGGTCGAGGGGCTCCAGCGCCGCCGGGAGGAACGGGTCCGGGTCCACGCGGTCCGAGCGGAGCGCGCGGGCGCCCTCCAGGTAGCCGTGGTCGTAGCTGAACAGCCGGTCGTGGCCCTCGCCGAAGTTCGCCGGGCTGAACGGCTGGAGCGGGTGCTGGACGACCATGTGCTTCCGGAGGTCGCCGTCCGGGAGGGCCCGAGCCTCGCAGAGCACGTCCAGGAGCTCGGTCACCATCACGCTGGGCGGGAGCGGCTTGTTGTCCCGGATGTCCTGGCCTCGGTACGTGATGATCACGCGGTCACGGGCGGACAGCAGGGCCTCGAGGAACAGCGTCCGGTCGTCCTCGCGAGGCGTCCGGTCGCCCGCCCGCGGCTTGCCGTGCTGGACCAGGTCGAACCGGAGTCCCGTCGCGCGGCGGGGGTAGGCCTGCTCGTCCATGCCCAGGAGGCAGACGACCCGGAACGGGATCGAGCGCATCGGGACCATCGCGCAGAACGTGACCTGCCCGGACAGGAACCCCCGGGCCGGCATGCTCTCCTCGAAGAAGCCTCCGAGGTGGGCGCGCACGACGTCCAGCTCGAAGGTCTCGTCGCTGACGTGCTCGGCGAAGTCCGCCACCACGCCGCGGACCTGCTGGTGCTGCCAGGCGTACTCGTCGTCGTCGGCGAAGAGGCGCACCAGGGCGCGCTCCAGGGCGTCCTTCCAGCCGACCAGGTCCCGGGCCTCGCGCAGGTCCTCGAGCGTGGCGAACAGGGCCTCGCACAGGTCGACGAACCGCCCGAGCAGGCGGGTCTCCGTGCCCTCGACCTCGTCGTAGGGCAGCGTGCCCATGAAGAGCGTGTCGTCGTGTCCCCGCATCGCCCTGCCCAGCAGCAACCGGTCCAGCCCGAACCGCCAGGTGTTCGCTGGGTTGGCCGGGACCCCGAAGCGAGCTCGATGGTCGGCGTCGATGCCCCAGCGGATGCCGGCGTTCCGGACCCAGTCCGTGATGGCGTCCACGTCCTCGGCCCCGATGTGCACGTGGTCGCGGAGCGGGGCGTGGCCGAGCAGATCGAGCACCTGGGACGCCGAGACCCGGCCGTCCACCAGCGCGAGCACGGCGAGCAGTCCCTCGGCGACGGCGTTGTCCCGACGGAGGCTGCGGTCGGCCACGCGGAAGGGGATGAACCGCGAGTCCGAGGGGTCCCGGTCGAAGACGGCGCGGACCAGCGGCGCCCACTCCTCGACGTTCGGCATCATCACGCAGACGTCCCGCGGCTGGAGCATCGGCATGTCGCGGAAGGTCTGCAGGAGCTGGTCCTGCAGCACCTGGACCTGCCGGAGCTGGCCGTGACAGCTGTGGACCTGGATCGACTCGTCGCCGGCGTCGATGGGCCGAAGAGCGTCCGTGTCGTGCCGCAGCAGGCGCATATCGGCCTGCAGTCCGCCGAGCAGATCATCCTTGATGGGCGCACGGAACAGGCCCTCGATGGGCTCGTGGTACTGCTTGTCCTCGAGGATGTTCTGGAAGTCCTGGGCCAGCCTCCCCAGCGAGTTCAGCAGGGGGTGAGCGGTCTCGAGGTGCTGTTCCTGGAGCGTCGTCGGGAAGAGCCCCTGCTCCTGACGCGCGAGCTGCCGGCGGCTGCGGGTGTCCGCCCACCACTCGTCGCTCGGCGTGAGCTGGAAAAGGTGCACGTCGATGTGTCGCGCGAGCCGGCTCAAGACATCGACGTAGAGCTCGGGGAGCGAGCTGACGCCCATCAGGATGAGCCGCGAGGGGAAGCCTGGGAGCTTCGTCGTCCGACCCGTCATCACGTCGACGAAGGGCCGCCGCAGTCGGGCGAGGTGGTCGCCCTCGACGACGGCCGCGAGCTGGCGCCAGAGGGCGGGCTGCCAGGTCTCGTCGACCGAGCCACCGCCACGCTCCCACTCCAGGACGCGGTCCGGTCGGTAGAGCACGTACCGGTCGAACGTCCGGCCGATTCGCAGGGCGAGCTGGTAGCGCTTCAGACCGCGCGGGTCGTCCTCGAGGTACCCCGCCAGGGCGGCGAACTCGTCGTGTTCGTGGACCCGGCCCAGGATGGGGATGAGCGCCCAGGTCAGCGCGTCCCCGCGCCAGGCGTCGAGCCCCTTGGCGCGGTCGCCGAGGGCCGCCTCGAACGCCTCCTGCACGATGCGCCCGGGGAAGGGGAAGCGCAGGTTCGCGCAGATGCCGAGCGACTGGCCGATCTGCATCGCCAGCCACTTCTCCATGCCCTTGGAGTGCACCACGACGACGTCCTGCTCGAACGGATGACCGGTCGGCGTTCGCAGCAGGGCGAGCAGGGGCTTGAGCAGCTCCTCCACGCGATTGGACTTGTAGACGTACATCCCACCCTCGGGAGAACACCCTAACCACCACTCCGGACAGAAACTGTCCGCTCGATCACCGAACCCAGATCGCTTGCGCTCCGCCGGCCGTTCCGTAGGAGATCCAGGTCCCTGCCCATGTCGCCGCGAGGAAGTTCGAGCCGTCGCTCCCGCAGAGCGTCAGGCCCTGGTTGGCGGACGTGCTCTCGCTGAAGTCCCAGCCCGAACCAAGGCTTCCGTGGCCTCGGCAGTTGGCGTACGCGCCCTCGGGATTGTCCACCGCGCCGACGCCTGAGTCTGTGTAGCTGGTGTCTCCACCGCACCAGACGTATGGCGAGTCGCCGCCGTACAGGCGGTACCCGTCCTCGCCGAAGTCGATGCGCAGGTGGTCGCGGGGGATCGCCTCGGAGCGGTAGGTCTCGGCCCCCGATGCGTAGGCCGCGAGCTGCAGCTCGTCGTACTCGAACTCGTTCAGGTCGTGCCAGCCGCGGGCACCCGTCGTGGACCCGCTCGCGGCAGCAGGCGAGACGGTCAGCCCGTCGAGACCGACCTCCCCCGCCCCGAAGTCGCCCTGGGTCCCCGTCGCGGCGCTGTTGCGCAGGAACCCGAGCGTCCAGCCGTCGTCACACCACAGCTCGGCGACCGTGCCCGAGGGCAGCTCGATCCAGTAGGCGCCCGGGTCTGCGCTCACCTCGGCGACCTCGAGACAGCTCGTCGCCGGGCAGTCGTCGCTCGCGCCCAGGACGTCCTCGCTGCTGCCGTCGCAGTCCTGGTCGATGTCGTCGCAGAGCTCGGTCGCGCCCGGGTTCACGGCCGCATCCCCGTCGTCACAGTCGCCGCCGACCAGCGCATACCCGTCCGCCGAGCACGCTGTCACCGGCTGCCCGCCGTAGCCGTCCCCATCGGCGTCCTCGAAGAACGGCAGCCCGTCGACCAGGTCGTCGTCCGCGTCATCGATCAGGCCGTCGCAGTCGTCGTCGACGTCATTGCAGACCTCGGGTCGGGGCCGGCAGTCCGAGCCCGTCTCCTCGGGCGGCGAGCCCGTCTCGAGCACCACGCCGTTGTCGCAGCCCATCGTCAGGGCGAGGGCGGCCAGGCCGAGGCGTCGTCGTCGCAGGGCGAACAGGCCGACCACGAGGAACACCCCCGCTGCGGCCGAGCCGTCCGAGCAGCCACAGGTCTCATCGGGCGGAGGGGGCTCCACGACGACGTCCGAGTCCCCGGTCTCGCCGGTGTCCCAGACCACTCCGCGAAGGGCGGAGAGCTCCTGTTCGCCTCCGTCCCACACATTCGGGGAGCCGTACGTGGATGCGTCCCCCGTGACCCAGCCCGGCTCGAAGTCGGGGCCCGTTGGCGTCGCGGCGTAGAGCCCGACCTCCCGCGAGGACAGCCCGTCCAGCGAGACGCCCTCCCCGACGGGACCGTGCAGGAGGCGCCCCTCGCGGTCCCACATCGCCAGCTGCCAGCCCGAGTTCGTCACGTCGAAGTCGGCCCCCACGTGGAACCGCCAGTCCCCCGCGTCGGGGTCGTAGGCCAGGTCTTCCGGCAGGTCCTCGGCGAGCGTGATGAGCGTCCCGGCGCGGACCTCGGCGAACACCGGATCCGAGCCCAGGACGACGTCGCCCCGGTCGCCGTAGTCGTCCCACATCTGCAAGCGAGCGCCTCGCAGATCGACGTCCTCGACCACCAGCAGCTCGAGCCAGTCTCCTCCGTTGCCGATCACGTCGCCGAGCACGCTGTCGCCGCCGGCCAGCTCGCGGTCGGGACCCACGGCGTTCCACTCGTTCAGGAGCACGGGCGAGGGTCCGTCCACGACGTACATCCCTTCGGCGAGCGGACCCCAGGCGCCATCGACCTGCAGCCGCGCGCTGACCTGCCGACCCCCGGACAGCACCTCGGACCAGCCGCCCGTCGCGTCGATGGACTCCGCCGCCACGTCCCCGCCAGGCTCGCGCGGATCGCCGCCGTCGAGTCGGAGCCAGAGCGTTCCGTCGCCCTCGACCCGCACCGTCGTCCCCTCGGGCACCACTCCGGGGGCCGGCGTCAGGGTCGGCGCCTCCAGAACGAGCCAGCCGGCCTCGGCCACATCCGCGAGCAGCTCGTCGGTCCGGGTGGGGAGCCAGGTGTCGACCAGGTAGTCGCGCTCGACCTCCCAGTGGTCCACCGGGTGCCAGGCGCCGTAGCCCCAGCGTGCCGCCTCGGCGTACACCCCATCCTCGATGAGCCCCGCCAGACGCAGGTACCGCTCGCTCGCTCTCGGACTCGTCAGCGCTCCATCGGCTCGCAGGTTCCGGTGCAGTGCATCGGCCATCGCCATCTGGAAGTCCGGGTGCGCCTCGGCCACGAGCCCGGAGAGCGAGTACGCCGGTCCCACCTGGTCGAGCGCCCACGTCGTCGGGTCGTAGACGAGGCAGATGTCGCTGTCGCTGCTGTGGAAGATCCAGCCCGACGTCGGGTCGGTCGGCCCCGCGGCCATCCAGTTCTGCGCCGGGTTCCAGTCCCACAGGTTCGCCGCGAACAGGTTCAGCACGATGTAGTCGAGGTACTGCTCGACATCGACCCACTCGCGGAACCCCTCGAAGTCCGCGACCGACGCGTTGATCTCGCTCCAGGCGACGCCGTCCCCATCGACCGATCGGCCACCGTTCACGGCCGCATAGTCGTCCTCGTCACCGCCCAGATGCTCGGCCATCAGCGCCGCGTCGAACCGCTCGCGCAGCTGGTACAGGCCGATGTACGAGCCGTTCTCGTAGACGTGCACGAACCGGCTGTGCGGCGCGATGTGACCCATCTCCAGCTCGGTCTCGTCCATCCAGACGTTTCGAAGGTGCTGGCCTCGCGTGCCCAGGTAGAAGCCCGAGTCGTGCGAGCCGCCGCGCAGGTCCAGCGAGTCGTGCTCGGTGATGGGTGGCACGCCCGTGTAGGTCTCGCCGAAGAAGTCGGCGTCGAGCTTCCCGGCTCCGTACGCGGTCCGGAAGTAGAGCCGGACGTTGTTCTTCGCGTAGCCCAGGCTGTGGCCGCCCACCTCGGCCGCGCCGCAGTCCTCCTGCAGGCTCAGGCCCCCCGGCTCGACGTACTCGAACGACACGGGCAGCTCGGTGGTGCTGAGCGCGCTGTCCAGGGCGATCGAGACGGTCGGGAGAGAGCGCAGCGTGTCCGCCACGATGGGGCCGAACGTCGGATCCTGCGTGTACGCGGTGTCCATCGCCGGCTGGGTCAGGACGTCGTCCACGAAGACGTAGGTGTGGGTCGCCACGGTCGAGTCGGCGGCCTGGGCGCGCACGACGGTCGTGCCCGAGATGGTCAGTGGACCGGTGTAGGCGAGGTCCGGTGCGCCCCCATCCAGGCTGTAGAGCAGCGGCTCGTCCCCGGTCAGCGAGAGCTCGAACGGCGCCTCGTGCAGCCCGCGCTCGACGTCGAAGACCGGCGAGTCCACGGCATGGGCGAGCCCGATCCAGAGCATCACCGCTTCCGTCCTCGCCCGACCTTCCGCGCGGCCAGCTCGCGCCGCGTGGCCTGCTCGGCGAGCTCGAGCCGCAGCTTCACGTACGCCCGCGCCCGGTCCTCGCGCAGGTCGCCTCGCCCGACCGCCGCCCAGACCTCGCAGCCGGACTCGTCGTCGCCGTGCTTGCAGTCGCGGAACTTGCAGCCGTGGCCGAAGTCGACGACGTCGCTGAACGCCTCGTCGAGCCCGCCCTCGGCCGCCCACAGCGACATCTCGCGCATGCCGGGTGTGTCGATCAGCAAGGCGCCGCCGGGCATCACGAAGAGCTCGCGGTGGGTGGTCGTGTGGCGTCCCTTGGCGTCGCGCTCGCGGACGGCGGCGGTCTCCTGCACGTCCGCCCGCATGAGCAGGTTGGTCAGCGTCGACTTGCCGACCCCGCTCGAGCCGACGAGACAGATGGTCGTTCCCGGCTTCGTGTACGGGGCCAGGAGCTCGATGCTGTCGGCGTCCTTGGCGCAGAGCCGCATCACCGGGCAGTCGACGGCGGCGACGCGGGCCTCGACCTCGCGGGCCTCGGAGTCCGGGTTCAGATCGAGCTTGTTCAGGACGACGATGGGCCGGGCGCCGCTGTCGAGCGTGGCGGCCAGGTAGCGCTCGAGGCGCCGGATGTTGAAGTCGTCGCCGAGCCCCATCATCACGAACACGTTGTCGATGTTCGAGGCGATGACCTGTTCCCGGTCCTCGGTGCCGGCGACCTTTCGGACGAAGACCGACTTCCGCTCGAGCACGGCATGGATGAGCGGTCGACCGCGCCCCTTGCGCACGCCCACCCAGTCCCCGACGGCGGGGAGGTCGATGCGGGGTCCCCGGTACCACTTGCCCGGCACCTTGCACTCGAGCTCGGTCTCGCCCGTGTGCACCCTCCAGGCGCCCCGATGCTCGGACACGACCCGCCCGGGCAGGAGCCCTTCCGAGGCGTGGACCTTGAACCGGCGAGCCAGCCCCTTGGTCCAGCCGTAGCGAGCCAGATCGGTCACTCGGGGAGCCGGTCGCGAGGCAGGAGGTAGCGGAGGATGAGCGTGGTGATCTCGTCGACGAGCCGGTCGTCCAGCAGGTCGGGGCGCTCCATTACCACGGAGTGGGTCAGTCCCTCGACCGTGTGGATCAGGATGAACGTCACGAGCTCCAGATCGGGCAGGTCCCTGAGCTCTGACCGGCGCTTCTCGAGCTCGCTTCGGACGAGCACGGCCAGCGTCTTCTCGATCTTCCGGATCTCCCGAACCGCTTCGATGTGGGGGAGCTGCTCCATCAGGACGCGGTGCAGCTCGGGGTCGACGCGGTGGGCGGCCAGGAGCGCCTCGACAGTCTGGCGGATGAGCTGCTCGGGCGGGGCCGCGTGCATCCCAGCGAGCATGCGGGCCACGGTCGCGGCCTGGCGCTCGGCGTGCTGCTCCAACAGCGCGAGGAACAGCGAGTTCTTGTTCGGGAAGTACTGGTAGAGCGAGCCGATGGACACGCCCGCGACCTTCGCGATGCGGTTCGTCGACGCCTTGTCGTAGCCCTCGTCCCTCAGAACGCGAGTCGTGGCCTCGAGGATGGCGTCGACGGTGGCCTTCGACCGGCTCTGGATCGGCCTGCGACGGGCTCTCGTGGCGGCTATGGGATCTCCTGTCCGGAATGCGAGCGGACCATATCTGAGTAAAGGCTCATATTCAATATATGAGTGATCGCTCATGTGGATCATCGCTCAGGTCCACTGAAGGAGAACCCGTGAGCCCGCTTCGCCGCCTGTACGCCCTCGCCACGCTGTCCCGCGCCATGTTCCACCTGGTCCGCGACCCCGGGCAGCTCGACATGATCTTCGAGTTCGTCGAGAAGCTGGAGAACCCCGAGGAGCTCGAGGAGGTCCGCGCTCACGTCAGCTCGCACGAGCAGGGCGCCAGCGCCATCCGCGACCGGGTCCGGCTCGGCGCCGTCGACCTCGACGCCCTGGGACAGCTGCCCGTCGGCACGCTGGGCCGGGAGTTCGCCGACCACATGACGTCGCGCGACCTCGACCTGAACGACCTGCCGTCGCTCCCCGCTCCCGACGACCACCGCTACGTGCTCGCTCACCTGTACGAGACGCACGACGTCTGGCACGTCGTGGCCGGCTTCGACACGGACGTCCCCGGCGAGCTCGGGCTCCAGGCCTTCAACATGGCCCAGTTCCCTGGGCGCGTGGGGCTCATGCTCCTGGCCGCCGGCATGCTGAACACGCTCATCTACCACCCGGAGGAGCGCGAGGCGCGGCTGTCCGAGATCAGCCGTGGCTGGTCCCTGGGACGCCAGGCTCGCCCGCTCTTCGGGGTCCGCTGGTCCGAGCAGTGGGAGCGCCCGCTGTCCGAGATCCGCTCGCACCTGGACCTGGCCGACCGCCGGCCCCGCATCGAGGCGACCTACGACCTGGTGGCCGCCTGACCTCTACGCGGCGAGCGCCTCGGCCTCGGTGATCAGCTCCTCGAGCGCACCGAAGCAGGAGGCGACACGCTCGTCCACGTCGCGAAACGAGCCCTGCCCCGAGGTGGTCGCGCACACCAGCTGGCTGTCCTTGTGGGCGGTGAGCCAGACCTGACCGGTGGCTGTCCACAGCTCGGTGCGAAAGACGCTGGTCCAAGGCCCCTCGACCGTCTCGACGGTGCCCGCCAGGTCCACGATCGTGGTCGCGTCGATCTTCACGGGGAGCCGGTACCAGCGCTCGATCTCGCCCCACATGTTCTTGCTCGTCCAGACCTGGGCGCGTCGCATGGCAACTCCTCTTGTTGGACTCCTCGGACCGCCAGCCCTGCGGTGTTAGGGCGGGTTGGTGTTCGGTCTGATGCTGGTCCTTGGTCTCGCGGCGTGCGCGGTCCGCTCCTCGACCCCTGAGCGAGCCGAGTCCGCGTTGGAGTTCGACGCCATGCAGCTGACGCAGCTCGACGGCACGCCGCTACCGGCCGAGGTCCTCGAGGGCCGGGTCGTGCTCTTCGTCAACGTGGCCAGCAAGTGTGGCTTCACGCCCCAGTACACCGGGCTCCAGTCGCTGTTCGAGGAGTACGAGGACCGTGGGCTCGTGCTGGTCGGCGTGCCGTGCAACCAGTTCGGCAAGCAGGAACCGGGCTCGAGCGAGGAGATCGCCAGCTTCTGCTCGCTGAACTACGGGGTCGAGTTCCCGCTGCTCGAGAAGCAGGACGTGAACGGACCCGACCGGTCCCCGCTGTACGACCGACTCATCGACAGCGACGTCGGTGGCGGCGCCAAGGTCCAGTGGAACTTCGAGAAGTTCCTCGTCGGGCGCGACGGAACGGTGCGGAACCGCTTCGGGAGCCGGACAGCACCCGAGGACGCCGAGCTGCGAGCGGCCATCGAGGCGGCCCTCGTCCGGTAGATCCGATACCGTCCGGGGGTGACGACGCAGGCCGAGCTGGTCCGACGGGTGGCCATCGAGCGCGACCGCGCAGCCTTCGCCGAGCTGTTCCAGCTCTTCGCGCCTCGCGTCAACGCCTGGCTCCGGAAGCGGGGAGCGAGCGCCGGGCAGGCCGAGGAGGTCACCCAGGACGTGCTCCTGTTCGTCTGGCACAAGGCCGAGAAGTTCGACCCCTCGCGGGCCAGCGTCGGCACCTGGATCTACACGATCGCGCGGAACAAACACGTGGACCGGATCCGGCGCGAGCGGCGGCCCGAGGCCGAGCCCGAGGAGATGCCGACGACGCCTTCCAGGCCGCCTGACGCGGATCGCGTGGCCCACGTGGCGGCCCGGGATCGACGGCTGCGGGAGGCGCTCTCGACGCTCCCCGAGGATCAAGCGGTGATCCTCCGACGCAACTACTACGAAGACACTCCACAGAGGCAGATCGCCGCGGACCTGGACCTTCCCGTCGGGACGGTCAAGTCGCGGACCCGACTCGCCTTCAAGCGACTCCGAGAGGCCCTCGAGCACGAGATCACGCTGTCCTGATGCACCACCACGTCCCAGAGAACCTGCTCCTCGACTACACGACGGGGACCGCCACCGAGGCGGTCGCGCTCGTGGTCGCCGGCCACCTGGCGCTCTGCCCGGAGTGCTCTGAGCGGGCGCGCCTGATCGAGGACGTCGGCGGCCTGCTGCTCGAGAGCCTGGATGCCGAGCCCATGGCGGACGGCTCGCTGGAGAGCCTCATGGCGCGGCTCGACGACCCGATCCCGGTGCCGCCTGCGCCGCCGGTCGTGCCCTCGTTCCTGGCCGAGGTCCCGCTGCCCTCGGCGCTACATCACTACGTGGACGGGGCCACCGGCTGGCGGCGCGTCCTGCCGGGCATCAAGACGGTCCAACTCCCCGTCGCGCTGGACGGTGTGCCGGTGCACCTGATGGCGCTGTCGGGGGGTATGACCATCCCTGAGCACGGGCACGAAGGCATCGAGCTCAACCTGGTCCTCGCGGGCGGCTTCGACGACGCCGACGAGCAGAGCGCGTACCTTCCGGGCGATCTCTCGGTGAAGTCGAGCGAGACGGTGCATACGATTGAGGTGCACGACGATGAGGACTGCATCGTGCTGGTCGTGCGCAGCGGGAAGCTGGTCCCGCAAAACCTGGTCGGGCGCCTCGCCCAGTGGCTGACGGGCTTCTAGCCCCAGAGGACGCCGTGGGACTGCTGGACGACTTGATCAAGGCCATCGGGACGAGCGAGGTCGGCAAGAAGGCCGCCGGGGTGGCCGCCGAGAAGGCCGCCGAGGCCAGCGCTGCCGCCGCCGAGGCCGCGCTCGACGACTTCGCCGACGACTTCGAGAAGCACCTGGTCGGCGACCTCGACGAGGTCAACGACAAGGAGCGGGAGCTCGAGCTGAAGGCGCGCAAGGCCCAGAGCGACAGCGCCGCCTACCACCGCCAGGTGCATGAAGAGCGCATGTCCCGCGAGGACCGGGCCAAGGCGGAACTGGAAGCGCTCAAGAAGAAGATGGGGAAGTAGGCCGACGCGAAAGCCACAGCGTCGCGGGCACCGTGGTCGTCAGGACCGCACCGATCCACGAGACCGCCGCGCCGGCGACGGGACCCAGGGCCGGGAACGACCAGACGGCCAGGAGCGCGAACACGCTCACGCTGCTGCCGCCGAGCATCATCGGTCCGACCGCGCCCGACGGGACCGCGGAGCCCTGGCTCAGCCACAGCGAGACCATCGTGGTGAGGAAGATCGCCGGGAACACGCTGGCCATGCCGGCGATGAGCGGGCTCCCGACGCCGGCCAGGACCACGCTGACCCCGATGGCGCTCGCCGCCAGGAGCCCCCTGAGCAACAGGGCCGTGATGGAGACCGGGTTCCGGCCCTTGGGCGCCGACCGAGGGGTCCAGCAGGCGGCGATGCCGAGAAGGATGGTGACGCCCGTGCAGGTGACTCCGGCGACGAGCGGATCCACCAGGCCGTCGGCGACGAAGACGGTGGTGGCTGCGCCGACGTGCCAGACGGACAGGGCGATGGCGACCATCGCCACGAGCTGGACCTTCAGCGACCAGCTCGGGAGCCTGGGCGGAACCACGCGCCAGCACAGCAGGAACACCGCGTTCAGCAGCATGCCGACGGGCGTGACGCTGACGGCCTGCTGGAAGGCCTCGGGGTTCTCGGACGACAGCCAGATGCCGATGCTCGCGGGCAGGACGGTGCTCGGG
This sequence comes from Pseudomonadota bacterium, assembly GCA_024228935.1. GTDB lineage: Bacteria > Myxococcota_A > UBA796 > UBA796 > CAJQPC01 > JAAESX01. The sequence goes on from JAAESX010000309.1 coordinate 191,863, forward strand.
AGCGTGCCGATGAAGCCGCCGACGACCCCGCCCCAGCGCTCGATCGCCAGCGTCGCGCCGATGGCGACCAGGGCGGCGAAGAGTCCGGCCCCGACGGCGTGGAGAGCGAGCATGGCGCCCCCTATGGGTGCCGGGCCCTCCAGGCACGCCAGAGCTGGCCCTCCTGGTTCGGAAACCACGCCCGACCGGCGATCTCCAGGTCGTAGCGACGGAACAGCGCCACGAACCGCTGTGGGTCCCGATCGAACAGGTCGTGCGCCTCGTCGTCGCCCTGGATCAGGCGCTCGAACCGCAGCTTGGCGATGAGGCCCTCCTCGAGCCGGCTCATCGGCGGCGTGGCGGTCGGACCCGGGCTCACCGGGCGAGGCTCGGCGTCGGGAAGGGACCCTGTCTCACAGCGCCGGCTCACGGCGCGGATGCGGTCGAGCTCACCAGCCAGGACGGGGATGTCCTCGGGACCGACGGTCCTCTCGAACCGCTCGAGCGTGATGGCTCGTAGCGCCGGACAGCGAGGCGCCACCTGCTCGAGCAGCTGGAAGACGGGCTCGGGCACCGCTGTGTCGTGGCTGTCCAGACGGGTGCCGTCCCGGGCGGCCCGACCTCCCGACACGTGGATCTCGATGACGCGCTCGAGCCCGAGCGCCTCCAGGTAGGCCGCGATGTCGAAGCGCAGGTTCGTCGCCATCGCCCACAGGTTGTGCAGGTCGAGCAGGACCCCATGGCTGGCGGTGCAGTCGCGCAGGAAGCGGGCCTCCTCGGTCGCCGAGCTGCCCAGCTGCGCAAACCAGCTCGTCTCCAGGCCCACGAGCGGCACGACCGAGGCCATCTCGTCCAGCGTCTTGCGGGCGAGGTCCACCGCGCCATCGCTGGGAATCAGCGGCCGAGGGAGCGCGTGGTTTCGGCCGTGGAGCTCGGTCACGCCGTGGTGGTCGGTCCACCAGGCGAAGGAGAACAGCGCCTGGTCTTCTCGCATCCGGCGAAGCCAGATGTCCCGTCGCGGCGAGGTGGGGCTGCCCGGTGACATCGCGACCGAGTGGGCGGCGAACGGCCGACCGGTGAACTGCCGCAGCTCCAGGAACTCGCGGTGGTAGCTGTTCGCTCGCAGGTCGTCCTGCGCCGGCTTCCACAGCGTCTCCGGCGTCACGACGAAGAGCTCCACCCGCGGGATCAGCGGGCGGATCAGCCCGAGCCACTCGGGATCGGGAGCCAGGACGAAGCCGACGAGAGGGGTCACCCCCTACATGTAGCCGGACGCCGGGTCGAAGAAGTACAGGAACCGCGTGGCCTTGGCAGACACGTGGCCCATCCCACACCCGATGCCGTACATCTCGTCGTACTCCTCGATGTCGGTGCCGCAGCCCCAGTTGCTGGCCCAGTACGAGCCCGGGATGCGCTTGCCGACGAACCGAGCCGAGGCCTCGGCCGCCAGGCGCTTCTTGCGGGCGGCGAAGTCGGTCGGGACGAAGGGCTCGATCAGGTCGTCCAGGCTCTTCTCCAGGAGCGCGATCTGGCGGTCGATGGCGGCCTCGTACTTGACTCGGCCCTCTTCCTCCCAGCTGTTGTGCTTGTCGGCGTCGGGGAAGTGCGGCGCTGCGATGCGGGGCTCGGCCGGGAAGACCTTGGGGTCGGCCAGGACCATCACCGCGTTCGCGGGCACGTCGGGCAGCAGCGTCGCGAGCTGCGAGGGCCGGGCGCAGATGACCTCGCAGAGCGCGAGCTGAGCGAGGCTGGTCGCGCTCGCGTTGTTCAGCCACGCGCCGAACGCCCGACCGCGGGCCCAGCGGTCCCCCTCGTCCTCGGGGATCACCAGGACGAGCACGGGCTTGCCACGCTCGCCGGCCAGTCGCCAGGTGTCCGAGAGCGCCAGGAGCTCGGGGTCGGCGGCCGAAGCCGCGAACCCGTCGCGGATGAGCGCGGGGAGCGCCGCCAGTCCGAGTCCGAGTCCGGTGTTGCGAAGGAAGTCACGTCGCTTCATGGGGCCTCCACGAGGGACCAGGCGCCCTCGGCACTGTCGAGCTGGAACGAGAGGGTGGGCTGTGCGTCGTCGAGCGACCAGGTGCCCAGATGCTGGCCGCGGCAGTCGTCGACGCCACCGACGGCATCGAGGATGACGCACCGACCGTCGAGGTCCCATGCGCCGACCCACAGCCAGGGCTGCAGGCGTTGCTGGATCGCGGACGCCTCGGTCTCCAGTCGGTCGTGCAGCCCACGTGCGGCCGGACGGGTCGAGCCGCCTTCCGCGAGGGCATCCACGCCTCGCTCCAGGTCGACGAGGCGCTCGCTGAACGTGCCCGAGTCGCCGGGCGACGAGGCGATGACGTACCCGGGGTCGTCCAGCGGGAGCGTCTCGTACAGCCCGTCGGGCTCCGCGACCCACGTGAGCTCGAGCAGGATGTCGGGCGCCTCGAGCAGCCAGATGCCGCTGTCGACCTGGTCGAACGGTCCGCCGAGCTGCTCGGCGATGTCCGCGGCGGTGGCCTCGTCCCCGACGACCTCGACCGCGTCCGTGGCGATGTCGTCGCCCAGGACCAGCCAGTCGACGTCGCCCTCGGGCCCGCTGACGAGGGTGATCTCGTCGGGGTAGAACTCGAACTCCTCGGGCAGGCCATCCGGGGCCAGGAGGATGGGCGCATCGCCCTCCTGCACCGGCAGCGCGGTGCTGAGCGGCTCGCCTTCGACCTCGACGAGCCAGCCGGCGTCGAGCGCTTCTCCGTCCAACAGCAGCAGACCCGCGTCCGATCTGCCAGGATCCGCGCACCCGAGGATCATCAGCCAGAACATGGGACCTCCGATGGCACGTCCGGACAACGCCCGCAGACCCCGGTTCCTGACACCCCGTCTCGATTCTGTGAGGACACCGTGATCCTGTGGCTCGCCTGCACCGCGACGAGCGACTCGGGCTTCGTGGACTCCACTCCGGTCGAGGAGGTCTGTCCGGTCGAGACCGGGGACCGCGACTGCGACGGTGAGATCTGCTGGGTCTCCTTCTGCGGTGACACGTTCGACATGGGCAGCGACGGCATCGACGAGAACGAGAGCCCCGCCCACGACGTGACCGTTCCGGACTTCGAGCTCATGTCGACCGAGATCCGGGTCGGGGACTACATGGCCTGCGTCGAGGCCGGCGACTGCGTCGAGTACCGCGACCCCGACGACCATCCCGCCCGGTGCAAGCGGGGCGCCGAGCACGCGGACCACGCCGCCAACTGCCTGGACTGGGACATGGCGACGGACTTCTGCGCCTGGGCGGGCGGCCGGCTCCCGACCGAGGCCGAGTGGGAGTTCGCCGCGCGGAGCGGTGGCAAGGACCACACGTTCCCGTGGGGGTTCGTCGAGCCCAGCTGCTCACTCGCCAACTACACCGACCAGGCGGGCTGCGGCGAGGACATCGACGAGGTGTGTGCCCGGCCCGACGGGGTGACCGAGCAGGGGATGTGCGACATGGCCGGCAACGCGTTCGAGTGGGTCCAGGACTGGATGCACGGCGACTACACGGGCGCGCCGACGGACGGCTCGGCCTGGGAGGCGGACCCGTCGGTGTTCCGGGTGATGCGCGGCGGAGGCATCGCCTCGGCCGAGGACCTGAGGACCCGCAACCGCACGTTCCATGAGCCGTACTTCGTCTACAGCGGCATGGGCTCCCGCTGCGCCAGGGACCTGGACCCCGGCTAGTCCCGGAGCACGGCCTGCGCCGTCTGCCGCGTCCCTTCGATGGCCTTGATGGCCTTCTCGCAGTCACCCGGATCCGCGTAGAGAGCGAGCGCGCACTTGTGCAGCGTCTGCCGCACCAGCGGGGAGATGCCGCCGTTGTGGATGGCCAGGGCGGCCCCCATGAGCAGGATGAGCGCGACGTCATCGGGGTGCAGTCGACCCGCTCGGTTCCGGATCTCGCCTTCCGCCGCCGACATGAACTGGCTGCGGTTCGACGTGGCCTGGTTGAGCATCTGGTCCAGCGGCGCCTGGCAGTCGAGCCCGCGGTGCACGTCGGTGATGGTCATCCGCTCGCCCGAGTCCAGGGCACCGTCGGCGAGCGCGACGAACAGCAGCACGATGAGACACGCCAGCTGCTGGTTGTTCTGCGGCAGCTTCTTCATCCGCGACTGGACCTTCTGGTTGTCCAGCTCGGTCAGGATGCTGCTGATGGTCTGGTCCACCCGCCGAAACCCGCGCGAGCTGAACGCCGCGCGGCTGTTCCGGATGCTCACGAGGTCCAGGGCAGCCAGCTCGATGGCCTTGAAGCGGATGGGGATCATCGGATGGGTCCGCACCCACTCGTGCCCCTGGCCGCGGTCGCCCATGTGCGCGACCAGCTCGTCGTACTGCTGACGGAAGCTGCGCAGCATGGCGTCTTCGCTGATGCCCTTGAGCCCCGAACTCGTCTTGAAGAGCGCCGTGATGGCACTGCCCAGCGAGCCACAGGTCAGCATCCCGATGCGGTCCGCGGAGACCTCGGCCGCGCGGCTCCAGGCCATCATCTTCTGCGCCGTCATCGGGTCCACCTGGCCTTCCTTCTTCTGGAACACCTCGTGGATCGAGAAGTTGCTGTGCTCGAAGATGACGTGACCGAGCTCGTGCCCGATGACGAAGTTCAGCTCGTCGGTGTCGAAGTCCTGGAGCAGCGAGCTGTGCACCAGCAGGTCGAAGCGCTTGCCGTGCGCCAGGATGTTCGCGTTGTACTCGGGGCTCTGGACCACGTACAGGTCACCGACCAGGTCGCCGCCGACCATCTCGAGGCAGCGCTGGTACTGGCCGTGCACGCCGGGGAGCAGGTCCGCGGTGATGCGGACCGCATCGCCCAGCAGGTGTCGCTTGCGGGCATGGAACTGCTCGCGGACCACGTGGTCGCTCTTCCCGGTCAGCTCCTCGCCGAGGATGTTCCGCAGCGAGCCGAACAGCTCGGCCTCATACGAGAAACGCAGAGACTTCAGCTGTTCGAGCATGCGAGCTGCCTCCAGGGATGCTCTCAGGACGGTCGTGCCGCCACCGAGCTTACAGCCTGAGGGGAGGGGATCAGTCCTTGCTGCCGGCGACCCACTTCAGGCCCCACCCGTAGGTGCGGTCGCAGTCGACGTGGTCCTCGTGGAACGTCGCGCACTTGGTCACCTTGACCGAGCCGTCCGCCAGGAAGTCGATCCAGCAGATCGCGCAGAAGGTCTGCTGCGTGCTGGCCTTGCCGAGCTCGACGATCAGCTCCGGGCAGCCGGGCGCCTTCACGCTGACGACGCCGTCGGTCTGGGCCCAGTTGGCCGCACCCTCGTAGATGTACGTGAAGACCATCACGCGGCGCAGGTTCCCGCGCTCCTCGAGGTTGACCTTCACGAACTCGCCAGCCGAGACGGCGCCGGTGCGGTCGTCGCCCAGGTGGTGGACCCAGGGGAACTCGTTGAACCGACCGGTCTGCAGGAGCCCCTGATTGAGCGGCTGCACGCAGAACTTGAACGGCTCGTTCGTGTCCGGGTTCGCGATGTTCATCTCGACGAACACGCCCAGGTCGAGGTCGATCTCGTCGTCCCCGGAGAACAGGCTGGCGAAGAAGCCCTTCGGCTTCTCGGTCTCCTGGTTCCAGTTCAGGTTGATGACCAGCTCGTTCCCGCCCTTGCCGGCGACGACCTTGGGCTTGATGGCGAAGCTGTCGCCCTTGCTGGCCAGCGTGACCTTGGACTGCACCTTGAGCGCGGCCGCCCCCGGGAGGGTGTTCCGGAACTTCTCGAGGTCCATGACCATCGAGTCGTTCACGAGCTCGGCGCCCATGAAGCTCGACTTGAACTTGCACAGGACGGCGACGCTGCCCTGCTGGCTGCTGTCGAGCGCGACGTTGTGGGTCTCGCCCTTGTCGGTCACGACCTCGACGCGGGCGTCGTAGTTCGCGAAGACCTTCGAGCCGCTGCCGCTCGCGTCGGTGAAGTTGAGCGCGCAGATGTACAGCTCTTCGAAGTCGTCGAGCTTGGTGATGCGCAGCTCTTCGCGGTTGTCACCGCCGGTCGCGCCCACACCCTCGTCGCCCGAGAGCTGGATGAACGGGAAGGCGTTCAGGTCACCCAGTGAGCCGCCGGCGTAGCCATCGCTGTAGATCCCGCCCGTGCGCCCGTCCTTCGTCTTGTAGAAGGCCATGAGGTCGAGGTCGACGGCGCTCGTCCAGATCAGGCTGACCTTGAGCTGCTTGAACGAACCGATCTGGGCGTTGGCGCCCTTCTGCTTGAGTTCCATGAGGGAATCCTTTGGAGGGGCTTAGACGCCAGGGAGGAAGAGGGCCCGCCACGCGACGAACCCGAGCCAGCCGAAGTAGAGGGCGAAGAGCATCACAGCCTTGCCCTTGCCGATGCGCTTGCCGACGAGGAGGATGGCCAGCACCACGGCGGTGGTGGCCAGCAGACCCCAGCGGAGGATCTGGACGTCGGCGCCGTCGCCCATCTCGCTGGCGACGTTGACGTCGCCATAGATGAGGCCGTAGGCCAGGAGCGGCAGGCCCAGGGCGACGCAGATGTCGAAGATGTTCGAGCCGACGGCGTTGGCGACCGCGTCGTCGTAGTCGCCGTCCATGGCATCCCGGACCGAGATCACGGTGTCGGGCACCGACGTGGCGGCGGCCGCGAGGATGACGGTCGTGAAGTAGAGCGGGACTTCCAGCGCTTCGCTCGCGGCGACGACGGCCCAGGACAGGCCGTAGCAGGCGACGCTGAGCACGGCGACGGCGGCCGCGAGGACCGTCCAGGCCGAGGCGGTCGTGTAGTTCCTACCACCGAAGAACAGGTGGTTGAACTGGAAGGTCAGGAGGGCGCGGATGACGCTCGGTGCCTCCTCGTCGTCGTCCTCGTCGTCCTCGTCTTCCTCGTCCTCTTCGTCCTCGGCGTCGTGGTTCTTCATCTGCCAGAGCAGGACGCCGAAGTAGAGGACGTAGATGCCCATCAGGGCGCCACCCATCCACCACGTCAGCGTGCTGCTGCCCAGGAAGTAGATGAGGGCCAGCTCGGCGAGCACGAAGAAGAACCCGTCCCGAAGGATGGTGAACTTGTCGAGCTCCATGAACTCGACGGTCTTGTAGCTGCCGTCGGACTGCTTCACGCCCTTGAACGTGACCGCGATGATGCAGAGCGCCGGGATGATGACGGCGTTGAACACCGCCGAGCCGGCGCAGGTCGCGACACCCCCGCTGAACCCGTCGACGTCGCGAAACGCGAAGAGCAGGAACGTGGTGGTCAGCAGCTCCGGGAGCGAGCTCGCGATCGCGTTGATCGTCGCGCCCTGGACACCGGGAGGCAGGTTGCGCCCCAGGTAGTCGGAGGCTTCCTCGAAGGGGTCGCAGGCGTACATGATGACGATGGACGCGAAGACCACCGTCCCGAGGGACAGAGCGAGCAGCATGGAGCTTGGAGCCGGGTCAGAGGAGGCGGCCGAGCCGCTCGGGGAGGGTCATGCCTTCGTCGGAGAGACGGACGAGGAGCGAACGCTCGATCTCATCCACCTGACCATCGCCTTCGATGGCGTCGGCGAGCCAATCCGTCATGGCCCCCGACATCGTGCTGCCCGCATCCGCCACGTGGGCGGCGAGGGCCTCGACGAAGAGCTCCTGCCACTCGGGGCAGGAGGACTTCTTCTCGTCGTTCAGTCGGAAGAGGAAGTCCGCTTCCTCCCGGTCGATGATCCCGTCTTCGTAGATCCGCGTGCGGATCTCCGCGACCTCGTCGGCGTCGATGACGCCGTCGTCGAGGATTCGGGCGGCCAGGGTGTCGAGAGACTCACTCATCCAGCCGACCTCAGTTGTTGATGATGTCGAGGAGCTGCTGAAGGTTCGTCAGACCCTTCAGCGTGCCGGCCTTCGACGTGTTCGTGAGCTTCGGGCCGACGGCGCCGTTCTCGATGGTCGCCAGGACGGCGGTGTTGCCGAAGGCGCCCGCGTCGAGCGTCACGCCATGGCTGTTGCCCGAGTCGTCCATGACGGTGAGGCTGACGTCCGAGTCGGCGAAGCGCGCGGGGGCGCCCTTCTGCACCTGGCCGTAGTCCCAGCAGAGGATCCAGAGAGCCTCCATGTCGTCGAGCTTCGTGATGCGCAGCTGCTCCTCGTTGTCGCCGCCCGAGTCGCCCTGTCCCTCATCGCCCGAGAGCTGGATGTAGGGGAAGTCGTTCAGGTTGCCCAGATCACCGAAGTAGCAGAGGCCGTACTGGCCACCCTTGCGCTGGTAGCAGACGGCGAGATCGAAGTCCGCGGCCGTGGTCCACTTCATGGTGACGAGGAGCTGCTTGAAGCTGCCGACGTTCGCGCTCTGTCCCTTCTGCTTCAGTTCCATCGAGGTGCCTCCCAGGCGGTTTCGAGATTTCGTGCCCTAGTGGCTTACCGCGCCTCACACTCGCGTACAACCGCGAGGGTGAGGAGCGATCATCAACGCGCCAGAAAGCGCTTCCTTGCAGGCGATCCGGCGTGCGTTAGCCCCCAGGGAATTCCCTGGAGCGAATGCATGTCCATCAAGAGACTGCCTGCCTTGCTGTGGCTGCTCGCGACGCCCGCTGTGGTCGCCACCGCGGCCTTCGTGGCTGTCCCCGACGCTGAAGCCGCCGAGCTGACCGGAACCATCAAGGGCACCGTGCTCGACACCTCGGGCCTCGCGGTCCCGGGCGTCGTGGTGACGGTGACCTCGGACGATCTCCTCGGTCAGCGCGCCGTGCAGACCGACGGCAACGGGCGCTTCCTCGTCGCGGCCCTTCCCCCCGGCGTGTACCGGGTCGAGGCCACCATGCCGGGGTTCAACACCTCGGCCGCGAGCGGCGTGCAGATCAGCATGGGCAGTGTCTCGACGCTGGACATGACGCTGCGCCTGGCCGAGGCCGAGCAGACCATCATCATCGAGGAGGAGGTCCCGGTCATCGACACCGAGGCCGTCCGGACGGGCACCATCCTCACCGACAAGCAGCTCAAGAACCTGCCCAGCGCGGCCCGGGACTACCAGTCCGTGATCGGCATGACGCCCGGCGTCGTCGGCAGCGGCAACGCCAATGTGCGCGGCTCGCTCGACGACCAGAACCAGTTCTACATCGACGGCGTCAACGTGACCGACCCGGTGACGAACACGTTCTCGGCGAACATGAACTACGACGCCATCAAGGAGATTCAGGTCATCACCGGTGGCCTGGACGCCGAGTACGGCCGGGCCCTGGGCGGAACGATCAACGTCGTGACGAAGCAGGGTGGAAACCAGTTCGAGGGCAGCGCCCTCGTCCGGTACGCCAACCAGGACTTCCGGGTGTTCACGCCGAAGCCCTGGGACGTCGAGTACGATGACCCGGACGCGAAGCCGGTCTACCAGGACACGCAGGTCGCGCTGAACCTCGGCGGACCCATCCTGAAGGACAAGGTCTGGTTCTTCGCCAGCGCCCAGGCCGACCTCTACAAGGACAGCATCCGCTTCGACAACGACGAGATCGGACGTCCGAGCGGTGACGACCCGCTGACCCCCTGGGACGATGAGATGTCCGAGGTGGCGCCGCGCCTGTGGCGCAGCGGGTACCTGTTCGGAAAGGTCACGATGCAGCCCACGGCGACGCACAAGATCTGGCTGCACGGGCAGACCGACCCGACCAAGATCACGAACACCGACCAGGACGCCTACACGCTGCCGTCGGCCGAGAGCATCCAGCGCCAGGGTGGTTGGCTCGCCAGCCTCGGCCACATCTGGACGCCGTCCAGCAAGCTGAACCTGGAGACCCAGGCCACGTACCAGACCTCGATCATCGAGTACTACTCGGTGCTCTGGGACGAGTGCCAGAAGTGGGAGGACGGCTCCTGCGCCGATGACTTCGACACCGGCTGGTGGGCCGCCGATCCGGACGGCTTCAACTACGGCGAGGCCCCCTACGCCTACCTGACCGAGCGCACGCGCATGAGCGCCAACTCGACGCTGACCTACTACCTGAACGCGCTGGGTGACCACACGTTCAAGGTGGGCGTCAACGCCGACCGGCTCGGCTCGCAGGAGAGCTACCCGGGCATCGAGTCCAGCGAGGGCCTCGACTACTACACCCACGACGGCGACCCGGCGAACCTCGACGGCTACACCCCGAGCTTCACCACCCGCTACACCAGCGACTGGAACACGGCGCTGACCGGCACCGTCTACTCGGCCTTCGTCCAGGACGTCTGGCACCCCATCCCGCGGCTCACGCTGCGCCCGGGTGTCCGCATGGACGCCCCCGTCCTGCGCGACGACGTCGGCGAGGTGGTCTTCAACGCGGTCGCGCTGTCGCCTCGCTTCGGCGCCGCGTTCGACCTGTTCGGCGACGGCACGACCAGCGTGCACGCCTACTACGGTCGCTTCGTCGACCCCGGGTTCCTGTACATCGCCGACATCCTGAAGACGCGCTCGCAGGCGTCGGGCACCTACAACTGGGACGACCAGACCGGCGACTGGAGCACCGAGACGCAGTCCAGCACGGCGTCCGGGTTCCTGGCCCACGACGACCTGAAGCCGCCGACCTCGGACGAGTTCGACATCGGCATCGCGCGGGCCATCGGCCAGCACGTCGCGGCGGACGTGAACTGGACGAGCAAGCGCAGCCGTGGGTTCTGGGAGGACGACGAGGTCAACCTCATCTGGGACGACGAGGGCAGCAACGTCCTCGGCGGACGCAACGGCTCGACCGAGGCCATCTACCGGCTCCGGACCTCGGACCAGCGGTACATGGACTACGACAGCGTCGAGTTCAAGCTCACCGGCCAGCTCGACGACTGGTGGCTCCAGGGCTCCTACGTCTGGGCGCGGGCCTACGGCACGGCCTCGGTCCAGGGCGCCACGGCGGACTTCGACATCTACTCGCAGATTCCGTACGAGGAGGGCTACGCAGCCCACGACCGGACCCACGCGGTCAAGATCATCGGCTCGCAGGAGCGCGCGGACATCTGGCAGGTCGGCTCCGCCGGCGTCGGGTACACGCTCGGCTGGAACTACCGCATCGGCTCTGGCACCCCGTACCGGCCCATCCACTACAACAACTTCTACGGTGGCTGGAACAACTACACCGAGGTCGACGACGGCACCAACCGCATGCCGACGACGAGCCAGCTCGACCTGACCGCGAGCCTGCTGGTCGGCCTCAACGACAAGAACATCCAGCTCATCGGCGAGTGCTTCAACGTCTTCGACGACCGCACCGTCACGAGCATCGACACCACCTACGGCGACGTGAGCGGCGAGGGCATCTACACCGATGCCGACGGTGACCCGCTCTACGGCCGGCCCTTGTCCTACCAGTCGCCGCGCAACTTCCGCGTCGGCATCCGGGGAGAGTTCTGATGACCCTTTTTCTTGCACTCTCTCTTCTCGTCGTGGGCTGCGTCCCGTCCGAGACGGGCATCGACAAGACCACGCTCACCGGCACCGTGGAGATTCCTCCCGCGGTGATCGAGGAGCAGCGTGACGCGAAGGCCAGCCCTGCGGACACGTTCCTGTTGGCCCAGAACCTGGGCACCCTGTCTTGGCGCTGGGAGCGGCTCGACGGCGAGATCCGTCGCTTCGCGGACAGCGCGGACGACGAGAACCCGGCCGACGCCGACTACACCGTCTTCCGCCCGGCGTCCGGCGGCACGTTCACCATCGTGTTCGAGTACGGCACGGACGCTCCGGCTGGTGCGCCCGCGTACATGCTGGCCGACTCCGGCGACTCGGGCTCGGACTCGGGCGCGGCGGACTCCGGTGACTCCACGCCGGACTCGGGGGACTCGACCCCGGACTCGGGTGACAGCGGCGACTCCGGCATCGACACCGGGCCGCTCCCGGACGCGCTGCTCTACGACGTCTTCCTGTACGACATGTCCCAGGACGTGCACGTGCACGACCCCGAGGCCGGCGACACCTACGAGAACACCATCGTGCCCATGGCCGGTGGCTCGACGCAGGGCGCCAACGGCCGGTACGTCATCGAGGTCGAGCTCGAGGCGGGCGGCGAGTACGCGCTTGGCGTCATCGGACAGACCAAGGGCGACGAGGACGTCAAGACGTACTCCGTCTGGCTGTCCGGCAGCTCGCCCGCAGACGGCACGCTCATGGTCGGCGCCTACACGGACGCCGCCGACTACCTCAACCGGGGCCAGCTGGTCGCCGGCGCCGAGCTGCGGGAATGGGTCTTCGACGAGGAGACCCTGACCTGGAACGGCGCCTACGAGATGGTCACGTTCAAGACGGTCGAGAGCGACGTCGGCACGAACGACTTCGAAGAGGAGATCGGCATCAACACCGTGACCGAGGGCACGCCCGGCACGCTGTACCTCGTCGGTGGCGACTTCAAGAACCTGAACCAGGGTCTGCCCGCCGGCACGCTGCACAACACCGCGTTCGTCGAGGCCTCGATGAAGGCGGACGTGGAGAACAGCGCGGACGCCCTCGTCCTGGACGCCATCGCGCCCAAGATCGTCGGCTGGGAGTTCGACGAGGAGGAGCCCAACGACTTCCTCTACGACGACGAGACCGGCGAGTTCGTCGAGGGCTCCATGGGTGGCGGCACCGTCCTGCCCGTGGCCAGCGGCATCGGCTACGTCGACATCGTGCGCGGGACGCTCGACGTCACGGCCGAGGGCGACGGCGGCAGCTACCCCGACACCGAGAACGACGTGTTCGTCCTGACGGTCGCCGAGGAGATCGACGTCCAGATCACGACCGCCTGGGGCAACGACGAGTACAACTTCGACATGTCGCTGTACGACGGCGAAGAGGAGTTCATCGGCTCCGGCTACCAGATCGCCGACGTGAACCCCGAGATCATGCCGCTGTCCGCGTGGGAGGTCACCCTCGAGCCGGACAAGACCTACTACCTGGTCATGCAGACGTGGACGGGCCCCATCGGCGCCGAGTCCTACACCATCGAGCTGGAGTACCTGGGCCTCTAGGCCCTCAGGACTGGGTCGCGAGCCGGTTCGCCATCGTCCGCAGCAAGCGGATTCCGATGGCGGGGTTGCCCGTGACGAGCTGCTCGAGCTGGCTCGCGTTCAGCGCGTGGGCCTCGGTCTCGGTCTTCATCGTCGCTGTGCGGACGCCGCCGGTGAGCGTGGCGATCTCGCCGAGCGAACTGGCCCTCGCGGCTCTCGACCTTCACCCGGTTGCCGCCCCGGTAGATCCCGACCGATCCCTTCAGCAGGATGTAGGTCCGGTACGACTTGTCGCCCTCGGTCGCCATGAGGGTGCCCTTGGGGAAGCGCAGGCACTGCCCCGCCTGCTCGCAGCTGAACACCGTGGACACCACACGGGGTCGATGAGCCCGGACGCCATCAGCTGCCGCTCGTGGGCGTCATGGGGTCGCCCGGCATCGCGTGCGGCGTGAACAGCCCGCGGCTCGCCTGCTGGACGCGCTGCAGCACCTCGGCCGCGCTGCCGGGGCGGCGGGTCGAGGACTGCACGAGCAGCGACTTCACGAGCTCGGAGAACTCGGGCGCGCAGAAGGGGAGGAAGTCCTCGAGGGGAGGCAGTCCGTACGGCTCGTCGCGGGTCTTGGCCCACAGAGAGCTCGCGCGCTGGCTGGCCAGGTTCACCCCGGTGCAGGCGGCCCACATCGTCGCGCCCACGCCGTACAGGTCGGTGCGCATGTCGTAGAGGGCGGTCGCGCGCCAGCGCTGTTCCGGGGCCTGGTAGCCGCGGGTCCCGACGCCGGTCGGCATGCGAGCCGAGGCGCCCTGCGAGATGCCGAAGTCCGTCAGCACGAACCGTCCGGTCTCGTCGACCAGCACGTTGCCGGGCTTGATGTCGAGGTGCAGCACGCTCGCGGCATGGGCGGCGCGGAGCGCCTCGAGCAGGTCGTTGAACAGGACCCAGCACTGCTCGATGTCGAGCCGACCGACCTTGGCGAGGATCCGGTTGAGGCTACCCATCGGGTAGTGCTCGAGCACGACGAAGTGTTGCGGTCCGTCGATCGACCAGTCCCAGACCTTCGGGATCCGGTCCGAGGAGATGGCGAGGAGCGAGCTGAGCTCCCGCTTCAGGGTCAGGCGGCTGATGTGGTCGTCGAGACCGACCAGCGTCTTGAGCGCGACCCAGCGGGGGACGTCCGTGTCCTCGGTCAGGCAGATGGCGCGGTGCACCGAGCCCGAGCCGCCCTGTCCGAGGGGGCGCTCGAGCTGGTACCGAGCCTTGACGCCCTGGACCACGAGCTCGGGGGCGATCTCGTGGTCCTCGACCGCGCCCTGTTCGGGCAGGGCCTGGGTGATGGCCTCGGTGGCCGGTGCGTTCTCCTGGACGAAGCTCCCCTGATGGATCGGCGCCCCGCCGTATCCGGGTAGCTGCATCCAGCTGCTGTTCCCGGTCGTCATGCGGCCGGACTAACGCGAGAGCGCCTCCTTCCTGCGGAACACCAGCATCGACATGAGCGCGAGCATGCCGAGCACGGCCCACTCGGCGGGCTCGGGGGCCGAGCCGCCGGAGAAGGTCGGTGTCGCGGCCTTGCGCTGCACATCGGCCACGACCTCGCGTTCGGCGACCGCGACGAAGCTCGTCCACTGGGTCACCAGGCCGTACTCCAGGCCGAGCGTCCGGATCTCGTCCTTCAACCTCGCTTTGTCGACCGCCGTGGCGCGAGCGCTCGCCCAGTCGATCATCCGGTCCGTCACCTGGGACCGCGCCCAGATGATGGGGAGCGCCGATCGACCCTCGGTGTCGGCCGGTACGTGGAGGGTGGCGGGAAGGGCCGCGGGCCGTCCGGCGACCTCGGCCAGCAGCGTGATGTCGTAGTCCCCGGGCCGATCGATGCGCGCCATGACGCGGAGCGAGTCGCCCAGGTAGAGATCGGGCAGGACGCGTGGGGTGACGTCCTGGACGGGCGCCGTGCCCCAGTCGATGCGCAGATCGGTCAGGTACGGGCTGGACAGACGCTCGACCAGCGCCTCGGCCGCGGCGACGGGGTCCTCGGTCGGGAGCACGATGCGGGTGGTTCCCCGGCCGGCCCGCCCGATCTCCTCGAGCAGGTAGCGGTTCACGTTCCCGCCGACGCCCAGGGCGTGGATCCGGGCCTCTCCTCGCTTCTCGTCGACGAGCTCCAGGATGTCGAAGTCGTTCCCGATGTAGCCGTCGGTCAGGAAGACCACGGTCCGCAGGGTGTCGTCGACTGGGGCCGGCTCGAGCGCGGCCCGGATGCCCAGGTCCATGTTGGTGCCGCCGTTGCCGGACAGCTCGTCGACGTACTCGATGCCTCGCGCGATGTTCTCGGGCGTCGCGGGAAGGGCGGCGTCGGCGAGGGACGAGGTCTCGGTTCCGAACCGGTGGATGCGGAAGACATCGCCTTCGCGCATGCCGCGGAGCGCCTCGGTCATGAACCGCTTGCTCGCCTTCATGGGGTCGCCGCTCATCGAGCAGCTCGTGTCCAGCAGGAAGACCAGCTCGCGGGAGCTGAGGGTCTCGTCGGCGGCGACGCGCGGGGGCTCGACCAGCAGGGAGATCACGCCGTGGCCGTCGGTCATGTCGGTGCGCACGCCCACGGCCGGGGTGGCGCCGGCGAGCCGGTAGTCCAGCACCAGGTCGTCGTTCGGGATGGGCTCGTCGTCCAGCTTCAGCGTCCACACGTCGCCCGCGGCGTGCGAGGTGAGGCTGTGCGAGAGCGAGCCGACCGAGGCGACAGCCATGCCCGCGTCCAGCTGGACCTCGACCGAGATGGCGTCGGGCTCGATGTTGCTGGGGGCGATCTGCGAGCCGTACCGCGGGCCGACCTCGATGGGCAGGTGCCAGGAGTAGACGCCGTCGGTGCGCTCGACGGTGTGGGCGTACTCCAGGGTCACGCTGATGGTCTCGCCCGGGGGCAGGTTCGCGATGGCCTGGGTGAAGACGTTGGGCCGGTGCTGCTCCAGCAGCGTGGCCTGCTTGCCCGCCTCGTCGGCCTCGATGAACTCGACGCGGGCCTCCTCCGAGTCGGCGATGCGGGCCTCGACCACCATCTCGCCCGCGGTGAAGCGCATGGCGTGGACCGCCGCGTCCGAGGGCAGCGGGAACACGTACCGCGCGTCCAGGGACTCGGTGCTCGGGTTCTCGAACGTCTGCACCATCAGCACGTTCGCGACGTCACCGTCCAGGTTTGCGTGGACCTCGGTCGACAGGCGGGTGAGCTCGACGACCTCGCCCCCGATCTGGACCTCGAGGGCAGGGTGGGCCTCGACGGACTTCGCGTGGGTCAGGGAGATGAGGGACAGGAACATCAGGCCTCCAGATCGAGGGCGTTGAACAAGGTGGTGTCGAAGGCGTCGCAGGCGTCCGGCCGGGCCTCGCAGAGGTCCCAGGGATGGATGCGCTCGACCAGGCTCCACGCGCCGCTGGGCGTCTGGACCCATCGCCAGAAGACCTGGGAGACCGTTGCGACGCCGCCGCCGACGGGGTCGACGAACGAGGCCTCGACCCTCCAGGCGTGGCCGTCCGGATCGACGGTCTTGTAGACGGTCGTCGGGATGTGACCGGGCTCGACGCCCAGGCGCGTGACGGTGTGGCCGGCGCCGAGAAGGCAGTCGTGGGGGGCGTGCAGGTGTCGGACGGGCATCGTCGTCTGGACGAGCAGCGCCGAGTGCGGACCGTACAGGCGCTTGTCGACCTGGCCGCCGAAGCGCTCGAAGTAGTCGGCCTCCTTGTCTTCGAGCGGCACGTCCTCGCCGGCGAGGGCGCCCAGGTTCGTGGGCAGCCCCCGCCCGACGATGGGGTCGCTGACGTCCATGGGATGGCCCGGCGCGACCGCCACCAGTAGGCACGCAAGGGAGAACAGGAGAGTGACAGCGGGGTGTGGCTGGAGCGACGGGCCGGAGAGGGGTGTGCGCGGCTCGAGGGCCGGCGAGGTGAGCGCGGTGATCGCGATGGGCAGCGCGCCCACGGCCAGGCAGGCGACGCCCAGGCTCGAGTGCGCGGGCTCGGCGAGGAGGGCCTCGGTCGGGCCGACGAACAGGGCGATCAGGCGAGCGGCGTTGGCCAGCAAGGCGCCGAGCAGGACGGACACGACCAGAGCCAGACCACGAGCGGAGGGGATGCGCCGCACGGTCGCGATGGCCATGGCGAAGACGGCCAGCAGGAAGAGTCCCTGTGCGCCCGAGCAGGGGAGATCGACGGACAGCTCGACGCCGGGCCGGGTGAGGAACGTCCCCTCGACGGACATCGACGGGTAGAACGGCGCCAGGACCGCGCCGGCGAGCCGGGTAGAGGTCAGCCGCAGCGGGAAGCCCATGAAGTGCTGCAGCAGCTGCTTGATGGGGAGCGACAGCGCGAAGAGCGCCGCCAGCCGCCACGGCGAGACCGGCCAGGGTCGGGTGCCGAGCCGCAGGGCCAGGCCGAGCGCCCAGGCGTCGAGGGCCAGGGCGAGCGCCCCGACGTGGTTCACGTCGAGCAGGCGCCCCAGGAGTCGGATGCCGGCGGCGGCGACGAGCAGGGCGATGGCCTTGCGCGACGCGCTGGGGTCCGGGCTGCCGGGGCCCGACCACACACTCCGTGCGGCGAGCATCAGGCACAGGACAAAGACCCAGGCACCCACGCTGTCGTAGCCGGCGTGGACCCAGGTCCCGACGAGCCACGTCGCCGGCTCGACGACCAGGGCCACCAGCCCCGGCAGGAGGAGTACGAGAGCGAGACGGCGACGTGGCATATGAACAACAGAACCCACGCGTCACGGGCGCTTCGGGGCGGCTCCGAGGCAGGCCTCGGCAGCCCTTGTGCAGATTCGCCCTAGTTGCTCTCGCCGAAGACGAACGGGTACATCACGTCCTGCTCGATGTTCCCGTCGAACTTCCACTGCTCGACGCGCTCGGCGACGCAGCTTGAGAACAGGCTGTCGCCGGTGGCGTTGGTGACGACCTCGACCAGCTCAGTGTGGCCGCCGGTCACGGTGAACGCGACGACCATCCGGCCCCCGGCGCTCGGGCTCCGGTTCAGCGCCAGCTCGTGACAGCGCTTGAGCTGGACGGACTGGCGGCGAACGGCCGAGGCGACGCTCGCATGTGGCGTCTCGGGGCCCTGGGGCGTCCCGAGGCGAGGCGTCGTCGGGACGGGGTCCTTCGTCATGACCTCGTCGACCGTCACGATCTCGGTCCGCAGGGTGCCGAGCTCGATGTCGACGTCGCCTTCGCAGTCGACGCAGCCCTGCACGACGATCTTGGTCGAGGTCCAGTCCTCGGCCTTGAGTCCGTCGAGGGCCTCGTCGAGGCCCTGGTGGGTCACCTCGGCGCCGAACAGGCCGTCCTCGCCGGCGTTGCCGCTGTTCTTGTCACCGCGAGTGCGGATGAGGAGGAGCTCTGTCAGCACCGGGTTCTCGGCGATGAGCTGTTCGGTCAGCTCGCGCTGGGTGCGTGGGTTGTCCGACGCGAAGATGGGCTCGGGGTCTCCGGGAGGCGGCGTGGCGTTCGGATCCACCGCGTCGTCACGCTCGGTGGGGGTCCCGTCCTCCTCCACCAGTTCGAGCTCCTCGATCTCGGGCGGCGGCTCGACCGGCTGGACCATCATCACCTGGGGCTGCAGGCGCGCGGTCACGTCCTCGATGTCGATGTGCTGGATGGGCGGCTGGTTCCAGACCCAGATCATGCCGACGGCGGCTGCGGTCGAGAACATCCCCAGGAACCCCAGGTAGACCGGGTCGTCGTCCTCGAGCAGGCGCGGGCGGAAGTTGCCGGACGTGCGGAGGGCCGCCGGCTCGGGCGGGGCGGGCACGAACTGGAAGAGCACCGCGACCCGCTCGGACACCTGGACCTTGCCCCGAGCGCCCTCTTCGAGCGGGAGGTTCAGGGCGCCGCTCTTCTCGGTCGCCAGTCCGTGGAGCGCGTCCAGGGGGACCACACCCTTCTTGTGCGCGAGCTTCCCGGTCATCTCGCGGGTGAAGCGCAGCGACCAGCCACCGCGACGCTTCGCGAACAGGAGCGTGCGCTTCGGCAGCCCGCTGTCCGGGGGGAGCACGAACGTGTTCCGGGCGGACTCCCCGAGGGAGACGTCCTCTCCGGGACGGATGAGGCGCTCGTGCGCGATCTTGCCGTCGACGACGACGCCGATGCGCAGGACCTTGGGCCCCGGCTGGGGGGAAGACTTGGTGGACATGTGACCTCGGGGAGCTGTGCTGAGGTCGGACAGCGAGGTCGCCAGAGGGTTCCGTTAGGCTCTGCAGATGCTGCTTCTTCTCGCTTGCGCCCCCGAGCCGGCGCCCACCTCGGGCTCGTTCAGCGCGCTCAGCTACAACGTCCACGGACTGCCGCCCGAGATCACCGGCGACGACACGGCCGGGCGGATGGAGCTGATCGCGCCGCGGCTCGGCGACTTCGCCGTCGTCGGTCTGCAAGAGGACTTCGACGACGACAACCACGAGACGCTCACCGCCGAGAGCGGGCACGCCGTGAACCTGCGCTTCAACGAGACGTTCGACGACGACCGCTTCTACGGCTCGGGCTTGGCGGTGCTCTTGGAGTTGGAGCTCGTGGATCACCACCACGAGCACTACGACCTGTGCAACGGCACGCTGGATGGGGCTGGGGACTGCCTCGCCAGCAAGGGCTTCCAGGTCGCCGTGCTCGCGCTGGGCGACAGCGTCGTGCACGTCTACAACACGCACCTCGAGGCCGGCAGCGGGGACGAGGACGACGCCGCGCGGGCCAGCAACGTGGACCAGCTCCTGGCGGCGATGGACGACTTCTCCGCGGGCGAGACCGTGCTGTTCATGGGCGACACCAACCTCAACGACGACGACCCCGAGGACCTGGTCGAGATCCTGCGCCTGAAGGACTACGGACTCGAGGACAGCTGCGACCTGCTCGGCTGTCCCACGCCGGGCCGCATCGACCGCTTCATGGTCCTCAGCCGCGGCGAGCTCGTCCTGACCCCGACGTCGTGGGAGGTCCCCGCCGGCTGGCAGGACGCCGACGGAGTGGATCTGTCGGACCACGAGCCCATCGCGACCACGTGGGACTGGGACGTCCTCCAGGCGGAGTAGGCCGTCAGCGAGAGAACAGCATCGCGTCGTCCTGGAACGACTTGAACTCCAGGGCGTTGCCGCTGGGGTCGTCGAGGAAGAAGGTGCCCTGCTCGCCGACCTGGCCGCGGAACCGCACTTTGGGCTCGATGCGGAAGACGACCCCGGCCTCGGTCAGCCTCGCCCCGAGCGCCTCCCAGTCGGACCAGATCAGGACCACGCCGAAGTGGCGGGCCGGGACGGCGTCCCCGTCGACCTCGTTGTGGGCGACGGCGTCCTGATCGTCGACCAGATGGGCCGACAGCTGGTGACCGAAGAAGTCGAAGTCGATCCAGCGCGGAGCCGACCGGCCCTCGGCGCAGCCCAGGAGTCCACCGTAGAAGCCGCGCGCCGCGTCCAGGTCATGCACGGGGAGCGCCAGGTGGAATGGCCTCATGGCCAGATGGTCCCGGCGTCGTCGACGCACGACAGGGCGCTGCCGAGGCGCTCCGGAGTGAGCTCGA
>JAAESX010000310.1 GCA_024228935.1 Pseudomonadota bacterium
AGGACAGATCGTGGCCCCAGCATCTCCAGAGACGGAATCGAGGTAGCGAGCCCATGAGCTCGGTACCTCGAATCGGGCTCTGACTGTGCGCTGGGCTGAGTTGCGCTTCGCGCTGCGGCCGCGCACCGGCTCGTGCCTCGCCTGCGGCCTCGGCGGGTGCCTCCGCTCGTTCCTCATGTCGACCCCCTACAGCAAGGGAGGAACTGCGTTCCCCCCTTTGCAATCCCCCCTTGCTCTGGGGGCGCAGTGCGGCGGAGTTCTCCGGCGGAACCACGAGCCGTCGAGGGCGTCCCCGGGAGTGCGGGCCGATAGCCGACGAAGTCGGCCGGCCCGCAGCACGACCGGTAGGACAGATCGTGGCCCCAGCATCTCCAGAGACGGAATCGAGGTAGCGCGCCCACCGATCGCACCTTCGCCCCCTCGCCTGGCCGGGGCTCTCCCGTAGCGCTCGATCTCGCAGCCTAGTGCCGGAACCACTGCCGCCGGTTAAACGCGGGGGCCCGATTCGTCGGAGCACATCACCACGCCGGAGCACGTCTCCACCCTCGGGTGCCTTTCTTGCGGAAGGTCGGGACCGAGGAGACCCGGCGGTCGCACAACCCGGAAAGGAGTCAACATCATGGTCAACGTCTCTCTGCGTCAGCTCCTTGAAGCCGGCGTCCACTTCGGACACCAGACTCGTCGCTGGAACCCGAAGATGCAGCCGTACATCTACGGCCAGAAGAACGGCATCCACATCGTCGACCTGCAGGCCACGGCCCGCGGTCTCATCGATGCCTGCCGCTTCGCCTCGACCGTCGTCACCGGCGGCAAGGGCATCATCTTCGTCGGCACGAAGCGCTCCGCGCAGAACATCGTGGCGGAAGAAGCTGCTCGCGCGGGCATGTACTACATGAACAACCGCTGGCTCGGTGGCACGCTCACCAACTTCCAGACGGTCAAGAAGAGCCTCGACCGCCTGAACGCGCTCGAGAAGGCCTTCAGCGAGGGTCGCTTCGAGGTCCTCACGAAGAAGGAGGCCCTCGGCCTCACGCGTGAGATGGCCAAGATGGAGAAGAACCTGGGCGGCATCAAGCAGCTCCGCGGTCTCCCCGGCGCCATCTTCATCATCGACCCGAAGAAGGAGCACATCGCTGTCCAGGAGGCCAACCGCCTCAAGATCCCGGTCATCGGGCTCTGCGACACGAACTGCGATCCCTCGGGCATCGACCACGTCATCCCCGGCAACGACGATGCGATCAAGTCGATCCGTCTCTTCGCCACCGCCATCGCTGATGCCTGCATCGCCGGTGCCCAGGCGAGCCGCAGCGCCGAGCGCGACGTGGTGACCGACAAGACCGAGTCCGAGGTCGAGGTCGTCGAGCGTGTCCACACGCCGGAGCAGGCCGCGCCCGACGCGACCTCCGGCCCTGTCGATGACGTCGTCGTCGAGGAGGTCTGATCTCATGAGTCTCAAGGACATCAAGGCGCTCCGCGAGCGCACCGGCGCCGGGATGCTGGACTGCAAGAAGGCCCTCGCCGAGTCCGACGGCTCGGTCGAGGGTGCTGTCGACTGGCTCCGCCAGAAGGGCATCGCCAAGGCCGCGAAGAAGGCCGGTCGTGCCGCGACCGAAGGCCTCGTGACCGCCTACGTGCACGGCAACGGGAAGATCGGCGTCCTCGTCGAGGTCAACGCCGAGACGGACTTCGTCGCCCGGAACGAGCAGTTCCAGGAGCTGGTGAAGAACATCGCGATGCACATCGCGGCTGCCGCGCCCGAGTACGTCACGAAGGACGAGGTCCCCGCCGACGCCATCGAGCGCGAGCGTCAGGTCCAGCTCGCTCGCGTCATCGACGAGGGCAAGCCCGCTCACATCGCCGAGAAGATCGTCGCCGGTCGCATGGGCAAGTTCTACGAGGACTTCTGTCTCCTCGAGCAGCCCTTCGTCATGGACGACAAGAAGACGGTCGGTCAGTACGTGACCGAGAACGTCCAGATCATCGGCGAGAACATCCAGGTTCGCCGTTTCCAGCGCTTCGTCCTCGGCGAAGGGTTGGAGAAGAAGGTCGACGACTTCGCGGCGGAAGTCGCGGCAGCCGCCGGCATCTGAGCCGAAAGGGACCCTCCGGGGTCCCTTTTTTTTGTCTGCAGCGCAAGAGACCCCCGAACCGGAGCCCCCCGTGAAGCCCATCTACAACCGCGTGATGCTCAAGCTGTCGGGCGAGATGCTCGCCGGAACGGACCGGTTCGGGATCCAGCCCGCCGCCATCCACCGCTTCGCCGAAGAGGTGAAGAGCGTCCGGGACCTCGGCATCGAGGTCACCTGCGTCATCGGCGGCGGGAACATCTTCCGCGGCCTGGCCGGGGCCAGCAAGGGCATGGACCGCGCGCACGCCGACTACATGGGGATGCTCGCGACCGTCATCAACGCGCTCGCGCTGCAGGACGCGCTCGAGTCCATCGGCGTCCCGACCCGCGTCATGTCCGCCATCCAGATGGACAAGATCGCCGAGCCGTACATCCGGCGTCGGGCCGAGCGGCACCTCGAGAAGGACCGGGTGGTCATCTTCGGGGCCGGCACGGGCAACCCGTACTTCTCGACGGACACCGCGGCGGCGCTGCGGGCGGCGGAGATCCACGCCGACGTCATCCTGAAGTGCACCAAGGTCGACGGGGTCTACGACAAGGACCCCATGAAGCACGACGACGCCGTGCGGTTCGATCGGCTCAGCTACCTGGAGGCACTCCAGCGCGGCCTCAAGGTGATGGACACCACGGCCATCTCCCTCTGCATGGAGAACGACATCCCCATCGTCGTGTTCGACTTCAACGTCTCGGGGAACGTCGCCCGGGTCGTGTGCGGGGAAGCCATCGGAACGCGCGTCGACAACGGCTGAGGCTTCGTTACAACTCGACGGTAGGAGGACCACATGGTCAACGAGTATCTGTCCGCGATGAAGGACGACATGGGCGCGGTCATCGAGCACCTCAAGAAGGAGCTCGCGACACTTCGGACCGGTCGGGCCAGCCCCGCGCTGCTGGACGGCATCACCGTGCACGTCAGCAGCTACGGCGCGACGATGCCCATCAACCAGCTCGCCACGGTGTCCGCTCCGGATGCCCGCCTGCTCGTCGTCGCCCCCTGGGACAAGACGACGCTCGCGGACGTCGAGAAGGCCATCGGCGCTGCCGGCCTGGGCCTCAACCCGAGCAACGACGGCCAGATCATCCGCGTGCCGATCCCGGCGCTGACCGGTGACCGCCGCTCGGAGCTCGGTCGCCTCGCCCGCAAGTACGGCGAGGACCACAAGATCCGTCTCCGCGGTATCCGCCGAGAGTACAACGACATGTTCAAGTCGCTCGAGACGGACAAGGAGGTCTCCGAGGACGAGCTCGAGCGTCTGCTCAAGCTGGTCCAGAAGTCGACCGACGAGTACGGCGCCCAGGTCGATGCCAACGTGGCGGCCCGGGAGAAGGAGATCCAGGAGGTTTGAGCGTGTCGTCCCGGATCCCTCGCCACGTCGCCATCATCATGGATGGCAACGGTCGCTGGGCCCAGAGCCGCGGGCTGCCGCGGATCAAGGGTCACCACGAAGGCGCGGAGTCCGTCCGGGACATCGTCACCGCATGCCGCGAGCTCGGCGTCGAGGCGCTGACGCTCTACTCGTTCTCGACCGAGAACTGGAAGCGGCCCGAGGACGAGGTCGCGGGGCTGATGAAGCTCCTCAAGAACTACCTGGTCGCCGAGCGGTCCACGCTGCTCGACAACGACATCCGCCTGCGCGGCATCGGCCAGATCAACCGCCTGCCCCTGTTCGTGCGCAAGCCGCTCCAGGCGCTCATGCGGGAGACGGACACGGGCAAGGCGAAGATGACGCTGAACCTGGCGCTCAGCTACGGGAGCCGAGCCGAGCTGGTCGACGTGACCCGCGAGCTCGCGCGCAAGGTGGCAGCGGGTCAGCTCGACCTGTCCCAGGTGGACGAGGCGGCCATCGACAGCCACCTCTACACGGCGGGGCTACCGGACCCGGACCTCCTCATCCGGACGAGCGGAGAGCTCCGCATCAGCAACTTCATGCTCTGGCAGCTCGCCTACGCCGAGATCTACGTCACCGACACGTACTGGCCGGAGTTCCGCAAAGCCCAGCTCATCGAGGCGTTCGAGAACTACGCCGCTCGCGAGCGGCGGTTCGGCAAGACCGGCGCCCAGGTGCTCGGCTCCAAGGGCAAGGGCTAGGTGCTCAACCGCATCGTCATCGGGCTCGGTGGCCTGGCCATCCTGCTCCCGAGCATCATCTTCGGCGGCGAGATCGCGGTCGAGATCATCGTGTTCCTGGCGATGTGCATCGGCCTCGATGAGTACGCCAACATGGCGTTCCCCGACAAGCGTTGGTGGGCCACCGGGGTCCTGGCCGTGCCGGGCATCGCGCTCTTCGCCACGGTCCTCTACGGACCCAGCGGCTCGGTCATGGCCGCGATGGTGCTCGGCTCGCTGTTCCTGTTCCTGGCGGTCCTCTTCAAGAAGGGCGAAGTCGCCGACCTGAGCAACGTGACCGCGCGGCTGTTCATGGGCGTCATCTACGTCAGCGGCTTGCTGGTCTTCCTGCCGCTCGTCCGGCGCCTCGACGACGGCCTGGCCTGGATCTTCACGACGATGGCCATCACCTGGCTCGGGGACACCGGCGCCTACTTCGCGGGCCGCGCGTTCGGGAAGACCAAGCTCTATGAGAAGATCTCGCCCAAGAAGACGTGGGAGGGGGCCGTCGGTGGCGCCGTCCTGGCGACCATCGGTGTCTTCGTCATCCGAGCCGTCGCGC
>JAAESX010000311.1 GCA_024228935.1 Pseudomonadota bacterium
GCGAGCGGTTGCCCTGCTTAACGACGAAGATGCCCACGTGCAACAGCAGGCTGCCTATGCACTGGGCGCCTCGACGCACAAGGAGGCGGGGCGGGCCCTTGGACGTTTCCTCGTGAAGAACGCCGGTCGTCCCTACCTCCGTGCCGCGGCCCTCACCTCGGCGGGGGCACTCCCGCATGAGGTCCTGCTCGCCGTTCTCGGGGCAGAGCGGACGCCGGTGACCTCCGCCCTCAGCGCGGAGCTGATGGGGATGCTCGGAGCCGACGCCAAAAAACTCGTGCCGCCCGTGCTGACGCGCATCGCGAGCAAACCGGACAACGGCAAACACTACCAAGCGTGGGAGTTTCATGCCGCGACGCGCCTCATGGAAGCCATGGGTGACGACGAAGCTGCTCGCGCGCTCGTGCCCGCCATGCTGGTTAAAGCGCGCGATACGGTGATCGATGGGAAGAGGGACCTGGAGACCCGCCTCGCCGCGGTTCCGTTCCTGGAACGGGCTTCCCCCAACGCTGATGCCCGTCTGCTCACCTCTCTCCTGAAGCTGACGACGCCGATCGAATTGCAGGTCGCGGCGGTCAAGTCCCTCCTGCGGCATGAGAATACCGGCGTGGCCAGGAGTCTCCTGGCCGGTTGGTCCGCACACGGGCCGGCGGTCCGCGGCGCCATTATCGATGCTCTCCTGGCCCGGCCGGTGCTCACCGGCACGCTCCTGGATGCGATTGACGGAAACCGCGAATTGGGAGTTTCCCTCGACACCAGCCGTCGACAGTTGCTCCTCCGGCACTCCAACGAGTCCATCCGGGTGCGAGCCACCAAGCTGCTCGGCGGCGCCACCAATGCGAACCGCGCGGCCGTGCTCAATAAATACACTCCGGTGCTCACCAAGGCTGGAGACCGCGAGAAGGGCCGGGCGCTCTTTGGAACGCACTGTGCACTCTGTCACCGGCTCAACGGCGTCGGCAAAGTGGTCGGCCCGAACCTGGCTGCGCTGAGCAATCGCGCTCCGCTCACCTTCCTCACCGCCATCCTCGATCCCAACCAGGCCATCGAGGCGACCTGGATGCTCTTTGTCGCCAAGACCAGGGACGGGCGCACTCTCGCCGGGGCGGTAGCGGAGGAAACGAGTTCCGCCGTCACGCTCGTGGGTGTCGACGGAGCCCGCACCCAAATCCCGCGGGACCAGCTTGTGTCGCTGGAGTCCACCGGCCGCTCGCTCATGCCGGAGGGACTCGAAGGAGCAATCACACTCGAGCAAATGGCCGACCTGCTCGCCTACCTCA
>JAAESX010000312.1 GCA_024228935.1 Pseudomonadota bacterium
CCTGGCTGTACTCGTTGCCGTTCACCCCCACGAACACACCCGTCGCCGTGTCCCGAAGCGTCGACGGGCAGATCCCAGCCACCTCCAGCGCCTCCCACGCCGTCTCCAGCAACAGACGGTGCTGAGGGTCCATCGGACCCGCCTCGCGGGGGCTGATCCCGAAGAATGACGCATCGAAGCCAGCCACGTCGTCCAGCAACGACGCGTGACGCACGTAGCTGCACCCCACGGCCTCCGGGTCGGGGTCGTACCGGTCTGCGAAGTCGAACCGCTCCGACAGCTCCCGGAGCGTGTCGACCCCCTCCGAGAGTACCCGCCACAGGCTGTCCAGATCTGTCGCACCCCCGGGCATCCGCAGCCCCGCACCCACGATGGCCACCGGCTCGTCCGAGGCCAGCAGCTCGACGTCGACCTCCGCAGAGGTCTGACCCCGAAGTTCCGCCAGCGCCCACTCCGAGAGGCGCGCCACCGTCGGATGATCGAACGCCACCGTCGCCGGCACCGAGAGTCCGAGCTGTTGCTGGAGGCGGTTTCGGAGCTCCACGGCCATGAGCGAGTCGAGTCCCAGCTCCTGGAAGCCCACGTCGAGGCCGAGCGCATCGCCGGTCTGGTGTCCCAGGGTCGCCGACGTCTGCGCCAGCACGAGGCCGCGGACCCGCGCGAGGGCCTGTTCGTCGGACAGCGCCCGCAGCGACTCCCGGAGCGCCACCGCCACACGACCCGCAGTCGCTGGCGCCTCGTCGAGGACCGCACGGGCTTCGGGGACCCCCTGCAGCAGCGGTCGGGGCCGCTGGAGGGTGAAGGCAGGGACGAAGCGCGCCCAGTCGATGTCGACGACCCCGAGCGAGACCCGCTCGTGGACGAGGTCGAGCGCCGGCAGGAAGCCCTCGGGGGCAACGGGCAGCACCCCGCGACGACGAAGCTGGCGCATCGCCTCCGCATCCGCCATGCCGCGCTCGTCTGCCCACGCGCCCCAGTGCAGGACCGTCGCGGGCAGCCCGCATCCCCGACGGTGATGCGCCAGCGCCGTCAAGCCCGCATTCGCTGCGCTATACCCAGCCTGACCGCCCGAGCCCCAGAGCCCCGCAATGCTCCCGAAGAGCACGAACGCATCCAGCGAGTGCTCGGACAACCGCTCGTGCAGGTGCCAGGCCCCGCCGACCTTGCCTGCCAGGTCCGCTTCGAGACCCGACACAGACAGCTCGCCGAGCGGGCAGAATGTGC
>JAAESX010000313.1 GCA_024228935.1 Pseudomonadota bacterium
CACAGGCGACTCGAGCGGTAGCACGAGACGACACCGCGGCGCGTCGGGAGTGTGGCTCCACGTCGTGTAGGCCACGGCCCGATAGGGCTCCCAGCGTGCGAGGGCGGTGCGCACGTCGACGCCGTCGTCGTAGTCGAGCACAAGGGCGGTGACCTCGACGGTGTGCGCAGCGCAGCGCTTGCCCTGCTGCCGGATGACATGGGGCGCCCACAACGGGCACTCGGCCAGCCGGTGGCCCTTGTCGCCGCCCACGTCCCGATAGCGGCACATATCGTCGGCCAGGGCACGCCAGGACAGCTGTACGCCGTGTGGCGTCGGGTCGAGAGTGCGCCGGTAATAGGTGACCCTCATCCGAATAGACTCGTTTGCAGTCCGATCCGGCCCGCCATGCTCTGATCCGGAGGGCGGCTCATCGTGAGCCACTCGCGCTTCTGCTTCGAGAAAGTGCGCTTTTGCCCGCGCCTATCGTTCGTGATCTCGACCGCGTGCCACCCGTCCGCGACGAGCTCCGGAATCGGCACCGCCTCCGAGACGGCGACCCATGCGCCCGCGTCGTGCCACAGTCGGGCGAGCCGTACGACCTCCGAGCGGGGCAGGTCGTGGGCGTAGCCGGTGGTATCCAGGTAGGGAGG
>JAAESX010000314.1 GCA_024228935.1 Pseudomonadota bacterium
CGGCTCGTGCCTCGCTCGGTCTCCGCGTGGCCCGGCGACGGGCGTCTTCGGCCCTTTGGGCCGGCTCGCCCTTCGGGCTCGTGGGTTCCGCGGCCGCAGCGGCGAAGCCGCAGAGACCAGAGCCAACTCAGCTCGTCGGCTGCTCCGGCGTCTCACTCGCCTCGAGCGCATCCACGGCCATGTCGACCGTCTCACCCAGCTCGGGCGCATCGGACGCCTCGATCTTCTGAGCAAGCTCCGGCGTCGGCTCCGCAGCGGGCGGCTCCTCGACGACCGGAGGCTTCCAGCCCGCCTGGTAGCAGCACTTCTTGTACTTGCTGCCCGAGCCACAGGGGCACGGGTCGTTCCGACGGAGACCGCTCGCGGCCGCGAACAGCCGCGCGGGCTCACCCGCCTCGGGGCGGGCGACCTGCTTCGGGGCGGTCGGCGCGGCGGCCTTGGCGGCAGCGGCGTTCTGCTCGGCGGACAGCCCCTCGGGGAGGGCCGCCTTCTCCGGCGCCTTCTGCTCGAGGGCACCCTGGGCGACGCGCTGGGCGGTCCGCTTGTCGCCAGACTCGGCGGCGGCCTCGGCCTGCGGCGTCAGCTGGACGCGGAGGAGGCGGCTCACGACCGACTCGTCGCGGAGGGCCGTCATCATCATGAACATGCTGAAGCCCTCCTTCTTGTACTCGAGCAGCGGGTTGCGCTGACCGTAGCCACGCAGGCCGATGCCATCGCGGAGGCGGTCCATGGCCAGAAGGTGGTCCTTCCACAGCTGGTCGGTGAACTGGAGCAGCAGCATGCGCTCGATCTGACGCGCCGCCTCGGGGCCCAGCTCGGTCTCCTTGGCCTCGTAGAGCGCGACGCCCTCGGCCTGGATCCGCTCGCGCAGCTCGATGTGGGCGAAGTCGCGGAGCGCGTCGTCCTCCTCCTCGAACTCGATCGGGAAGATGCGGGTGCAGCGCTCGCGCAGCCCGGTGATGTCCCACTCCTCGGGGTTCACGCCCTCCTGGGCGCAGTCGTCCATGATGTCTTCGACGACGCCCGTGACGGCCTCGAGCGCGATCTCACGCAGGTCGGCGTCCTCGCCCGTCAGGATGCGGCGGCGGAGGGCGTACACCAGCTTCCGCTGCTGGTTGAGCACGTCGTCGTACTCGAGCAGGTTCTTGCGGATGTTGAAGTTGTGGCCTTCGACCTTCTTCTGCGCGTTCTCGATGGACTTCGAGATCCAGGGATGCTCGATCGGCTCCTCGTCCCGCATGCCCATCTTGTCCATGAACGCCATCATCTTGTCGGTGCCGAAGATGCGGAGCAGGTCGTCCTCGAGGGACAGGTAGAACTTGCTCGAGCCGGCGTCGCCCTGGCGTCCCGCGCGACCGCGGAGCTGGTTGTCGATGCGACGGCTCTCGTGGCGCTCGGTGCCGATGATGCGGAGACCACCGGCGGCCAGGACCTTCTCGCGCTCGGCCGCACACTGCGCCTCGAGCTCGACCAGCTTGGCCTTGAACCCCTCGGGATCGACCTTGGGATCGATCAGGTCCTTGGTCATCTCCTCGGGGTTGCCCCCGAGCTTGATGTCCGTTCCTCGACCCGCCATGTTGGTCGAGATGGTCACGGCGCCGAGGCGGCCTGCCTGCGAGACCACGTGGCCCTCTCGGGCGTGCTGCTTGGCGTTCAGCGTGTTGTGCGGGATGTCCTTGCGCTTGAGCATGCGCGAGACGAGCTCGGACTTCTCGACGCTGGTCGTACCCACGAGCACGGGAGCGCCGCGCTTGTTGGCCTCGACGATGTCCGCGAGCACGACCTGGAACTTCTCTTCCTGGGTCGGGTAGACGATGTCGTCTTCGTCGTCCCGGACCAACGGGCGGTTCGTCGGGATGATGACGACCTCGAGGTCGTAGATGTTCGCGAGCTCGGGGGCCTCGGTCTCGGCCGTACCGGTCATGCCGGCGAGCTTGTCGTACATGCGGAAGAGGTTCTGGAACGTGATGGTCGCGTAGGTCTGCGACTCGTTCTCGATCTTCAGCTTCTCCTTCGCCTCGACCGCCTGGTGCAGTCCATCGGACCAGCGACGACCGTGCATCAGGCGCCCGGTGTGCTCGTCGACGATGACGACCTTGCCCTCGCGGACCACGTAGTCCTTGTCGCGCTTGAAGACGGTGTGGGCCTTCAGCGCCTGGTTCACGTGATGGAGGATCTCCATGTTGTGGGGGTCGTACAGGTTGTCGATGCCGAGCTTGTTCTCGACCTTGTCGACGCCGTCGTCGGTCAGGTGGACGCTGCGGCCCTTCTCGTCGACCAGGTAGTCGAGCTCGTCCTGCAGGAGCGGCACGACCTGGTCGATGACGTAGTACTTGTCGACCGACTGGTTGGTCGGACCCGAGATGATGAGCGGGGTCCGGGCCTCGTCGATCAGGATCGAGTCGACCTCGTCGACGATGCCGAAGAAGTGGTCCCGCTGGGTGTAGTCCTCGGCGCGGAACTTCATGTTGTCGCGCAGGTAGTCGAAGCCGAACTCGTTGTTCGTCCCGTACGTGATGTCGCAGGCGTAGGCGGCCCGCTTGATGCGGTCGTTGCGCTCGCCGGACAGGATCGAGCCCGTCGACATGCCGAGCGCGCCGTAGATGGCGCCCATCCACTCGGCGTCTCGCTTGGCCAGGTAGTCGTTGACCGTGACCAGGTGGCAGCCCTTGCCGGCCAGCGCGTTGAGGTAGAGCGGCAGGGTCGCGCAGAGCGTCTTCCCCTCACCCGTCTTCATCTCGGCGACCTTGCCCTGGTGCATCGCGATGCCACCGATGAGCTGCACGTCGAAGGGACGCATGCCGAGCGTCCGGACCGAGGTCTCACGAGCGCAGGCGTAGGCCTCGGGCATCAGATCGTCGAGGCTCGCCCCGTTCTCGATCCGCTGCTTGAACTCCGCGGTCATGCCGCAGAGCTCTGCGTCGCTCTTGGCCTTCATCGTGGGTTCGATGCCGTTGATCTTGTCGACCATCGGCTGGAGCTTCTTCAGGGTTCGGTCGTTTGAGGTACCGAAGACCTTCTTGAAGAGGTTCTCGAGAGCGAGCATGGCTTTCCTGGGGAGGGTCGACGTCAGCCAGGGGTGCGCACCTGCCGACGTCGAGTCAAGGATCGGGGCTGACTAATCCGGCGTGGGCAGATGCTCCAGCGGGTCGACCGCCTCGCCACCGATGATCAGCTCGAAGTGGAGGTGGGGACCGGTGGTCTGACCGGTCGTCCCGACGGTCGCGATGACCTGTCCGGCGTCGACCCAGTCGCCCTGCTCGACGAAGACCGAGCTGTTGTGGGCGTACCGGCTGACGATGCCCAGCCCGTGGTCGATCTCGACCATCCGGCCGTAGCCCGAGTTGTAGTCCGCCATCGCGACGACGCCGCGTGAGACGGCGTACACCCGGGTCCCGCGCTCGGCCGACAGATCGACGCCCGAGTGGAACTTCCGGCGACCGGTGATCGGCGAACTCCGGTACCCGAATCCGCTGGTCAGGATGGCCCCCGGGACCGGCCAGACGCTCGGGAACGCCCGACGGAGGGACAACAGGTCCTCCATGTCCTCGGCCATCATCGACATGCGGGGCTCGAGCCGCTCGAGGCGACTGACGAAGTCCTCGGTGCGGGCCTGGACCGCCATGCTCCACGCCTCGGCCGGGCGCAGATCGGCCGCTTCGAGCTGGACGACCTGTCCCTGCTCGTCCCAGGCGTCCTCCCAGCCCTCGTGGTCCTCGTCGATGGCGCCCACGCCGCGCGGGTCGAGCCCGAGCGCTTCGACCTCATCCGGCTCGAGCGGGCCGAAGGAGCCGGGGCTCGCGGGGGCCTCGCGCAGGAGCTCGCGGAGCTGCGCGTCGTAGAGACGGACGCGCTGGAGCGTGCCGTCGATGTCGTCGAGCTCGGTCTCCACGTCCTGGAGCTGCTCGCGCAGGAACAGGTTCTCGGCGACCAGGCCGTCGTGGTCGACGAGCGCCGGGAGCGCCGCGAGACCCAGGATGGTTCCGGCGCCCAGAAGGCCCAGCGCGGCGCCGCCCGCCACGACCGCGTTGCGGATCGTCTTCGTGGTCAGCTTGATCTGACGGACCGGGCCAGCGCTCTCGTCCGGGATGAGGAGCAGCGTGTAGCGAGCCGGATCGGTGTCCGGCGCGCTCACGCTTCGTCCACCCGCACCGCGACACACGTGATGTTGTCGTCGCCGCCACGGTCACAGGCCAGCTGGATGAGCTGACGTGCGGCCTGCTGGGGGGCGTTGCGGTGCAGCAGCTCGCCGATCTCGGCGGTGCTCACGAAGTTCGACAGGCCGTCGCTGCAGAGCATGAACTTGTCGCCGCGGCGGATGGCGCGGACCTGGAGGTCGACCTCGACCTCCTCCATGTACCCGAGGCTGCGCGTGATGATGTTCCGCAGCTTGTGGGTCTTGGCCTCTTCCGGCGTCAGGACGCCTTCCTTGACCTTCTGGTACACGAGGCTGTGGTCCTCGGTCAGCTGCTCGATGCGGCCCTCGCGCAGCAGGTAGCCGCGGCTGTCGCCCACGTGCGCGATGTAGAAGTTGCCCGAGTCCAGCAGCAGCGCCAGCGCGGTGGTGCCCATGCCCTTGTATTCGGGCTCGGCGGCGGCCTTCTCGAAGATGCGCTTGCCGGCCAGGCGGATGGCGTACCGCAGCTTCTCGCGCGAGCGCTCCACCGGGTTCTCGGCATCCGGCAGGGTCACGTCCGGGTCCTGCTCGATGGTCGTCAGGACCTCTTCGACGGTGTTCACGGCGATGGCCGAGGCGTACTCGCCGCCCACGTGGCCACCCATCCCGTCGCAACAGACGAACAGGTTGAGCTCGTCGTTGACGAGGTAGTTGTCCTCGTTGTTCGTCCGCTTCATACCGACGTCGGTGATGCCGCACGAGGTGATGCGCATGTCGCCTTCCTTTCCCGAGAACCTCGCCCTATAACCATGCGCGCGGCCGCAGGGGTCCCCGCTGCGTCGACCCGAGGTACGAGGGGCGAGGCAGAAGCGGGGCCGAGACGCGCGCTCAGCTATTTATAGTCGCCGGGGTCGAGTGCGTGCTTCTTCAGCAGGCCGTACAGGTCAGCACGGTACTTGCCCGCCTGACGCGCTGCGGCCGACACGTTTCCATTGGTGTTTCGCAGGAGCCGCATGAGGTAGGCGCGCTCGAATGCGTCCCTCGCCTCGCGCAGCGGAACGATGTCCTCGGTGTCCACCGAGACGGTGTCGCCGAACTCCGCCAGGTCGGCGGCGTCGATGCGCTCGTTGTCGCAAAGGATGACGGCGCGCTCGACCGTGTTCTCGAGCTCGCGCACGTTCCCGGGCCACCGGGTGACCTCCATCACGGCCAGCGCCTCGGGCGTGAACCCGGCGATGTTCTTGTTGTGGCGGTCGTTGAACCGGGCCAGGAAGTGCCGGGCCAGGAGCGCGACGTCCTCGTCCCGCTCGCGCAGCTGCGGCAGGTGGATCGGCACGACGTGCAGCCGGAAGTACAGGTCCTGCCGGAAGCTGCCGGCCTCGACCTCGGCGGCCAGATCCTTGTTGGTGGCGACGACCACGCGCACGTCGACCTTCTGGGCGTGCCCACCTCCGAGCGGTGTGACCTCGCCTTCCTGGAGCGCCCGAAGCAAGGCGCGCTGCATGGTCGGGCTGATGTCGCCGATCTCGTCGAGGAACAGCGTCCCGCCGTCCGCCGCCTGGAACAGGCCGTCCTTGTCGGTCCGAGCGTCCGTGAAGGCGCCCTTCTTGTACCCGAACAGCTCACTCTGCAGGAGCGTGTCCGGCAGCGCCGCGCAGTTCACCGCGACGAAGGACCGATTGGCTCGCGGGCTGAGGCTGTGGACCGCCTTGGCGACGAGCTCCTTGCCCGTCCCGGACTCGCCGTGAACGAGGACCGTCGTGGTGGTCGGGGCCACGCGCTCGACGAGCTCGAAGACCTTCTTCATCGCGGCGGACTTGCCGATGATGCCCTCGAGCTCGGCCCGGTCGTCGACGGCTCGACGCAGGCTCTGGACCTCTTCGGCGAGCTGACGCTGCTCGACACACCGAGCGAGCTGGGCGAACAGCTCGTTCCGGTCGATCGGCTTGGTCAGGTAGCCGGCGGCCCCCTTCTCCATCGCCTCGATGGCGTTCGGGATCGAGCCGTGGGCGGTGATGATGAGCACGGGGATGCCGCTGTCGATGCCGTGGATCGCCTCCATGACGTCGAGCCCGTCCTCCTCGTCGAGGCGCAGGTCGCTCAGCACGACGTCGGGGCCCTCGTCGACGGTCGCGCGGACGGCCTCGGCCTTGGTCTTCGCCGTGACGGCCCGGTACCCCCCGGCCTTCAGGCGCATGGAGAGGACGGTCAGGATGTTCTCGTCGTCATCGACGAGCAGGACGGTGGGTCCCACGCAACACTTCCAGGTGTATGACAGGGCCTACAGTGTCCGGTTTTTCATACACCGGCAAGGATTTGGCTCGAAGTTCTACGCGAGGCCTTTCTGGGGGACCAGCGTGAAGCAGAACCTGGACCCGCCGCCGAGTTCGTCCTCGACCCAGATGCGGCCGCCATGCGTCTGGACGATCTCGCGGCAGATGTACAGGCCGAGACCCGTACCGCCCCGTTCCTGGCCTGGAACCTGGTAGAAGCGCTCGAAGATGCGCTTGCGGACGTCCATCGGGATCCCCGGGCCCTGGTCCGTGACCGCGACCAGCACGCCGTGTTCGCTGGCCCGGACGAGCTCGGTGTTCTCGAGCATCGTGACCTCGACGAGCACCCGTCCCCCGTCCGGACTGAACTTCAGCGCGTTGCCGACGAGGTTCATGAGGACCTGTTCGATCATCCCGCGGTTGGTCACCACCCGGGGGAGGTCCTCCTCGATGTCCGCCTCGAGACGGACGTTGCGCTGGGCGGCCAGCAGCTCGAGGTCACGCAGCACGACGCGGGTCGAGGCGCCGACGTCTCCGGG
Source organism: Pseudomonadota bacterium (assembly GCA_024228935.1). GTDB lineage: Bacteria > Myxococcota_A > UBA796 > UBA796 > CAJQPC01 > JAAESX01. The sequence goes on from JAAESX010000314.1 coordinate 6,930, forward strand.
GACCAGCTCGGCCTGGGTCGCGCCCAGACGGGAGAGGTCCAGCACGTTGCCGACCAGACCACGCAGCCGGGCCACATCCGACTGGAGGATCTTCACCAGGCGCTCCTGGTCCTCGGTCAGCGGGCCGGCGACCTCCTCGGCCATGAGGTCGGCGGCCTCGCTCATGGACGTGAGCGGGGTCTTGAGGTCGTGGCTCACGTTCGCGAAGAAGTCGATCTTCATGCGGTCGAGCACGGCGATGCGCTTGGCCATGTCGTCGAAGGCCGTGGCCAGCTGGCCGAACTCGTCGTTTCGGCCCAGCTCGATGCGGTAGGCGTAGTCCCCCGCAGCGAGCGCGGTCGTGCCTCTCTCCAGCTCGCGCACGGCCTCGGACAGATCCTTGGCCAGCGTGTACGAGACCCAGCCGCCCAGGACGATGACGACGCCGACCATGAAGATGATGAAGGCGCCCGTGGTCCGGCCCGTTCGAGCCACCTGGAGCAGGTCGTCCTGGACGTCCACACGGAAGTCGCGGTGCCGCGCTTCCAGATCCTGGACCACCGCCCGAGCCGCGGCCTGCGACTCGATGCGCCCGCCCGTGGTCCCGTCGAGGCCGGCGATGTCCTCGTACTCGTCGAGGAGCCGACCCAGCGTGTCGCCCTGGTCGAGGGTGCTGAGCGTGCCGTGCATCCGCGTGCTGCGGAGCTTCGCCTCGTCGAGGTAGCGGGTGTCTCCGGTCTCGGCGAAGCGCTCGAGCAGCGCGTACTCTTCGCGGAACGTGCCGACCGCCTCGGCCGCGGTGACCATCCGGCGCAGCTGGAACGCGCGGGCCTGCTGGACGGACCGAGTCATCGTCCAGAGCGCGGCGACCGCCATCAGCCCCGTGATGAGGAGCGGGACCAGCGGGGCGAGCTGGGCCAGCAGCAGCCGGTTCTGGATCCTCACCGGACCATCTTCTCTCGGACACCCGGTGACCCGGCGGGAGGCAGCGCGGCGGCCAGCTTTCCCCAGCTCGTCACATCAAGCTCCTCGGCGCGACGACCGAGACCGACGGTCGACTCGAGCGCCTGGCGAGCGACGTCCTTGGACCACAGGCCGGCGAGCGCGTTGACGAGCGTCTTGCGCCGATGGCTGAACCCGCCTCGGACGACCTTCTCGAAGTGGGCGAGCTCGCAGCCGTTGAGGAGCGGCACCGGGCGGCGCTCGAACAGGACGACGGCCGAGTCGATCTTGGGCTTCGGGTGGAAGTCCTTGGGGCCGAGCTTGATGGCGACGCGTGGGTGGGCGTAGGCCTGGATGACGACCGACAGGCTGCCGTAGGCCTTGGTCTGGGGGCGCGCCGAGAGCCGGTCAGCAACCTCTTTCTGGAACATCAGGACCAGGCGCTCGAAGCGCGGCTCGACGATGAGCCGGCGCAGGATGCGGGTCGACACGTTGTACGGCAGGTTCGCGCAGACCGACCAGCCGTCGCCCGGGGCCATCTCGTCGAGCGTCACCTTCATCGCGTCGCCCTGGACCAGGGTCACCTCGGGGAGTTCCTCGCGGAGGTGGGCCGCCAGATCCCGGTCGAGCTCGACGGCGCGCAGATCGCAGCCCGTCGCCAGCAGCTCGCGGGTCAGGGCGCCGAGGCCCGGGCCGATCTCGAGGACCTTCTGGCCCGGCCCGGCCTTGGACAGCCGCACGATGCGCTTCACCGCGTGGGGGTTCACGAGGAAGTTCTGGCCGAACCGCTTCCGCGCCTGCTGCTCGAGGCGCTTGAGGGTCTCGCGGGGATGCTCGCTCACGGGGCTCCAGGGATCGGCAGGGTGTCGAGCGACCAGCCAGGGCGGGCCGAGACGTCCAGTTCGTCGCGCTGACCGGCGACCAGGCGCAGGCGCCCGGCGTTCGCGATCATGGCGCCGTTGTCAGTACAGCGAGACCGCGCGGGCAGGTACACATCGAGCTCGGGGCAGGCCGAGATGCGAGCGCGCAGCTCGGAGTTCGCGGCCACGCCACCGGACAGCGCCAGCGTGCGGATGCCGGTCTTCTTCGCGCCGCGGACGGCCCGGTCGATGAGCACGTCGACGACAGCGGCCTGGAAGCTGGCGGCCAGATCCTCGGGGCGTGTGTCCGGGTTCTTGTGCGCGTGGTTCCGGACCGCGGTCTTCAGGCCCGAGAACGACCAGTCCAGCCCCTGCGCCTTGGGCCTGGGAAACCGGATGGCCTTCGGGTCACCGTCCTGGGCGAGCCGGTCGATGACCGGACCGCCGGGGTAGCCGAGGCCCAGGACGCGAGCGACCTTGTCGTACGCCTCGCCCGCGGCGTCGTCGACGGTGGTGGCCAGCGTCGTGTAGTCGCCCAGCGCGTCGGCTCGGTAGAGCGTGGTGTGTCCGCCGCTGACCACCAGGCCCAGGAAGGGAAAGGCGGGCTGGCTGGACTCGAGCAGCGGACTCAGCAGGTGCCCCTCGAGGTGGTTGACCCCGACGAACGGGACCCCCCAGCCAGCGGCCAGGGACTTGCCGAACGACAGGCCCACGAGGACCGCTCCGATGAGGCCCGGACCGCTCGTCGCGCAGACCGCATCGGGCGTCTCGACGCCGGCCTGGTCCAGCGCAGCCCGCACGACAGCCGTGATCTTCTCGGCGTGGGCGCGGGAGGCGAGCTCGGGCACGACGCCCAGGTACTGCTCGTGGACGGTCTGCGTATAGACGACGTCCGAAAGGACACCGGTGGCGTCCACGACGCTCGCGGCGGTCTCGTCACAGCTGGTCTCGATCCCGAGGACGCGCATCGGGCCGCTCTAACCCGGATATGTTGCGCGGATGCTGCTCATCTGGCTCGCCTGCACCTCGGAGACCGGAATCACCGAAGGGGAGCCACGCCTCGAGCTGCCGGTCGACGCGCTGGACTTCGACGAGGTCGTCATCGGCTCGCAGGTGACCCTGTCCTTCGACCTGGAGAACTCGGGCATCGGCATCCTCGAGGTCGACGGAATGGCGGCGGACGGCGGGTTCGACGTGACCTCGGACGTGATCGACGTCGATGCGCGGAGCACCTCGACGGTGTCGGTCCGGTTCGCTCCGGCCGCCGTCGGTCCCGCCGAGGGCGAGCTGGTCATCACGAGCAACGACAGCGAGGCGCCGCATGTGGTGTCGCTGTCGGGCGAAGGCGTCGAGCCCCACATCGACGTGGACCCGGAGACGCTCTGGTTCGGGGACGTCGTCGAGGGCGGCGTCGTGACCTTGCCTGTGGACGTCGTGGCCCGGGGCCAGGGGCGCCTGCGCATCGATGCCATCGAGCTGTCCGACCCATCGGTGTTCTCGGTCGAGCTTCCCTCGGGCGTCGAGCTCCCCCACAAGCTGGAGAGCGGGACCGGGATCGAGCTCGAGGTCACCTTCACGAGCGATGGGGAGACCTGGGACTCGGACCTGCTCATCGGCAGCAACGCCCCGGACGCGAGCGTGACCGCAGTACGACTGCTGGCGAACGCCGAGGAGGCGGGCGGCTCGCCGGACGTCGAGATCACCTCGCCGGACCACGGCAACTACTTCCAGGTCGGGGAGACCGTCCTGCTCGAGGGCGTGACCGTCGACGACGGCGGACCCGAGAACCTGATCATCGCCTGGTACGCGGACAGCACGCTGCTGGGCTCCTCGACGGCGGATGCGGGCGGGTACACCAGCCTCTCGACCGAGCTGCCCGAGGGCGAGGTGCGCGTGACGTTGCGTGCGGTCGACGGCACGGGGCTCTCGGGCGAGGACTCCGTCGAGGTCAGCTGCTGGGGCGACGAGGCCGAGTACGTCCTGTCCGGCGGCGACTCGATCTTCGACCACTGGTCCGTCGACGACGACGTCGTGATCACGCTGAACGGCACAGCCATCCTGACGGACACCGACGGCAGCAAGAGCAGCCATGCGCCGCTGGCGTTCGAGGCGAGCGTCGGCGACACGCTGCGCATCGTCGCGACGGACAACAACTTCTGCGAGAAGAACCTGGACGCGCTGGTCCTGCACTGGGGCACCGAGGTCAGCCAGGAGCTGAACTCGGCCGTGTGCGTGTCTTCGTGTCCCGAGGACGCCTGCTACGACCCGGACTACGCCGGGCCGTGGCCGAACGAGTTCGTGGACGAGAGCTTCGTGATCGCGATCCCCTGAGGGGTCAGACCGCAGCCAGCGCCCGCTCGAGCTTCGCCTTCACCTGCGCCGCGATGGGCGCGACGTCATCTCGGCCGACGACCGAGAACATCGCGTCGGGGTCGATGGCCGCGACCGTGGTCACGCCGTCTCGCCGGCTCACCACCACGTTGCAGGGCAGCAGCAAGCCGATCGCGCGGTCGGCCGAGAGGGCCTCGTACGCCAGCGGCGGGTTGCAGGCGCCCAGCACCAGGTAGTCCTCGACCTCGACGCCGAGCTTCTTCTGCAGCGTGGCGGTCATGTCGATCTCGGTGAGGACGCCGAAGCCTTCGCCGCCGAGCGCGGTGCGCGTGCGAGCCACCGCCTGGTCGAAGGGGGTGTCGCCGAGGGAACGGGTCAGGCTGTAGCGGGAGTCGAGGGACATGGGGGCTCCTTGTTGTCGTGGAGAGCCAGCACGGGGGCGAAGTGTGTCGTGCGGTAGAGAGCGCCACCGACACGAGCCGCAGGCGAGCCGGCGCGAATGCGCCGAAGACGCCCGTCGCCGGGCCACGCGCAAGCTGAGCGAGGCACGAGCCAGCTGAGCATGGCTACTCGGCGGCGCGGTGCGAGCTCGCGAGCACCGAGGGCGTCCCCGGGAGTGCGGGCCGATCAGCCGACGAAGTCGGCCGGCCCACAGCACGA
>JAAESX010000315.1 GCA_024228935.1 Pseudomonadota bacterium
CTCGATGAAGGTCGCCCCGGCCAGGTCCAGCGAGTAGACGTCGCCGACCAACGCGGCGGTGTCGTCCATGGGCGAGCCGTAGACGTCGGTGGAGAAGTCGAGCACGAAGGGCTCGAACTCGGTCGGCGTCCACGTGATGGTCGCCGTGTAGTCCGAGGACGGGACGAGGTCCGCAGCCGGGTTGAAGGTCAGCTTGGTCCCCGCGTCGTTCCAGGACGTCTCGCCCAACACGTCCGCTCCGCCGGCGTCCGCCAGGGTCAGCGTGCCCGTGTCCGGCGCCGCGGTGAACTCGATCTCGAGCGGCGCGCGGAAGAAGAAGTCCGACTGCTCGGGCTCGGGGCTCGTCTCGAAGAGGTTGACCGTGCCAGGGCCCGAGGTGGCGTCGTCGTCGTCGCCGCCGGGCACGCCGGTGTTGTCGTCGCAGCCCGTCAGGGCGAGGAGCAGCAGCAAGAAGTAGCTCATGCTGCGGGGTGTACCGCAGGCGTCGCGGGGAGGAAAGGGCCCCAAAGAGCAGCGGGCGCCGGACCGAAG
>JAAESX010000316.1 GCA_024228935.1 Pseudomonadota bacterium
ACATCATCTCGATGGTCTCGTCATCGAGGTAGATCCCGTGCTCGATGGAACGGATCCCTGCGGTGATGGCATTACGGATGCCCCGGGTGCCCTGGGCGTGGGCCATGACGAACCGTTCAGCCGCTGAGGCCTCGGCGACGAGCACCTCCAACTCGTCGGGGTGGAACTGCGCCTGCTGCGGTCGAGACCGAGACGACATGACGCCACCGGTGGTGGCCACCTTGATGACGTCGGCATCAGCCCGGACTAGTTCGCGGACCTTTCGACGCATCTCGTCGGGGCCGTCGACGATGTTGTGGGGGCGCCCAGGGTGGGCATCGCCCATCCCCGGCATGAAGCCTCCGCAGATCTCCCAAGAGTCGCCGTGGCCGCCGGTCTGAGAGAGCATGGTGAGCGAGATCTGCATGCGTGGGCCGGCAATGAGGCCCCGATCGCGGGCCTCTCGGACGCCTGCGTCGGCGCCGCCGGCCTCACGGACGCTGGTCACGCCCACGGCGAGGGTGCGTTCCATACGTTCGGCGGCCTGGAAGAACTGAAGTGAGAACGGCGACTGAAGGTGAGTCTGGGCGGAAAAGTCCCCGTCGGCCATGAAGTGAACGTGGCAGTCGAACAAGCCGGGGGTGATCAGGCGACCGGTGCAGTCGATCTCTTCGTCGCCGTCGAGTCCGGGGCCGACGTCGACGATGCGGTCGT
>JAAESX010000317.1 GCA_024228935.1 Pseudomonadota bacterium
TAAGAAGTGGACCTACTTCTACCTCTTCGTCGTGCTCGACATCTTCAGCCGCTATGTCGTGGGCTGGATGGTCGCCGAGGCCGAGACTGCGGCACTCGGCGAGCTCCTGCTCTCCGAGACCATCGCCAAGCACGAGGTGGATCCGACGACGCTGACGATCCACGCGGATCGCGGCGTGCCGATGACCTCGAAGTTGGTCGCCCAGCTCTACGCCGACCTCGGCGTCACCAAGACCCATAGCCGCCCATACACGTCCAACGACAACTGCTACTCAGAAGCCCAGTTCAAGACGCTGAAGTACCGGCCGGGCTTCCCCCAGCGATTCACCGGGCCAGAGCACGCGAAGAGCCACTGCCGAGCATTCTTCCCTTGGTACAACGACGAGCATCGGCACAGCGGCATCGGGCTGATGACGCCCAAGCAGGTGCACTACGGCGAGGCCGTCGTGGTGACCAAGCAACGCCAGCGGGTGCTGGACGCGGCCTTCGCCGCCAACCCTGAGCGCTTCCCACGCGGCAGGCCGAGGGCTCCCGTGGTTCCGATGCAGGTCTGGATCAATCCCCCGCTCGACAACGTCTGACCGCTCACCAACCCCGTCCTCACCAGGCCTCCAGGCCCCACGGTCGCGTGGCTGTCCCGGTCATCGGCCGCGACGCAGACGCGAAGCGTGGAGCGGCCGGCGCACACGTCCAA
>JAAESX010000318.1 GCA_024228935.1 Pseudomonadota bacterium
CGACGACCGCTTCTACGGCTCGGGCTTGGCGGTGCTCTTGGAGTTGGAGCTCGTGGATCACCACCACGAGCACTACGAGCTGTGCAACGGCACGCTGGACGGAGCGGGGGACTGCCTGGCGAGCAAGGGCTTCCAGGTCGCGGTGCTGGCCCTGGGCGACAGCGTCGTGCACATCTACAACACGCACCTCGAGGCCGGCGGCGGCGACGAGGACGACGCCGCGCGAGCCAGCCACGTGGACCAGCTCCTGGCGGCGATGGACGGCTTCTCCGCCGGAGAGACCGTGCTGTTCATGGGCGACACCAACCTCAACGACGACGACCCCGAGGACCTGGTCGAGATCCTGCGCCTGAAGGACTACGGGCTCGAGGACAGCTGCGATCTGCTTGGGTGTCCCACGCCGGGCCGCATCGACCGCTTCATGGTCCTCAGCCGCGGCGAGCTGGTGCTCACGCCGACCTCGTGGGAGGTCCCCGCTGACTGGCAGGACGCCGACGGGGTGGATCTGTCCGACCACGAGCCCATCGCCACGACGTGGGACTGGGACGTGCTCCAGACCGAGTAGCCGTCAGCGAGAGAACAGCATCGCGTCGTCGTGGAACGACTTGAACTCCAGCGCGTTGCCGCTCGGATCGTCCAGGAAGAACGTGCCCTGCTCGCCGACCTGACCGCGGAAGCGCACCTTGGGCTCGATGCGGAAGGCGACCCCGGCCTCGGTCAGTCTGGCCCCCAGGGCCTCCCAGTCGGGCCAGGCGAGCACCACGCCGAAGTGGCGGGCCGGAACGGCGTCCCCATCGACCTCGTTGTGGGCGACGGAGTCCTGGCCGTCGACCAGGTGGACCGACAGCTGGTGCCCAAAGAAGTCGAAGTCGATCCAGCGGGGAGCGGACCGGCCCTCGGCGCAGCCCAGGAGTCCGCCGTAGAAGCCGCGCGCCGCGTCCAGGTCGTGCACGGGGAGCGCCAGGTGGAATGGCCTCATGGCCAGATGGTCCCGGCGTCGTCGACGCACGACAGGGCGCTGCCGAGGCGCTCCGGAGTGAGCTCGATGACCGAGATCCACTGGGCGGAGTTGTAGCTGAGCCACGTGCCGCCCATCGAGGTCGGCAGGCTCTGGTAGCTCGGCTCGGTGTTGCTGAGGGTGTCGAAGGCGACGTCCCCCTCGTGGTCCAGCTGGCTGGCGATCTCGATGATGCGGCTGTACTTCGTGTCGCGGTCGGCAGAGATGACCGACTCGAGCCGGCCGTCGCCGTCGATCGAGACCGGGTCCCACTTCCACGTCCCTTCGCCCGGCTCGGCGAGCGCTCCGCCGTGGCCTGGGAGCGCCTCGTAGGTCGTCAGGGTCGACCCGATGTTCACCTCGAGCCGATCCACACAGGCCTCCCCGGTGCTGCGGATGCGTGCGCCCGCCGCGAGCTGGGCCCGGGCGCGCTCGATCTCCTCGTCCGACAGCCGGGGGCGGGGCTCGTGGATCTCCGGGCCGCGCTCGGTGAACATGGGGTAGGGCGGCTTGCGGGTCGCCTGGGAGACCGTGGCGGTGTCGTCGACGAGCAGGTCCACGTGCTCGAAGCCGGCCTGTTGCGCGGTGTAGGCGACGCGCTGGACGATGGACCAGGACATGTCCTTCTCGGCCACCAGCAGGAGCCGAGCGGGGAACTCGGGCCAGCACCGCATGCCGGCGCTCAGCGACATCGCGTTCAGTCGCCACTCGACGAGCTGGTCGTACAGAAGGGGGAGCAGGTTGCCGTTGTGTGAGCTCCCGTCCAGGACTCCGTCCGACAGCGACAGCGTGTAGCTGCCGTTGGCCATGATGCCCCAGCGCTGGACCTCGACGACCGCCCACGCCGTGACGAACTCATCACGGACATCGTCGCCCTCGCTGCAGTCCACCATCGTGTCGTTGTCGGCCCCGTACAGAGGCAGCAGGTAGTCCTCGACCAGGCGAGGGGTGGCACCCTCGACGGCTGGGACGGCCGTCTGGATCGTCATGTCGGGGATGTACCCGGAGGGCTCCGCGTAGTGGCGTCCGAGGCCACACGAACTCAGCCAGAGGATTGGAATCACTCGCAGATCCCCGCGGTGTTGCAGGTCTCGTGCGTCGCACAGTCCGAGGTGCTCGCGCACTGTGCGCAGTCCGTCGCGCTGCCGTCGGTCGACTGTGTCAGGGCGTCGCCCTCGATGATCGCGAAGCCGGGGATCGCGGTGCCCGTCGCGTAGTCAGAGGAGCTGTAGTCACACATCTCGTCGTAGTCTCCGTAGCCCGACACGAACCCGTCGGCCCAGACCAGCTCGAAGGGGTCGATGGCGCAGTTCAGGTTGGTGCTCCACTGGACCTCGAACGCGTACAGTCCGGGCTCGGGGAATGTGATGTACCGGAACTTCTTCCACTGGCCGTCGTTCCAGTTGACCTTCATGATCTCGGTGCCCTCGATGGTGAGCGACAGGGCGTCGTTCCCCATGAGGCCGATGGTCTTGTTCAGGTCGTCTCCGCAGCCGATGTTCAGGTAGCCGCGGAACCGGGCTCCGCCGTAGGTTCCGGTGCTGCTGAAGGTGGGCCACGAGTTGGTCGTCGAGGTGTAGTTGCCGTCGCTCGCGGTGTACGAGGTCCCGCAGCGGTTGGACCAGTCGAGCTCTACGGCGTCGTCTTCAGTCGACTCGGTCAGGCCGGATGAGGTCCCGTCGAGCTGGGCCATGTAGTCGGCCAGGTTGTCGTAGTCGTGGCTGTTGCTGGCCGACCTCATCTCGCCGATCAGCGCGCACGCGGCCCCCATCGAGGGGCTGTCGACGGGGTCGTCCGTCGGCGAGGTGATCTCGGTGGTGTCCTCGCAGTCGTTGTCGACGGTGCCGTCGCAGTCGTTGTCGACCGACAGGCAGACCTCCTGGGCGCCCGGGTAGCTCAGGCCGTCGGCGTCGTCACAGTCGGTGTCGTCCTCGACCCAGTCGTCGCCGGGCGTGTCGCACTGCTCGACGCCGGTGCTCGCGTCGCCGTACGTGTCGCAGTCCGCGTCCTCGTACCACCAGGTCGCGTCGCTGGCGTTGTCGTCGACCGTGCCGTTGCAGTCGTCGTCGACGTCGTTGCAGACCTCGCTGCCGGCCGGGCTGACGTCGGCGTCGGTGTCGTCGCAGTCGGTGTCGTCGGCCAGGTACCCGCTGGGCGCCGTGCAGGCCTCGACAGTGTTGCTCGCGTCGCCGTAGCCGTCCGCGTCCGCGTCCGCGTACCAGGTGCTCGCGTCCGAGGCGCCCTGGTCGATGGTCCCGTCGCAGTCGTCGTCCAGGCCGTTGCAGACCTCGTCGGCGTCGGGATTCACCTCGGCGCTGGTGTCGTCGCACTCCTCGCAGGCCGCGAAGCCGTCGCCGTCCTCGTCGGCGTACCCGACCGAGCCGTCGCAGTTGTAGTCGTTGGGGGCGGCGCAGTCGTCCTCGGTGGCCCCGGGGTGGTAGGCGGCGTCCAGGTCGTCGCAGTCGCTCGAGTCGGCGACGTACCCGTCGGGGCTGTCACAGGCGCTCGTGGCGGTGCCGGCGCCGTAGCCATCCTCGTCGGCGTCCTGGTACCAGTCCGTCGCCTCTCCGATGTCGGCGTCGTCGTCATCGCAGTCTGCGCTCGCTGGGATGCCGTCGCCGTCCAGGTCGAACGGGCCGGTGTCCTCGACCACGGGCTCGAAGATGGAGCTGTCCTCGATGGACCAGTCCTTGTTGCGGCAGCCGAAGAGCGCGATCACCAGGAGCATTCCAACACCTCTCTACCCGGGCATTGTCGCATCGCCGTGCAGGAAGCGCGCTGCCTTGGTGGGCGATAGCGTTGTGCCATGCGACGCTGGATCGGAGCAGGCATCGTCTTCATCGTCGCTATCGCGGCGGTCGAGGTGTTCGGTCGTGTCGCGTATGAGACGCCCGTGCCCACTCGGACCTTTCAGTCCGACGCCGAGCTCGGCTGGGTCCTGCCCCCGTCCAGCACGTTCGACTTCGCCGGCGTCCCGGTCACCACCAACGCGCTCGGGTGGCGCGGTCCGCTCCCCGGCGAAGGCTTCCGCATCGCGGTGATCGGCGACAGCTCGACGTTCGGGCACGGGGTGGCCGACGACGCCTCGTTCGCGGCGCTGCTCGATGCGCGCCTGGACGCCTCGGTCCTGAACCTGGGCGTGCCCGGGTACACCTGCGCCCAGGCGGCTGCCTCACTCGACCGGGTGGATCGGGTCGACGCCGTCATCGTCTACGCGATGCACTCGGACATGTTCGTCGTCGAGGGAGGCGACCAGATGGTCTGGGTCGAGGGAGGCCCGGCGACGTCGGGCTGGGGACGCATCGTCCAGGCCCGAGCGCTCTCCTCCCGCATCGGCCAGCCCCGCACCTCGCCCGAGGACTACACGGCCTGCCTGTCCGGCATCGCCGCCCGAGGACCGACCTTGTTCGCCGTGCCGATCGCCACCAGCGACCTGGAGCTCGTCACCTCGGAGCGCCAGCCCGGCGCCGACCTCGAGCCCTGGCGGGACGCCATGCGAGCGATCGCGGCCGAGACCGGGAGCCCACTCGTCGAGCTGCCTCGCCTCGTCCGGCGGTGGGGCCCTGAGAGCCTGCTCGACACCGTGCACCCCTCGGCGTCCGGGCACGCCCACATCGCCGACGAGCTGGCCACGGCCATCGAATCCACGGATTGGCTGGAATAGGCCGACGATCGCCCCCGTAGGAACCCGATTCGCTTCCAAGGAACCTTCCGATGACCGACAACCTCCTCTTCCACGGAAAGAAGCTCGACAGCGCCGAGCTGCTGGCTGTCCTCGAGCACATCTTCCATCGCAACAACCGCATCGAGGACGAGTCCGGCGGCCGGGGCACGCCCGTCTGCATCTGGGGAACGCACGGCATCGGGAAGACCACGGCATCGGGAAGACCACGGTCGTCCGGGACTTCACTCGCCAGAACGGCTGGAAGCTCGCCTACTGTGCGCCCGCCCAGTTCGAGGAGATGGGGGACCTGCACGGGCTCCCGACGCGGGTCGACCCGGACCCGAACATCATCGGCGACGAGTACACCGCGTTCCTGCCGCCGGAGCGGGTCCCCACCGAAGAGGGCCCCGGCATCCTGCTGCTCGATGACATGAACCGCGCGGACGACCGCATCCTGCGCGGCCTGATGCAGCTGCTGCAGAACTTCGAGATGTTCAGCTGGAGCCTGCCCCCGAAGTGGCAGAAACCTGCAGCAGCTCATCGGCCCCGACGAGATCCTCGACGCCCCCAACTTCGGTCCCATCGCGGCGCGGCTCCGTGCCCTGGCCAAGGGGGAGGGGGACGCCCGTAGCGTCGACCGCCTGGCGGCCATCTGCACGCGAGTCTTCCTGCACGTCACCTCGAAGACGCACGAGCCCGGTGAGAACCACCAGGACAACCTGGTGAAGTTCCTGCTCCTCGACGAGCTGCCCAACGACCTGCGCTTCTCGCTGCACAAGGACCTGATGAGCGGCGGAAAGACCGTGCGCAAGATGATGCAGGCCAAGCGCCTGGCCGAGCTGATGCTCGCCGCCATGTGAGGACGCCATGAACCCCACAGACGAGCTGTCCGGCTGCATCATCGATCTCATCCTGGCGGAGCCCTTCTACGGCCACCTGCTCACCGGCGTCGTCCGGTGCGTGACCGAGCAGACGCCCACCGCCGCTGTCGCGATGACCGGCAGCGGAATCCAGCTCCGCATCAACCCCACGTTCTTCCTGAAGACGCTCACGAAGCGCAAGGATCGTGTCGCGGTCATCAAGCACGAGTGTCTGCATCTCCTGTTCAAGCACCTGTTCCGGTTCAAGGACGGGAAGCGCCGGGACATGCGGCTGTTCAACATCGCCGCGGACCTGGTCGTGAACCAGTTCATCGGGCGCAAGTGGACCCTGCCCGAGGGTCACCTGCACCTGGGCCTCTTCCCGGAGCTGGCGCTGGAGCCGGACCAGACAACCGAGCACTACTACGACGCGCTGCAGTCGCTGCGTCAGGAGATGGAGGACAAGGGCTGGGACGGTGAGCCGAGCGAGGGCGGGGACTTCTCCGACTGCTCGTCCCCCCAGAGCGCGGACGCGCTGTCCCGGCTGGTGGGCGCGTCCTGGCACAGTGACCACTCCTGCTGGGGTGAAGGCGGGGACGCCAGTGAAGGCATCGAGCGGGCCATCGAGAACGACCTGGACGGGCAGATCGTGCGCGCCAAGGACCGGTCCGGTCCGCGGGTCTGGGGCAAGCTGCTCGGTCGCATCCAGTCGCTCATCCAGGCCATCCTCGACAAGCGCGAGCCGAAGGTCGACTGGCGCCGGGCGATGCGACTGTTCGCCAACAGCAGCCGCCGCACGAAGATCGTTGGCACGATGAAGCGCGAGAGCCGCCGGTTCGCCGCCCAGGCGGCCATCCCGCGACTCGAGGGCGATGGCACCATCGTGCCCGGCATCAAGGTCAAGCAGTTCTCGCGGATCGCGGTCGCCGTGGACACCAGCGGGTCTGTGTCGGATTCCGAGCTCTCGATGTTCTTCGGCGAGATCCACGGGAGCTGGCGGACCGGGGCCGAGGTCGTCGTCATCGAGGCCGACGCCGCCGTCCAGCGGGTCGACACCTACAACGGCAAGCTGCCCGAGTCGGTCGCCGGCCGCGGGGGGACGGTCTTCGCGCACCTGCGCGCACCTGCGCGAGAACCGGCAGCAGCGCTTCGACGCGTGCATCTACCTGACCGACGGCGGCGCCTCGGAGCCGACCATCAAGCCGCCGTGCAAGCTGCTGTGGGTGGTGACCTCGGACGGCTGGGTCGGTGACCACCTGAAGTTCGGGCGGACCATCCAGCTCCCGAAGGACTGACCTAGGCGAGGATGCCCACGATGGGCTCGTCCTCGCCGGGGTCGACGTCGGCGAGCGCCAGGAGCGTGGCGCCGATGTTCGCCGCGCCCAGGGTGGTCCCGGCGTCGGAGAGCTCCCCGGTCGACAGGTCGATGGGCTGACCGAGCTGCGTGTCGTCGAACCCGCCGACGACGCGGCCGCCTGTGATGCCGTCGCCGACCAGCATGCAGCTCGTGAACGTCCAGTGGTCCTTTCCGTTGCTGGTGTTCAGCGCGGGCGTGCGCGCCATCTCGGACCACACGACGACCGTGGTCTCGTCGGCCAAGGTCCCGGAACCGCCCGGAGAAGGCCGCAGCGCCAGGTCGTCCATCAGGTCGGAGAGGACCTCGAACAGCTCTTCGAAGTGGTCGGACTGTCGGCTGTTGTCCGAGTGGGTGTCCCAGGTCTGCTCGAACGTGCCCTGGTACTCGACCTGGGCACAGCGGGACAGGCCCAGCTCCAGCGCGTCGAGCGCCGTGTTGAGCTGGGCGCGCACCGGAGGCGAGGTCTTCTCCGGGTTGAAGTCCACCCCGCCCTGGCTGGCGAGGGTGGCCTGCCGGTCGAGGGCGTTCGTGTACAGGCCACCGAACCGGGCCCCGTCCTGGCCGACGCCGGCCTCGACGAACCGCTCGATGTCGCCCCGCAGGAACGCGTCGACCTCGGCCGCGGTGGCCTCGCTCAGGGGCTCGGCGGGCCGACTCGCGAGCTCCAGGCTGCTGCCGGAGAGCAGCCGCTCGAACTGCCCGTCATTGCCCAGACGGACCACGTCGTTTGCCAGCTCCGAGGTGTAGGCGGGGCCCCCGACCACGACGTACGGCATGGTCGGATCCAGGCTGCTCCCATGTCCGATGCGCGAGCCCCAGTCGTCCCGGCTTCCGGCTCCCGACCCCGTCTGGAGGATCTGCAGGCAGCGCTGGTGCGTGATGCTGGTGACCTCGAACCCATTGATCACGCACGCCTTTTCTGCATGGGACTCGAAGAACGAGCGCACGCTCGGCCGCGCCTCGCTGTCCACGAACGTCAGGCCACCGATGGTCGATGCTGCCGCGTCGGACTCCATGCTGACGACGGGGGACTCGAACAACGGCGCGTACACCCGGGTCACGTCCCAGCCGCCAAAACAGAACACGAACAGGAACTTGCGCTCACCGTCCTCGTCGGCGAGCGCTGGGAACGAGGGCAGCAGGAGCGCGCTGGAGCCAAGGGCGAGCAGGTGGCGACGGCTGATCATCAGTAGGTCACCATGCGTGGACTGCGGAGCATCCCCGAGAGAAGCGCTCGGGTGGCCTCCTCGGAGCCCTCGCTCGCCTCGACCGTGTCCCAGAGCGCCGTGGCGTCCTGGACCCACGCGTCCGTCGGCCGCTCGGCGTAGAGACGCCAGTGGAGCTCCGCCAGGTCGTCCGCGCTGGGCTCGCTCGGGAACAGGTCGTCCTCGACCAGGGCCGTGGCCGTCAGCTCCGCCGACCGCTGGACCACCAGCGACCAGGTCAGGGTCGGGTCGTGGATGGGCCGAGCGACGTAGTAGCCGTCGACGCCGCCCGCGAGGACACGGTGGCCGGTCGTGTCGTTGTCGAGCTGGGGGTAGTTGTAGTACGTCCACTCGAACCCGCCGAGATCGTTCAGGATCGAGTCGAGCTGGTCCGGCATCAGCGTGCGCGTGGTCAGGTGCCGGTCCGTCCCCTCCACCACGGCGGCCGCGCGGTACTCGGGCGTGTCCGTGATGGCGGTGAGGACCGGGTGCATGCGGGACTCGGCGTCCCGGTAGATGACACGAAGTTCCTTCTCGAGCGTCCAGTCGTCGAGCGTCAGGTCCCGTCGGAGCAACAGGCTGGCCCACGTGTCGACCGCGCACTGCTCGAACCGGGGGTCCTCGCCGATGCGAGCTCCGAGCTCCTCGAGGCCCGAGACCTCGGTTCCGAACCACGAGGGGGTGACGCCCAGCTCCTCCTCGCCCAGCAGCTCGCGCTCGGCGTGGTAGTAGGTCATCTCCGCGGCGCTGTTCTGGGTGGTCCAGAAGAAGCCGTACAGACTGGCTGCGACGGGCTCGATCGTCGAGTGACACGCCGTACAGTAGGGGTCCGTGCGGATGAGCTCCGTCGGGTCGATGTCGCTGTTCACCAGCGTCGCGGCGGACACCTCGATCGGTCGGATGAGGTAGTCCTCGCAGATGAACAGGCGGAACACCGCCGAGGCGCGCAGCCGGTTCTGGTTGAACGGGGTGGTGTAGTAGACCCACCACATGCCGTTGCTCGAGAGCGCTCCAGCGGCGGGGCGGCCGTCCTGCCACTGCACGGGCTGCCAGCCGGTCTCCCCCTCGGGGTAGTCGACCGGCCAGATGTCGCCGAGCAGGGGGTTCGCCATGGTCCAGTCGGCGGTGACGATCTCGGTGTACGGACGGTCCTCGGCGATGACCCGTGCCACCAGGCGCATCGGCTCCTCGGCCAGGCTCCGCTCGAACTCGTACTCGTCCTCGGGCTCGAGCCCGAAGTCCCACCACACGGCGTCGTAGACGTCGCGGCGCATGTTCCAGCGCTCGTTCAGGAGCCGGACCAGCCGGTCCTCGAGCCGTGCGTCCAGCAGCATCTCGTCGCGGTAGGCATCGATCCGTGTCGGATCCGCCTCGACGGCGTCCAACTCCTCGATGGTCGGGAGCGTCCCGCGCAGGTCGATGGACAGCCGACGCAGGAGCTTGGGGGCGTCCAGGGGCTCCAGCACCTCGACCACGGGCTCGACGGAGTCGGTGGGCTCGGGGCCCTGACAGGACAGCAGCCAGAGGATCATCCGTCCTCCATGGGGCGGAGGGACTCCGTCCGGGCGCGGAAGCTCTCCAGGTCCGGGCACGCCTCGCCCAGCTCGACCCGCTCGTCGAAGATCACGTCCCCACACCCCGAGCAGTCGTCCCGCAGCTCCAGGCGGTACCAGCCGCCGTCCTCGCCGCGCAGTGAGATCACGCCCGACGCGGGTGGGCCGGCGCAGCCGTCCGTCCCGAACACCAGGTCGTCGAAGTAGACGTCGACGGCCCCGTTGCTCATGCCGCCGCGGATGGTCGTTTCGGGAGCGCCCTGGTTCGGCAGGGCGCCGCTGACGTAGACGCGGTTGCTGGCGATGTCGGCGATCCAGCTGTCGGACGGTTCGTATCGGAAGGTGCCGGCCAGCTCGGAGTTCCAGCGCGTCTCGTCGGCGCTGGTCGAGACGATGTACCGGGCCTGGCCGCCGAACTGGAAGCGGTTGTCGTCCGGGTCCACCAACAGGAAGTCACCGGACAGCATCCAGCTCGCGTCGGTGTAGCGCTCGCCGCCAAGCACGGCGCCCACGTCTTCCGCCCCGGTCGCGTAGCTGCTGATGCCCTCGTAGTAGGCCCCGGACTCGGCGGTGCATCCGCCGATGCCCTGCCGGGCGTTGGACAGCTGCAGCGGGTCGCCCGGGCAGGTCTCGTCGCCCAGCGCCATCAGCTCGAGGTAGAGCTTCTGGATGGGGTGGGGGTTGGGAACGCCGTTGGCCAGGCCGTGCGCGAGCTGTTCGCCGACCTGGGTCGCGGTCCACGACGGGTCCGGCCGCTCCCACACGGGCGAGGTGTCCTCGACGGCAGCGACCGAGTCGATCGGCACGTCGGTCACCTCGGGAGTGCAAGCCAGGAGCGAGAGGAGCACGAGCCCAACCTATCCGATGCCGGCTAGCCGATGCGCGCCAAGTACTCCGCCTCGGTCAGCACCTCGACCTCGTACTTCGTCGCCTTGTCGATCTTGGACTGGCTGGCCTTTTCGCCGATCACCAACAGGTCCAGGGACTTGGAGATGCCCGAAGCCAACGCCGCCCCGAGCGCCTTGGCCCGGATCTTCATGTCGTCGCGGGTGCCCTCGACCATCTTCCCCGTGAACAGGACCCGCTTGCCCGCGATGGGGCTGTCGATCTCCGGCTCCTCGCCAGTCAGCGGGGTCCGCTCGAACACGAAGCCTACCTCCAGCATGTGGCGGATGGTCGACCACTTGGCGGCGAGCCCGCTCACGATGCTGGCCGAGGTGATGTCGCCGAAGCCCTTCACCTCCTTGAGCTGCTCGACGGTGACCGAGTCGAGGGTCTCGAGCGGGAACGCGGCGAGCAGCTTGCGGGAGTCGCCGACGCCCAGGTCGACGATGCCGAACGCGGCCAGCCAGCGCGCGTCCTCGACGGTCAGGTTTCGCGAGATCACGAGCGCTGCCAACAGGTTGGCGGTCTGTCCGTCTCCGAACTCGAGCCCCTTCAGGTCCGCTTCGGTCAGCGCGTAGAGCTTCTCCAGCGAGTCGAAGCCACCAGCGACCAGGCGCTCGATCGTCTTCGGACCGAAGTGCTCCGCCGTCTTCAGCGTGCGGAACCAGTGCCGCAGGCCGGTCTCGACCTGGGCCGGGCAGGCCGCGGTGTTCGGACAGGCCAGGAAGTCGTTCCGCCAGCCGAGCTCGGCCTCGCACCGGGGGCAGTGCGAGGGCAGCACGACCTCGTCCGCGACCTTCAGGACCTCCTCGAGCTTCGGGATGACCTCGCCGCTCCGGATGATCTGGATGCGGGCGCCGACGCCGATCTGCTTGTCGCGGATCATGCCGGCGTGGTGGGCCGTGACGCGCCGGATGGTCGCTCCGCTGACCTTGACCGGCTCGACGAGCATCACCGGGGTGACGTTGCCGGTGCGTCCGGTCTGCCAGACCAGCTCGTTCACCGTGGTCTCGGCGGTCTCGCCGCGCTCCTTGATGGCGATCATCCAGCGATGGTGGTGGCTGGTGGCCCCCATGTAGGTCTGGAGGCGTGGCTCGAGGACCTCGGCGACCATGCCGTCCAGCGCGTAGTCGACCTGTCCCTTCAGGTCCGAGGTGATGTCGCGGTGGCCCTCGAGCAGCTCGGCGCCGGAGCCGACCCACTTCTGGAGCTGGCCATACGGGACGAAGTGCACGACGCCGGCGTCCAGCGCCCTCTTGGCGACTTCGCCCACGACGTCCGCCGAGACGATTCCGACGCAGGTGTTCCGCGGGTGGTCGAAGACGTCGGCCAGGTTCGCCTCGAACCACGACTTCACCATCACGATCTCGCCGACGCCCTGGTCGCGGCCGCCGATGGGCACGATGCCGCGCTGGAAGGCGTACGTGATGTCGTTCCCGACCCGGCCGTTGCCGCGGGTGGCGAACACGCCCCCCTGGTCCTTCCCAGCGAGCCCATCGAGCTTCGGGGTCACCCGGTATCGGAGCTCCGCGGTCGGGATGCCCAGCTCGATAGCGGCCTTCTCGACGCGCCCGACCCAGGTCCGGAGCGCGTCCTCGGTGTAGGCCTTCTCGGTCGAGAGCATCGGCTCGGCGTGCCGGACCTTGCCCAGTCCGAACGTAGACTCGGGCTCGACCGCGTGGAGGAACCCGTTCTCGGGATCGAGCGCACGGAGCTCCTCGGTCAGCTCGTCGTACACGAGGTCGGTGACCAGCGGCTCGCCCGCTCGGTAGGCCTCGTTGTACGAGGTCAGCAGCTCGACGAGCTGTGCGGTCCGCTCGTCGCTATGCGGGGTTCCAGCCACGCTTCACCCCCTTCGTGACGAGCTCCTCGGCGAGGGCCTCGGCGATCTCGGGCGTCGGAGCCAGCCGCACGGTGCGCTTGAGCGGGTCCTTCCGGCCGGGACTGTAGTCGGTCCAGTGGACGACATAGGCGGGGTAGAGTGGGTCGAGTTCGTGTTTGTTGGTCTTCCAGACCAGCAGCTTCCGGACGGCGAGCAGGCCCTTGGTGGCCTTGGTCCAGACCGCGCGGTGCAGGACGTCGCTGGCGGGGAACTCGACGGCCTCGACGGCCTCGTCCAGGTCGTTCAGGACACAGCGCTCGAGCACCTGGCTGGCGCGGATATCGACGGCGTTGACGGTCTTGTCCTCGCGGCGCCGGACGAACACGGGGCGCAGGATGCTCACACCGTTGGTCGGGCCCGTGGGACGCCAGCCCTTGGCCTCGTCGTACTCGAGCACGAACCGCTGGATGGGGCGGCTGTTCGCGTCGTCCGACTGGATGTCCGAGACCTTGATCTCGATGACGTGCTGGGGCTTGACGAAACGGTACAACGCGCCGGAACTGCGGGGGGCTCGGTAGGTCGAGTCCGCAGGGTCGTCGCACAGCAGCGCGTGGAACTCGGCCCGGATTTCGTCGCCGCCGAAGTTGCCGACGCTGCCCAGGAGCTGGAACTGGCCGTTCTCTCGGAGCATCGCCAGCAGCACCGAGCGACACAGATCCCGGCCGTCGTCGCCGACGCGCTCGGTGTAGCCGACGATGACCGCGTCCAGGTGGAACGCAGGCTTGACCTTGAAGACCCGGTGGTCTCCGGAGCGCACGACCAGGCCCTCGGCCTTGCCTCCTTCGGCCCACTCGCCGAACAGGCGCTCGACCTCGGCGGTACCCGACACGATCTCGGTCTTCACGCACTGGACCCGCTTGCCGCCGTCGCAGAGCTCCTGGAGGATCGGGAAGCAGTTCTTGTACTCGGGGGGCGCGTCCTCGTCGCCGCCGGTGCCGCCCTTCATCAGGTCGAACACGAAGAAGCCCAGGCGGCCCACGTCGCTGGCGTGCAGGGCCATGCCGACGTCGCCGACGCGGGGGCGTCCATCCTTTCGGAGCGCGAACAGCTCGCCGGCCAGGATGGTGCGCGTCCCGCAGCGGGGAAGGATGTTCCGGCGGGCCTCGTCCAGCAGCGGGATGCTGCCGGTGATGACGCGGTGGCGGGGGCTGACCAGGAAGACGTCGTCGCCGTCCAGGATCATCATCCACAGCTCGCCGTCGGTCTTGGGGGAGACGTGCAGCTCGCCGGGCGGGAGCTGCTCGAGCTCATCCGGGGTCAGCGCGCGGTATCGGCTGGCCACACTGCGCTTGTAGGCGACGACGTGGCTGGCCAGGTCCGTGTCGAGTACGGATCCGATGGGACACAGAAGGCCGTCGCCCAGGGGCTTGGCGTGTTCGGTCGAGAACGGGGTCATGCCTGCTCCTCGGGGCGCTTGAGTTCCATGTTCGAGAGGTGCAGCAGCAGCTGGTACCGCGAGCCGTCCACGCGGCCCTCAAGGAAGCCGTGACAGGGGCTGCCGTTCACCGTGAGGATGAGCGGCTGGCGACCCTTGGGCCCGGCGCCCATGCGCATGACGGCGTCGTCCTCAGCCAGCAGCTTGGCCATGCCGTGCAGGTAGTCGTAGGACAGCCCGTCGATGTGGCGGAGCTGCAGCGTGCGACCGAACACGAAGCGGCGGACCACCTCCTGCTTGGGCATCATGCGGCCGGTCCAGCGGACAGGGAGCTCGTCGTTGACGTTCGCGGGCGTGTCGGTCGGGGCGCGACGCTCGCGCTCCTGGCCGTCGGGGCCCTGGATGATCTCGATGATCTCGGGCGCGGCGTAGAGCACCTCGCCGCGGGCGGACAGCTGGACGACGTGCGTCTCGCCGATGGCCCGGCCGACACGCTCGATGTCGATCTCGGGGTCGCCCTCGAGCAGGGCGTCGGCGTAGTCCTCGCCGATCCTGGCCGAGAGCGTGGCGTGGGTCCCCGACTCGGTCGTGGCGAGGAAGCGCTTGAACTTGACCTCGCGGCCCACCACGCCCTTCGTGGGGGGCTTCGGGGCCTTGATCGAGGTGAACTGGACGGTCGCGTCGCGGCCGTCGGCGTTCGTGATGTGGATGTTTCGGAGCGTCCTGGGCATCGGTGCCTCTTAGAAGAAGTCGAAGTCGAGGTCGTCGGAGTCGTCGTCGCTGTCGTCCTCGACGTCCGGCAGGGAGGGCTGGTCCAGGTCGCACCAGTCGGGCTCGGTCTTCGTGCCGACGAGCGCGAAGACGCCGTGCTCGTTGGCGACCAGGAAGCCTTCCTCGGACCGGAAGTCGGGGCGGTAGTTGAACGCGAACGCGAAGCTGGCTCCGGCCTGGAGCGCCTCTTCGAGCTTCGGGTCGAGCTCCGCCGAGCTGAGCATCTAGACAGCCTGCAGGCGCATGTCGAGCACCTCGAAGGCCTGGGCCACGCGTAGCGGCTGCGGCTCTCCGAGCGTCGAAGGGATGCGGTCGAGCTCGTGGCCGTCCGGGTCCAGTCCGACCAGGTCCCTGTTCGGGATCCAGGTGCCGTCCTGGTCGAAGTAGCCCTGGGCCGTCATGCCGGCGCGGACGAGCGTGCTGCCGTCCATCGTCAGGCTGGCGCGGGTAAACGGTTCGCCGTCGCTGTCCAGCAGCATGCGGACACGGCGTCCATAGAGCTTGGCTCGGTCGAGGTTCTTGAAGTCGAAGTGGGTCTCGACGCCTTCGAGCACGACGCTGATCGTCTTTGCCATTGCGTGGGCCTCTCGGGTGGATCTTCTGCTCGCCCCTATCCGCTGTCCGCGGCCATCGCAGGGGCGAAGGATCGTCACGCAATGGAGGCTGTACGCCCGTGTGGGCGGGCTATTTCGAAGACATGCAAAGAGAGAAGCCTCGCTACTGGTCCAAGCGTCTCCCCAAGGACTTCCCGGCGACCGAGTGGGACACCGTCGTCATCGGCTCGGGCATGGGCGGCATGACCACGGCGTCGCTGCTGGCCAAGCTCGGTCACAAGGTCCTGGTGCTCGAGCAGCACTACGTCCCGGGCGGCTTCACGCACACCTTCACGCGCAAGGGGTACACCTGGGACGTGGGCGTGCACGCGGTCGGCGAGGTCACCGACGCCTCGATGACCGGTCGGCTCCTGAAGGACCTGTCCGGCGGCAAGCTGGAGTGGACCTCGCTGGGGCCGGTCTACGACGAGTTCTACTGGCCGGCCCGTCACGACGGGGAAGAGGAGTTCCGGATCGACTTCCCGGACACGCCCGACGGCTTCCGGAACAACCTGATCGCCGCGTTCCCGAACGAGGTCGAGGCCATCGACACCTACCTGCGCCTGGTGCGCGAGGTCGCGGGCGCGATGAAGGGCTACTACATGGCCCGCATCGTCCCGAACAGCCTGGCCGGACCGGCCGAGTTCCTGTTTGCCCGAACCGCCCAGAAGTGGCTGACGAAGTCGACCGGCGAGGTCGTCAACGCGCTGACCGACGACCCCGCCCTGCGCGCCGTGATGACCGCCCAGTGGGGCTACTACGGTTCGCTGCCCGAGAACTCGAGCTTCGCCATGCAGGCGCTCGTCGTGAAGCACTTCCTGTGGGGTGGCTACTACCCACGGGGTGGCAGCGGTGAGATCGCCCAGACGCTTCTGAAGACGGTCGCCGACGCCGGCGGCTGGACGCGCATTGTGGCTCCGGTCCAGGAGATCCTGGTCGAGAACGGACGCGCGGTCGGCGTTCGCATGGACGACGGCGAGGAGATCCGTGCCAAGCGAGTGGTGTCGGCGGCCGGCGTCGTGAGCACCGTGAAGCGCCTGCTGCCCGAGGCCGTCAAGTCGCAGCCCTGGGCGAAGGAGGCCGTCTCCGGGCTGGCCGCCGCGAGCGCCCATCTCTGTCTCTACATCGGCTTCAAGGGCGACATCACGAAGGTCGGGGCCAGCGCCGCGAACAAGTGGTTCTACCGGGTCTACAGCTCGGAGACCGACAGCTGGGAGGTCCGCGAGGACGGCGTCCCCGAGACGGCGCCGTGCCTGTACACGAGCTTCCCGAGCCTCAAGGACCCCGACCACGACCCGGGACCCGAGGTCCGCCACACCGGCGAGGTCGTCACCTTCGTGCCGTGGTCCGTCTACGAGAAGTGGTCCGGCACGACCTGGCGCAAGCGGGGCGAGGACTACGACGCGTTCAAGGAGATGGTGGAGAAGGCGCTCCTGGCCGACTTCCTGAAGTGCATGCCCGAGCTCGAGCCGCTCATCGACTACGTCGAGCTCAGCACGCCCATCTCTACCGAGACGTTCTGTCGCCCCATCGAGGGCTCCATCTACGGCATCGAGCCCACGCCCGAGCGGTTCGAGAACGACCACCTGAAGCCGCGCGCTCGGCTGCCCGGGCTGTTCTTCTCGGGCTCTGAGGTCACGACCGTCGGCGTGATGGGCGCGATGATGGGCGGCGTGTTGTGCGCCGCCGCCATCGAGCCCATGGGCGTGTTCAACCACATCCGCAAGCTGGGCTAGCGGTCGTCCTTCTTGGAGTCGTCGTCGCTCGACTTCTCCTTCGAGGTGGGCCACTCCGAGGTGCTGGGCGTCCTGTCCATCTCGACGGCGCCGGCATCGCAGCTCGTGCCGGGGCGGCTGGCGTCGACCTGGTCCTCGGACTCGGTACAGACCGGCACGTGCCCATTGGCGGGGCTGATGATCGTCAGCGGGTAGCGGCCGTTGCCGGGCGAGCCGTCGGGAAGGCGAAGATGTCGACGTCCTGGGTGACGTCGAGGTCGCCCTGCGTCGTCAGGGTCAGCGTGTGGACGCCGCTGTCCAGGGTGATGGTGTCGTGTCCGGTCAGGCCGTTGGCCTCCTCGACGGCAGCCCGGAGGGTGCAGTCGCCGACCTGGGTCGCACACTTCCCATCTCCGGGCGTGGCGTCGACGCCGTCGTACAGGACGTCGACGTCGAAGTTGGCGGCGAGGGCGCTTGGAAGCAGGAGCGAGAGGAACATGGGTTCTCCGTGGTTGGTGTTCCAGGAGTACGCCGACCTGTTCTCTCGAACTGTCCCAGGGTGTATCAGCGCATCGAATGGTCACGCTCCGGGCGCGTCGAAGTGTCTGAACGCCCGGAGAACGACATGCGAACCACCCTCGAGAAGCTCGTCAGCGCCGGGTTCACCAGCGGCGTGTTCGTCCTCCTCTTCGGCCTGGCCGCGCGGGTCCAGACCTCCGAGGCCTCGGTCACGATCGCGGAGATGGGGGCCGAGGGCCGCGAGGCGGTCTTCCTCCCCGCCGTGCCCCAGGGCGAGCCGGAAGGGGAGAGTGCTCCAGAGGCTCCAGAGGCTCCAGAGGCTCCCGTCGACCAGGTCGCCGGGCCGGCCTCCTCTCCGAGTTCGACCCCGGCGCCGCGGCTCGCGCCCACCATCGAGCGCGTCGTCGCCAGCGGGTATGGCGGACCGCGCCAGCGGGTGTCCAGGAAGTCCACCGCGAAGGTCAGCGAGCCGACGGCCTCGACCAAGAAGAAGAAGGGCCGGGAGTGCGTCGAGCCCACCGGCCTCATCGAGGACAAGGGGGGCGGTGAGTACGGCGTCAGCAAGGACCTGGTCGACACCTACGCCAACGACCTCGGCGCCGCGTCGACGCTGGCGTGGGCCAGCTGGCACGAGGACGACGCCGGCGAGACTGATGGCTTCCGCGTGCGGCGGATCCGGTGCGGCAGCCCGCTGCACGAGGCCGGGTTCCGCAACGGCGACGTGGTCCACAGCGTGAACGGCAAGGAGATCACGACGATCCCGGACGCGATGTTCGCCTACCAGAAGGTGAAGCGCCGCGACTCGCTGAAGGTCGCGATCACGAGGAAGGACGGCTCGCGCCAGAAGCTGCGCTACGAGCTGTTCTAGAGCAGCGCTCGAGCTCGAGAAGTCTGAGCGGCCTGCTCAGTTCAGCTCGCAGATGAAGTGCTGGACCTCGTCGCAGTCCTCGTCGTTCCACAGGCTGTACTTGTCGTCCCACAGCTCCATGCAGTCCTCGCCCCACCAGTTGTTGGGCTCGTCGTCGGCCCAGCGCGTGTACGTCGACGAGCTGCCGTCCTCCCAGGCCCACACGCCCTCGTCGTCCCGGTCGTTGTAGCCGGTCCACCAGCCTGCGAGGTTGTAGGCGATGAGCATGTTCTCGACCCAGCTGTCCTCGGTCGAGTCGTCGATCGTGATGAGGTGGTAGCCGTAGTACGCGCAGGCGTCGCGGGCGGTCGTCCACTCGAGGCTGTACGCGCCGCAGAACATGTACGGGTCGTCGTCGCTCGACCACTCCATGTCGCAGGGGCAGGTGCTGCCGTCGTCGACCACGCCCGAGCAGTCGTCGTCCAGCCCGTTGCAGCCGTCCGCCGCCCCGGGGTTCGTGCCGAAGGCGTCGTCGTCGCAGTCGCCGTCGCTCTCCGACGCCGCGTCGGGCTTGTCGCAGGCCGTGATGGGGCTGTCGGAAGCGCCGTAGCCGTCGCCGTCATCGTCCTGGTACCAGGTCGGCGCGTCCACGGCGTGGTCGTCGATGGCGCCGTCGCAGTCGTCGTCCACCCCGTTGCAGTACTCGTCGGCGTCGGGGTAGACGCCCGGCTCGGTGTCGTCGCAGTCGCCCAGGAGCGCGGTCATCCCGTCCGGGGCGTCACAGGCGTAGGTCGCGTCCCCGACGCCGTACTCGTCGCCGTCCTCGTCCACGTACCAGGGGCTGGCATCGACGCCGTCCTCGTCGGTCACGCCGTCGCAGTCGTCGTCAGCGCCGTTGCAGGACTCCTCGGCGCCGGGGTGGGCGTCGGGATCGGTGTCGTCGCAGTCGGTCGCGTCCGGCACCCGGTTGGGCGGCGCCGTGCAGACGTTCTGGGTCGTGGCGGGATCGCCGTAGCCGTCGCCGTCGGCGTCCAGGGACCAGTCCAGCCCGTCGACGGGGGACTCGTCGACCTTGCCGTCGCAGTCGTCGTCGATGTCGTTGCAGATCTCCACGTCGCCGCACTCGCCCGACTCGGGACGGACAGTGAGCTCGGGCAGGCATGCGAGGAGCAGGAACACGGCTGGAAGATATCCGTATCCTCAGTCGATGGAGAGTGGATGCCGCTGACCCCCGCCGCGAAGAAGCGTGCGCTCGCCGCCGAGGCGGTCGCGTTGGCCGAGCAGAAGGCGGTCTGGCGCGAGCGGCTCGAGGCCCTGAAGGCGCTGGTCGTGCCGCCGTTGTCGAACGCCGAGCTGTCCGTGGGGGTCGGCCTCTCCGCGCCGCCACCAGGACAGAACGGGGTCAGCGCCGTGGCTCGCTTCGTGAGCGAGTCCCCGCGGAATCGGCGCGCCCGGCCGGACACCGCCACCCGCTCGCTCATCGAGCTCCTGTTCGCTGGCGATCTGTTCCTGGGCGTCCAGGCCGCCGCCACCCCCGGGGCGCGGAGGCCGGTCATCGTCTGCGAGACCCAGGACCTGCCCTGACTCGGCGCCGATGTCGAGGTCATGGACGGTCGGGGAAATCGGGTCGCGCGAAACGAGGACTGGGACGAGGCCGGCTGGGACCTGTTCGACGAGCCGGCCGAGAGCGTCATCCACCGGCCCCCACTCGTCGGCCAGGTGGTTCCCGGCGTCGGCCTGGGGTGCATGCGGCTGTCGACCGTCTCGGACCGGGACGACGCACGGTCGACCGCCCTCATCCATGAGGCGCTGGACCTGGGCGTGCGCCTGTTCGACACGGCCGACTCGTACTGCCTGGACGCCGCTGAGGCCGGCCACAACGAGCGCTTGCTCTCGGCGGCGCTGGAGAGCTGGTCCGGCGACCGGGACCGGGTGGTCGTCGCGAGCAAGGTCGGGCTCATCCGTCCTGGGGGTGCTGGCTCCCCGATGGGCGCCCGGAGCGCCTGCTGGCCGCGGGGCGTGAGGCAGTGGCTCGGGGGCACTCGCCCAGCTCCTCGAAGAGGGCACGGTCGGGGCCATCGGCGTGTGCAACGTCGACGTCGAACAGCTCGAGCGGGCACGGGCCGTCTGTGCGGTGTCCGCCGTGCAGTGCGCCCTGTCGCGATGGGACGTCAACGCGATGCCCGTGGTCGAGCGCTGCCGCGAGCTGGACATCCCGTTCATCGCCCACAGTCCGTTCGGCGGGCATCGCAAGGCGGCGAAGAACCTCGGTGGCAGCTCGGCCGCCGAGGCGCTCGCGTACCTTGCCGGGCTCGGCGTGTACGCCATCCCAGGCTGCACACGGTCCGAGACGCTCCAGGACTGTGTGGGGTCGGGGGACGAGGTGCGGCTCATCATCGGCTCGCCGGCGTCGGGCAAGACCTCGCGGGTCGATGCGCTGGTGGACCGCGGCTACGTCCGCCTGAACCGGGACGAGCGCGGCGGCTCGCTGGCTGACCTGCTCAAGCCTCTGGACGAGGCGCTCACCGGCGGTCAGCGTCAGGTGGTGATGGACAACACCTACCCGACGCGAGCGGGTCGCAAGGCTGTGCTCGACGTCGCCGCCCGCCACGGTGTGCCTGTCAACGTGACCCGGATCGAGATTCCCCAGGAAGAGGCGCCGTACAACGCGCCAAGCGGATGCTCGAGCGCCAGGGTCGGCTGCTGTCCCCCGACGAGATCAAGGCGGTGAGCCGCACCGAGCCGAACCTGTTCCCACCCCGCGCGGTCTTCGCGTTCGGGCAGCGCGATGAGGCTCCTTCGCTGGACGAGGGCTTCAAGACCCTGGAACGGGTGGAGTTCTCTCGCCGGGACGAGGGCTTCACCAACCGCGGCATCATCTGCGACCTGGATGGGACGGTCCGGACGAGCAGGCCGGCGCCCTTCCCGCGGCGGCCCGAGGAGATCCGCATCCTGCCGAACCGGAGCGAGACGCTGAAGCGCTACGCG
This sequence comes from Pseudomonadota bacterium, assembly GCA_024228935.1. Taxonomy (GTDB): domain Bacteria; phylum Myxococcota_A; class UBA796; order UBA796; family CAJQPC01; genus JAAESX01. Next base: position 21,212 of record JAAESX010000318.1, read on the forward strand.
GCGGACGGCTGGCTCCTGCTCGGAGTCACCAACCAGGCCGGCGTGGCGATGGGCATGCTGTCCGAACTGGACGTCATCGACTGCATCACCCGCACGGTCGAGCTGCTCGATGTCGAGATGGACGTCCGCTACTGCCCGCACCGGGCCGGCGGCACACACTGTTGGTGCCGGAAGCCGATGCCGGGGCTCGGCGTCCAGCTCATCCGGGAGTACCAGCTGGACCGCGCGCAGTGCATCTTCGTCGGGGACCGCAAGAGCGACGGCGAGTTCGCTCGCAACGTGGGCTTCCAGTACCAGGTTCAGGCGGACTTCTTCGGCGCTTGACGCAGTCTGTGGCGGACCAGGACGCTCAGTGCGTCGCCCGCCAGGATGGTGGCCGAGCCCAGCAGGACGAAGAACAGGAGCTCGTCGTACCGGGCCGCCGCGCGGGCCTCTTGCAGGTACCAGCCGAGGGAGACGAACCCGAGCATCCCGAGCACCGTCGCCTCTCGCACGGCCGACTCCCAGCGGACGAAGACGAACAAGATCAGTCGGTTGAGTGTCTGTGGGACCAGCGCCAGCGTCAGGACCTGGGTCCGACCGGCCCCCAGTCCCTGGAGCGCCCGGCCGGCGCGGGGCTCGGCGTCTTCGAGCACCTCGGCGCCGAGCCGACCCAGGATGCCGGCGTTGTGGAGGGCCAGCGCCAGCACCGCGGGGAGGATGCCCAGGCCCAGCACGGTGAGCAGGAGGAACGCCCAGATGTACTCGGGGATGGCCCGTAGGAAGAGGAGCCCCGCCCGGATGGCGAGGCGGACGGCCTTGGGCACCCCGCGAGGCCGACTGGCGGCCAGGGGAGCGAAGAACGTGGCGAGCGCGACGGCCAGAACCGTGGCGAGCACCGAGCAGGCGAGCGTCCCTCCGATGGCTGCGACGCCGGCCTCGGTCAGCAGGTCCGACACCCAGGACAGGACCGTGCCGTCACCGGAGCGCAGCGGCCAGGGCTGGATTTCGGTCAAGAATCGCGCGAGGTTTCGGCCGCTTCGCTCGCTCCACACCGTGCCGATGTCGAGGCTCAGCCAGCTCGCCACGCACGCGAGCGCCGCCACGAGGCCGCTGATCTGGAGCAGAGTCGCGCGGGGACGGGCCGCCCGGAGCTCGGCGACGCGGCTCATCGGACCACCAGGCGGCGACGGACAGCCCCGCTCCAGAGCTCGGCGGCGGTCACCAGCGCGAAGAGCGCGTACAGATGGAGCCAGACCTCGCCCCAGCGCAGGTTGTCCGCTCCCTGCAGGACCAGGAGTCCGAGCGTCGGGAAGCCGAAGAAGCCCAGGACTGCGGCACTCCGCAGCGCACACTCGAAGCGGTACAGCGTGTAGGCGACCAGCTGAGGCGCCACCTGTGCGATCGTTCCGAGGACGAAAGCCTGAACGGTTCCAGCTCCTTGTCCGATGAGCGCGTCCTCGGTCGGGCGCGGAGCCTCGTCGATCAGCTCGCCGTACACCTTGGCCAGCGTCCCGGTGTAGGGGATGGCGATGGCGATGACCGCGGCCATCTCGGAGACGCCGAGCGCGGCCAGGAAGAGGATGGCCCACACGAGCTCATGGACCGACCGCATGGCGGCGGCGAGGGTCCGTGCGGGCACGCTCCAGGGCCCCGACAGACGGGTCGAGGCCGCCAGCCCCAGCGGGAGCCCGGCGAGGATCGACGCCGTGATGCCCGCCGTCGCCAGCCGCACGGTCTGCAGCGCCGCCTCGAGCGTGATGGGCAGCAGCGCGGTGCCGTCCGGCGCGAACCAGGCGGGGGACAGGGCGGCCGCCAGGAACTCCAGGATCACAGGGCGTACAGTCCGGCGAGCTCGTGCGCATCCGGCCGTCCGTCGAAGACAATACGCCCCTCGCGCATCCCGATGACCCGCGGGAACAGCTCGCACGCCAGCTCCACGCGATGCAGCGAGACCACGACGGGGATGCGGTGCTCGCGGCCCAAGGCCAGCAGCAGCTCGAGGACCTCGCGTCCCCGGGTGGGGTCGACCGCTGAGATCGGCTCGTCCGCCAGCAGGACGCCGGGCTCCTGGTACAGCGCTCGGGCGATGGCGACGCGTTGCGCCTCTCCGCCCGAGAGGCTGTCGACGCGCTGGTAGAGCTTGTCCTCAATGCCTACGGAGTCGAGCAGCGCGTGCACCCGCTCGGTCTCCTCGTCGGACGGAAGGAACACGGACTTCAGCGAGCCGAGCGTGGACTGCCGACCCGCTGCGCCCATCAGGACGTTCTGCAGGGCGCTCAGGTTCGGGACCAGGGCCAGGTCCTGGTGGATGAACCCCACGCGGCTCCGCAGCTTCCGCGTGGGCACGGCGGGCTGGCCATCGATGGCCAGCGCTCCCGAGGACGGCCTCTCCGCCAAGGCGAGGACGCGCAGCAGCGTGGTCTTGCCGGCGCCGCTGGGCCCGACCAGGGCGACGCACTCCTCGGGCCCGATGGACAGCAGCACGTTGGACAGCGCGGTCTGTGCCGCGAACCGAACCGACACCTGGGAGAGCTGGAACCTCACCTCAGCATGCCGAGGTCGCGGGCCACGCCCTCGATCCGGGCGAAGTCCTGGTCCTGTGCCGTGATGAGTGCGCTCCGAGAGAAGGCCGCCAACAGCGCCGGGTCGTCGATCGCGATGAGCGCCGCCTGGAGCCGGTCGGTGAAGCCGGGGCCGAACCGTGTCTCCAGGTCCGGGTGGGCCGTGAAGTTGTAGTCGGCGTAGACCGGTGTCTTCCAGACCACGTGCGCCTTGGCCGTGTCGATGGTCCCGTCCGCGACCAGCCTGTCCCAGGTCGTGTAGGAGAGCGCCCCCGCCTGGACCTGCCCGGCTTCGACCAGCTTGGCGGTCTTGTCGTGGGCCCCCGAGAAGCCGTAGGTCTGGGCGAAGAACTCGTCCGGCCCCTTGCCCGTCGACTCGCGGATGAAGTGCTCGGGCATCAGCCGGCCGCTGGTGCTCGACGGGCTGCCGAAGGTGAACGACAGGTCCGCGAGCGCGGTCGGGAACTCCTCGGAGAGTTCGAGGCCCGTCTCGGCGTTGGCGATGAAGTAGCTGAAGTACTCGGGATCCTCGGCCCCCTGGACGATGGCGTGGGCCCCGTCCACGGCCGCTCGCGCTTGGACGCCGGTGAGGCCGCCGAACCAGGCGAGCTGCACGTCGCCGTTCTTGAACATCTCGACCGACGCCGAGTAGTCGGCGGCCGGGACGTACTCGACCTGGACTCCCAGCGCGGTGGACAGGTGTTCGGCGACCGGGTCGTACTTCTGCTGGAGCAGCGTGGTGTCGTGGTCCGGGATGGCGGAGAACGACAGGACGGGGGAGGCTTCGGGGGGCTCGCCCGTGCATGCGAGGAGGAGGACGAGCATCAGAAACCCCAGGTGAAGTCGGTTGCTTCGCGCAGGGCGTCTCCGTCAGGGACGTCGACGTACGTGGTCGAGATGTGCACCACCTCGGCGCCGATCGAGAGCGGCGGCAGGGGGTTCACGAAGCCGTACAGGCTCACGTCCGGCAGGTCTGCGGCGTGCGTGGCCGCGATCAACAACGGGGTCATGTTGCTCCAAGGCCGCTACCGCGACCTGGAGATCAGGCGCAGCTCAGCCGAAGACGACCCGAAGCCAGGACACGCCGGGCGCCGGGCCCAGTCAGATGTGGGGGATCATCAGGACACGTCTCAGGGAAGGTCCGGCAGGGTGTGCGCCCGGCCTTCGTTTTCGGTCTGGAGCCACTCCATGAGCGGCTCGAAGTAGTCTAGCATGGGGGTCGCGGTCAGATCCTCGCCCGTCGACTCGATCAACAGCTCGTGCCAGTCGCGGGTGGCTCCCGGCTCGAGGATGGACTTCAGGAAGTCGCCGGTCTCGGTCGAGCCCCAGTAGTTCGTGGCGCGCGGGTCCTGGTGCAGGATGTTCCGTGCGACATGCGTGTGCAGCTGCATCAGGATCACGCTCGACAGGGCGTAGTCGTAGTACTGTGCGGGGTCGTTGTTGATGTGGGTCTTGGTGAGCGCGTCAGCCCACTCCTCGCCGCGATCCGTAGGAGGCGTGATGCCCTGGTACTCAAGCTTGTACGCCCACCATCGCGCGTTGAGTTCGTCCTCGGACAGGGGCTCTGCGTACAGATCGTGCTCGAAGTTGCTCATCACGCCGGCGGCGAACGGAAGGAACACGATCATGTCGAGCGCCTCGGCCAGAAGGAGCTCGTTCGGGTCCGGCTCGGCGCCCTGTGGGATCAGGCCCCGGCTCTCGAGGAACGGGGTCTGCATCGCCGCCAGACCCATCTGGGATCCGACCGCTTCGTGGAACGCACGGTTCGCGCCAGAGCGAAGACCAACGGGCACGTTCGGGTTCGCGTAGCTCAGGTAGTAGTAGATGTGGCCGAGCTCGTGCATGGTCGTGCCGTACCAGCCGGCGTCGGGCTCCACCGACATCAGGCAGCGCACGTCGTGGTCCATGTCCATGTGCCAGGCGCTGGCGTGGGTGTTCTTCTTCCAGTCGGCGTCTGTCGGGGCCGGGTACAGCGAGGACTTCGTGTAGAAGGTCTCCGGCAGCGGCTCGAAGCCCATCGAGACGTAGAACGCCTCGGACTCGGTCACGATCCACTCGGGGGACTTGTCGGCGAAGGCGGCGTCCAGGTCCTGGCCCTCGACCGTCACCATCGGCTTCCACGACTGGCCCCACCGGTTCGGCAGCCAGTGCGCCGGGAGCTGGTCGGGCACCGGCTCGCCATACTTCTCGGCCAGCTCGTAGCGGGCCCAGGTGTGCAGCTCGCGGTACAGTGGCCGGACCTCGCGGTTGAGCCGGTCCATCATCTCCAGCATCTCGGCCGACTCCATCTCGTAGCCGTCGACCTGGAAGGCGAAGTAGTCGGGGTAGCCCAGCTCCTGGACGGTCTCGTTGCGCAGGTCGCGCAGCTCCATCAGGCCGGGCTTCAGCTCGGGGCCGATGGCCTTGCTCGACTCCCAGACCGCCAGGCGGGCCGCGACGTCGGTCTCGTCCTCCAGCATCGAGTCGATCTGGTTCGGCGTGATCTCCTCGCCGTCGAGCTGGAACGCGTAGCCGTAGAGGGTCTCGGTCTGGGCGGCCTCGGCGGCGATCTTGCGGCTGACCAGCTCGGGCGCCGTCTGGGGGGCATAGGCGGCGCCGCGAAGGATGCCCTCGAGCTGCTTCTCGACGAGCGGGTCCAGGTCGGCCCGGTGCTCGAGGTGGCCGCGGGTGGTCTCGATGGTCTCGATCGAGCCGCTGTGCGCCGAGACGGCCTCCATGGCCGCGGTCACGCGCTCGGTCGCGGTCGGGTCTCCGGGCACGATCCGGGTGTTCGCGGCCCACTCCGCTTCGTTCGCCTCGAGGAAGAGAGGCTCGCCCACGGTGTTCCAGCTGTCGATGAACGCCTGGGCCGCCTCGTTGGGGGTGGCTTCGACGATGGCCTGGGCGGGGAGCTCGGACTTCGTGCAGGCAATGAGGTAGAAGAACGTCATGCGCTTCGCTAACGCCCTGCTCGCCGCCGCACTCCTCAGCCTGACCGTCCTGGTCGCCGGTGGGTCCGCCCACGCGAAGAAGGACACGGTCGAGTTCGGCACGAGCGTCGAAAAGGACCACTACATGGTCCAGGTCTACTCGGGGAAGGCGGGCATCGCCGAGCGTGGGCACGTGACCGTCGTGGTCACCGCCATGCAGGGCTACAGCCTGGACAACGAGCACGACATCATCGTGAAGATGAAGTCGCCGCCCAGCGACGTGCAGTGGGGTCAGTCCAAGCTCCATCGGCTGGACGGGATGCTGTCGGACGACGGCAAGAGCTTCACGATGGAGGTCCCCTACCGAGCCGGTCGGATGGGCGAGTTCCCGGTCGCGGGCAAGGTCAAGTTCAAGCTGTGTCGGGCCGGTCAGTGCAAGGGCGGTCGGGCGCGGTTCAAGACGAGCGTGCACGCGCGCTAGAACTCGACCCCGGCGTGCACGGCGAACCGCTTGATGTCGCTGTTGAACGTGCCGTTGGCGTGCGGGTAGAAGAACCGCTCCTCGTTGGTCCGGGCCAGGTCCGCGCCGAACGCCGAGGTCGTGTTCAGGCGTTCTTGCGCCAGGCTGTGCGTGTAGCTGCCGCCGAGCGTCATCTTGCCCACGTGGAAGCTGGCCAGGCCGGCGAGCTGCAGCGTGTTCGCGTCGTAGTTGTTCGTCGCGAGCGCGTGGTCCGGCACGGCGCTCGTGTCGTACAGCGCGCGGGCGCCGAGGGTCAGCCAGTCCGTCGGTCGGCCCTTCAGGTCGAGTCCGCCCCACACCGCGTTCTCGGCGTCTCGCGCCTGGACCTTGGTCGACTCGATGCTGTCGACGGACTCGTCGGACAGTCCGGCGTTCTTCTCGGCGACGCCGTCGATGTCGATGGTGAAGTCCTCGTAGACACTCCAGCCGACCCAGCCGCCCATGACCTCGGCGACGAGCCTCTCCTCGGGCAGGATCTCGACCGCGACGCCGCCGTGGATGCGTGGAGGGAGCTGGTAGCTGACCGTCGCGTCGCCCTGGATGGACGTGTCGCAGATGCCCTTGGACTCGGCCACGAACCGGCCGCCGGTGTCGCTCTGCGGCGGACACTCGAAGTCGAGCGCCACGTCGCCGCGGTTGTGGACCTCGGTGCCGGCCAGGTACGCGGCGGAGACCTGCACGCGGTCGTGGGGCTGGCCCCAGATCGACAGGCCTCCGGTGAACGCGGTGTCGGCCAGGTCGAAGTTGGTCTGCACGACGTAGTCGTCGTCCTCGAGCATGTCGTCGGTGTAGCTGTGGCTCCCGCTCGCGGCCGCGATGCCATCGGCCAGGTCGGGGAGCGTGTCCTTGTCGCTCGAGGCGACCCAGGTGCTGCGAACGATGCCGCCGACCGCGCCCACGCTGATCTTCTCCATCGGTGACCAGGCCAGGGCGCCCATCCCGTAGATGCCGGTGATCCGGCCCTCTTCCATGGCCCACCGGCCGGCGGCGTCGGGCTCGCTCGCGATGCCGCCGCGCACCTGAGGGACTGCCAGGGCAGCGCCGATGCCCACCTTGTGGCCCTTGACGTCGCCCGCCCAGACGAGCCCGGCGTAGGGGAGCATGCTGCCCGCCGCGATGCCGGCGGTGAGCTGGTTGGCGTCTGGCTGGCCCGTCAGCGTGTACTCGGTCGAGCCGCCGTTCGGGTCGGCTCGGTCGAAGGTCATTCGAGCGGTGGGGACAGCCAGCTCGACGTGGCTGCGGAAGCCGGTCTCGCTCGCGATGCCGGCGGGGTTCCACCAGACGGCGGTCGCTCCGGCGTGGTTCGGGGTGCCCCAGGGGCCTCCCACCTCGAGCTGGTCGAGGCTGGCCGCGTTCGTGGCGGCCGTCAGGAGCAGCAGCATCAGTCGAGCTCGACGCCGATGTGCGTGCCGAGGCCCGTCTTGTCGCGCTGGACGTCAGCGGACTTGATGGACAGGCCGTCGAGGCTCGGCACCGCGAAGGTGATGTCGCCGAGGATGCTGAGCAGCGAGTCGAGCGGCAGGAGCTGGGTGAGCAGCTGGGTGATGGTCTCGGGCTCGGCGCCCCAGTCCGACTCGCGCACCATCATCACCATCTCGGGTGACCCGAGGGCCAGCACGACGTTGCCGTCGGAGTAGCCCAGGTCCAGCGGGATGTTGAGGTTGATGGCCGCCTCGAGGTGCTCGCCGAACTCGCCGCCGGGGGTGTCGACGGTGACGTTGAGCTCGCCGATCTGCACCTCGAGTCCGGAGTCGCCCTGGACGACGACGGGCGGGAGCAGGGCATCGAGAGTGATGGTGCCCTGCTCGGTCTTCAGGCCCAGCAGGAGTGCGGGCTCCAGCGAGCCGTCGTCGGTCGAGAGAGTCAGCTCGAGGAGGCCGGCACGCCAGACCTCGAACATCAACCGGTTCAGCAGATCGTCGGAGATGGCGGCTCCGACCGCGGCGTCGTCGTCGACCGTGAGCTCGACGGGGGCGGACAGGAAGCCCGCGTAGGTGTGCTCGCCGTTGCTCGGTGCGTCGACGTCGATGTCCGTCGTGATGGCGATGCCCTTGGAGTCGATGCTGGCCTGGGCGAAGTCGGCGCCGATGGAGAGCGGGACACCCATGAGCTCGAGTTCGAACGAGAGGTCCAGGCCGGCGAGCGTGGACTCGAGCAGCGGCGGGACCATCGTCGTGATCTGCTCGAGCAGCATGTCCTCGAGCTTGCCGCGGATGGTGTCCACGAAGAGGTAGGCCTCGACGTCGCCGGGAAGGAGCGAGGTGTCGTAGCCGAAGCCGACCAGGTTCACGTCGGCGTCGAGCAGCTCGACCACCAGCTTGCCGTTGTCCGCGTCGAGCGTCAGCTGGCCCTCGATCTGCGCCTCGTCGGCCCACAGGGAGGCATCGACGTCGAAGTCCCAGCCGACGGCCTCGCCGACCGCCTGGAGGTCCACGAAGAGGTTCGGGATGACGACTTGGAGTTCGAGCATGCCGGCGCGGGGCGTCGCCTCGAGGCGAACGGTGTCGAACGTGATGTCGTCGACGTTGGCGGCGATCTCGACCGCGTCCCAGCCCCAGACCCCGTAGGTGTCCTCGTAGATGGGGTTCATGCCGGTCGCGGCGGCCGCGATGGTCTCCTGGTCGACCATGCTGCCCGCGAAGTCCATCGCGGCGTCGATGCCGGGCTGGTTCAGGCGCAGGCCCGCCGCATCCTCGATCGCGTGGCCCGGGTCGGCGAACTCGCCGGCCAGGACACCGACGCGGTCGTAGCGCCACTCGCTGTCGGTGGTGGTGCCGTACGCCTCGATGACGTTGACGCCGCGGGAGAGCTCGGCCGAGCCGACGAACGTGCCGGACCGGTCGGGGGTCGCCTCGGCCTCGTTTACGTCGATGGTGCGCAGGTTCTCGAAGGTGCCGGTGACCTCGACGGCGCCCTCGCCGAGCCAGGCGGCGGCGGCGGGAGACGTGATGGCGATCTGCGGACGCGGCCCCTCGTCGAGCTCGTTGAGTCCGTCGTCACGGCTGCAGGCGATGGTCAAGGCGAAGAGAAGCATGGTGGGTTCCTCGGGCCGCAAAATGCTGCTTGGGGAACGAAAATGCCATGATCGGGGGCCGCAACAAGCGTGCCAGCCTGTCAAGGCGGATGTCTCCGCGGTGTCACTGGCATCCGCTCACGCCGGGGGTACAACGTCGCCATGCTGCTGCTGATCTCCACCGCTCTGGCTCTCCCTCCCCACGACGACGCGGGTCAGGCATTCCTCGACGCCGTCCATCGGATGGAGGTCGCAATGCGGGCCTCGTCGACCCAGACCTACACACTCCACAAGCGCGAGTGGGTCGATGGAGAGTTCACGGACGAACAGACGCTGCACGTGAGGTTCCGGCTGCCGGACGAGATCGTGCTGACGTACTCGGGCAAGAAGGAGGGCCGGGTCGTCCTCTACAAGGGAGCGGACTGGAACGACGGCGAGCTGCGGGTCGATCCGGGGCCGATGCTCCCCGTGCTGAACCTGGACAAGGACGGCGCCATCGCCAAGGACGGCGAGCGGTACGGGGTCATGGAGTCCCGAACGCTGCACGTCAGCACGCTGGTGTCCCGCGAGACCGAGCGGGTGCGGGTGCATCCCGTGTGGGTCGACGAGGGCGTCTCGACCGTCCGGGGCGAGCGGGTGCACTGCTTCGACACCCGGGCGCCGAAGGACGAGGACCCGACGCTGTACGCGGCTCGCACGCGCGTCTGCTTCTCCGAGGCGCACGACCTGCCGGTCCTCGTCGAGGTGTGGAACGACGAGGACGGCGCCATGAGGATGGTCGAGCAGTACACGTTCGTCGACATCGACCCCTCGGCCGGGCTGACCGACCGGGACTTCGACCCCGCGACCTACGGCATGTGATCCGCGACGGTCTCGCCGCCGAGGTCGTCCACGAGCACCGTCTCGACCCGGTTCGTTCCCATCGCCGTGCGCGCGACCAGGTGCGTCTCGCTGGTCGTCCGGGTGGGGATCGCGACGAAGGTCCGGCCGACGACCGTGTCGATGTCCTTGTTCAGCCACGTGCCGTAGGGGAAACGCGTCCGCAGGCGACCGAGGCCCACGCGGGCCGCGACGGTGCCGGGGATGGCCTCGTCGTACTCGAGCAGCACGCCACCGGCGGCCACGTCCACATCGACCGGGACCGTCAGCCCGTCGAGGTGGACGCGGCCGCGCTGGACGACGATCACGGCGTCTCCATGCGTCGTGCCCTGGACCCGACCCCCGCCGAGAGCGAGGTCGAGGGGGGCCCAGGGGTCGTCCACCTGGATGTGGCCTCGTTCCAGCTCGACGAAGACCTGGGTCGCGCCCGCCAGCGCGATGTCGATCTCCGTCTTGCAGTGCGGGGCGAACGCGTCGGGCAGGCCGACGTTGACCACGGCGGCGTCCATGCCGCCCTCGAAGTCCAGGGTGCAGCCCTCGGACCAGTTCACCGGCGTGGCCGTCACGACCGTCGCGTCCGCACCTGCCACGGTCCGGATGGTGATGTCGGCCCGGTCGGCCTGCACGGTGAGTCTCGGCATGTCCGCCGGGAGTGTCCGGGAGATGGGCGCGGCGAGCGCCAAGTTCATGAGTGCGAGCAGCATCGTTCCTCCACTCCGTTCGACCCCGGAGGCTCGGGCGAGCGCTACTGGCACGCAACTTGCGCCCGCTGCTGTGGGCCTCGGATCGGTCGGCGGCGTAGCTGTGGTCATGCTCTTGCTCCCGATCCTGACCGCATGCATCGAGTACGGCGTCACCCCCGGGCCTTCGCCCGAAGACACGGGCGGCCTGCGACACTGGACCGAGGCGGGCTCGGGAGATGAAGGCGGCAACGGCGGCGGCGGAAACGGCGGCGGCGGAAACGGCGGCGGTGGCAACGGCGGCGGCGGCTCGGACAACGACGACGGTGGGTCCAGCGATGACCCCGACGAGGGGAACGGCGGGGGCTCGGACGAGACCGAGGAGCCTGGCTCCTCGCGAGACTCGGCCCGTGCTCCCAAGCGCGGCGAGGTGGTCATCAACGAGCTGCTCATCGACCCCGACGGCGTCTCGGACGCAGACGGTGAGTGGGTCGAGCTCTGGAATGTCGGGAGCGCCTGGGTCGACCTCGAGGGCGCCCGGCTGGCCGACGAAGGTGTCGATGACATCGAGATCGAGGGCTCCGACCTGGTCGTCGAGCCCGGTGGATTCCTGGTCGTCTGCGCCGAGGACTCGACCTGGGACAACGGCGGCGTCGACTGCCAGGCCACCTTCGTCTACGAGACGTGGGGCGGCGGGTTCGCGATGTCCAACATCGAGGACGAGGTCGTGCTCTACGCCGGCGACGGCACCAAGCTGGACGACGTGAGCTGGGGTGAGGGCTTCGCCGCGGTGGGCGAGGCGATGGGCGTCGACCCGGACCAGGCCTCGGTCAACCTGAACGACGACCTGTCGGACTGGTGCGAGCAGTGGGGCTGGCTGAACAGCGGCGACATGGGGAACCCGGGGGAAGAGAACGACTGGTGCTGGTAGGCAGCGCCCCGGTGCTCCGATTCCTGTGTTTCCTCTTGTTGATGTCGTGCTCACACTTGCTTGACATGCGCGTGACATCTGGCGTAAACCCGGTTTGAACCCCGGGAGAAGCCATGCAGGAAATGAGCGCCGACCTCAAGCGGCTCGAGTACTACCAGCGACGGGAAGCCCAGCGGACGTTCTACGCACGCGCGCTCCTGCTCTCGACCATCCTGGGGATGCTCGGCGCCAACATGTTCCTCACATGGCAGACCCACGAGGACATGCTCACGAACATGGATCAGGCTCGGCTCGAGCAGTCCCAGCTGATCGACGCGCAGGCCGCGGTCATCAACGAGATGGGCGCGAAGATGGCGACCATGGAGGCCCAGGTCGACATGATGGAAGCGCAGACCGCCTCGACCGCCGAGATGCTCGCGTCCCGTTGACGTCGCACAGGCGTGTCCCGATCGGGGCACGCCTGCCGCACCCTGGACGGCTTTCCAGGGACTTGGACGCGGCATGGCCGTTGCATGATGGAGCGAGATGCTGCTCCTCGCACTGGCCTGCTCCGACTACGAGCTCTCGCAGAAGTCCGACGTCGGCGCCGGCGAGGACGCGTGTCCCATCGAGGACGCGCCTGTCGTGGCCATCGACGTCGACGAGAGCTGTGCCTTCGACGCGCTTCCAGGCGGGTTCGACCCGGTCGTCGAGTGGCGCTGGGAGGGCTCGCTGGGGGCGCCTGGTCACGACGACGTGATGATGATGCCGGTGGTCGGCGACGTCGACGCCGACGGGCTCCCCGAGGTCGTGTTCACCTCGTACGCGGCCAACCAGTACGGCTCGGCGGGCGCGCTCCACATCCTCGAGGGCACGGGCGAGGAGACCTCGGCCTTCACCTCGATAGGGGGCTACGCGCCGGTCGCCTCGAGCGGAGTCGCACTCGGTGACCTCGAAGGCGACGGCGTCCCCGAGATCCTGGTGATGAGCACGGACACCCGGGTGCTCGCGCTGCACGCGGACGGGACCCTCGTCTGGGCGAGCGAGTCGCTCGCTGGGAACACGACCGGGTACGGCTACCCCGTGGTCGCGGACCTGGACGGCGATGGGCTCGCCGAGGTGGTCTCCGGGCGCGTCATCCTGGACCACACCGGGGCGACCGTCGGGGTCGGTGCGTACGGGCAGGGTGGGGTCTACGCCATCCCGGTGGTCGCGGATCTGGACCTGGACGGCAACCAGGAGGTCCTGGTCGGGAACGCGGCCTACAAGCGTGACGGCACGGCAAAGTGGGTCAACGACATGCCGGACGGGTGGTCCGCCGTGGCCGACTTCGACCTGGACGGCTTCGGCGAGGTCGTGAGTGTCCAGGACGGCGCGGTCTGGCTCGCCGACACCGACGGGACCATCTTGTGGAGCGACCCGTCCGGCGTCCCGGGAGGTGGAGGGGGCCCGCCCACCATCGCCGACTTCGACGGCGACGGGCTGCCTGAGATCGGGACCGCTGGCTACTCCGGCTACGTCGTTCACGACACCGATGGCACGCAGCTCTGGCTCCAGACGACCCAGGACCAGAGCTCGGCGCGGACAGGCTCAGCGGTGTTCGACTTCGAGGGGGACGGACAGGCCGAAGTGGTCTACGCCGACGAGCTCGCGCTGTTTGTCTACGACGGAGCGACCGGCGCGGTCCTGATGGCCGAGGAGAACCACTCCAGCTGGACCCTGTTCGAGTACCCGGCCATCGTCGACGTCGATGCCGACGGCGAGGCCGAGATCATCCTGGCGAGCAACGACTCGATCGACGCCGGCTGGCAGGGCATCACGGCCATCGGCGACCTGAACGACAGCTGGGCTCCGACGACCCAGACCTGGAACCAGCACGCGTACCACATCACCAATGCGGCGGATGACCTGTCCATCCCCGCGGAACCGTTGATGAACTGGCAGACCGGGCACAACAGCTACCGGGCTGGCGGGCTGCGCGAGCGAGATGGCATCCCGGCGCCGAACCTGCGCGTCGAGGTCACCGACATCTGCTGGGACTGCCTCGCCGGGACGGTCGACGTGTCGGTCCAGGTGTTCAACGACGGGCTCACCTCGCCGGGTGACGAGGTCGATCTGGTGCTGCAGTTCCGCGAGGCGGGCGGCTCGCTCCGGACGCTCGAAGGACTCACCATCGCGGCCCCGGCCATCGGGGAGTCGAGCCCGGCGATGGTCTTCCACGCCGCGTTGCCCGAGCAGGCCATCGAGAGTCTGCGGGTGGAGGTCGACCCCGGGGACGAGCTGACCGAGTGCCACGAGGACGACAACGCCTGGGTCGAGGCGCTGGACTGCAGTCTCTGAGCGGCTCTACTCGTATTTGACCGAGCACCCGTACGGCTTCGTGGTCGCGACCGAGATGGGGGTGCCGGCCTTGGTCTCGGCCAGCGCGGTGGTCAGGTGGCCGTGGTACTCGCCCTTGCCCTCGACCCGTCCGCGCGGGGCGTTGTCGAGCGCGCCGTAGTAGGTCACCACGCCGTGGTCGACGACCACCATCTGGGGCGTTGTGGTCGCGGCGTAGAGCTGGCCGACGGTGCCGTCCTCGTCGATGAGGATGGGGTGCTGCATCGCCCAGTCCGTGGCGGCGGCCTTGTTCTTCTCGACGCCGTGTCCCTGCTTGCCCGGCGCGCCGGAGTTGATGGCGAGCCAGACGACGCCATCGTTCTCGACGGCGTTCAGCGCGGCCTTCTGGAGTGGTCCATCGTCCCCGTGGGCGTAGACGACGAATGGGCAGCCCGGGTTGAACCACTCGAGCACGACGACCTCGTCCGCATGCTCGGACAGCGTCACGGTGTTGCCGTCCAGGTCGGTCAGCGTGAAGTCGGGCGCGGGCTCGCCGATGGCCGGGGCGGCGAACGCGAGGGACGAGAGAAGCGCGATCATGGGGTCTCCAGGGTCAGCGTGGTGCTCTGGCCGTCGGTGGTGTGGACCGCCCAGTTGCCGGCGGCCTCGGGACTGATGTGGATGCCATCGGGTCGCTCGGTGATGCGGGCGCCGCTGGACGCGAGCTCGGCCGATGGGAACAGCTCGCCGGGTGGGACGAGCCAGCCGTCCCCCGTCCAGACCTCGAGCTGGGCCTCGTAGGGGAGTGCGTCGACGTGGCGGTCGAGCCTCGTCCGGTCGGTGGGGTCCACTCGGAGGACGGCCTCCTGGTAGACACACTCCGCCTTGCAGACGAGCCAGGCGGCATCGAGCTCGACGACCGACTCGTCGGTCCGCTCGAAGGGGAGCAGGACGACGAGCTCGTCGCTGTAGCCGAAGCTCTTGATGGGGCCGGGGGCCACGAACCGCTCGGGCGCGGGGAAGCGCGGGTCGCCGACTCGGACGTCGTCGCTGCGGATGTCGGTGGCCATGCCCGCGTCGCCGGGGTTCACCCAGTAGACGTGCCAGCCCGGGTCGAGCTCGAACTGGACGGCCAGCCAGTCGGCGTCGGCGAGCGTCCGGACCTGGACCTGTGGCGTCCGGTGCTGGACGGGGTGGATGCAGGCGAGGGCGACCAGGAGCACGGGTTAGCTATGGCGCATGTCACTCTCGGTCGCCACCCACTTCGGCACCTTCCACGCAGACGACGTCCTGGCCTGGTCGATGGTCACCACGTTCGTCGACGCCGACGCTACGCTCGTGCGGACGCGGGACCCGGACCTGCTCGCCGCGGCGGACATCGTGTTCGACGTGGGCGGTGTCTTCGACGTCGCGACGCGGCGGTTCGACCACCACCAGCAGGCGTATGGGGGGCTGCTGTCCTCGGCCGGTATGGTCCTGGACTGGCTCGAGGCCGAGGGTCGGGTCTCGCCGAGCCTGGCGGGGGTTCTCCGAGCCAACGTCGTGGACTACGTCGACGCGGTCGACAACGGGCGGCGCGAGCTCGTGCCCGGTGTGCCGTGCTTCGCGGTGCTCGTCGACACCCACAACAAGGGCTGCGAGACGCTCGCCGACTTCGACGGGGCCTTCCATCGGGCGGCGGAGATGGGGCGGCGGATGCTGGCGGGGATGGTCGAGGAGCATGCGGCAAGGCAACGGAACCGCGCCGCGATGCAGGCCGCGATGACCGACGCCGAACAGCGCGGCAGCAACGTCGTCCTCCTGGACCACTGGTTCGACTGGAAGCCGCCCTACTACGACCTCGATGGCGTGAATCACCCCACGCAGTTCGTGATCCAGCCGGATCTGTCCGGGCTGACCTGGCGGGCTGTCGCCATCCCACCCGAGCGCGGCTCGTTCGACAAGAAGCAGCCGCTGCCCATCGCCTGGGCCGGACTGGTCGACGACGAGCTGTCGGCGGCGTGCGGTGTGCCCGGCGGCAAGTTCTGCCACAAGAACCAGTTCATCATGGTCTTCGACACGCGGGCCGGGGCCCTGGCGGCGCTGCGGGCGACGGGGTTCGTTCGGGGTGCGCTGAGCTGACCCGTCAGAGGGCGGGCTTGAACGCCTCGGTGCTTCCGCAGTCGGCCTCGGGCACGGCGAGCCGGTCGGGCCGGACCAGCACGCGGTCCTCGTCGAGCTCTTCCGGGTCGGCCGACCACGCCTCGAGAGCGTGCGCTGCGGCCTTGGCGTTGGCCAGGAACAGCTCCTGGTCGATGTTGTCGAGCCGGTCGCAGGAGCGGTGGTAGCAGCGGTCGTAGGCTTCACCGGCCAGGCCGCCGAACGAGCTGGCCTCGGCGGAGCTCTTGTTGCCCTCGGCGCCGGTGAAGATGCCGCTGGTGGCGACGCCGACCTGGTAGAAGCCTCCGGAGTCGCTGCGCGAGACCGGGGGCGTCTCGCCGAAGGGCCGGTCCTGGAGGTCGAAGCCCTCGCCGAGCAGGACCTCGAGGTGGTCGCTCCCCTTGGGCGCGTTGCTTCCGGTGCTGCCGTCGCCGTCGTAGACGAAAGGGGCTCCGTTGGGGGAGGCGACCATGTCGTAGTTGAAGTAGGCGTCGGGCAGATCGTCGTACGACTCGAGCTCCTCGATCCAGGCGTAGCTACCGAGCAGGCCGTACTCCTCGCCGTCCCACCAGGCGAACCGCACGGTGGGGCGATCCTCGGGGTCGAGAGCGGCGAGCTGGACGGCGAGCTCGAGGATCAGGGCCGAGCCACTCCCGTTGTCGTTCAGGCCGGGGCCCGCCATGACCGAGTCGAGGTGACCGCCGAGCATCACCACGTCGTCGCTGCCCGGGAGCTCGGCGAAGGTGTTGGTGAGCGTGTACTCGACGAGCTCGGTGGTGAGCAGGATCTGGGCGCTGTGCTCGCCCTCGACGAGGCTGGCTCCGAGCGCGTACGACAGTCCGAGGACCGGGATGTCGTAGGTCGCTCCGAGCGTGCCTTGGACGGGCTCCTGCCGGTCGTCCTGGCCCTCGTTGAAGATGAGGACGGCGCTGGCGCCTGCGTCGAGGGCGTTCTCGACCTTCTCGCTGAAGTTGCAGCTGCCACGCTGGATCAGCGCGATGTCCCCGGCCTCGAAGCCGTCGAAGTGTTCGGCTGAGCAGCCGCTGTTGCTGCTGTTGGCGTCCTCGCCCGGGGGCACCTGGGGGTGGATGGCCGTGATGTCGCCTTCCAGATCGCCAGCCCCGGTGCCGCTCATGTCGACGTAGTCCTCGCCGTAGGCCTGGTCCTCGCCGTCGATGGAGAGTCCGATCTCGACGACGTCCAGGTCCTCGAGCACGTGCAGGTCCTGCCACGGTGAGTAGCCGGCGGCGGTCAGGGTCTCGATGACGTAGTCGCTGCTCTGGAGCTGGCCCTCGGTGGTCCAGGCGCGCGTGTCGTTGTTCATCGCGCCGATCTCGGCCAGCGCGTCGAGGTGACCCATCAGGCCCTCGAGCGTCACGGTGTCCGCGAGCGTCGGCGGCTCCTCCTCCTCGACGAGGGGGTCGCCGGTGTCGAGCGGCTCGTCCGGCGGGTCGTCCAGCTGGACGAGGTCATCGGTGGCGACAGAGCCGGAGAAGCACGCAAGCAGGAGAAGCATGCCGAGAGAGTGCTTTGTGTTGAGCCGTGTGGGAAGTGCTCACACGTCGAAGGCGTGTAAAGATGCTGGATTGTTCGGGAACACAGAAATGTAGTGTTCGGTGGGGAGCGCTCGTCCGGGCTCAGGTCCACCCGCGAATCAGGGTCTCGACCAGCTCGTTCTCGACCTGCTCGGCCACGCCACGCTTCTCGAAGTGGGCGGCTCCGTGGACCGCGGCCCAGAGCGCCTCGGTCCGGAGGCGAGCGTCGCCCGGTCGGAACGGCGCGGCCTCGATGGCCTCGGTCACCATCGCGAGCAGCTCGGCGAGGGCGGAGTCGACCTCGGACCGCTGCTCGGTGCTGAGGATGACCTGGGGGCTGGAGAGCGACTGGTCGATGAGGCGGTACCCGTCCGGGTTGACCGTGCGGTACGAGGTCCAGGTGCCCGCGGCGACTCGGAGCCGCTCGAGCGGGTCGGGCCCCGCGTCGATGAGGCGGAGGCTCATGTGGCGGGCCAGATCGCCGATGGCTGCGAGCTGGAGCCGCGTGATGAGCGCCTGCCGGTCGGGGAAGTAGTAGAAGGCGCGGGCGTACGAGTACCCCATGTTCCGAGCGAGACTCCGCATGGTGAGACCCTCGAGGCCGCTGTCGCGCACGATGTCGTAGGCGGCGGTGAGAATCTCGCCGATACGCTCGTCGCGGCGATGCTGTTGTTGCTTGGTGAGGGCCATTCGATGGTGCCGGGTTCAAGGATTTGAACGGGTATCAAAAACTGAACGGGGGTCAAGTTTCGATACCCAATCAGTTTTTGACACCAGTTCAAGTTTTGACAGGGGTTCAAGTTTTGACACCCTATCAAAACCTGATACCCGCTCGAATCCCGGAGCCACCCATGCACGACATCCTCATCAAGAACGGCACGCTCATCGACGGCACCGGCACCGAACGACGCCAGGCCGATGTGGCGATCCAGGGCGACCGCATCGTGGCGGTCGGCCGCGATCTCGGCCCGGCTCGCGAGGAGATTGATGCCAGCGGCTGCATCGTGACGCCCGGCTTCGTCGACGTGCACACCCACTACGACGCTCAGGTCACCTGGGACCCGATGATGACCCCCAGCTCGTGGCACGGCGTGACCACCGTCGTGATGGGCTCGTGCGGCGTCGGGTTCGCCCCAGCCCGCCCGGACCGACACGAGTGGCTCATCGGCCTGATGGAAGGGGTCGAGGACATCCCCGGCGCGGCCATGCACGAGGGCATCCAGTGGGAGTGGGAGACGTTCCCCGAGTACATGGACGCGATCGAGCGGCGGCCGCACGTCATCGACTTCGGCGCCCAGATCCCGCACGGAGCGCTGCGGGCGTACGTCATGGGCGAGCGGGGAGCCGACAACGAGGAGGCCACGCCCGACGACGTCGCCGAGATGTCGCGCATCGTCGAGGAGGCGCTCGGCGCGGGTGCGCTCGGGTTCTCGACCAGCCGCACGCTGCTCCACAAGTCGGTCTTCGGCGTTCCCGTCCCCGGTACGTTCGCCCACCGAGACGAGCTCTTCGGGATCGGCGATGCCCTCAAGCGCGCCGACGCCGGCGTCTTCCAGTGCGCCAGCGAGCACGCCGACGTGCCGCGGGAGACCCGCTGGATGCGGGAGCTCGCCGAGGAGACCGGCCGGCCTGTGACCTTCAACCTCTCGCAGACCGACCAGGCGCCGACGCTGTGGAAGGAGCTCGTCGAGGTCCTCGACCAGGCCCATGCGGACGGCGTCCCGCTCTACGCTCAGGTCGCGGGTCGGGCCATCGGCATCGTCATGAACTGGCGACTCACGGCGCACCCGTTCCGCCTGTTCCCTGCGTTCCATGCCGAGCAGTACAACCACCCGGAGTTCGAGGACCTGGTCGCCCGGCTCCGCCTGCCCGAGGTGCGCGAGCGCATCGTCAACGACACGCCCATCCAGCTCGACGAGTTTGCGACCTTCGTCACGCGCAGCTTCCACAAGATGTTCAAGATCGGCGCGAACCCTGACTACGAGCCGAGCGAGGCCGTCAGCGTCGCGGCGGAGGCGGCCCGCCGTGGGGTCAAACCCGAGGAGGTCGCGTACGAGTGGATGCTCGAGAACGACGGCGAGGGCACCCTCTACTTCCCGCTGTTCAACTACTCGGACGGCAACCTGGAGCTCCTCAAGCAGCTGCATGCCCATCCGCAGACGCTCATGGGCCTCTCGGATGCGGCGGCCCACTGTGGCGCCATCTGCGACGGCGGGATGCCGACCTTCATGCTGACCCACTGGGCGCGTGACCGGACCCGCGGCGAGCGCCTGCCGCTCGAGTACATCGTCATGCGACAGACCTCGCAGACGGCATCGCTCTTCGGCCTGCGCGACCGCGGCGTCGTCGCCCCCGGGATGAAGGCGGACGTCAACGTGATCGACTTCGACGAGCTGCGACTGCTCGCTCCCGAGATCCTGTTCGACCTGCCGGCCGGCGGACGACGACTCGCCCAGCGGCCCGAGGGCTACAAGGCGACCGTCTGCTCAGGTGAGGTCATCTTCCGCGATGGGACGCACACCGGAGCGCTGCCCGGAAAGCTCGTTCGCGGTGCGCAGGAGCCTCAGGCCCAGGCCTGATCGGAGTGCTCGATGAGGAGCAGCTCCCACCAGCGGTTCGCGGTCCGGATGGCCGATGTGCGCTCGGAGATGTCCGGCATGCACATGGCGTCTTCGACGGCGCGCAGGTAGCGCTCGTAGTCCTCGCGCGGCGGCATGGCCGCGCGATGGGGATTCCAGAGGGCGTACGTGACTTCGGTCTGCGTGTTCATGCCCCTTAGAGCGGAACACGCAGCCCGTTCCACAACCCCTGATCAGGCGTTCGAGTCCTTGGCCTTGTAGCCGGTGTCCTCGATGGCCTTCTGCAGGGCGGCCTTGTCGGTCTTCGAATCGTCGTAGCAGATGTGCGCGGTGCCGGTCTGGTAGTCGACGGCCGCCGCGTTGACGCCCTCGATCTCGTTCAGGGCGGTGGTGACCTTCTGCGAGCAGTCGCCACAGGACATGCCCTCGACCTCGAACGTGGCCTTGGCGCCAGCGGTGGCTTCGACGTTGGCCTTGGCCTCGGCGGAAGCAGCGGCGTCCTGCATGGGGCAGGCGTCGGCGGTGTTGAGCGAGAAGGCGAAGAGGAGGCTGGTGAGCATTTCGGGACTCCGAGAGTGGGCCGCTAACGTAGCAGGGCCTCCAGCCGGGTGCGCCAGGTCGTGTCCGCGCCGACCTCGTCCAGGGCCGGTCCGAGCTCCGAGAGCTCCTCGCCCCGTGCCTCGAGGATCCCCTTGGGGACGTCATCGAGCAGCTCCTCGGCCGAGGACCAGGGCCAGTGTTCCGGCGGCTGGACAAGCTTGTTGCCCACGCGGTCGACCTGCTCGAGCGCGCCCACCTCGCTCGCGTACCGGATCACCGCGAAGGCCGCGAACAGCACGTCGACCGCCGAGGCCGCTTGCCGTGCCCGCCGCAGGGCCATGACGGCGTTGTCGAGCGCCTGGTTCGGCCGGCCCTCCATTCCGTAGCTCAGGGCCATGCGGTTCAGGATGCTGCTGCGCGCGCCCATGTCGCCCATCCGGTCCACCTGCTCAAGGTCCTTCTCGAGCCAGCGACGGGCCTCGGCGGGGTCGGGCTCCGCGGCCCACCACAGGAAGTAGTTGGCGAGCATGCCCATCGTGATCGCCTGTCCGGCCAGGTCGCCGTGCCGCTCCTTCAGCTCGAGGCTCTCCCGGCTCACCGCCAGGTAGGTGTCGTGGTCCGCGAGCCGCGAGGCCTGTGCTTGGAGCACCCGTGCGAGGAGCAGGTCGCGGTCACGGCTGGGCTCGAGCGGCCTCAGCCGGTCGAGCTGGACCTGGAGTTCTTCGGCGAGGTCGGCGTCGGGTCCGGGTCGAATGCCGCGGGCCTCGCTGCGCGCCAGAGCGTTGTAGAAGTCGCAGACCGCCTCGACGAGCGAGTGCTGCGAGGCGTCATCGAGGCGCTCGCGGACGCCGTGGATCTCTTCGATGAGTGCGGACAGGTCGCTCTTGCCTCGCAGGGAGAACGCCGTGAAGAACCAGCTGTTGACGACCTCGAGTGCGTCGACGTGCGGGCTCTCGACGAGCCTACGGAAGAGCGCGATGGCACGGCGCTGATCCGAGGTCTCGCCGCGACGGAGGACGCGTGCCTCCACCAAGTCGAGACGGTCGGCAGATGCTTGATCGAGGTGCGGGCCCAGGCGGCGGGCGATCTCGATGTTGTCGACCGCCTCGGGCAGAGCGCCCTGCCGAGCGGACTGCTCCGCCGCGAGGACGGCGTACCGGGCTGCCGCTCCCCGAGTGGCGTCACCGCCGTGGAGGGCATGCATCACCAGGTCGCCGAGGGGCGCGCTCTCGAGCCCGCTCAGGTGATCGACGACCCGGCGATGGAACTCGCGAATGACCTTGCGGGGGCCACCGCCCTCGAGCTGGGCGCTGGCTGCCAGCACCTGGCGCGTGAGCTCCGTTCGGAAGCGGAACCGCTCGTCGTCGTCCAGGTCTTCGATCAGGCCGACGGTCCGCTCGATCTCGGCGAGCTCGGACAGCACCTCGATCCGAGTCCACCCGAGTCCACTGGCCAGGGCCTCGGTCGGGAACGTGCGCCCGCAGCTTGCGGCCGCCTGCAACAACAGGCGCCTGCGGGGGTCGTCGATACGCGCGATGCGCATCTCCTCGAGCTCCCGCAAGTGGCGCGGTCGGCCTCCGACCCGGTCGGCCACGGTCGACGCGAACCCGTCCTGGGCGTTCATGCCGGCGGCGAGCAGCAGCTCGGCCACCTCGCCCGCGCTGAAGGGCTCGAGGACCAGGCGGTGTTCCGGGTCCGACAGCTCCTGATGAGGGCCGTCGTCGGGCCGCTGGACGAGGACGAGGACGAACGGGTGAGGGGGCGGCTCGTCCGGCTCGGTGAGCATCGCGTGCAGGTGTCCGAGCAGGCCGAGCGACGAGGGGTCCGCCCACTGCAGGTCGTCGATCAGGACCGCCACCGGCCCGGTCTGCAGTGCGTCACGGACCGCCCGGGTGACGTCGCGCCGCAGTCGCTCCACGGTGAGACTCTCGGCGTCGCGTCCGTCGCCCAGGCTGAGCAGCACGCCGACACCCGGAAGGACCTCGAGGGCGGCCTCGCTCGCTGCACCCGCGGCCTCGCTGAGCGCCGATTCCCGCGCTTGCACGGCTGCGAGCTCCAGGTGCTCGCCGAGGACCTGACCCAGCGCGACGGACAGCACGGCGTACGGCGCGGTCTTGCCTTCGCCGGCGGGGGCTTCGGCCTCGCCCACGCCGACCCGCAGGCCCGGGAGCTCCAGGCGTCGGATGACCTCGCGGGCGAACCGGCTCTTGCCGACGCCGTCGGGGCCCTCGATGACGAGCTGGTGGAAGCCGGGAGTGCGCAGCTCGGACACCAACGGGCCGGGGTCCCGTCCCGCCCCAGCGACGTACCGGGGAGATCGGAGCGAGCCCGCCACGCCCTCGCTCAGGTCGGCCGAGGTCTCCGCGAGCCGACGCTCGGTGCGCCCCAGGACCGCCACGCCCGCAGCGGCCGCGCATCCGGCGAGGAGGACCAGGGGCAGGAGTCGACCCGACAGCGCCAGGGGCATCAGCGCCAGCGCGGCGCCTGTCGCGATGCCGAGCGGGACGAACAGACGACGTGGCGTGCCGCGGCCGATGCCCGCGTGGACGGTGTCCTCGATCACGCCTCCGCTGGCTGCGGCCAGCATCACGCCGGGGATGCCCACGGCGGCGCAGACGAACAGGCCGTCCGGCCCCATGCCCACCGGGATCGACGCGAGGCCCACCCCGAGAGCGCCGGCGACAGCGCCAGGAGCCAGCAAGCCCAGATCGAACCGGTCCAGTGCCTGGAGTCCCAGTCGACGGCCCAGGACGAGGACGCCGAGCGCGCAGCCGACGCCGGGAACGACGAGCAGGGTCCCCGCCAGGTCGACGGCCCAGATCAGCGGAGCGAGGGCGGGCAGTCCCGCTGGGGTGAGCGCGGGGTGGTCGAGCGCCGGCGCCATCGGCGTCCAGTCCATCGCCCAGAGTGCGAACACCGCGCCGAGGGCCACGCCGAGTCCCACCCGTCCCGTCGAGGGCAAGAACCCGCGGCTCTCTCCGCGCACCCGCTGGCCGCCGATGGCCGATGCGAGCGCGGCGAGGATCAGTCCGAGCACCCAGACGAGGTCCAGCTGCCGCCAGGGCACGTGGTCGGCGCCGATGCCCTGGGCCTCGCCGAGCTGTGTCCCGCGCTCCCCAGCCGCGACGCTGACGCGCAGGGCCTCGCGGGGCTCGAAGACGTGGTCCTCGATGCGGATGACGAGCTCGAGCGGGCCGGTCTCGTCGAGCTCGAGGCGCGGGTGTGCCTCGACCATCGCCTCCAGGCTGTCGACGAGCCCCGGGCACAGGTCGACGTCGCCCATACACTCCACCCGGGTGCCGGCGACGGAGCGGGCCGGCACGACTTCACGTACGACGACTGCGGCCGCGTGGCGGTCCGCGACACCTCGATCGATGGCGGGACGGCCCGGACGACGGAGTGGACATGGGCGGATGATGGCGCCCTGGCCACGGTCGAACTTCCGTCCGGACGGACGCTCGACTACATCCGCGTCCCGATAGGCAGTGGCACCAGCGGGGTCGACCATGTCGTCGTTCGGATTGACCTGAACGGCACGATGGCGGCCCAGGTCAACGGCCGCGATTGGATGCACCGGCCCGTGGACATCGCCGGGCCGGCAGGATTGATCCATCGGCAATGGGACGCGATGGGCCGGCTCAAGAGCCGCGTCGCAGGCGCCACGGAGTGGTGGGGCTCGTTCGACGACCGCGGCCGCCTGTTCACCGAGACGGTCACCGCGCCGTCCGCCGGCACTTGGACCAACCACTACACCTACGAGGAGCCGGGCTGGCTCGTCTTGGAGCAGCGTGGCCGGACCGGCGAGACGCTGCAGTACGTCTATGACAACGCGGGGAACCGAACGGAGCGCTGGCTGAACGGGACGCTGGACCAGACCATCACCTGGGACGGCTCGAACGCCACGCACGTCGACGGGACGGCGCTCTTGCACGACGACTGGGAACAGGTCGACACCGACCAGAACGGCTTCGTCTACACCCGCGACAGCCGTGGGCAGGTGGCGGGCATCTCGGATGGCACGACCGACCTGGTAGAGCTCGTCCGCGATGGGCGCGGCCTCGCTATCCACGAGGACGACGGAGGCGCGAACGCCCGTTTGACCACGTGGGGCCTCGGCATGGGCCAACTTCCACTGGAGGTGCGCGCTTCGGACGGCAATGACCTGACCTACCTACAGATCGCTGGTGAGTGGGTGGGCGTTGCCGAGGGCGTCGGCACCATGTCGACCACCCATCCGGTGGTCACCGACCACAACGCCAACGTCATCTCGTTCGGCAGCGAGGAGCTTGAGCGCGATTCGGCGTTCGGTACGGGCCCGACCGAGGCAGCAGACGCCGAGGAGCGGTTCCTGTTCGGGCGGCTCGCCGCGCTACCCGATGTTCCTGGCGTGATGCTGGCGCAGCAGCGGCTGTACGACGGCGACACTGGCCGGTTCCTGGCGCCTGACCCGATCGGGCTCGAAGGAGGGATGCACCGTTCGCGGTACGTGTCGAACCTGCCGACAGGCTGGATCGATCCGACGGGACTGGCGGGCTGGACGGAGACGGACGAGTGGGAGATGGTGATGGCCGGAGCGGCCACGATGAAGTCTGGCGACGGAGTGAAGTTCAGCAAGTTCACCAACTTCTTCGCAGTGGAGAACTCGGCGCCCGACTGGGCAGGGCTGCAGGACGGCTTCGAGTCACTCGGCGGCGACCGCAACCCGCTGCACTCAGGCGACATCAAGTCGTTCATGAAGGAGGCTCAGTACCACTCGAAGGAGCACGGAACGCAACAACGGGGGTTCCGACGAACAGGCAACTTCCGCCAGGGCGTCGGGGACCGTCAGTACAACCGGCGCCAACGTCGGAGCGGCCGCAAGCATCGGCGAGCCGTTCGGCGCGGGACGGTGATGTTGGATGCCTTGGATGACATGGATCCCGGGCTCTCGCCCGAGCTCAAGGCGGCCCTCGGCACGGTTGGACCGCAAGCCTACGCCGGAGAGGGCGGAGGAGGTCCGACAGCAAACGAACCACACCCCGGCTTCGACGCTCCGATCTACCTTGACGAACCACACGTCTACGGGACCGCGCCTGCGCCCCTGAGCCCCCCCGCCGGAACTGCGGCGAGGGCAGGCGCCCCAGCCCGAGCTGCCGCCGCCGCCTGGGCTATCAACGAGTACGGAAACGCGACTCAGACCACCCAGTGGCTGCCCTCGGCTTCGAGTCCACACGCGCCCTATGCGGAAGAGGACTTTACGAAGTGCAACCTCTTCTTCCACGAGGCGTTCAGCACCGGCGCCGGTGTAGAACTCCCTCAGACGCTCCGCTTTTCGATAACCGAAGACGGGCTGAAGACGTACCGGAGCCCAGCTACCGCTGCCGAGCTGCGGAGTCCGTTAATCCCCCCGGCTATTCTCCTACTCGACGGACAAGTCCACCGTGGAACTGGGTACAGCGGTCGTCCAGCGAGGCCACGTCATGTTGGTCACCGAGGAGATCTTCGACGCCCGCGGCAACCACGAGGACTGGCGGCTCACCTATGCTGGCGCAGCTGGTACAGGAAGCACAAACGGACTGAAACAGAAGAGGCTAAGTGATTTCTACGTCAATGGCCGGACCCCTGATTTGGTCTTCCGCACGGACCGAGGTCCGTAGTCAAGCATGACACCGATGCTCGCACTCGCATGCGCGTCTATCCAAGGCTAGGAGCCCTATGAGAACGCCGGCTACTGTCCCGATTGTGTGGACGTCGACGCCGACTTCCAGCGGCTCGTTGAAGCAAGAGACCTGCACGTCGATGCCGCCACCTGCCTTGCCGGCTGCCCGGGCATTCGACCACGCATGTACCACATCGTGGAGTCGTCGAAGTCGGCAGCCGAAGTGGCCGTCGCACTCGACGTCCTGAATCAGGAGCGGGCGGCCAGCGACCGACCGCTCTTCCTGGCCGCCCTCCAACACGAAGCTCCGCGGGTCCGGCGTCAGGCGGCGCTCGGCCTCCGATCGACCGAACTGCAAGCCGAGGAACATCAGGACGAACTCGCCGCCGCCCTGGCGTGCACCACCCCCGACTGACCCCACCCCCGGCACCGCACCCCCCCCCCGCAGCTACAACCCGATTGTGTGGTTCCTGGTGGCTTCTACGGGCACGACTCCGCCAGACGCCGAGCGGCGTCGGAGGATGGTCCTGACGTGACCAGAAGTGGGAGAGTCGCTCTTGGCACCGACCCATCGCGCGGTGCGGGGAACGATGGGGAACATGTTCCCCGCGTCGGCCGTCTTGGGCCGTTTCGGGCCGCTCTGCGGGCGATTGCCGGCAGGTAAGTGGCTGAAATCACGTAAGAGAGCTCTACCCCCAGTAGAACGCGATGCCGTGCTGCCAGATGAACATGTTCCTCGAGCTGTCCGCGGGGTTGCGTGCCCACTGGAACCCCAGGGTGGGAGCGATCGTCAGCGGCTCGGTGTGCCAGGCGAACCCGAAGGTCTGGCCCGGCAGTAGCCGGGTGTCCGGCGCGGCTCCCTTGCTCCAGGTGTGCTGGAGCGACAGGCGCGGGATGAGCATCAGCTCGTGGCCGCGGCGGGTGTTGACCCCGATGTAGAGCGGAACCTGGGCGGTGAGCGCCTGCCCGTGGATGCCGCTCATCCGGTAGTCGTCCCAGGCGAACGCGGTCCCGATGGAGACGTCGACCCCGGAGTAGGCGCTCGGTGCGCGGTGCAGCCGGTACTTCACGTCGGCCTGGGGTGGATCCAGACTGCCCAGAACGCCCACGCGCCCGCTGTGTACCCGACCTCCAGATCGTCGGTGATGCCTACCCGGACGCCGGTGTCCTGACGGAGGATCGGCCCTGCGGCGGGGCTGGCGTCCACCCAGCCTCCCTCGTTCGAGATGTGCCACTCGACCTCGCCCTGATCCAGGGTTCGGGCCGTGCCCAGGCCACTCGTCGTCGCGCACGCGACCAGCAGGCTCAGAAGACCCATGAGCCCGTCTCCGAGACGTAGACCGCGCCCGAGCACATCTCCTGATCCGTCTCCCACGACAGGTCGTCGTAGGGGTTCATCCAGGTGCACTCGATGTAGAGCTCTTCCCCGGGTGCCAGCGTCGTGGGCTCGGCGAACCAGTAGTCGGCCGGGGTCGCTCTCCAGCGGGACCTGGTCGCTCTCGTCTCCGAGCGGCATGTCCTGCTCGAGCCAGCCCACGAGGACGTCGAGCTCGTCCTGCGAGAGGCTGCGGTCCGTGGCGTAGTCCTTTCCGCAGCAGTCCTCAGCGGCATCTCCCCGCGGACGACGGCCTCGTAGACCGGCTGGGCCATGGCCTCGACGTCCGCGTAGGTGGTGAGCGGGAAAGGAGCGGCCTCGCCGTCGGCATGGCAAGCCCCGCATTTCGCCGCCACGATCGGCTCGGCGTCGGCGTACCAGGTGACCTCCCGGTCCACTGGCGAGGCGGTGAGCGAGGTCGGGTCGTCGCAGTACTGGAGGTCCAGCACTCCGTCGTTTCCGTACCTGCAGGCGAGAAGGCTCAGCAGTGTCATGCGGCTTCGATACGCCAACCGCGAGGACCCGAAACGGAATCAGTCGCAGGCGTCCAGATCGAGTCCGGCTTCGGTCAGGGCCCGAGGCGAGCGGGCATCTGCCGCCGTGATGGCGTCGAGGTCCAGTCGCTCGACGGAGACGCCGAGCTCATCCTCGATCGCATCGAAGAACAGGTTGCCGAAGGCGGCGTAGCCCGTGTCGGTGAAGTGCACGCCGTCGAGAGACAGGAGCCCCCCGTACCGTTGGGTGCTCAGCTGCTGGCCGTCGCTCTCGAGCCCGAACTCACCCAGGTCCTCGGCGTACTGCCAGGCGTCGACGACGTGGATCTGCGGGTAGTCCGCGGCCAGCTCGTCGAGCCGGGCGTTGTAGCGAACTGTGATGGCATCGGCCTCGTCGACCTTGGCCTGTTCGCTCACCGGGTCGTCGGCGCGCGCGACCTGGTCCTTCGCCGCCGGCAGGAGGCCAGGGCGAGGGGAGTTCGCGAGGAACACCTCGGCGTCACTCTCGGAGAGCTGGTCCAGGAGCCGCAGGATGTCGGCCTCCCACGTGTCCTCGTCCGTGATCATGTTCAGGTCGACGTGGCCGTTCAGCACCACGGCGCCGATGAGGTCGTTGCCGTAGGTGTCGAAGCAGAGGACCAGCGTCGGGTCCTGCTCGAGCACGAGCTCCACCGGCGTGATGGGGATCGAGTCGTTCAGGCCGCCGTACGGGTCGAGCACCATGTGGGCGACGAAGCCCTTGGTGAAGTCGTCGGTCACGGGCTCGGTGAGGTCACTGACCTGGAAACCGCCGACCGCCGCGTTGTGGACGACCAGGTCTGGATCGATGCGCCCCAGGTCGTAGCGGAAGTTGTTGTCTTCGTCGTTGAGGACGTTGAGGACGTCGATCGCGGCGTCGGTGACGTGCTTCACGACGGCTGGGCTGGTGCACTCGGGGGCCGGACCGATGTCGTCGGGGGTGATGGTCGGGAAGAGGGGGTCGACGAGCAGCGGGATGCCGTAGTGGGCGCCGACCTGGCGCGTCATCTGGGCGCCGGGGGACATCAGGTTCGCGTGGAACGTGGGCACCCCGTCCTGGACGCCCTGGGTCAGGCTGGCGCCGATGCCGACCACGCGGTCGAACAGCGGGTCGGCGGTGGGGGCGACGGTCAGGGGCCCGGCGAAGATCTCCAGGTCTTCGGAGTACACCAGGACGTCGTGCTCGCCGGCGAGGGCGCCCTGGAAGACAGCCGTGACCTGTGTGCCGTCCTGTTGGAGGTCGTACGCCAGGGCACCGCCGACCGTGATGCGGTCGACGGGGACGTCGGTGGTGAGCTCGATGGGCACGTGGCCGAAGCCGGGTGCGTCCACGGTGGTCAGCTCGGCGCCGGGGGCGCATGCGAAGAGGAGGAGCATCACTCTACGTACCCTGCGGCGCGGAGGCGCTCCAGCAGCGCCGGGTCCATCTCGACGGGTGCCGCGGCCGAGGCCTGGGCTGCCGCGACCAGCTCGCTCAGGGGATCACAGGCGACGTCGACGGGAGCCAGCTCGCCGGGGTCCGCCGCCAGGTCCACGCGCGTGCAGGCGCCTTCGGTCCAGGTCCACTTCACGTCGTCCTCCCAGCGCGCCACCGAGGTGTGCACGCCCTTGGTGCCTGAGCTCAGGTTGGACCACAACAGGTCGGGGTAGGCGACCGATTCGGCCGGAGCGAGCTGCGAGGGGAGCGCGCCGTCCCGCACCACGTGGAACGCGTGCAGGCTGGCGAGCTCGGCGGGCAGCTCGATGGCTGGCGAGGTCAGCATGAAGACCCGCTGGTTCGGCTCCCACAGGTACCGGCCGTGATCGACCAGCCCGTGCTCTCCGAGGAACTCACCATGGTCGGAGACCACGACCAGGCGCCTGGGGCCATCTCGCGTCGCGTCCAGCCGCGCGAGCACGCCGTCGAGCACCTCGTCCGCCCGGTACAGGCCGTAGTCGTAGCCGTTCTGCGCTCGGTCGAGATGGTCCTCGAGCTCCGCGCCGGTCCAAGCGCCGCTGTAGACCTGCTTCATCCAGGGCCGATGCTCGGGCTGCGCTTGCACCCAGTCGAGTCCCGGGGGCACCGCAGACCAGGGCTGGTGCGCGTCGGCGATGTTCACGAACAGGAAGAGAGGCTCCTCCTTCGGCGCGAGCGCAAGGATGTCGTCGACCGCCGCGAGCATGTCGGCTCCCCACAGCTGGCCCATCTCGGCGGCCGCGCGCCCTTTCTTGAAGCCGCGGAAGAGGCCGGCCTCGCCGCTGACCACCGGGTTTCCGGAGAGGATGGCGGTGAAGTAGCCGGACTCCTGGAAGTGCTCGGCGAGGGTGGGAAGCGTGTCCGTCAGCGGGCGGATCCGCATCGTCCCCATCAGCGGCTGGCCCGTGTCCGGGAGGCTGTGTGCCCCGTGCCGCACGACCGGCTGGCCTGTGAAGAACGAGGCGTGGCTCGGCAGGGTCCAGTCGCCGGAGCTCACCAGGTCGCAGCTGATGCCTGCCCCGGAGGCGACCAGGCGGTCGAGCGTGGGCGTCGTCGGCCGGTCGTACCCGCAAGCGGACACGTGGTCGGCACGGGCGGTGTCGAGCACCACGAACACCACGTCTGGAGCCCGCTCGGGCTCTTGCGGCGGGGGTGAGGAGCAGGCCAGGAGGAGGAGGAGCACGGGCGCATGCTACAGGCTGGGCCATGGCGTTGTGGGTCATCGAGACCGGGGTTCCCCGGGAGCGCATCGAAGCTGCTCGCGGGCGGTTCGCGGACATGTTCCAGGTCGCGCTGGGGCCGTGTCGGGTCGCGGACGCCCAGCTGGGTGAGAGGCCCACGGGCCCGATCGACGGCGTCGTCATCTCCGGGAGCCCCAGCAGCGTGCCCGATCGAGAGCCCTGGTCCGAGGCGCTCGCGGAGTGGATTCGGGAGAACGCGGGGCGGTTCCAGATGCTCGGGGTCTGCTACGGCCACCAGCTCATGGCGCACGCGCTCGGGGGCGAGGTGCGCACGATGCCGGATGGACCCGAGCTGGGCACGTTCCGGCTCGAGCAGCTCGATGGGGACTGGTTCGAGGTGGGTGAGCTCGCTCATGAGGTCCACTTCGACGAGGTGGTCACGCCGCCCCCGAGCGCCCGGGTCCTGGCGCGCTCGGAGCGCTGTCCGGTCCAGGCCCTGGCGTACGACGACTGGGGTCGCTCGGTGCAGTTCCATCCGGAGTTCGACGCCGAGGTCATGCGGGTGTACGGCGGCGTGTACGAGGTCGACGTGGACGTGACCGCGTTCGATGCGGGGGCGGTGCTCCGCCACTGGCGCGCGCGGATCTGACGCCACCCGAGCTGCCGCCGGACGGCCTCGAGCTGCCAGGCGGATGCGGGCTCCTCGGCCAGGGCGCGGAACGTCGGCAGGTGCATCCCCAGCTCGTGGGCCGCGGCCCGTGGGGCGCTCATCCCGACATGGGCGGCCGCCGCCTGGACGCTGGGCGGGCAGGTACGCCACAGCGTGCCGGCGACCTCCTCGGCCGCTCGCCGCAGCCCGGTGACGCCCTGGGGCGGTGGGATGTCGGCCCGTCCGAGGCCGACCACCCCCAGGCGCGGCAGGTCGTCCCCGAGCAGCTCGCGCAGACGGAATGAGGTGCGCGGTGCCAGGTCGCGCATCCCGAGCGCGTCCTGGGCAGGCGTCGTGTCCGGGTGCGCGTCCGTCCAGTGCAGGACCTCGTCGGGGGTCGAGGTGTCCAGGAACCACGCCTCGCGGCCTCGGGCGCCGAACAGCGTGGCCCCCTGGGTGTCCGCCCAGCGGACGAAGCGCCAGCGCATGCGTCGGTTGTTCAGCGGCAGGGGGAGTCGAAGGCGCTTCATCGCCGCCACCAGCGCGAGGGGTCGTCGCCATCGCAGTCCGCGTCGATCCCGTCCCCCGGGCGGTCGCGTCGCCCGGGGTGGACCCGCTTGTCCCGGTCGTTGCAGTCGCCGCCGCCGACCAGGACCGAGGGCCAGCCGTCGCCGTCCTGGTCCACGAGATCCACGCCGTCGCCGTCCTGATCCACCCCGTCGTAGGGGATCTCCGCGAGCCACATCCACATCAACACACACACCTCCGTCTGAGGCGGGGTCGAATGCAGCCCGCGTGCCAGCTCCAAGTGGCTGGAATCCCGTTGGCCCACCCGGAACAGGTCGCGTCTGGCGCGACTTGTTCTCGGGACGATCGAACCGACGTCAGGGGTGTCCCCGCCCGGCCGCGGGGTGGTTAGTTCCTGCGCCGAGGTGACGACCATGAGCGACGAGAGCTCCAACTTCCTGCGGGAGATCATCAAGTCGGATCTCGCGGCCGGCACGCACGGCGGCGCGGTCGTGACGCGGTTCCCGCCGGAGCCCAACGGCTACCTCCACATCGGGCACGCCAAGGCGATCTGCGTCGACTTCGGGCTGGCCCGGGAGTTCGGCGGCCAGTGCAACCTGCGGATGGACGACACGAACCCGGAGAAGGAGGAGACCGAGTACGTCTCCTCGATCAAGGCGGACGTCCGCTGGCTGGGGTTCGAGTGGGGCGACG
Source organism: Pseudomonadota bacterium (assembly GCA_024228935.1). Classification (GTDB taxonomy): domain Bacteria; phylum Myxococcota_A; class UBA796; order UBA796; family CAJQPC01; genus JAAESX01. The sequence goes on from JAAESX010000318.1 coordinate 53,810, forward strand.
GCTTCTACAACGCCAGCGACTACTTCGACCGCATGTACGCGTGCGCGGAGCACCTGGTCCGCGAGGGGAAGGCCTACGTCTGCTTCCTGAGCGGTGACGAGGTCCGGGAGTACCGCGGGACCGTGGACACGTCCGGCAAGCCGAGCCCGACGCGCGATGCCAGCGCCGAGGACAACCTCGTCGAGCTGCGCAAGATGCGAGAAGGCGCCTACGCCGATGGCCACTGCACCCTGCGGGCGAAGATCGACCTCACGTCCTCGAACATGAAGCTCCGCGACCCGCCGCTGTACCGGATCCGCCGAGCGACGCACCACAACACCGGCGACGCCTGGTGCATCTACCCGTTCTACGACTACGCCCATCCGCTCGAGGACGCGTTCGAGGGCATCACGCACTCGATCTGCACGCTCGAGTTCCAGGACAACCGGGCCATCTACGACTGGGTCGTCGCGAACTGCCCCATCCCGACCTGGGCCCCTCGCCAGTACGAGATGGCGCGCCTGTCCGTGGCGTACACCATCACCAGCAAGCGGAAGCTGATCCAGCTCGTCACCGACGGTCACGTCCGGGGCTGGGACGACCCGCGCATGCCCACGCTGGCCGGGTTCCGGCGCCGCGGTGTGCCGCCCGAGGCCATCGTCGACTTCTGCGAGCGCGTCGGCGTGGGCAAGGCGGACAACCTGGTCGATCCGAAGCTCCTCGACGCCTGCATCCGAGACGCGCTGAACCACGAGGCGCCTCGCGTCATGGCCGTTCTGGACCCGCTCAAGGTCACCGTCACGAACTGGCCCGAAGGGACCGTGGACATGCTCCCGGCTTCGTACTGGCCGCACGACGTGCCCAAGGAAGGGGAGCGCGACGTGCCGTTCTCCGGGACGCTGTACGTGGACCGCGACGACTTCGCCGAGGTCCCTCCCAAGAAGTGGCGTCGGCTCGCTCCGGGCGCCGAGGTGCGCCTGCGCTACGGCTACCTGATCACCTGCACCGAGGTCGTGAAGGACGCCGACGGCAACGTCACCGAGCTCCGCTGTACATACGACCCGGCCTCACGCGGGGGGACCAGCCCCGACGGCCGCAAGGTCGCCGGCACGCTTCACTGGGTCTCGGCCGCGCACTCGGTTCCCGCCGAGGTCCGTCTGTACGAGCCGCTCTTCACCGTGCCCAAGCCGGCCGCTGAAGAGGACTACCTGAAGGTCCTGAACCCCAGCGCGCTCACGGTCATGAGCGCACGCGTCGAGCCCGGCCTGGCCTCGGCCGCCGCGGGCGATCGGTTCCAGTTCGAGCGCACGGGGTACTTCGTCCGCGACGCCGACGAAGGCCTCGTGTTCAACCGGGTGGTGACGCTGAAGGACCGGTTCCGGCCAAAGGCGCCCGAGCTGGCCGAGCGGAAGGCGGTCGTCGCGGGCGAGGCCAAGGCCCGCACCCTGAGCGCCGCCGAGGAGCGTCGCGCCACCGCTCTGGCCGAACGAGGTGTGCCCGCCGAGCAGGCCGCCATCCTGGCCCAGTCGAGCCGGATGCTCTCGTTCTTCGAGGCCGCCGTGAGCTCGCACGACAACGCTCGGGGCGTGGCCGCGCTGGTCACCAACGAGCTGATGCGGGCGACCAAGGACACGCCCGTCGAGGACCTGCCCATCACGCCGGCTCGCCTGGCGCGGACCGTGGCGCTGGTCGACGACGGCACGCTCAGCTCGAAGCTCGGGCGCAAGCTGTTCGCGGCCCTGCTCGTCGAGGACGCCGAGCCCGACGACGTCGTCGCCGCCCGTGGCTGGAAGCAGATCAAGGACCCCGCCGTGCTCCAGCCCATCATCGACGAGCTCGTCGCGGCGAACCCGGACAAGGTCGCGGCGTTCCGGGCCGGACGGGACCGGCTGAAGGGCTTCTTCGTCGGCCAGGTGATGAAGCGGACCGGCGGACAGGCCGACCCTGGGCTCGTGCAGCGCCTGGTGGGTCAGGCGCTCGAGGCCTGACCCCAGAGCGTGCGCGGGTGCTGGCCCATCCGGGTCAACACGCGCACGATCTCGTTCGGCAGCGGCTGGTCGTCTGGCGGGTACTTGGGGAAGAGCAGGACGCCGTCGTGGGGGCTGACAACCGTCGGCGCGTCATCGGCGGTCAGTCGCTCGCCGCGGCGGACCGGCCGGAAGTTCGTGAGTCCCGGCCGCAGCCGCAGGGCCCTGTCCGAGTAGGGGACCTTGGCGGTCGTGCGCCAGAACTCGAGCTCGGGGCCCTCGCGGTCGCCGGTCTCGGCCATGACCAGCGCGCGTCGCATCACGCGGCTCGCGAGCTGACCTGCCGACGGGGAGAACCCCTTCTGCCCGAGCTCGACGGTCAGCCCGATGTGCCCGCGGTTCCGCACGTACTCGTCGGCGCAGCAAGTTCCGGAGCTGAAGCTCTCGCCGGATGGGCGTGTCACCCAGACCCGAGCGGCGGCGAGGCCCCGGGCCCAGTCCCCGCCCTTGGCGGTCCAGGGGAAGATGTAGAAGGGCTGCTCGGTGGGCAGGATCGTCTGGTGCAGGTCGATGAAGACGTCCGCCTCGTCCAGGATCCGGCGCAGCTCGCGGGCTCGCCGGTGCTCGTGGGTGTCTACGTCGGAGTCGATGAAGACCCGGTTCAGGTCGGCTTCCAGGAAGCGCCGGTCCGCGCGGGCGGCTTCCACGTTGCCGATGAACAGCGAGACACGGCCGCCGAACTGGACGGCCCCGCTCGACAGGTCCTCGGCGAGCTCGACGACCGCGGGCAGCGAGCCGGTCTCGTTGCCGTGGATCATCGAGCCGAAGACGACATGGGTGTCCAAGCCCCCGCCGTCGTGCTGGAACGACCAGCTGACCGGGCCGTTGGCCAGCCCCTCGAATCGGGAGAGCAGCGCGTCGAGCATGACGCGAGGATACAGGCCGCCCGATGAGCACGCACCGCACCACCTCGGCGAAGATGCCCCTGGTCATCCTTGCCGGGTTGTTCGCGTTCGCCTTCCTCATCCGCACGATCGAGGACCTTCCGAACCCCGGCTATGCCGAGCGAACCGGGAAGATCCCGGTCCTCATCGAGCCGGGCGAGACGGGCGTCACGATCCAGCTCCGAAGCCGCTGTGGGCGCGAGATCGTCGACACCTTCACGGTGAGCGAAGCCGACTGGGCGTTCGGGGCCTTCGAGCGGGAGCTCGAGCTGTCCGACGCGGGCGAGTGCGTTGTCGGTGTGCGCGCCCTTCCGAGCTCGGACGAGTTCGAGGAAGTGGCCATCGCGGCCAGCTGTCACGTGAGCCAGAAGCCGAAGCTCGCCGTCAGCTGCTCTTGAGCGGCCGCAGGCCCCAGACCCACAGCCCGCTCGCCGCCAGGGTCGGCAGCACGACCAGCACCGTGAGCACACCGAAGACCACATCGTTGACGGGCTCGCCCAGGTAGCCGACGCTGTGCACGGCGGGTCCCGACTTGATGAGTGTGACGAGCCAGTTGGCGTAGGCGGCGAGCAACACCAGTCGGGCCCAGCGGCAGGCCGGTCAGGCCCCCCAGGCCGAAGAGGACAGCAGCGGCGAAGCAGAGAGTTCGTTCCATCGGGACCTCGTTCGTCCCGCGGAACCTACTGGATCACTTCCGGAGCGCTCCGACCGACGCCACCAGGATCGCGCCTACGACCGCCAGGCTCGCGTGCCCGACCATCAGGTGGACGACATCGCCCGCGGCACACCACACCTCGTTCATCGCGAAGCCGAGCAGTCCACCGGCGACCCCGGCCAGTGCGCGCTGCTCGAGCGGAAGGGCCCGGGCCCGAGCGAGGCCCAGCAGCGCCCCGCCCCCGATGCCCGCTGCGAGCGTACCGACGGCCAGACAGCCGAGCCCCAGCCCGTGCCCCCCTGAGCCGGGCCAGAACCCGGGGATCAGCGGGGTCACCACTGCGAGGAGAGGGATGACGATGCCGGCGGCGAGGCCGAGTCGACCGAGCGGTGGGCGGTGCAGGCCTCGAAGTGCCAGCGCCGCCGTCGTGATCGCGCCGAGGCCCAGCGCCACCAGGCCCGAGGCGAAGCGCGAGGACAGCTGTTGCGGCAGGTCGGTCCGGGGTCCGAGCACGGCCACGACCGCTGCCGCGAACGCCACCGCCACGAGCACGCCGACCGCCACGCGGACCGGCGTCGGCAGTGCCCGGAGCGAGGTCCACGCATCCGGAGGTCGCTCCACCTCTTCGAGCACGGCGTCGAGCGTCGTCTCGAGGTCGGGGGGCTCGACGGGAAAGCTCGGAGGCTCCATGTCCAGCGGTATTCCGGGTCGGGTGGGACGGTCACTCATCGTCTTCCCCCAGGATCGCCCGCAGGCGATGCATCGCGCGGTTCGCTCGGACCTTGGCCGCGGACGGGCTGATGCCCATGATGGCGGCGACCTCGGGGTAGGTCAGGCCCTGGTACCAGTGCAGGACGAGCACCTCGCGCTGGCCGGCGGCCAGCTGGTCGAGTGCGCGACGGACCAGGCGTTGCCTCGCCGTGCTCGCGTCCGGCTCGACCGAGGGTCGGTGGATGTCCGGATCCAGACCGGTCTCGGGCTTCCGTCCCTTGGTGCGGAAGTGCATGCGGCGCACGTTGGCGGCGATCGTGTAGAGCCAGGGCCGGACCTGAGCGCCCGCCCGAAAGTCCATCCGCGCGCGGTGCAGGTGCAGGAACGTCTGCTGCATCAGGTCCTGTGCGTGGGCCTCGGACAGGCCATGCCTCCGGAAGTAGCCGAACAGCCGTGGAGCGTGTCTGCGGAACAGGACCTCGAAGGCCAGTCGCTCGCCGCCGAGCCGCCAGGCGTCCATCAGCTGCTCGTCGGTGCGCTGGTCGTCGCTCACCGCGGGACTCTGCCATGTGATCTGGCGTGACATCGAATGCGCGGGAGGGCACACTCGTATCAGTCGGCACCCGTCATGATCTGGAAGAAGACCCTTCACGCCCTGACCGCCCTGGCGATCTGCTCCATCGGCTACCTCGGCCCTTGGTGGCTGGGGATGTTCAAGCCGACCGTGAGCGTCGTCCATGTCGAGCCCGAGCCGATTCGCGAGGTTCGACTCGTCGTCGTTCCGCCGCCGCAGCTCGAGGCCGAGGTCGACGAGGCGATCGAGGTCGCCGACGCCGAGCCGGAGATCGTGCCCGAGGTGCCCGACGCCCCCGAGGGCCTCGAGCCCATCCTGGTCGCGAGCGAGGGCACGGTCGAGGGACCTGCGCTGCCGGTCGTGACCGTCGACGTCGACCTGGGACCGGTCGGCATGGCGGTGGCCAAGGCGCCCGCCGCGAAGAGGGAACGGACGAGCGTCCGACGCAGCAGCCGTCGTCCGGTCAGCACCTGCCTGCCCGATCGGGATGACATCGCCGAGGTCGCCGAGACGGCCTACCGGGTCGAGGACGGGCTCGTCTACTACTACGCGAACCACATCCCCGAGGCCTCGGAGCTCGCCGCCAGCTGGTGGAACCGCGACGACGAGGGCGAGCGGTACGGCTTCAAGATCGGGCGCATGAAGTGCGGAAGCCTGCTGCGCCAGATGGGCTTCAAGAACGGCGACGTCATCATGGGCGTCAACGGACACGAGATCCGCTCGTACACGGACGGCGTCACGGCGTTCATGCGGCTGCGGGCCAAGCGCATCCTGTGGGTCGACGTCCTGCGGCGTGGCGAGCCCGTTCGCATCGACTTCGTCCTGGTGGACGAGGGCGAGGCGCTCGCTGAGTACGACTCGGCCGACCCGCTCGCCGACCCCACGGCGCTTGTGGACCACGAGCTGGAGCTGGCCGAGCTGCCTTGGCTGGAGCGCCGCTTCGAGAAGGGCAAGGACCGCCGCGCGGAGCGCAAGAGTCGGCGCGAGAGAGGCTGAGCCCTACTCCGGATCGCTCTCGCGTGTCCCGCTCATCAGCGCCACGCCGAACAGCGCGAGCACCGCCGCGACACTCCCACCCAGCCACGCGGGTACGTACCAGCCGGGCAGCATCCCCGGCGGCTCGATCCCACCGGGCTCCAGGACGGTCTCCCAGCTGACCTCGTCGAGCTCGCCCGCCGGGGTCACCCACGTGTGCAGCCTGGTCCGCCGTCCGTCCTCGTAGTCCAGGTCCTGATCCCAGTGGCAGTCCCCGCGGTGGTAGCTGCCCCCGCCCGTCACTGGGCAGGTCCACCGACCGGAGTCGACGGGCACGCCGCCACGCAGGGGCTCGAGCCAGTCGATGTGGCAGTCGTCCACGCCTCGGGGACAGATGTTGCTCTGCCACCGATCCGACGTCTCGGGCCAGAGCGCTGGCAGGTCGCCGGAGAGGTACAGTGCCCGCAGCTCTTCCGCGCGGGCCCGGTCCGGCTCCGCGTGCGCCAGCGAGGCCGACAGTGCGATGAGCGTCAAGGTGTACACGTTGTTTCCGATCGGGGTCGCTGGGGCCATCCTCGCAGGATTGGGCGCCACCTTGCTCGCATTCAGCGCTCCGTTCCTGCCGATGCCCATGTTTGGGCTCGTCGCCATCCCGGTCGCGTTCCTGGCCTGGGCCATGGGCGGATCGGGTGTCCTGCTGTTGGCGGTGGGCGAGAAATGGACCTCCGTCGGCTTGGCGGCGCTCGCCTGGGCGGGGGCCGGCGCAGCGACGGTGTTCGCAGTCGGAAGCGGCGCGGCGGGCCTGCTGGCGTCGAACCGGGCGGGCCTCGATGCGGACACCGGAGCCCTGGTCGCGATGGCGATCGGCGCAGCGGTCCTGCCGACCCTGGTGAGCGCCGTCGGTGGCTACCTGGCCGCCGGGCCTCTCCGCGGCCTGGCCACCGGCGCGGTCGCGGGCGTGCCGACGGTCGCGGCGATGCTCCTGCTCATCCAGTTGGTCGAGTACGGCCTCCCCCTGTCGGCATGATCTGGCTCGCGCTGGCCTGCTCGGACTTCCGATCCAAGGGCTTGCCGCACCTCACGCCCGAGCGCTTGCCGCTGGACACGGGCCACGTCGAGGACTCCGACGAGCCGGACGACACCGGCGAGCCCATCGAGGAGTCGCTCGTTGGCTGGATCGGGAGCCCGTGCGACACGGTCGACGACTGCGACTACGAAGGCGCCATCTGCCTGACCGAGGGGTTCCCGCGCGGCACCTGCTCGATGGACTGCGAGCTCTACTGCCCGGACGAGGACGGCTTCCCGCTGACGTTCTGCGTCGAGGAGCCCGAGTTCCCCAACAGCGCGCCCATCGGGGACGGCGGCTGCTTGTCCCGCTGCGACTTCGGCGCCTACCCGGACACCCAGGGCTGCCGACAGGACTACGGCTGCGTCGAGGTGGCCCGCGCGAACGAGCCCACGACGATCGTTCCGGCCTGCCTCCCGAACCGCGAGCCCGAGATCGCCGACTGCCTGACCGAGCTCGCGGACAGGGGCATCGACTTCGAGCCGACCACGGTCGCCGACACGAGCCCGGCGGACTTCCCCGAGCTGACCTGCCACATCGAGGAGCCGGTCTACATCAAGTCGCCGCTCCTGGGCGTGACGCTCCGCTACTACGAGGGAACAGAGACCACGCGTGTCCTCGGCAGCTGCGAGATGGCCCACGCGCTGGCCGACACCGTCGAGGACGTGAAGGAGCACGGCGTCACCGACCTGCTGCACATCGGCACCTACAACTGCCGCGTCATCGCCGACACCTCGACGCTGTCGCGCCACGCGTACGGCGACGCCATCGACATCTACGGGTTCTGGTTCGAGGACGGCAGCACGGCCATCCTCGAGGAAGACTGGGACCACGACACCTCGTCCCAGAGCTCCTGGGAGGGCCAGATGCTGTACGACGCGGCGTACCGCTGGCACGACAACAAGTACTGGAACATCATCCTGACGCCGAACTACAACTCGGTGCACGACAACCACTTCCATGTCGACCTGACGCCGAACCGGGACTCCATCGCGTTCTGGGAGCCGTTCTTCATCGGGCCCAACACCGGCCACTGAGTCTCAGTACACGTCGTTCGGCGTCAGCAGTGTGGCGTTGGTCGTGCGTGTCGCTCGGAAGTGCTGCGGGATGCCGTCCCCATCGGCGTCGATCATGCCGTGCACCTCGAACTCGCGGCCATCGGCGGACAGCTCGACCCAGTACGCGCCGCCGACGTCCCCGCCCGGTTCCCAGCCGAGCTGGGCGAAGTCCGGCGGGCTCGTCCAGGGCACCTTGTGCTCATCGAGCTCGTGGACGAACCGGGGTGCCACAGCGCACTACACGAACGTGTCGAAGGCTGCGTCGTAGCCGAGCAGGGCGGTCTTGATGCCGTCGATGTTTTCCGGGACCTCGTGCCGGCGCGTCCTGTACTGGGTCTCGACGACGTACGGCGCGGCGATGATCGCCGAGACGCCGACGACGCCGACGACGCCGACGACGCCGACGGTGGCGATGACGGCCACGACGACGCTGGAGGAGGCTTCACGGTCGGGGCGTGGACTCACGATGTCATGATGCCGCGCATGCTCCTCGTCGTCACCCTCGCTCACGGCACGGTCCTCGACTCCGAGCGCGTGGCCGTCGGCGTGGCGCAGGACGGAAGCCTGTGTGATCTCGATGCCTGGGTCGGCGTCCTGCACGACGCGGATGGCCCGGGCGGCGACCCGGTGGGGACCGACCTCCTGCTCCCCGGGCGCTGCTTCGAGACCTGGGCGCTCTCCAGCTCGGCCGGAACCGACGTCCAGGCGCTCGGCGACACCAGCGGGACCGTGCTCGCCTGGGACGAGCCGGTGTGGGGCGAGGTGCAGTCGCTCACCGGGCGGGGCGAGCTGACCGGGGCCGAGGTCGAGCTCACGTTCGACCTGCCGTACGACCGGGCCGTAGTCTACATGACCACCACGGTCACGGCGACGCAGGACCTGACCGACGTGTGGCTCTCCCGGACGGTGGACGCCGACACCGACTACCTCTTCACGGGGACCTACGACACCGCGAACGGCGCCGCCGACGAGGTCGCCTGGGCCGCCTCCGCGCTGTCCGACAAGGCCATGGCGCTGGCCGCCATCGGGGGCGAGGGCGGCATCTGTTCGTGGTGCTCGACCCCCGAGCAGGTCGCTGCTGGAACCGTCGGGGAGCTCGAAGGCGACTACGTGATCGGCGTGGCCGTGCCACTCGGTGATCTCGCCGAGGGCGACCAGGTCGAGGTGGTGATGGTCTACGGCTTCGGCCAGCTGGCCGAGGCCGCCGCGTCCGTCGCACTGGACGCCGCCGCCGCCGATGACCGGGACGGGGACGGGGTCTCGCGCGAAGAAGACTGCGATGACCGGGACGCCCGCGTGGCTCCGGGTCTCGGCGAGGTCGCGGATGGTCTCGACAACGACTGCGACGGCGACATCGACGAGGACCTGGACGACACGGGCGTCGTCGGGTTCGGAGGCTGGGCCGACGAGACGGACGACCTCGCCGTCACGCATGTCGAGGAGCCCCCCGGCGGTTGTTCGACGGTCGCCGTCGGGCCCTGGGTGCTCGGCCTGCTCCTGCTTCGGAGGCGCCGATGATCTGGCTCCTGGCCTGCGCTGGGCCCCCGGTGGAGACGCTCACGCTGAGCGGGATCGAGATCGAGGCCGATGTCCCCGTGTTCGACCCGCGGCTCGACGAGGTCGCGCTCGGGCTGACCGTGACCCTCACGGGGGACCCGCTCCCGGGCTGCGCGGTCGAGGTGGGCGCGATGCAGGAGCGCGGCTGGACCAGCGACCTCGGGTCCTGGGATGCAGACTGGGACGCCCCCGCGAGACTGGCCTGGGACGGCACGATGGAGGAGGGCGCAGTGCGGCAAGGCGTCGTCCAGGTGGTCGCGACCCTGGTGTGTCCAGACGGCACGGCGGTCGCGACCGCCGAGATCGACGTGGTGCGACTGGCGCCGGTCGAGCTGTCGTTCGACTCTGGCGTGGACCTGGCCTTCCACAAGACCAGCCTGGATGTGTGGGAGGTGACCGAGCTCGCCGACGTGCCCGCCTGGACCCGGCTGCCCGGCGAGGAGCCCGCTGACCCCTGGGCGGACCCCGATCGTCCGCCATGGGGAGCCGAGGGTCCCGGCGACGAGCACAACTTGCCCATCGCCCAGATCGCTGGCGAGACGATGCAGGTGACCGCGACGTTCGAGGGCTCGGAGACCAGCGAGCACACCATCCTCGTCGGCGGACCGGGCGACGCCTGGCAGACGTGGTCTCCGGAAGCCGTCCGTATCTGGACCACCGACCCCGCCCCCACCATCGTCGGCCACGATGAGCTGGCGCTGACCTGGTCCTACGCCGTCCTGGTCGACGACCAGCCGGTGGCCATCCCCGGCACCTTCACCTCGACGCACGGTCGCTACGTGGTCGTCGATGCGCCCTGGGTGCCCGACGGGACCTGGATGGATGGCTCGCCGAGCGTGGCGTGGGTCGGTGTCCTCGAGGACGTGAACGAGGCGGTCGCCGGCATCGAGGCCGACGACCACTTCGCGCTGATGGACGCCCTTCGGGACCACCTGCACGAGGACACCTACCTGGTCTACAACCCCAGCGACTCGGCGTACTCGAGCTACGACGGCAGCTACATCACGTGGAACTACACGTGGGTCGAGATGAGCAACTGGCTCGACCGCCGGTCGGGGATCGACCTGTATTGCCACAGCCTGGCGTGCGTGCTGAGCTCACAGGCCAACCACGTCGGGCTTCCCGCCGAGTACGTCACGCTCGCCTACAACTTCAAGACGAACCTCACCCGAGCCGCGGGAAGCGACACCTGGCAGCAGTGGTCGTTCAACAGCCACGGCGTCGTGACGGTCGACGGCGAGCACATCTGGGACGCGGCGGTCGACTACGACGGCGACGACGACCCGACCCACGAGCCGGTCGCCGCCGTCTCGGCCAAGGGGGTGCCGTTCGAGGAGTACCTGGACCTGTTGACCGCCGACGACATCGGCCAGGTCAACGGGGGCCGCTGCTTCGTCTTCTGAGCCCTGCCCGGCTGAGAGCTACTTGGGCTGCAGCCCGCAGCCCTCGAGCTTCAGCTCCTCGCACATCCCGACGAACGTCACCAGCGCAGCCTCGCTCAAGCCCTGTTCGACCTCTCTGCGCGGCATCGCAGGCAGGCCCGGCGTGGCTCGGATCCCCTCGCAGATGAGCGAGACGGCGACCTGCTGCTGCACCTCGTTCTCGGCGTCGTAGAACGCGAAGCCCAGGTACGGCACGAAGCACTTGCTCGAGCCCTGACCCCAGGTCTGCTGGCTCGACAGCATGACCCTCACGGCGTCCGCCTGGTCGGGTGTCAGAGGGCGAGGGCGACCGGTGCTCTTGCAGAGCGAGCCGTCGTCGTCCAGCGGTAGGAGGCAGCTCGGCCGCCCCACCTCGCCGATGTTCATCTCGAACGCGACGATGTCGACGTGCTCGGGCAGCGCTTCGACCCCGGTCTTCGGACCGCAGGCCAGCAGAGTGATCAGACCCACGTGCTGGGGATGACCTCGGGCGACAGGTCGTGGAGGCCGCGCTTCATCAGGTCCACGACCTCGTGCTCGCCGTCCTTCACCGTCTCCCAGTGGGCCATGAAGTCACCGCGGGACATCGACGAGAAGTCCGGCATGTCCACGCCCATCGAGGTGTAGGCGTCCGTGAGCTGCGAGGCGTAGTGGTCCGCGAACTTGCCGCGCACCACGCCCCAGTAGATGAGGCGGATGGTGACGTCGCGGCGGGTCTCGAACGTCGCCACGTCGCCGGCGTCCGGGTGGGACAGGTAGCGCTGAACGACGTTGTAGTAGTCGCGGAGCGGGCCCGTGCCGGTGTTCTCGACCTCGACGTTGCCCGCGAAGAAGTCGTTGAAGGTCGTTGCGCCTTCGCTGACCTGGTTGCGGATCTCGTACAGGTTCATCGGGTCTTGGCCCTGGTACCCATCCGCCACGTTCCACGTCGAGACGTTCTTGGCCTTGCGGGCGTTCCCAGCCAGCTCGGGATCGACCTTGCTGGCGTCGTCGCCCTCCTCGGTCGCGCCCTCCCAGGACTTCATGTGGTCCATGGCGCCCGTCCACGTCCCCGGCGAGCTGTCGTGGTACGCCCAGACGCTCTCGAGGTTGGGGAACATGCTGGGGTACTGGGCCATCTTGGCTTCGCCGCCGGTGTAGCAGGCGCTGAGCATCAGGTGCTTCACCCCAGCCACGGCCTTCGGGAAGATCGCGGACAGCTCGGTGATGGTGTCGAAGTCGATCTGGCCGTTGTCGTCGCCCCAGATCATCGAGCCGACGCTGTGACCGGACAGGACCACCCGGTCCATCTTGCGGATGCCGAGCTCGGCCTCGCCCCAGACGCGGACCATCTGGGCCATCTCGTCCTTGGCCTCGCTGCCGCCGTCGGCGATCCACTGCGCGGCGTTCACGGCTGTCTGCGCCTTGAGGCCCAGGGTCGCGACGAACTTGGCGCAGTCCTCGATCTGGGTCAGGTCGTAGGTGACGCCCTGCCACTTGTACTCGTCCTGGACGCGCTGGTTCCGGATGCCGATGGCTCCGCCGCGGTCGCGGTTGGCTCGGTTGAGCGTGTTCGCCTCGTCCCGGGCGTACTTGTTCATGCCGACGTGCACGATCCCGGTCTTGTCCGGGTCGAACTGGGCGTCGGTGTTCTCCTTGTTCTCGGCCTCGACGATGTCGATGATCGCCTGGTTTCCGACGAGCTCCTGTTCGGTGTCGACGGTCGCGTTCGAGGTCGCGCTCGAGCTGGTCGAGGTGGAGGTCTCGGTGGTTTCGGCGCGGGACTGAGCGGGCATGGCGGATCTCCCCAGGCGTGCCCACCAGAATTAGCACTTTTGGGAGGTGCTTTCTACGATCACGCGCCCAGGAAGTGCTCCGTGTTTCGCCGGGCGATGGCCATGATGGTCCCCTGGGGGTTCACGCCGGGCGAGGTCGGGAGCAGGCTCGCGTCGTGCACGTGCACGTTCTGGGTGCCCTTCAGGCGGCCCCAGGAGTCCACGGGACACGTGTCGAGCTCACCCATCGGGCAGCTCGAGAACAGATGGATTGTGGTCACGTTGACCGCGCTCTTCTTGTCGACGTTCTCGAACGCCTTCAGGTCGCCCGGCCCCTTCAGCGAGGCGCCCCCCTCGAACGGACTGAAGATCTCCTTCGCTCCGCCAGCGAAGACGAGCTCGCCCATTCGCATCAGCCCCGCCGCCAGCAGCCCGTAGTCCTTCTTGGTCAGCTGGTACCGGATGAAGGGCTGGTCGACGAAGGGCAGGGCGCGGATGGTGCCGGTGCCTTCGCCGCAGACCGCCGCGTAGAAGACCGCGACCTTGTTCCACTCCTCGAGCACCGAGCGCTTGTCCTGCACCGCTTGGCCGAGCCAGAGAGCGATGTGCGGGATCGAGCTGTGGCTGCAGCCGAGCGTGAGGTCCGGCTTGAACTCGCTGACCTGGCGGACCGGGACGCCCCAGTCGGGGTCGTTGACCACGTCGTCGAAGCGAGCCGCGATGCGGATCATCGGGTGAAGCCGCAGGCTGTCTCCGACGTGCTTCGTGATGCCGGAGCGGCGCAGCAGGGTGGGGGTCTGGACCGCGCCGCAGCAGAGGAAGATCTCCTTGAACACGACCCGGACCAGCTCGGTCTTGCCGCTCAGCGCTTGGACGGCGACGCATCGGTCGCCCTCGAAGATGAGCTTGCGCACGCGCAGATGGGCCTCGACCCGACAGCCCGCGGCTCGGGCGCGCGGGATCATCGTGTTGCTCATGGACTGGCGCCGTCCCCAGCGACCGTCCTCCTTCTCGTACCGCCAGAACCGCTCGATCTCGCCGGACTTCCAGCCGAGCTTGTCGGACCCCTCGTGCAGGCGGTTGCTGGCCGGACTCAGCCCGTGAGGCCGCCGCGAGGTCTTCATCTCCTGCTCGATGGAGGAGAACCGGGGCTCCAGCTCGGCGCTGCCGAACCCGTCGATGCGGTAGTCGCGGGCCCACTTCTCGAGCGTCTCGTCGTGGGGGCGGTGGTAGAGCGCGGCGTTGATCTCGCTGGCTCCGCCGACGCACCGGCCCTCGATGTACGTGATGTTCGTGCCGCCGAACGTCGTGGTCAGCCCGCCGTGGCGGTACTTCGTGTCCATCTCGGCGTAGCTGTAGTTCTCAGCCGAGTCGCTCGAGAGGTCCGGGCCCTCTTCGGCGAGCAGCACGTCGTGGCCGGCTTCCGCGAGCAGGGCCGCCGTGACCGCGCCGCTGGGGCCCGAGCCGACGACAAGCAGCTCGCACTCAAGGGTGCGCACCGTGGTCCTCCATCGTCGACCAGTACACGAAGACGCCCATCTTCTCGTAGAACTGGGTCCAGTCGCGCATCGGGCCCACCGGGCTGGCCTTCCAGCTCGAGAACATGTCCTTGCGACGTTCTGCGGCGAGCGCATGCATCGCCTGGCCATAGCGGGCGATGCCGTGGCTCTCGTACACCATCGTGAGGATGGCCATGCCGGCCCCCAGGTGGGGGGGCATCTCGCCGATGCGGTGAAGGAGCCGATCCGTGGACTCTTCCAGGTGCTCGGTCCCGAACTCGTCCGCGACGAGATCGAGCAGCAGGTTCCGGACGACAGGCCTCAGCCGCGCCTTCACGAGAGGACGGATCACTCCTTGATCTGCTCCGCCAGGTAGGCCGGAGCGCCGATCTGGGCGATCAGCTCGACCTGCGCCTCGAGCCAGTCGACGTGCTCCTCCTCGCTGGCGAGGATGCGCTCGAGCAGGAGCGCCGAGCCGATGTCGCCGACCTCGCGGCACATCGGGATGCCCTTCTGCAGACGGGGGAGCGCGTCGTACTCCAGGGCGAGGTCGGAGCGCAGGCACTCTTCGGGGTTCTCGCCGATGTTCACCCGGCCCAGGCGCTGCACGTTGGGCAGGCCGTCCAGGTAGAGGATGCGCTCGATGAGCTCGTCGGCGTGCTTCATCTCGTCGATGGACTCGTGCTGGACCTTGCTCTCGAGCCGCTTGTAGCCCCAGTTCCCGAACATGCGGGCATGCAGGAAGTACTGGTTGATGGCGGTCAGTTCACCGGTCAGCACCTCGTTGAGGACCTGGATGACTTCAGCGTTCTTCGTGCGGCTCATCGTGGCCCTCCGGGAGCCCTCGTAACACCGCTACTTGGCCGCGAGGCGAAGGTCGTTGCGCTCGCGCTCGTCGCGCCGCTTCCGGATGACCTTGCGGAGCTGGTTCGCGCAGGAGCCGCAGTCCGAGCCGGCTCGGCAACGCTGCGAGACAGCGTGTAGGTTGCCCGCGCCGTCGTCGACATGCTTCCGGACGTCCCGGTCGCTGACGCCATGGCAGAGGCAGAGGATCACGTCGACTCCTGAAACTGAAAGTCACTTTCAACTTGCATGAAAGTGATAGTTGTTTTCAACAAGGGTCGTCAAGCATCGAGCGAGGAAATCGGATGATCTGGATCGCGCTGGTCGGCGGAACCCAAGCCAACCCCGTCAACGAGGCCGCCAAGATCGCGCTGTCGGACGAGTCCGGGTGGCTGTCCGTCGGGACCACGGAAGAGTCCGTCGGGACGGTCTCCGCTCGGCACAAGGAGGTCGACGGCGTCGACTGCCTCGAGGCGAGCGCACAGGTCACGGTGCCCGTCGAGACGCTGAAGGAGGTCGTGCTCGACATCCCGGCCAACCTGGACTGGAGCTCGGCTGACCTCCTGCACTCGGTGGTGCTGAAGGAGGAGGGCACGACGCTCGACTACGTCCAGGTGCTCGACATCCCCTCGCCGTTCGGGGACCGGTACTGGTTCCTCCACGGCACGGTCGCGGACACGGCCGACCTGTGGGAGTTCAGCTGGGAGCACATCGACGGCTCGTCCAGCTACCCGGATGCTTACGCGAAGTACGTCGACGACGAGCTGGTCGAGGTCGACGTCAACGTGGGGAGCTGGGCCTTCCTCGAGCAGGACGGCGCGACGGTCGCGCGGTTCCGGTCGTGCACGAACGTCGGGGGCTCGGTGCCCCGCTGGGCTGGCGAGAAGGCTGCCCGCGTGATGCTGCCGAACAACATCATCGACCTGGTGGTCGAGGGCGAGAAGCGCAGCGAGTAGGCGGCGAGCTCGGACCGCGCAGTTGGGTGCGAACTGCCGGATCTGCGCAGTTGGGTGCGAACTGCCGGAATCGCGCAGTTCAGCTCGGATCAGCGCTTGATCGAGCCTGAACTTCCGGATGTGCGCAGTTGGGTGCGAACTGCCGGAGTCGCGCAGTTCAGCTCGGATCAGCGCTTGATCGAGCCTGAACTTCCGGATGTGCGCAGTTGGGTGCGAACTGCCGGAATCGCGTAGCCAGGCTCGACTGCCCGTGCCTCGCTCGGTCTCCGCGTGGCCCCGCGACGGGCGGGCGCATTCTCGCCGGCTCGCCGTCGGCTCGTTTCTGGAGTGTGCGTGGCTCGACCTCTCGACTCTCAGTCCTTGCGCCGCCGCAGCAACGCGATCCCGAAGACCGCCAGGAACCCAGCAGCGCCAACGGGGCCCGACGCACATGAACACGGCCCCTGCTTCGCACCACCGTCCGGGTTGCCCGGGTCCCGATCGTCCGGCGGATCCGAGTCCTGGATCTCGGGGACGGTCTCGTCCTCGCCGTCGCAGTCCTCGTCGATGCCGTTGTCGGGCACGTCCTCGGCGTCGGGGTTGATCGACTCGTCGTCGTCGTCGCAGTCGCCATCCAGCTCGGTGAAGCCGTCGCCGTCGTCGTCGTAGCCGAGTGTGCCCTCGTCCACGAGGTCGTCGCAGTCGTTGTCCTTGCCGTCCGGCATGTCATCACCGGCGCCGCCGTCCTCGGGCGCGCCCGGATGGACGTTCGGGTCGTTGTCGTCGCAGTCGTCGCCGCCGCACTCCAGCGACCAGTACCCGTCCTCGTCGAGGTCGCAGCAGAGCGCCTCGGTCAGGCAGTCGCTGTCGTCGCAGTCGATGTCGCCGTCCAGATCGTTGTCGAGGCCATCGTCGCAGTCCTCGGCGCAGCCGGTGGACTCGGAGACGTCGAACGAGAGCGTGTACCAGGGGTCGAAGACCTCACCGGTCGAGGTGCCGTCGTCGGTGCAGGGGCCGGACGCCACGTCCAGGTGCTCCGCGCCGTAAGCCTCGACCACGACGTAGTAGGTGTCGCCGGCGATGCAGTCGAACGTGACCTCGTCGTCCACGGCATACGGCGCGGTGCTTCCGTACTCGCAGCCCGCGTAGGGGTCGCAGGTGTCGTCGAGCACGTAGATGTCCAGGTCACACGGCAGGTCCGTGATGAGCATCTTCACGCTGCCCGCGGTCTGACAGGTGAAGGAGTAGACGGCCTCCGGGGCGATCTGCTCCTCGTTGTCGTAGGGGTCGCCGCACGTGTAGCACTCCATCAGCTCGCAGGTCCCGCCGAGCGCGGACTCCTTGTCGGCGCGGATGCTGCCGCTGATCTCGGAGCTGCACGTGAGCTCGCCGACGATGCCGACCTCGGAAGGGCAGGTCGCATGGGCGAGGGAGAAGAGGGCGAGGATCATGGTCACTCCGGGGGAGGCGTGAAGCGGCGCCCCATACCCCGCCCGGTATTCTGTCCGCCATGTCGAAGGGGCTCCACTTCGTCGCGGCCATCGGTCTCTGCGCGCTCCTGTACCTGGTCGCCTGGCCAGTGCCCGTCGAGCCGATCGCCTACGAACTCCCCGCGGGCGAGCCCTGGGAGCCGACCGGAGCCCTGCACGCGACGCGGTTCCAGCTCCCAGACGGCCACGGCCCCGAGGACGTCGACCTCGACGACGAGGGCCACCCGATCGTGGGCCTGCAGGACGGCCGGATCCTGCGCTGGGACGACGGCTGGATCGAGGTCGCGGACACCCAGGGCCGGCCGCTCGGCATCGACCAGGCGAAGGACGGGGGCCTGTACGTCGCCGACGCCTACCGAGGTCTGCTCCACCTGACGGACCACGACGCGCTCACCGTGCTGACCGATGACTGCGGCTCCGAGCGGCTCGTCTTCACAGACGACGTCGAGGTCGCCCCCGATGGCCGGGTCTGGTTCACCGACGCCAGCACCGAGTTCGATCAGGCCCGCTGGAAGCTCGACCTGCTCGAGGGTCGCCCCAACGGTCGGCTCTGCGTCTACGACCCGGTCAGCTACGAGACGACCGAGTTCGTCAGCGACCTGCACTTCGCCAACGGCGTCGCCGTCAGCCCGGACGGCCACTTCGTGCTGGTGAACGAGACGAGCCGCTTCCGGGTGCTGCGGATCGACACCGAGACGGGCAACTCTTCGGTCTTCCTCGACGACCTGCCGGGCTACCCCGACGGCATCAGCTCCGCGCCGGACGGGTACTGGATCGCCATCGCCTCGCCCCGAAAGGGCTGGCTCGACCGACTGTCCACGCGCCCCGGCTTCCGGTCCGTGCTTCTCCGGCTGCCCGAGTGGATGCACCCGAGGCCGGCGCAGACCGCCCGCGCGCTGCACGTGGACTTCGACGGCAACGTGCTCCACGACCTGTTCGACCCCACGGGCACCGACATCGCGGTGGTCACGAGCGTCCAGCAGCGAGGGGACCGGCTGTACCTCGGGAGCCTCACCGACCACGCCTTCGCTTCGATGCCGATGCCGGAATAGCCGCGAGGGATGGACCTTCCCGCGTTTCGACCCGTCCCCCGGACCGGCGTCATCTACGTCATGACCCAGGCCCGCAAGGCCGGCTGGCGCCCCGAGCATCCGGACTGGGCCAACCTCGGACAGGGCGCGCCGGAGACCGGTGAGCTGCCTGGCGCTCCCGCCCGGATCACCCAGATCGACCTGGAGACGCCTCACCACCAGTACGCCCCGGTCGACGGCCTGCTCGAGCTGCGCCAGGCGGTCGCCGAGCTGTACAACAGCCGGTACCGGCAGGGGAAGGCGAGCCAGTACACCGCCGACAACGTCGCCATCTGTGCGGGCGGGCGGCTGGGCCTGACGCGTCTGGTCAGCACGCTCGGCTTCGTGAACGTCGGCCACTTCCTGCCCGACTACACCGCGTACGAGGAGCTCCTGGGCAGCTTCCACAGCTTCGTGCCCATCCCCGTCGCGCTCGACCCGGAGACCCAGTACGGCTTCGGGCCCGAGGCGCTCGAGAAGGAGATCCTCGGTCGCGGCCTGTCGGCTCTCCTGATCTCGAACCCGTGCAATCCGACCGGGAAGATGCTCCACGGCGAGGCGCTCGCGCGCTGGGTCCGGACCTCTCGCGACCTGGGCTGCGCGCTGATGGTCGACGAGTTCTACAGCCACTACAACTACGTCGGCGACGGGCTGACGGTCTCGGCGGCGGAGTTCGTCGACGACGTGGACCGGGACCCGGTCGTCATCCTCGACGGCCTGACCAAGAACTGGCGCTACCCGGGCTGGCGGGTCTCTTGGACGGTCGGGCCCCGTGACGTGATCGAGGCGGTCGGCTCGGCCGGCTCGTTCCTGGACGGGGGCTGCGCGCACCCGATGCAGCGCGCCGCGTTGCCCTTGCTCGCACGCGAGGTGGCGGACGCCGAGGCCCATGCGCTCCAGCGTGCATTCCGGGCCAAGCGCAGCCGCATGCTCGAGGGGCTCGAGGCCCTCGGCATCCGAGTCGACCTGGCTCCGCAGGGCGGCTTCTACTGCTGGGGTGAGCTCTCGCGGCTGCCGGAAGGCCTGCGCACCGGCATGGACCTGTTCCGCGCGGGGCTGGACCAGGGAGTCATCGTGGTCCCCGGCGAGTTCTTCGACATCGACCCGGGGCATCGCCGTCCCGATCGGGCCAGCCGATTTGCCCGCTTCGCACGGTTCTCCTTCGGTCCTTCGATGGTCACCGTGGAGCGGGGGCTGAAATCACTTGAAAGGACGATTCGGTGATTCCGTACTACGTTGACCTCAACCGGTACGGATCTCTAGCTGACATGTGTCGAATTCGATGATGAGCAGCTGGATCCTTCTTTCGGGCCTCGCGGCCGCAGAACCGAACGCCGGAGGCGCGTCCGCGCACCCCTACGTCTCGATCGGTGCGGCCTTCACCCCCAACGTCTACCGGACGCGTCAGAACCCGGTGATGAGCCAGGCGTTCACGATTCGCCCTGGCCTGGACGCGAGCTGGCGGACTCCGGAGTTCAAGACGGACCTCGGCGCCAGCGTCCTGCGCCACCAGGTCGTGGCGAACTTCGGCGAGAACGACCCGGCCGAGAACGCGTACCAGCTGTCCTACTTCGACGGCGACGCGTACCTGCGGCTGCAGGCGCTCCCCGGGCGCAAGGTCGGCTTCCTGCTCGACTCGATGGTGAACCAGGAGCACAGACCGGGCCAGAGCGGCGTGGCCGGTGCCGCCGGAAAGACGCTCGTCGGCAGCCTGAAGAACGACAACACCGCGCAGTTCCGCATCCAGCCGGGCAGCGCCCTGTGGTTCGACCTGGGCGGCGGAGCCCGTGTCGAGCGCCACACCATCGGCACGGCGCCGGACTTCTCGACGACCTCGACGACCAACCGCGTCGCCGCCGGTCCTCGCCTGGATGTCCGCTGGCAGTTCTTCCCGCGCACCGAGCTGTGGGCCCACGGTGAGCTCGACTGGTACGCCTGGACCGGTGGCAAGCTCGACGCGGGCATGGCCTGGCGAGCCCACCTGGGTGTCATGGGTCGCATCACGCCGAACCTGCGCCTGAACGGGGTCCTCGGGTACGCCCAGCTGCGCAGCACCTCGGGCATCTCGACGCCCATCCAGGGCATCACGGCGATGGCCAACGTCGAGTGGACGCCGCGCGCGAACTCGAAGCTGGCGCTCGGCTACAGCAAGGACCTCGAGGACAGCTGGTTCACCAACAACATGAGCTGGCACTACGTCTTCCTGTCCTACGACCAGATGCTGACGAGTCGGCTGTCCGCGGGGCTCGGCGGCGGCACGCGCTTCGAGCTCTACACGGGCTCGGTCAGCTACCCCGACGTCCTGATCAAGAGTGACGCGCACCTGACGTACCAGTTCACCGATCACGTCGCGGCCACGCTCCAGGGCGGGTTCTGGCGACGCGCGTCGACGGGCTGGGACGCACCGGTCGAGGCGACGGTCACCGCGCGCTGGTGATACGCCGGGTGCATGACACCCAACACGCACCTCGGTATCGATGCCGCACTCGTGGGGGCTCCCGGTGAGCTCTCCGTCGGGTCCGCCACCGCCTCGCTGACCACCACCTCGGCCATGGCCGCCGACGACGTCGGACTGGTCCACGGCGGCTTCGTCTTCGGGCTGGCCGACTACGCCGCGATGCTGGCCGTCAACGACCCGAACGTGGTCCTTGGTGCCGCCGACACGCGGTTCCTGGCGCCGGTGCGGGTCGGCGAGGTCATCACCGCCACGGCCACGGTGACCTCGGAGAAGGGCCGCAAGCGGGTCGTCGAGGTCGTCTGCTCGGTCGGTGACAAGCAGGTCGTGACCGGGATGTTCACCACGTTCGTGCTGGACCAGCACGTCCTGACATGACGCTGGTCAGCGCCTGTCTGCTCGGGCGAGCTTGCCGCTACGACGGCGCCAGCAAGCCGAGCGCGGCCGTGCGCGAGCTGACCGACGTCATCCCGGTGTGTCCCGAGGAGCTGCTGGGCGTGCCCCGTCCCGCGGCGGAGCTCCGAGGCGGCGATGGTCACGATGTGCTGGCTGGTCGTGCTCGGGTGGTCACTCGTGCTGGGGTCGACGTGACGGACGCGTTCATCGAGGGCGCCCGGCGTTGCCTGCGTGATGTCGACCAGGCCGTGCTCAAGGCGCGCTCGCCCAGCTGTGGGTGCGGTCAGACCTGGATCGACGGCGAGCTCCGCGAAGGGGACGGCGTCTTCGCGGCGCTGCTGAGCTCCCGTGGCATCGTGGTTCGGACGGACGAGGAGCTCGGATGCTGATCTGGATGTTGGCGTGCAGCGGAGGCGAGTCGCCCTGCGCCCCCGAGTGCGACACGGCGGTCGAGGACAGCGACGCCGACACCGATGCGGACAGCGACACCGACACCGACACGGATGCGGACTCCGACGCGGACACCGACTCCGACGCGGATGCGGACGCCGACCTGCCTGCGCCCACGAACCTGTTGGCCAATCCCGGCTTCGAGGCCGACACCGAGTTCTGGAGCGACTACGGCGACGGCACCTTCGAGCTCACGGACAACAGCTACGAGGGCGCCCAGGCCTCGCGGCTGTACGGCTCGCCGTTCGCTCTCCGGTACCAGCGCGCACCCATCGGCGTAGGCGGCACCTACGTCGTCGAGGCCTACGTCTCCGGCGGAGGAACCGGCGCGGCCGAGCTCAAGATCGAGTTCCACGACGAGAACGACGCCAAGCTGTCCGACACCCAGCGACCACTGTCCGCGCCCGAGGACTGGTCGCGGTTCCACATCGCGGCCATCGCTCCCGAGGGAGCCACCCAGGTCACGGCGTCCCTGGTCGGCATGGGCAGCACGCCGATCGACTTCGACTCCATCTCCGCCCACACCCTGCCGCCGCTGGCGTTCGATCTGGACGACACCGTCGGCACGGTCGAAGGCTTCGGAGCCCAGATCTGGGCCTACGACGGCGAGCGCGAGCACCGGAACAAGGCGCTCGACGATCTGGCCGTCACCCACGTGCGGCTCGAGCCCGAAGGAGCCACCTGGGAGGTCCTGCAGACCACCGAGGCGGATCTGGAGAGCCGCGGCATCGAGACCATGCTGCTCGAGTGGGCGGCACCGTCCGAGTACAGCGACGGCAGCAACATGCTCACGGACCCGGAAGGGTTCGCCGTCCACTGGGCCGATCAGGTCGCCGAGTTCGATGACCGGGGCATCCGTCCCGAGTGGATCGAGCTCAGCAACGAGCCGGACAGCGGGGGCGCCTGGAGCACCGGGCTGACGCCCACCAGCTACGACGCGCTGGTCCTGGCGGTGCGCTCCGAGCTCGACGACCGCGGCTTCACCGACGTCGGCATCGTGGGCCCGGGGACCGCCGCCATCGACTGGGACCACGGGGCCCGGAACATGCTGCTGGGGCTGTCGGACACCTCGGCGATGGCGGCCTGGTCGGTCCACACGTGGGACGACGGCACGACCTGCTCGGGTGGGGCCGACTGCATGGCCACCGCCTGGCCCGACTTCGCCAACGCGATGCCGGCAGACCGGCCTGTCTTCGTGACCGAGTACGCGACCAAGGAGACGACGTTCGGCGACCGCACGTTCATCCTCCCCGACCTCTCAGGCACGGGGAACGCGAGCTGGTCCGCGCCCTATGGCGTGCGGATGGTCGAGAACCTGCTCGTGCTCTACGCGCTCGGCGCCGACGTGCCGTTCGTCTGGCAGCTCAACGACGAGTACACGACGGCGACGCTGCAGGACAAGGCGTGGGGCCTGGTGACGCTCGATGGCTCCGAGAAGCCCGCCTACGCGGCGCTGAAGCAGATCGTGCCCGTCATCCAGGGGCTCGACGTGGTCCAGCCTCCCGTCCAGGACACCCGGGACGTCTACGCCGCCGTGTTCACTGGCGACCAGACGGTCGTCGCGTTGACCCACGAGGGAGCCGCTCGCACCGATGTCGAGCTGGCGCTCTACCACTGCGATCTGGCGCTGGTGTCCGCCTCGCAGTTCGCCATGACGGGCGAGGGTGACCCCGACGCGGGCGTCGTCGACGGCTGGGAGATCACGACCCCGGACGTGGAGCTCGCCGCTGACGAGGGCCGGGTCTGTACGATCCGGCTCGAGATGCCAGCGTGGTCGACGGCCACGCTCGTCCTGGAGTGACCGTGCTGTTCTGCTACCTGATGGCGATGTCGCCGCCCCCCGAAGAGCCCGAGAAGCCCGAGACCCCCGCCGTGGAGGCCACCGTGACATGCAAGACGCTCACCATCGACGGCGGGAACGAGGCCGGCAAGCTGGCGAAGGGCCACACCCAGGTCGACGCCACGCGCCTGTCCGAGGGCGAGGTCGGCACGGTCGGGCCGGCGGTCGACGAGGTCCGCGGTCTGGCGCTCGCCGAGGCGCTCCTCACCTCGAACACCATCCTCTCGTGGATCCACATCGGCAGCGAGCTGTGCCTCACCGAGGTCGAGGGCGGGGTGCACGTCAAGGGCACCCACACGTACTTCACGAACGAGGAGAACGTGGTGCCCATCGAGTTCGACGTCCGGGTCGACGAGGCCGGCCTCATCACGGTCGTCGGGCGCTGATCAGTCGGGCGCTGCCTCGCCGAACTCCCAGTACCCCTTGTCCTGCATCTCCTTGCGGATGTGCTCGGGCAGCGAGCTCGGGTCCATGCCGTGCTCGCCTCGCGTCAGGCCCGCGCGCCACGCCGTGAGCGTCGTCCGGAGCTCCTGGAACGTGGCCGCCTGGGTCGCTCGCACGTCCACCAGCTCGTTCGGGTCCGTCCTCAGGTCGTACAGGACGAAGGCCTCGTCCGGAGCGTCGACCAGCTTCTGGACGTAGTCGGGATCGACCAGGGGAACGCCCGAGTACAGCAGCGTGTGCGTCGCCGTTCGCACCCCGATCTGTTTGCTGACGCCCTCGAGGAAGGACGGCTTGGGCTCGATCGAGCCATCGGTCACCGCCGGCCACAGGTCCCGGCCGGGGAGTCCGGCCGGAGGCTCGGCGCCGGCACGAGCCAGGATCGTCGGCACCAGGTCCACGATGTCGACCGGCTCGTCGATGCGCTGCCCGCGCTCGATCCCTGGACCCACGATCACCAGCGGCACACCCGTGCAGCTCTTCGTGAGCCCCGTCCGGTGGTTGATGTAGCCGTGGTCGAGCAGGTCCTCGCCGTGGTCGGACGTCAGGATGACGATGGTGTTGTCCAGGTGGCCGCTGGCCTCGGCGGCCGACAGGAAGAGCGCGAGCTGGAGGTCGAGATACCCGAGCATCGCGTCGTAGTGGCCGCGGATGTGCTCGACGTCATCGCTGGTGAGTCGCTGACCGTGGCCTCCGGACTGCTCGGCGAGCCGCTGGTAGCTGGCCGGCGTGAGGATGTAGACGCCAGACGGGTGCTGGGTCTTCTCGAGCTCGAAGTCCGGGTAGTAGACGCCGTCGAAGATGCGCTCGGCGCGCGACGCGTTCCGGACGATGCGCTCGGCGGTGTCGCTGCCCTGGCCGTCGGTGAAGCGGTGGAAGAACGGGTCGGGGAGGAGCCAGCTGCGGTGGGCGTCGTAGCCGTGCACCATCAGGAACCACGGGGCCGCGCCGTCCCGTCCGTCGAGCCAGTCCAGCGCCTTTGGCGTCGTGTGCCAGAAGCTCGCGAACCCGAGCTCGTCGGAGAACGTGTCCCAGCCCTGGTCGAAGCCGAACTCGTGCCGGATGTGGCCGCCGGCCAGGAACGCGCCGGTCTCGTAGCCGTAGAGCTTCAGGATCTCGCCGACGAGCTGGGCGTCCTCGGGCACCTGGTAGCGAAGATACTCGGGCCGGGCGACCTCGCTGGGGTACCGGCCCGTCAGCATGGCGGCGTGGCTGTACGCGGACTCGTTTCCGGTCGAGCTGACGTTCTCGAAGACCGCTCCGTGCGCCGCAAACCGATGCAGGAACGGCGTGGTGTCGTCCTCGTAGCCGTAGATCGACAGGTGGTCTGCGCGCACCTCGTCCATCGAGATGAGGAGGATGTTCGGCAGGCCTTCTCGCGGGGCGGCGCGGTCGCCGGGCGTCCGGGCGGGGCGCAGCACCTCGCGGAAGAACTCCTTGGGGGCGCCGGGGTTGGCGGACTTCGTCTTGTCGATGAGCGGGCGAGGCTCGCGGGTCTCGATCAGGCGCCGGAACTCGTCCACGGAGAGCCCGCCGTCACCGTCGGTGTCGACCTCGCCGAGCGGCAGGCCCGAGCTGTCGCGCGTCGCTCCCCGGGTGAACTCGCTGGAGCTCAGGAGCCCATCCCGGTCGCGGTCGAACCGGCCATGGGCGGTCGCGTAGACCTCGTCGACCGGAGGCAAGAGCACCTGGGTCGGCGCCGTGGGCACGTCGGCTGTCTCGCAGGCCAGGAGCAGGGTCCACACGGGGGTAGACTTTAGTCGTTCGAGGAGACGACGCGCGTGATGTGGCTGTCCGTCATCGCCTGCGCGGTGAGCACGTCGACCTCCCAGGGCCAGGAGCCCGACCGGCCCGATGTGCTGCTCATCAGCCTCGACACGCTGCGTGCGGACCGGCTCGGCGCGTATGGGCACGAGGGCGGCCTGACCCCGAACCTGGACCGGTTCGCCGCCGACGCGGTGGTCTTCGAGCAGGCCATCGCGCCCTCGAACGAGACGCTCTTCTCGCACGCGGCGCTGCTCGCGGGACGGCACGTGAGCGAGCTGGGGCCGGTGACCTACGCGTTCGGCTACCCCGACGACGTGCCGACCCTGCCCGGCGTGCTCGGCCTCTACGACGTGCAGAGCGCGGCGTTCGTCGGCGGAGGCCACCTGAACCCGGTCTTCGGTCTGGGGCGCGACTTCGACGCCTGGGTCAACGTGGCGGAGTGGGGCTCGCTCTTCCACTCGGTCCCGCCGGCGCTCGAGTGGCTGGACGCTCGGGCGACGGATGACCCCTACCTGCTCCTGGTGCACGGCTACGACTGCCACAACCGCTACCTGAAGCCCACGCCGTGGGGCTACTCGTCGGCCGACCCGATGGTGGGGCCCGAGGGCCAGAAGATCATCCAGCGCATCGGCGGCACGACCCGCGTGGTCGACGGCCAGTACTTCGGCACCGAGAACTTCGACTCGCTGTTCGACCGCGACCGGCTGCGTATCTGGGACGCCGAGGGGCGAGCGGCGGTGGCGGCGCGCCCCGGCGAGCCCCTGAACCCCCAGCAGCTCGAGCTCATTGGGGGCAGCTACGACGGGGCCGTCCGATACGCCGACGCCTGGTTCGGCGAGCTGATGGCCGGCCTCGAGGCCCGCGGTGAGCTCGACGACACGCTCATCATCGTGTTCGGCGACCACGGGGAGCTCCTGGGCGAGGAGGGGCTCTACAACCACCGCCCGCCGCTGGACCCGGCGGTCCTGCAGGTCCCGCTCTTGATCCGTCCTCCGGGTGGGCGAGCGGGTCGCGTGGCCGAGACCGTGTCGCTCGTCGACGTCGCCCCCACGATCTACGAGGCGCTCGCGGTTCCGCCCCCCGCCGAGCTGTCCGGGCGCTCGCTGTGGGGAGCGGTCCAGGGTGACCCGCTGGCCCAACAGCCTGCGTTCGCGGAGTCTGCCTACCGCGAGCTGGCCGTCGTCCAGGGCGATGTCGGGCTGGTCTTCTCGGGCGTGTCCCCCCACAACCCGTTGTTGCGCTCGCTGCTCGAGGCCGCCGCCGACGACGGGCCGGCCTTCCGAGGCTGGGGGACCGAGCCGCTGTCCCTGCGTCCCGCGCTCGAGGCCTGGCGGTCGGGGGGCACCCCTGTGCTCGAGGCCGGGGTCGTGTCCGACGAGCGCCTGAAGCTGCTCCAGGAGCGGGGGTACTGGAGCCCATGATGTGGTTGCTTCTGGCCTGTTCCGGGGAGCCCGAGCCCGTCGTGAAGACGCCGGCGGTGTGGACCGATGAGGCCGTCCACAGCGGGGTGATCGAGGCGGTCGACCCCGGCCAGGACGAGATCTCCGAGGCGGCCTGGGGGCGGGTCCTGTGGACGGGACCGACGTTCGAACAGCTGGACGTCGACGGCAGCCGAGGCATCGGGGCGCGTGAGCTCTCGGACGAGCTGCACCGTCGCGACCCGCTCGACTTCGACAAGCGGAAGGAGAGAGGAGCGCTGGATCGGGCCGAGTGGGCGGCGCCGTTCTCGACGCCGGCCGGTCAGCGCGCGGTCTGGGAGACGCTTGCGTTCGTGCGTGACGAGACCCGACACCTCGACCCCTCCGCCACGCTCCCCGATGACGACGCGCTGCGGGTCCTGGCCGCGGGCGGTTCGCTCGACGCGGACGAGGTACAGGGAGCGCTCGCGGCGATGGAGCCCAGCTGGGAACAGGCTGGGCGAGCTTTCCCCGAGGGCCTGTTGAAGTGACCGAGCGACTCCCGCAGATCCTGTCGTACGGCGGCGTGGCGCTGCTCGTGGGCATGGTCGGCGCGGCCTCATTCGTGCTGCCCGGCGTGCACGCCTCGCAGATGCAGGAGCAGCTCGCGCTCGCCGCCACCGTCGGGGTGCCCGAGGCACCCCAGCCCAACATTCCCGGGCGGCTGGACGGCCAGGGTGTGGGCCAGGATCGGAACGAGAACCGGGACCTCCAGGTCGAGTACTGGCAGGAGCTCGGGGATGGCGGCGACGGCTCGGGCGCTGCCGAGCGCCTCGAAGGACGCGGCAAGGGCGGCAAGGGTCGGGGCAAGGGCCGCGAGCGGGACCCGGATGCACCGGTGGCGAAGCTCGACGGCGACGGCCCGATGCTCGACCCCAAGGTGAACCCGCCCATGCACGACGGGGACAAGGCCCACGAGCCGATGCCGATGCCAAAGGCGCCTCCCATCAGCACCGGCCCGAAGTTCGTGCCGGTGCCCGAGCTCCCCG
This sequence comes from Pseudomonadota bacterium, assembly GCA_024228935.1. Lineage (GTDB taxonomy): Bacteria > Myxococcota_A > UBA796 > UBA796 > CAJQPC01 > JAAESX01. Next base: position 82,103 of record JAAESX010000318.1, read on the forward strand.
AGGGTCAGCCCGAGGTCCTGTACGAAGGGGGAGCCGATCCGGAGTTCGATGCCGCGGCGGCGCCCCCGGAGCGTGACCCCGTCGAGAGCCCGCGTGAGCACCCGAACGGCTGGGTCCCGCTGCACGACCTCGACCGCGAGGCCCGGCAGTAGCGTGCTCACCGACACGACCCGACGCGGGATGTCGTTCCTGGTGCTGTTCGTGGCGCTGGTGCTCGGCGTGTCCCTCACGACCGAGGCCGCCGGCCTGAAGTACGTGCAGAACCTGGTCTGGCCGAGTGACGTGTACGCGTTCCAGACGGCCGTCGATGGACCGGTCGACGTGGTGATCTTCGGCAGCTCGCGCGCGTCGTTCGGCATCTCGCCGACCCGCCTGGACCTGTGCCTCGAGGACCAGCTCGAGCGGGAGACGCGCACCGTCTCGCTGGCGCGGGTGTACTCGACAGGGCTGACCTGGAACAAGCTCGCTCGCTACGTGCTCGTCGACGACAAGGTGCCCGACGTCCTGGTCATCGGCGTCACGCCCGAGGCGTTCAACGACCACAACCACAAGAACGACATGATCTACGCCCACGAGGGCGAGATCGCGGACGTGCCGGCCATGCTCGCAGCCAGCTCCTCGTACGAGGACGTGCTCGGTTCGCTCGCTCCGCTGGCTCGGGGCCCCGAGGCGCTCGCGCTCATCCTGTCGGGCCGGTTCGACAATGAGGCCCGCCTGCGCTGGCTGATGCTGCACGAGCGGGGCGGCCAGTTCTGCTCGGGTGACCCCGCCTGCGGCGACCAGAACCAGGCGTTCGAGGACCTGCAGGACTACCGCTGGGCGAAGTGGGCGGTCCAGCGCGAGGAGCTCCTCAGCGTCGAGCGCTTCTCCGACTTCGAGGCGGGCGAGGGGCTCCACCACGCCGAGCTGATGGAACTCCTGGACTGGGCCGATGAGAACGAGGTCCAGGTGATGCTGGTGAACATGCCGCTCCACCCGGCGTTCTTCCAGCAGGTCCCTCCGGAGACCTACATGGAGTACAGCGACTACCTGTGGTCGCTGTCGCGCGAGCACGGGCTGCCCACGTTCGACGGCAACCTGACCGACTGGCGCGACGACAAGGAGCACTGGCTCGACCCGGACCACCTCGGTCGGACGGGAGCCATGCGCTTCTCGGACGAGCTGTGCGCGGCCGTGGCACCGGAGCTGCGCAAGTAGGTGCTGTTCAACACCTTCGAGTTCGGGGCCTTCCTGGTCGTCGTGTACGCGGTGTACGCGGTGATCCAGCGGTTCCGTTGGCCGCTCCTGCTGTGGCTCCTTTTCGTCTCGGCGGTGTTCTACGCCAGCTGGCAGCCCTGGTACCTGGTCCTCATCGTGGTCAGCTCGCTGAACTCGTACGTGTTCGGCTGGCTGCTCGGGCAGGACCGGCCGGACAAGGTGCGGAAGTGGCTGCTGGCGACCACGGTCTCGCTCGACCTGGGGCTCCTGGGCGTCTTCAAGTACGGCGACTTCTTCCTGTCCTCGGCCGAGGTCGGGCTCGACGCCGTGGGCTTCCCGATGCGCCTGCCGCGGGTCGACCAGGCCCTGCCTGTCGGCATCAGCTTCTACACCTTCCAGTCGCTCAGCTACACGGTCGACATCTACCGGCGGAAGCTGAAGCCCACGAAGAACCTGGTCGGGTTCGCGACGTTCGTCTTCTTCTTTCCCCAGCTGGTCGCCGGACCCATCGTTCGGGCGAGCGAGTTCCTGCCCCAGCTGAAGCAGCGGCCGCGACTGGACGTCAAGGCGTTCGGCGAGGGCATCTTCCTGATCCTGGCTGGCCTGGCGAAGAAGATGATCCTGGCGGACACGATGAGTCGCCACATCGTCCGGCCCTACTTCGACGACCCCACCGCGTTCGGCGCCTTCGACACGGTCCTGGCGGTCTGGGCCGCGAACTTCCAGGTGTACTGCGACTTCTCCGGGTACTCGGACGTCGCCATCGGGGCGGCGCTCTTGTTCGGCTTCCAGCTACCGGTGAACTTCAAGCGGCCGTTCCTGTCGCGCACGCCGATGGAGCACTGGCGGCGCTGGCACATCACGCTGTCGTACTTCCTGCGCGACTACCTGTACTTCCCGCTCGGTGGCAGCAAACACGGGCCCTGGGTGGCGGCGTTCGCGACCACGATGACCTTCTTCCTGGGCGGCCTCTGGCACGGCGCGGGCTGGACGTTCGCGGTCTGGGGCCTGTGGAACGGCGTGCTGCTCGTCACCTGGCGCAAGTTCATGCCGAAGCCGGCGACGACCTGGGTCGGTCGTGGACTGGAGATCTTCGCGACGTTCAACGCGCTCTGCGTGGGCCTGATCTTCCTGCACGTGAAGGACTTCCAGGGCGCGGCGGACTCGTTCACGGCGCTGTTCCGTCCAGCGTTCCCCAGCGTCGAGCTGCTGGCCTGGCCGGGGCTCGCGGCGCTGATCTGCGCGGCGCTGTTGCACGTCACGCCGCCCGACTGGAAGGAGAAGCTCCAGGACGCTTTCGGCGTGATGCCCGTCTGGGGACTGGCCGCCATCGCGGTCGCCGCGGTCAGCGTATTGTCGCTCTTCAAGGGGCTGGCGGCGCCGTTCTTCTACTTCCAGTTCTGA
>JAAESX010000319.1 GCA_024228935.1 Pseudomonadota bacterium
GCGAGCGATTCTGAAACAGCGAGCGTCCCTCACTCGGTACCTGCAGACGCAGCTGACGAGACAAGCCCCTGCAAAAGTGACCCACCTCCGGTGACCCAGGCTTGACGCGGGAGACCCCACTTCATAGACGACAATGCTTCCGGATGGCGCTTGGCACCGAGTTTTTGGAAGCTGCGCCACACCTGTGTCCAGGGCAGCCATCATGATGCTCCTCCCCAAGAAAATCGGTCCGCTCACGCTCCAGCGAAAGCTGGGGACGGGTGGTGTGGCCGAGTCCTACCTCGGCGTCCAGGAGGACGGCACCCGCGTCCTTTGTCGACGCGTCTTGCCGTTCGTCCGCAAGGACGCTCGTCGGCTCGCTTCCGTCGAAGCTCGCGTCCGCGATCTCCTCGGCATCAAGCACCCCTTCCTCGTCCAGGCCCTCGACTGGGTCCAGGTCGAGGGCGAGTGCTTCGCCGTGGAGTCGTGGGTCGAAGGCATCGACCTGGAGCGGGTCCTGGCGTGGTGTCGCAAGACCAACACCGAGATCCCCCACAACGTCTTCCTGAACATCGCAACGCAGATCTGCTCTGCGCTCGAGGTCATGCACGGCCGCCCCGGCAAGGGAACGGGCGCCGAGAACGTGCTGCACCTGGGCCTGCAGCCCGCGCACCTGTTCGTGACCCCGGAGAGCAAGGTGCAGGTCGGGGGCTTCGCGCTCCTGCGCAGCCCGACCGCGCTGCCCCAGGGTGGGATGGCCGGTCCCGTCCCGACGCGGATGGAGTACCTCTCCCCCGAGCAGACGCACCCGGACCAGCGGCTCCAGCCCGCGTCCGACGTGTTCGCGCTCGGCGCGATCCTGTACGAGCTGCTCACGCTCGAGCCGCTCTTCCGTGCGGACAGCAACCTCCAGACGATCCACCGGGTCCGTCGGGCCGAGGTGAGCGGACCGCTCGCCAAAGTCAAGGAGCGCATGCCGGGGCTGGACAAGGTCCTGTTCCGGGCGCTGTCCCTGAACCCGCGTCACCGCTACCAGCGCGCCTTCGTCCTGCGCGAGGATCTGCGCGGCCTGATGGCCGGGTACAGCTTCGCCAGCATCGCGGACGACACCCGCGCCTTCCTGGCGCCGATCGAGGCGGAGACCACCGGCTCGTTCAAGCCGCAGCCGACCTCGGAGACGACGGCGGCGAAGATCGCCGTGGCCGCGCCCCCCAACTGGTCCGAGCTCGGCTCGGGGCAGCCGTCCACCGACGACCTCGATCCCGACGAATGGAACGAGCCGCCGACCGACCTCCACGTGATGGACGAGCCCAAGGCTCCGGCCGGCCCGCCGTCCGTCGTGGCCCAGGTGCGCGGAGCGCCGCCTCCCCTGGCACCCGAGCACCCCATGGGTCGCCCGATGCCCGAGTCGGACCCGGCCGACACCGCCGCGTTCCTGGTGGGCGGAGCCGCCGCCGCCGCCGGTGTGGCCGCCGTCGCCGCGGATGGCAACACCTGGTTCGGCGGAGACGAAGCCGAGACCGAGCTGGATCACGGCCAGGGCGTCGCCCAGGCGTGGGAGCCGCCGGTCTCCAGCGACATCGACGAGCCCGCGGACACCGCAGCGTTCCTGCCCCGGCCGGCGCTCGAGACGCCCGAGCCGACGACGTTCGACGCCATCCCGGAGTCGGCCCACGTCGAGCCCGAGGACACGGCCGCGCACATCTCGCCACCGGCGCCGCCCCCGACGCTGTACCCGGAGGACGAGCTCAACGCCTCCGAGGAGGCCACCCAGGGCGTCGTCTCGCTGGACGACAAGACGGAAGGCGCCATCCCGGCTCCGCTGCCGCCGTCGCCGCAGCCCTCCGAGGACGTCAGCCAGGACCCCACCGAGACGGGCTTCGTGGACGTGCCGCTCCTGGCCAAGCCGGAAGCCGCCCCGCCGCCGGTCGACCTGAACACGCCTCCGCCCTGGCAGCCCGGTGACGACGCCGGACGGCCGACGCTCCCCGCAGCGCCGCCGCCGAGTCAGGAGGTGGCTGCGCCCAAGCCGCTGTCGCGCCCCGACCCGACCGCCGAGGTCCCCGCCGGCGAGCCCGAGGAGAAGTCCTCGAACACACCGCTCATCATCGGCGCCGTCGCAGCGGTGCTCTTCATCGCCTGCGCTGGTATCGGTGGCGTCGGCTACTTCATCGCCAGCAGCGAGCCGCCCGACCTCGAGATCCCGGCCATCGCGGCCATCGAGGAGTCACCGGAGACGGTGAACGACGCGCTCGCCGAGCTGACCGAGGCGCCCGAGGAAGCGCCCGAGGTCGAGGAGGCCCCCGAGGAGGCTCCCGATGTCGAGGAGCCCGTCGCCATCGCGCCGAGCCGTCTCGACACCGAGCCAACGCGCGAGCCGACCTACGTGAAGCCGGAGCCGAAGCGCACCGAGCCCACGTACACGGCCTCGAGCACGTACGCCGAGCCGAAGGGCTCCAGCAGCTACGCGGCGACGGACGACGACGACGACCTGTTCGCCAGCCTCGGCTCAGACGACGGCCTGGTCGATGTCGCGCTCGACGACCCGCTGCTGGACGAGGGCAGCGACCTGTCCGAGGCCACCAACCTCGACAGCTACGTGAGCGACGCCAAGAGCGGCGACCTGTCGTCCATGGACGTCGGGCTCCTGGAGATGGTCGAGGACACCGACCCCTCCTACACGCGCAGCCGCGCACTGCTCCTGATGAACGCCGAACAGAAGGGCGACACCCGGCAGCAGAAGGCCTACCTCAGCGAGCTGATGATCCTCCCGGAGAACCGGTACAACAGCGTCTACCTGAGCAAGCAGGCGACGCTGGCGGTCAACGGCGGGAGCTACCAGACGGCGCTCGACAAGGCCAAGCAGGCCGAGCGCTACTGGGCGCGCATCCCCTCGGACCTGGTCTTCTCGACCAAGGCCGACATCTACGCGGCCCAGGCGGCGGCGTACCAGGGGCTGTTCTACAAGGACGGCGAGGACATGGAGCTCCTCGACGACGCCATTCGCGGCTGGGAGAAGTACCAGCGGCACGTCCTGACCAAGGGTGACTCGAGCCGGGCGAACACCGCGTCGGCGCAGATCGAGAAGCTCGAAGACATCCGCCAGCGGTTGGAGTAGGCATGCACGGCATCACCAAGACCCTCCTGGGCATCGGACTCGTCGGCGCGCTCGTCGGGTGCAGCCAGCACCACGCCATCATGGGCACCGTGACCGACCGGAACGGCGAGCCGCTCGACCGCGTGGTCATCACGGTCGCCCCCGGCAACGTCCAGCTCGTGACCGACCAGGAGGGCTACTGGGAGGTCGACTACCTGCGCGACGAGACGGGCGAGCGGACCAAGATGTCCAAGCGCACGATCTACGACGTCGAGGCCTTCAAGCCCGGTTTCCACCCCGCGACGACGACCGTCGAGTACAAGCGCGGCGAGCTGCTCATCGAGCCGGTGGCGCTCAAGGAGGACACGATCCGCCTGGTCGGCGCCGACCAGGACATCGATCCCGACGAGCACCCCGACCGCACCCACTCGGCAGGCGCGACGTACGAAGGCGAGTGATGCTTCTGCTTCTGGCCGCCTGCACCGGAGGGGAGCCTCCGACACGGACCAGCTCGCCCCTGGATGCGAGCTGGCTGGGCACCGTCACGACCGACCCCGCGGCCTTCACGGCCGTGGTGGATGCGGATCGCGACGGCTGGGTGGCCTACCACCGCAGCGACCTGCTCGAGGCCGTTCGGACCCCGGGACCTGCCGGTGTGCGGGCCCGAGCGGATCTGGCGAGCCTGCACGCGGACCTGGGCGAGCTCTCCAGCGCCGCCTGGGCCAGCACCATGACCACGTGGGAGGACAAGGGCGAGCTGCCCGAAGGCTCCGCCCTGACCTGGTTCGCCGCGCTGGCCGCTCTCGAAGCGGGTGACACCGAGCAGGCCGCGGCCTGGCTCGAGGTGGCCAAGGACGCCACCGACCCGGTGGTGAGGGCCGCCGCGACGACGCTCGCCGCCTCCCCTGCCCTCGACCAGCCCGTCCCGGGCGGAACCGAGAACGCGCTCATCGAGCGGCTGAACGCCAACCTGTCCGTCCGCACGACAGGGCAGGTCGAGCCGCTCGGGCCGGACGAGGCCATCTTCTCCGAGGCCGCGGGCGAGCACGAGCGCGTGTTCTTCGACCCCCAGCGCCACTGGAGCCTAGCCCAGGTCTACGCCGTCGACGCGCTGCCCACCGGGCTCGAGGGCCAGCTGTTCTCCGCCTGCATCGGCGACGTGACCGAGGGCTGCGGCGCCCACGCAGCCCTGGCGCTCGGCGTCGACCCGGGTGTGTTGACCACCGATGACGCCGAGACCGCCCGCCAGCTGGTGCGCGACCTCGACGTGGTGCTGGATGCCTGGACGGCCTCCTGGCGCGCCGACCTGAACAGCGACGGCCTCGCCCTGCTCGACGACCTCGCCCTGGTGCCCCGCCTGCGGGCCGCCATCCTGCTCGACCTGTCGCGTGAAGCGCTGGCCGATGACCGACCGCGCCAGGCCCTGGCGCTCTCCCAGCTCGCCCTCGATCTCGAGGCACCCCGCGACCTGGGCCCCGTGAACCTCCCCGGCCTCTACGCCGTCCAGGCCACAGCGCAGCTGCGGTCCGGTCACGTGCGGGAAGCCCTCGACAGCCTCCACGTCCTGACTGGACCCCCGCTCTCGGAAGCCCATGGAGTCGACGAGATCGTCGGCGACGTGGCCATCCTGCGCGGCCTGGACCGTCAGGGTGACTCGAAGGAGAACTGATGCGTCTCGCCGCCCTGACGACCCTGCTCGTCGGCACCGCCCTTGCCAGCTCACTTCGGTACGCCGAAGACCAGGCCCCGGGCATCGTCAACCCGCTGTTCTCGACGACGATGTCGGAAGCACGCGTGAACGAGCTGCTGTTCGACAGCCTGTACACCGACGACCAGGACCTGGCGGCGACGCCGAACCTGGTGGCGATGTCCGAGCTCTCGGACGACATGATGAGCATGACGCTGCGCCTGCGCGACGACGTTGTCTGGCACGACGGCCAGCCGCTGATCGCCGACGACGTGGTGTTCACCATCGCCGCGATGCGTGACGACGGCACGATGTCGACCGAGGCCGGACGCGTCGAGTGGATCGACCGGGCCGAGGCCACCAGCGCCCAGACCGTCATCCTCTACTTCGTCGACGCCGAGCCGCGGCCCGAAGAGAAGCTCTTCTTCAAGATCCTGCCGAAGCACCACTTCGACGGCGCCTCGGTGAGCCGCACCCACAGCTTCCGCACCCGCCCGGTCGGAACCGGCCCGTTCAAGCTCGTCCGCTACAACGACGACAACAGCATCACGTTCGAGGCCAACGTCGACCACCGCTCGAGCGTCGACATCCCCGAGCTCGTGATGCGCGAGGTCACGGACAAGAGCTACCAGGCCAAGCTCCTCATCTACGAGAGCCTCGAGGGCCTGGTCCGCGTCCTGCCCCGCGACCTGGCGGTCCTGCAGAACAACCGCAAGGTCGAGCTCTACCCCTACCAGACCAACTCCTGGTGGTACGTCGGGTTCAACCTGGAGAACGAGACGTTCTCGGACGCTCGCGTTCGCCAGGCCATGTCCTACATGGTGGACGTCGAGCTGCTGCTCGCGCCCATCGGCACCGGCGAGCTGCTGACCGGCCCCTTCGTGAAGTCGAGCCCGTTCTACAACCACGACGTGCGCGGCTACATGTACGACGACATGCGCGCCGCCTCGCTGCTGAACGAGGCCGGGTACGAGCAGATCGACGGCGCCTGGGTGAAGGACGGCGAGCCGCTGACCATCACCATCACGGCCCACCAGACGCTCGAGAGCGCGCAGGAGGTCGTCATCAACCTCCAGTCCCAGCTCCGCGGACAGGGCGTCGAGGTCGACGTCGAGTTCCTCGACGAGGCGGCCTGGAAGGCGCGCATCTGGCGTGAGAAGGACTACCAGCTGGTGCTGTCGCAGTGGTCGTTCGACCGCAACGAGGACGTGCGCGAGCAGCTGCACACCGACGGCGCCCGGAACTTCGGGGGCTACAGCAACCCCGAGGTCGACGCGCTCCTGGACGAGGCCCGCCTGGCACGCGACCCGCACGTGAAGAAGACGGCGCTGCGCAAGGTGCACGCCATCGCGAACCAGGACGCGCCGATGATCTACCTCTGGACGCTCGACAGCTACTCGGCTGTCAGCACGCGCGTCCGGAACGTCGTCATCCACCCCTTCTACTTCTTCACCTGGATCTCGGACTGGAAGATGCAGTGAGGCAGCTCGCCGCCATCGGGCGGCGATTGGCTGCGTTCGTGGCCACGCTCGCCGGCGCGGCGCTCCTGGCCCAGGCCCTGTTGTGGTTGGCGCCGGGCGACGCGGTGGATCTCCTGACGGACGACCCCGAGCTCCGCGACCAGATGATCGCCAGCTGGGGGCTCGACCAGCCTCTCTTGGTGCGGTGGTGGCGTTTCGTCACTGGCGCCGCCACCGGGGACCTGGGCGTGTCGCTGACGTACCGGCCGGGCACCGAGGTGAGCTCGCTCGTCTGGCGCGCCTCGCTGGCCAGCGCCCCCACGCTCGTGTCCGCCGTCTTGCTGGCGCTCATCGGCGGCGTCGGGCTGGCCTATGCCCGGCTGCGGGTCGGGAGACGGCTCATCCAGGTCGTGTCCGTCGCGCCGGTGTTCCTGCTGGCGGCGACCGCCGTCGTGACGCTGAACGAGACCGCGTTCAGCCTCATCGAGGCCGGGACCATCACCCGGCCCGAGTGGTTCGCGTTGCCGCTCGGCGACTCGCTCCTGAAGTCCGTCCTCGGCGTCGTCGTGCTCGCCATCGGCAGCTCGGCGCTGACCGAGGTCCACCAGGCCGCAGACGACGAGCTGCGCATCATCCGAGGGTCCGGCTACATCGACGCCGCCACGGCCCGCGGGGCGCGCCTCTGGCCACACATCCTGTGGAACCTGCTCCCGCCGCTCACGACCATCGCGGTGAGCCGGACCGCCTTCTTCCTGGGCGGCCTGGTGGTCGTCGAGAAGGTGCTTCAGCTCAACGGCGCCGGCGCCATGCTGTGGCAGGCCTGCCGCCTGCGTGACTACCCGCTCGCGCTCGGGCTCGTGCTCGTCGCCGCTGCGGTGGTCTGTACCGCGCGCCTGGTGGGGGACGTCATCCGCATCGGGCTCGACCCTCGACTCCGGGTCGCTCGATGACGCGCGTCGCGTCGTTCGCCGCCGCCATCACGCTCGGGTTCGTTCTCCTGGCGTGGTGCGTCTCGCTGGTCAGCGGGTACGACGTGACCTCGGACGTGGACGTCCTGCGAGCCAGCGCGCTGCCCTCGGCCGAGCACTGGCTCGGCACCGACCACCTCGGCCGCGACGTGGCCTGGCGCATGCTGAAGAGCAGCGAGGCCTTCATGGGGCCCGCGCTGCTCGCCTGCCTCGTGGCGCTGGGCTTCGGCCTGCCGGCGGGGGCCATCGCGGGCTGGTCCGGCGGACCCATCGCCGGCGGGGTGCGGTACCTCTTCACGGTGCTCGAGTCCCTCCCCCGCTTCGTCCTGGTGCTGCTGGCCTGCGCCATCTTCGGGAGCGAGGTCGCCGTCATCGGGCTCGTGGCGGGCGTCGCCTACGCGCCGACCCTGGGCGAGGCCATCCACGCGCGCATCGAGTCGTTCCGCCGCGCGGAGTTCGTGCTCGCGGCCGAGGCCCACGGCGTGCACCCGGTACGGGTCCTGGTCCACCACCTGCTGTGGGTGAACTGCCGGCGGCTGGTCGCCCGGCACGCCCTGATGCTGTTCGCCTACCTGCTGCTGCTCGAGACGACGCTCAGCTACATCGGCGGACTGGACGGAGCGGGCAGCTTCGGCGTCGCCCAGCCCGACCCGAGCTGGGGAAACATGATCGCGTTCGAGTGGCGCGAGCCCGACGCGAACCCCTGGGCCTCGTGGGCTCCCGGGCTGGCGATCTGGGGCGTCATCCTGTCGGCTGCCTGGATCGGCGACGCGCTCGTGGAGGCCAGCGATGGCTGACCTCCTGCTGCTCGACGACCTGCACATCGAAGCGGAGCTGCCTGGGGGTGGCCGACGCGAGCTGGTACGCGGCGTCGGCCTGCACCTGGACCGCGGCAGCATCACGGTGCTCGTCGGAGCGTCCGGGTCGGGCAAGACCCTGACGGCACGCACGCTCGTCGGCATGTGCAGCGTGAAGCCCGGGGTGACCGCCGGCACGCTCGAGATCGTGGTCGACGGCACACGCCACCGCCCCCTCGAGACCGGCTTCACGGGTCTGCGGGGCGCGGTCGTGGGCTACCTGCCGCAGGACGCGCGGGGCAGCCTGGATCCGCTCTGGCGTATCGGTCGCCAGGTCAATGAGGCGCTGGAGCTGGCCGGCCGGCCGCTGGAGCCTGCGGTCTGGCTCAAGAAGTCCGGACTGGCAGACGGCGAGCGGGTCGCCGAGCTCTACCCACACGAGCTGTCCGGGGGAATGGCCCAGCGTGTCGCCATCGCGCTCGCCCTGGCCCGTGGGAGCCGGTTCCTCGTCGTCGACGAGCCCACGACCGGGCTCGATCCGACCGTGCAGGAGGCTATCCTCGACGAGCTGCTCGCTCTCAAGCGCGAAGGGGTCGGAATCCTCTTCATCACGCACGACCTGCGGCTCGTCCCCAAGCTCGGAGACCACCTGCTCGTCATGCACCAGGGCCGGATCGTCGAGGACCTCCCGACCAGCCAGCTCAGCCGCATGGAGTCGCCCGAGGCGCTCGCTCTCTGGCAGGCGACCGCCCGCATCGCGGGAGGTGCCCTGTGAGCGCGCTGGAGATCCGCGGGCTCGAGAAGCGATACGACGTCGGCTGGGGCCGGCCCGCAGTGACGGCCGTCGGCGGCGTGGACCTGACGCTCGAGCTGGGCGAGGTCGTTGGCCTGATCGGCGAGTCCGGCTCGGGCAAGACGACGCTCGTGCGGGCCGCCCTGGGTCTCGTGCCGCTGTCCGGCGGAAGCGTCCAGATCCTCGGCCAGGCTCTGGCTTCGCTGGGCTCGGCCGGCCGACGCCGCATGCGACGGGACGTCCAGCTCATCTTCCAGGACCCCGACAGCATGCTGAACCCGGGGCTCTCGGTCCGCGCGCACCTGCGCGAGTCGGCCCAGCTCCATCGACCCGACGCGGACGCCGGTGACCTGGTCGCGCGGGTCATTCGCCAGGTGGGCCTCGAGCATCGGCTCGACGCGATCCCTCGCGCCCTGTCCGGAGGCGAGCGCCGCCGCGTGGGCCTGGCGCGGGTGCTGGTCGCCGATCCACGCATCCTGGTCGCCGACGAGCCCACCGCCGGTCTGGATGCCGCGCTCAAGGCCGACCTCATCGACCTCATCCTGGCGGCGCGGGGCCCCGAGCGGGCCACCCTGCTCGTCAGCCACGACCTTCCGCTGATGGCGTACGCCTGCGACCGGCTGCTCGTGATGAAGGACGGCAAGGTCGTGGACCGGTTTCAGACCGCCGAGCTCGGGCGCGTGCCGCACCATCCGTATACGGAGAGCTTGCTCGCGAGCGCCGGGATGCTGCCCGGCCAGGAGACCGCATGACGTTCCTCGGCCTTCTGATCGCGCTCGGCGGCGTCGCGTCGGCCCAGGACGCACAGCACCACGTCGATCAGGCGAAGCTCTTCGTGAAGAAGCAGTGGTACACCGACGCCGAGGCCGAGCTCGAGGAAGCCGTCACCCTGGACGACGGCCGCAACTCGTTCCAGGCCTGGTGGCTCCTGGCCCAGGTCCGGTACGAGCTGCTGGACGCCGAGGGCGCCGCCAAGGCCGCTCGCCAGGCCAGCGAGCTCACCCGCGACCCGGACGAAGCGCTCCAAGCCGCCCAGCTCGCCGACTGGATCGAAGGGACCTTCGGGCTCCTGGTCATCACGTCGCCGCACGAGGGCATGCAGTCCCGCATCCAGCTCGAGCGCAGCTCGCTCCTGATGGACCCCGACCTGAAGCGCTTCGTCGACCAAATGGCGCTCGAGTGGACGAAGCCCCAGGTGCTGCCCATCCGGATCGCGCTGCCCGCCGGCGAGTACCTGGTCCAGGGCGAGCGTGTCCTCCTCGAGCCCGGCCTGGGGGTCGAGACGGCCCTCGATCTGTCGATGGGCTCGCTCGGCGAGTCCGGGTTCGCCGCACTCCAGGTGACGCGCGCCGAGGTCAGCACCGGCGTGGGCCTCTACCTGGGCGACCGGACCGCACCGCTGGGCCCCTCGCTCGAGGTCCAGCTCGGCGTCACCCAGCCCATCAAGGGCATCCTGGCCGGCGTCGTCGTCGACTACAGCCTGCGCAGCTACAACGTCGACGGCTTCGGCGCCGTCCGACACCCGGCGACCTACACGCTCGGTGTGCGGCTCGGCAAGGAGCTGATGGTCAGCGGCCCTCTCGCCGTCCGACCGGGCCTGGGGTACCGCTACGGCTACCTGCCGGGCATCCCGTTCGAGTGCATCGACGAGGCGTCTGGCGTGGCCTGTGCGCCCCCCGACGAACTCGACCGCGACCCGGACATCATGGTCTACGCCGTGGGCCGGGCTCACATCCCCTTCGCCGAGCTGTCCGTGGACTGGCGCCGCGCCGGACGGACGACGGCCACCGGTCTGGGTGTTCGCGTGGTCGTGGACCAGGCGTTCGGCTTCGTGCCGTCGCCCGGAACCGCGACGGTCTCCGGCGATGGCACCACCATCGAGTACACGACGGCGGATCCCGCCTGGACGTCGACCGCCATCCGGATGATGGCCAACTTCTCCCACGCCTTTTGAGGTCGCCTTGCTCCTGTCGTTCCTGACCCCGGCACTCATCCCGCCAGCCCTGGCGGGCGCCTCCGCGGTGACGCCCGACGTCTCCGGGAACTGCCAGAGCCCCAGCTGGTCGCCCGACGGCTCGACGCTGGCGTACGAGCTGAACTACCACGACAAGAAGGTCATCGAGACCTGGCTGGTCGAGGACGGAAAGCCCGCGGTCCGCGTGACGCCGAGCAGCCGCGGCGCCTCGGCGGTGACCTCGGGCTTCCAGACCGCCGCGGACCGCAGCGTGGTCCACGAGCTCACATGGGGACCCGAGGGCTACTACCTGTACGCCGCCAGCGGGCCCGACCAGAACTACGACCTGTACCTGAACTCGGGCAGCCCCATCGCACCCGGACCGGCTGCGGACGGCGGCCCCGCGTGGTCTCCGGACGGCCGCTGGATCGCCTTCACCTCGGCGCGAACCGGCCAGGGAGACGTCTACCTGCTGGGGGCTGGGTCGCTCGAGAAGGACCCCACACGCGTCAGCAAGGACGCGGACGCCAGCGAGCTGTACCTGGCCTGGTCCGGGGACAGCACGAAGCTGGCCTGGGTCGGCCACACCCGCTCGGGCGACACCATCCACGTCGTCGAGGACCTGGCGAACCCGGTCCCGAAGAAGCTCGTCGCGCTGGGCAACACGCAGACCCGGCCGTCGTTCTCGCCCGACGGGAAGTCGCTCGCGTTCTACACGAACCACCAGGAAAAGGACCGGTTCGATCTGTTCGTGCTGTCGCTCGACAGCGGCAAGTCCCGGCCTGTGGCCCGCGGCGTCGTGATGAACCACGACGGCGCGCAATGGCTCCCCGACGGCTCGGGCATCCTGTACGTGAAGGACGACGACGACAAGTTCGACCCCGTCTACATCGCGACGCTGGCGACCGGGGCGAACGAGGCGGTGCCCACGGGCACGGTCGGCAACGGCGACCACGACCTGGTCTCCGACGGCGGCAAGCTGAAGCTGGCCGTGTCCGCCCAGGGCCTGACCGACGACGAGGTCCGCGACTTCAAGAGAGTCTACGTCTACGAGCTCTGAGCCGACTCAGGCCGCGGCGAACTGCCTCTCGACCAGGCGGCGGTAGAGCCCATCGGTGCTGACAAGCTCGCTGTGGGTCCCCTGCTGCACGATGCGACCGCCGTCCAGGACACAGACCCGGTCGGCCTCCTTCACCGTGCTCAGCCGGTGCGCGATGACCAGCGTGGTGCGGCCCTCCATGAGGCGGTCCAGGGCGTCCTGGACCAGGTGCTCGGACTCGGCGTCCAGGGCCGAGGTGGCCTCGTCCAGCACCAGCACGCGTGGGTCCTTCAGCAGCGCGCGAGCGATGGCCACCCGCTGCTTCTGACCACCTGAGAGCTTCACGCCGCGCTCGCCGACGAGCGTGTCGTACCCCTCGGGGAAGCCCATCACGAAGTCGTGGGCGTTGGCGGCGTTGGCGGCCGCCTCGACCTCGGCGTCGGTCGCCGTGGGTCGGCCGTACCGGATGTTGTCCTTGATGCTCGTGGCGAAGAGGATGGGCTCCTGGGAGACCACGCCGACCTGGCGGCGGAGCCAGCTGCTGTCGAGGTCCTCGTAGGGGCGACCGTCCAGCGAGATGCGGCCCGTATCGGGGTCGTAGAAGCGCGAGATCAGCGCCGCGACGGTCGACTTGCCGCTGCCCGACGGGCCGACGAGCGCCACCACCTCGCCCTGATCCAGCGCCAGGTCGAAGTCCACGAGCACCGGCATGTCCTGGCGGCTGGGGTACGCGAAGCTCACGCCCTGGAACAGCACGCCTCCATCGACCGAGGCCGGCTGGTCCGTTCCGGTGTGCCCCGAAGGCTCGCGGTCGAGCAGCTCGAACACCCGCTCGCTGGCCCCGAGGGCCTTCATGAAGTCCTCGTAGAGCCCCGACAGCGCACCGATCGACATGGCCGCGGTCAAGGTGTAGAGCAGGTAGCTGGTCAGCTCACCGATGGTCATGGCGCCGTCGATCAAGAGGCGTCCGCCGTACCAGAGCACCAGGCCGATGGCCGAGTAGCCGGCGAAGCCGACGAGCCAGCGGAACAGCGCGATGACGACCGCCCTCCCCTTGGCGAGCTGGAAGCTCTCGTCGACGGCCTCGCCGTAGCGGGCCGTCTCGGCGTCCTCGCGAGCGAACGCCCGCACGGTGCGGATGCCGCTGATGGTCTCCTCGGCGACCTCGGTGGCGCGGGCCAGCGCGTCCTGGACGTCGCGGCTGAGACCCCGGAGCCGGCGGCCGAACACACCTGCACCGATGGCCACCACGGGCACGACGGCGAGCGTCAGCAGGGTGAGCTGCCAGTTCGTGTAGAACAGGAACCCGATGGCGCCGATGCCCATGATGATGAAGCGCAGCAGCATGCTGACGTTCACCGTCACGGTGTTCTGCAGGACCGTGGTGTCCGCAGCGAGCCGGTTGGTCAGCTCGCCCGTGCGCCGCTCGTCGAAGAACGCGACCTCCTGGTTCACGATCGAGCCGTAGAGCTGCTCGCGCAGCCGGGCGACGACGCGCTCGCCGGCCACGGTGAACAGCCAGGCCCGGGCCGCGCCGAACGCCGAGCCGACGAGGAACAGGCCGAGGAGCAGCATCGTCGCGTTGTTGACGAGGTCGTACCCGCCGCCCTCGCCGATGCCGTCGATGATGTGCTGGACGACGACCGGGTAGCTGAGCGTGATGGCCGAGGCGATGGTCAGCGCGACGGTGCCAGCGATGAGGCTCGGGAGCTCGGGCAGCGCCAGCTTCGTCAGGCGTTGGACATCGAGCTTGCGGTTCGGGCGTTCGGACATGGGCCCCATCTTCGCCCGTCGAGGCTGGGCGTCAAGGCCCTACCTACCGATCGGTAGGCATCAGACCGGGTAGGTCGCGATGTCGTCGATGGAGTCGCGGCCCAGGACGTGCTTCTCGTCCCCGTCGATCACGACGATCTCCTCGAACGCAGCGCACGCGCCACGCTGTCCGATGGACGGCCGGAACGCCCAGATCCCGTCCATCATGTTCGGGTTCAGGAAGTGGACCTGGTGGCGCTTGAGCCACGTCGCGGTGTGGGCCGAGCGCGGCCAGTCCATCGCCAGGACGCCGCCCTTGGGCAGGATGGCGTGGCCGATGGCCCGGTCGCTCAGGAGCTCCATCGCGTGGTTCACGGCCCAGGCCTTGGCGTAGACGTAGATCTCGCCGACGGTCTTGAGGTGGCTGCTGTACCCGACGCAGCCGCGCACACACTCACGCGCGACGGTCACGACCTCGGGCTCCTCGACGCCACCGGCGCCGTCGTCCACCACCATCGAGGTCCCGATATCGCCATAGGCGTCATCCGTGGCCGGTCCGATGTCGATCGTGACGATGTCCCCGGCGTTCGCGCGGACGGATCCGCTGGCTCGGGTCCAGGGCCGCCGAGACGCCGCACGGGCGCCGATGGCGACCTCGGGCGGGTGATACCAGTGGTTGAAGCCTTCCTTCTGGGCTTCCTCGCGGCAGAGGGCCTCGATGTCGGCCTCGCTCATCCCCACCTGGACGGACGCCAGGACGCGTCCGAGGACGGCGATGGCGCGGCGCTGGTGGGCGTCGAACTGCTCGAAGACTGCGGGATCCACGGTGCTCATGACGGTCGTCCTATCCTTTCCAGCTGATCTGGCACCGTCAGCTATTCCGGCGACTCATCCGGCACGGCGACGAGAGTGTAGGCCGACAGGTCCGGAAACGTGCCCTGTCCGTCGTAGAGAATCCGGTAGACCTGCCACGTCCGGCTGACGCGCTTGACGTAGTGACGGGTCTCGCGGAACGGGATCGACTCGACCCAGGCGTCGGTGGGGAGGTTGCCGAAGCGCTCGAGCCACTTCTTCACGTTCCCCTCGCCCGCGTTGTACCCGGCCATCGCCATGTGCGGATTGCCCCGGTACCGCTGCGAGAGCGACTCGAAGTACCGCGTGCCGATGCGCAGGTTGGTCCACGGGTCGGACAGCTGACCGACGGTCACCGACAGGCCGAGCCAGCGCGCGACCGAGCGAGCCGTCGGGGTCATCAGCTGCGACAACCCCGTGGCGCCCGCGTGCGAGGTGATGTCCTTGTTGAAGTTGGACTCCTCGCGCACCAGGGCGTGGAAGGCGCGCGGGTCGTAGCCGTACCCGGCGGCGGCCTTCTCGGTCAGCTCCCAGTACTTGTTCGGGTACGCGAGCAACAGCAGCTTGTCGCGAGACTCGCCCAGCTGCTCGGGCGGGTGCGTCCGGAGCCACGTCCGGAGCGCGTCGTGGGCCATCAGCCAGTCGCCGGCGGCCCAGCGCTGCTCGATGACCACCCCGATCTCGGCGGGCGTCATAGCGTCGAGCCCAGCGTGGTCGAACTCGGCGAGCGCCTCGCGGTACAGGCCCAGCCGCGCGAGCTGGACCCCAGCCCCCGCGCTCGGATCGTCCAGGAATGCGGCCCGCACCTTCCACGGACCCGAGCCATCGATGGTCGGGGCGACGAGCTCGCGGTCGGGGTCGAGCATCGCCAGACGCTGGGCGGCCTGCTGGCCGTAGTACGAGAACGGCGAGGACTCGCAGAGCGCCGCCAGCCCGTCGGCCGCGTCGTCGAGCGCGACCGGGTCCTCGGACAGCACGGCCGGATCCTCGAGGTCGGGCCAGGCCGTCCAGCGAGCGGACCAGTAGATCGCGGCGCGGACATGCTCGGGGTCGGTCTCCAGAGGCACACGAGCCTGGGCTTCGGTCGCCCACTCGATGGCTCCCGCCGTGTCTCCAGCGAGCCAGGAGCCCCAAGCCAGCCGCCAGTACCCCTCACCTGCGAGATCGCCATGGGGGTACGCCTCAACCTGGCGGGACCACAGCGTGCGAGCCCCTTCCGGATCGCCCGCCTCCTGCAGCGCGATGCCTGCGAGCGCCAGGCCGTCGTCGGCCATCGTGTGCTCGGGGTACAGCTCGGCAATCGCCGCATAGTGCACGGCCGCGGCCGCATACGCCTTCTTCCGCTCCTCGGCCTTGCCCGCCAGGTAGAGCGACTTGGCGCCCCGATCGTCGTCCAGGCCGGCACACTTCTGACCCGCCGGCCCCAGCACGCGGATGGACTCGGTCAGGCGGTTGAGCTTGAACAGCGACCGGCCGTGGGCGTACCAGCCCATACAGGCCTCGGGCGAGGGCTCGGCGGCATCCAGGCGCGCCATGAGCGAGACCGCGGCGTCGTACTTGTACGAGGCCATGAGCCGGTCGCTCCGGAGCGCGGACTCCTCCCAGGTCGCGTAGCCGCCGTACGAGCTCAGCCGCGAAGCCGCCCGACGGCCTGCGCTGGATCGCGGGTACGCCGCCCACAGGCGCCGATCGTAGGGGTAGCTGGCCTCGGTCTTGAGCCCGGCCAGGGCGGCGAGGGTCTCGAGCGCCACCTCGGAACCCTCGGCTGGGTCGGGGCGAGCGATCAGCTCCTCGAGCAGCGCCCGGGAGTCCGCTGTGGCGCCGGCTTCACGCAGCGCCGTGGCACGCATCAGCTGAGCGCGAGGCCAGATCACCGAGGCGGGATCGACGTCCTCGAGGGCGGCGGCGGCCTCGGCGTGCCGGTCGTCCGCGACCAGGATCTCGCCGACGGTCAGCGCCAGGTACGCCTGCGGAACGTGCTCGGCCGATCGGACGACCTCGAGCAGCGGAATGGCGTCGTTGGCGCGGTTGGCCCGGAGGAGCGACCAGGCCGTCAGGAAGGCGACATCACCGACCTGGCTCCCCGACAGCGTCGAGGTATCGATCGCCAGCAGCAGGTTCGCAGCGGTCGAGTGCCGCCGACCGGCGAGCGCCTTGCGGAGCGGATCCGACATGGGAACGCCAGGCGCGAGCTCGGCGTCCGAGAGCGCGATGCGCGGACCTTCGTCGGGGTGGCTCGGAGGCTCGAGGGCCAGGGCGGCGGAAAGGCAGAGAAGCAGCACGTGGCCCGCTTACCTCCGTTGGTTAGTGGATGGCCACACAGCCGAGGCCCTGATGCTGCTTTCGATCATCAAGCTCCCTTTCCGCATTCTCAAGAAGGCCGTCGGCGCCGTCACCGGCGGAGGTCGCGCCGAGCCCGCTCCGCGCAAGGACCCGCCGCCTCCGTCCAAGCGTCCCACGCCGCCTCCGGCCGAGGACGACGACCGCGGGCACAGCCACTCGCACGGCCACAGCCACAGCCACGGCCACGCCGAGGAGCCCGGGCCCGAGAAGAAGGCCGCTCCCAAGCAGCCCGCTGCGAAGAAGGCCGCTCCCAAGAAGCCCGCTGCGAAGAAGGCCGCTCCC
>JAAESX010000320.1 GCA_024228935.1 Pseudomonadota bacterium
ATCAAACTCTCCAGTTGTAAAACGTGCAACATCCCTCGAAAGGAACGCTGAAGCGTCTACTAGGATATTGACCTAGCGATTCACTCTAAAGAATCGACAAAGCTGTTACCTGTTTTTCAAAGACCGAATCAGCGTCTGTTTCCAGAAGTGCCGATTGAGCCCCCGGCTTTTAAGGCCGCCCGTTGACTCAGTCAAGCGGGTTTCTTGCCGGGGTTGCTGACCGCCCCCGGGGGGGAAGTTTCGCGCCCCTCGGCTTGGGGCCCCCCCTTCTAACAACGCGGTCCAAGCGGGCAAGGCCGGATCGGTCGGTTTTCCGAGACGAGGCCGAAAAGCCGCCTGTGCCCGGCGCTTCCGAGACGATCAGGCGAAGGGGCCCGCCTGCATCTCCCAGAGCTTGTAGATCCAGCCCAGGGTCAGACCTGCCAGGAGCGCCGCGGCGACCCAGGTCTCGTGGCGCAACAGGCGGCTCCAGGCCCGCGTGAAGCGCCCGCGGGGCATCGCGAGATCCGCCAGCGCGATCAATCCGGTCGCCAGCGTCAGCAGGAAGAGGACCACGCCGAAGGGCTGGGTCACCACCGCGTCCAGGACGCTGCCATGAGCCATGTGCGTGAAGGTGGTCGTCATGCCGCACATCGGGCAGGGCCAGCCGGTCATGGCCAGGATGGTGCAGGTGCCCAGCCCCAGCTGCTTGTGCGTGCCGTGGCCCGCCGGGTCGGCGTCGAGCCACGCAGCGACGCCCAGGACCGCCCAGGAGGGGAGCCCGAGGGTCAGGGCGACGAGCCTGTCGCGGGTCGCCGACGACAGGCGGGAGAAGAAGCCGAGAGCGGCCCCTTCACTCACCCCTCTTCGCCTTCCTCGGGGAGCGCCGCTTCGAGGATGGCGCCGATGGCTGCAGCCTCGCGGTCCAGGTCCTCGATCCGACCGCCGACGGTGCGACGGAAGCGGTGGTACTCAGAGGCGATGTTCAGGGCGGCCAGGAGCGCGACGGTGTACTCGTCGAAGCTCCCGTGGGAGACCTCGTCCATCTTCCCGTCGACGTAGGCGGCGACCGCGTTCAGGTCCTCGTCGTCCTCGTCCGAGCGCAGCGTGTACTGCCGTCCGCGGATCGTGATCTGGGTCGCCATACTCAGCCTCCAGGCGCAGCGTAACCGGTGTCCGCCGTCAGATGTGGCCTACAGGAGCGCGTCCACGAAGGCGTCCGCGTCGAACGGGCGCAGGTCGTCGATCCCCTCGCCGATCCCGACGAACTTCACGGCCATACCCAGCTCTTCCATGACGGCGACGACGACGCCCCCCTTGGCCGTGCCGTCCAGCTTGGTCAGGACCACGCCGGTGACCCCGGTGACCTCGCCAAAGGTCTTGGCCTGGCTGAGCGCGTTCTGGCCCATCGTGCCGTCCAGGACGAGCAGGACCTCGTGCGGAGCCCCCGGGCAGGCCTTGCCGACGACACGGGTGACCTTGCCGAGCTCCTCCATCAGGGGCTTCTTGCTCTGCAGGCGGCCCGCGGTGTCGCACAGCACCACGTCGTGACCACGGGCGTCCGCAGCCTTCAGGGTGTCGAACAGGACCGAGGCCGAGTCGGCGCCGTCCTGGTGGGCGACGATGTCGACCCCCGCTCGCTGGGCCCAGACGCGCAGCTGCTCGATGGCGCCAGCGCGGAAGGTGTCCCCTGCCCCGAGGCAGACGCTCTTGCCGTCTTCCTTGAAGCGCTTGGCCAGCTTGCCGATCGACGTCGTCTTGCCCGAGCCGTTCACGCCGACGACCAGGAGCACGTGGGGTCCCTCGGGCGGAGCAGGGTTCAGAGCGGTGTCGAACCGACCGAGGCGCACCTTGAGCGACGCCTTGAGCTCCTCGCGCAGCGCCCCGGGCTCCTCGATGCCCTTGGAGCGAGCGGTCTGGCGCAGCTCCTCGACGAGCTTCATCGAGGTCTTCACGCCGACGTCGGCGGAGATGAGCGCCTCCTCGAGCGCCTCGAACAGGTCGTCGTCGACCGTGTCACCTCCGAACAGGTTGGCCAGCGCGGACGACGTGCGCGCAAAGCCAGCTCGGAAGCGGTCGAGGACCGACGGGCCAGAGAGCGCCACTTCGGCGACCTCGGCGGTCTCCCCGGACTCGGCGGCATCGCGAACCTCGATCGCGTCCGGCTCGTCCTGGACCTCGAGCGCCTTCCGACGCCTCGACACGAAGATGAGGACCAGCGGGGCCAGGACGGCCAGCAGGATGATCCCGAGGATGGCGAGTTCGATCGGTCCGATAGCGGGCACGGTGAGCCTCCGAGCCGGCCGATAACCCCGTCAGCTGACCTGGACCGACACCAGCCTGGAGATGCCCGGGTCCGGCATGGTCACGCCGTACAGCGTGTCCACGACCTCCATCGTCTTCTTGTTGTGCGTGATGACGATGAACTGCGTGAGCTCGCTCATGTCGCGCAGCACGTTGTTGAACCGGGCGCCGTTGCTCTCGTCCAGCGGCGCGTCCACCTCGTCGAGGAGGCAGAACGGGGACGGCTTGACCTTGAACAAGGAGAAGAGGAGTCCCACGGCGCACATCGCCTTCTCGCCACCCGAGAGCAGCGTCAGGTTCTGGAGCCGCTTGCCGGGGGGCTGGACGAAGATCTCGACGCCGCTGGTCAGCAAGTCGTTCTCGTCCGTGAGCGCCAGCCGACCCTGTCCGCCGCCGACGAGCCGGGGGTAGATGACGCGGAACTCGGCGTTGACGCGGTCGAAGGCCTCGCGGAAGCGGTCCCGACAGGTCCGGTTCAGCTCGCCGATGGTCTTCCGGATGCGGGAGACCGACTCCTCGAGGTCCTGGCGCTGTTCGTCGAGCCACTGGAAGCGCTCGGCGACCTGGCCGTACTCCTCGAGCGCCGCCAGGTTGACCTCGCCGAGCTTCTCGAGGCGATCCATCAGCTTCGCCAGCAGCTCGACCCAGCGCCCGACCATCCCCTGGTCCTCGAGGTGGTCCGGGACGAGGCGCAGATCCTGGACCGGTTCGAGCTTCAGCCCGGGGACGGGCAGCTCGGCGCGGGCATCCGCTCCGGCCTCGAGGACCAGGGCCTGCCGGCTCTCCAGCTGGTCGAGCAGCGCCGGGAGCGACACCTTGTAGCGCTCGTCCACGCTCTGCCGCGTGCCCTCGATGCGCGCGCGGACCTGCTCGAGCTTCACGTTCAGCTGGCCGACACGTGTCTGGGTGTTGGTCTGCCGCTCGCGCTGCTTGCGCAGGGTCTCCTCGGCGCCGGCGATGGCCTCGCGGGCCTTCTTGAGCCGCTCGCGCTCGAGCCCCAGCTGGTCCCGCTTTCCGTCCTGGTCCTCGCCCAGATCGAAGAGCCGCTCCTGCAGGCGCTCGTCGTCCGCAGCGAGGAACGTCAGGCGTTCGCCGCTCTTGGCGAGCTCGCCGTCCAGGCGCTCGACCCGACGGGTGGCCTCGTCACGCCGCGTGAGCGCGCTGGCCTGGGCCTTCTCGAGGAGCAGCACGCGCTCGCGGACGGCGCTCTGTTCCATCCGGGCTCGCGCGGTGGCCTCGCGAGACTCGACCACGCGCGCCTGCAGCTCGGCCAGACCGGCCTGGAGCGTCGACAGCGTGGCCTCGGCCGCGGCCTGGCGCTCCTCGTCGCGAGCAACGGCCTCGCGGTCGGCTTCGTCCTCGGTGCGGATCTGCTCGATGCGACGGCGGATGCCGCCGATCTCTGCGGCGATACGCGTCGAGCGCTCCTGGCGGGAGCGAACGTCGCGCTCCAGATCCCGGGCACGCGAGCGGCTCTCGGAGAACTCACGCTCGAGCAGCCGGGCCGCGGTGCGGCGCTCCTCGAGGCGGGCACGCGCTGTCTCCAGCTCATCCGACGAGCTCTCGACGGCCACCTGGGCGCGCTCGGCCGCTTCCGAGGCGCTCTCGACCGCCGCGGCGAGGGACCCTCGCTCGGCATCGAGGGCATCGATCTCAGCGCGACGCTCGAGCAGCCGAGCGCCGCTGGCGACCTCGGCTCGACCGACGTGGATGACGCCGTTGGACTCGACGCGGGCGCCGGTGTCGGGCACGAGGACCGGACGGCCGGTCTTCTGCTGGAGCGCGATGGCGTCGGGGAGGGTCGCGGCCTCGAGCACGTCGAGCAGAGCGGTGGGCTGACCCTCGATGAGCCCGGTTCGCGGCGACTCGGCCAGCGCGTCCGCGATCTCGAGCAGCTGGGTCCGGTCACGCACGACGACGGCGTCCAGGTCGGCGCCGAGGACCCGCTTGGCCCGCTCGGCCTCGGCAGGACCGATGTGCTCGGCGACCACACCCAGCGTGTCGAAGCGGTCGAGGACGTCCTTGGCGCTGCCTTCGACGCCCGTGCGGCTCTCCTGCATCGCCCGGAGCGCCCCCAGCTTGGCGTCGAGCGCGCCGAGGGTTCGCTGGGCCCGGGTGAGCGCGTCCTCGGCAGCCCGGGCAGCGGCGCGCAACGGCTTCTGGTCCACCTCCAGCGTCTTGACCCGAGCGGCGACGCTCTTGATCTCCTCGCTGGCCTCGTCCCGCCGGCGCTTCGCCTGCTCGGCCTGGGCCTCGGCCTCGGCCTGCTGGGTCGCCAGCGCAGCCAGCTCGTCGCCGGTGGTGGCCTTGGTGTTGTCGAGCTCGTCGATGCGGCGCGTGTGCTCCTCGATCCGACGGACGCTGCCCGCGAGCGTGGTGCGCCGCCGGACCAGGCCCGTGACGAGCTTCATGTGCTCGCGCTTGGCGCTCTCGACGTCGCGCTCGACCGTGCGGAGCTCGTCGCCCAGGACCCGTGCCGTGGCGGCGTGATCGGTGTGCGTGCTCTCGCGGTCCTCGAGCGAGGAGCGCGCCTCGGTCAGCTCGCGGTCGGTGCGAGCGGCCTCGTCGGTCGAGGCGTGCATGGCTCGCCGCGACTCGTCCAGATCGTGGGAGACCACATCGAGTCGAGCCTGCAGATCCCGCTGTTCGCGGGCCTGGAACTCGCGCTCGGTCTCGGCCTGACGGCGCTGCGCCTCCAGCTCGGCCACCGCGTCGCGCAGCGTGCCGACCACGCTGGTCATGACCGCAATCTCCTCGCGCGCACCCGAGAGGGCCCGGTCGCGGCGTGCCACGTCCCGAGCCAGCTCCTCGAGGTCCGAGGCGGCCGACCGATGCTTGTCGAACAGCGCCTTGCGGTCTCCAGCCAGGGCGGCGTAGCGAGCGAGACCCAGGTAGAGCTCGCCCTGTCGGATCTGCGCCCGGTAGCGGCGGTACTTCGCGGCCTTCTCGACCTGGCGCTCCAGCGTGCGGAGTCGGCGCCCGAGCTCCTCGGCCACGTCCGTGGCGCGCTCGAGGTTGAGCATCGTCTGCTCGAGCTTCGACTCGGTCTCCTGCTTGCGGGCCTTGAAACGGGAGATGCCGGCGGCCTCCTCGAACAGGCCGCGGCGCTGCTCGGGCCGAGCGTTCACGATCTGCCCGATCTGGCCCTGCTCGATGAAGCTGTAGAGCTTGTTCCCGATGCCCGTATCGAGCAGCAGGTCGACGATGTCCTTGCGGCGGACCTTCACCTGGTTGATCAGGTACTCGCTGCCTCCGTCCCGGTACAGGCGGCGGCCGATGCGGATCTCCTCGAACCGGGCGTAGTCGCCGGGGAACGGGGCCTCGGTGCGACCGAAGGTCATGATGACCTCGGCCATGCCGACCTTCTTCCGGCCCTCGGAGCCATTGAAGATGACGTCGGTCATCGACTGGCCGCGCAGGCTCTTGGCGGACTGCTCGCCGACGACCCACTTGATGGCGTCGACGATGTTCGACTTCCCGCAGCCGTTCGGCCCCACCACGCCAGCGATCCCCTCACCGAAGTGGAAGGTCTGCCTGTCGACGAAGGACTTGAAGCCCTGGAGCTCGAGCTTGCGGATGCGCATGGGCTGGGGGCCCTCGGAGGGCGCGTGGGGGGTGCGCCGCGGTCACTACAAAGGGGGGAGTAGTGCGGACAACGCTACCACGCCATCGCAGGATCCCCCACGATTCCAGACACTTGACGCGTCAATACGCGAGATCTACGGCTGAGCCGTCGCCCGGTAGTGCGCGACCGTGTCCTGGTAGTGCTTCCAGCTGTACTGGATCCACTTGCGGTCCTTGTCCGTCAGCTTGCGCACGACCTTCGCCGGCGAGCCGAGGATGAGCGTGTTCGAGGGGAACGTCTTGTTCGCCGTGACGAGCGAACCGGCGCCCACCAGGCAGCCGTCCGGGATGACCGCGTTGTCGAGCAGGATGGCGCCCATGCCGATGAGGCAGTCGTTGCCGATCTGGCAGCCGTGCAGGAGCGCGCGGTGGCCAACGGTGACCCGGTCCCCCACCACCGTCGTCGAGATGCCGCCGGTCATGTGCACCACGGCCTGGTCCTGGACGTTCGAGTCCTTGCCGATCGTGATGCCGCCCATGTCGCCGCGCAGGACGGCTCCCGGCCAGATGCTGACGCCCTCGGACAGGGTGACCTCGCCGATGATCGTGGCCATCGGATGGACCCATGCGGAGTCGTGGATCTGGGGCTCGTGGTGCAGGAACGTCTGGATCATGGCGCCGAAATAACGCCTCGCCGCTCTCGTAGTGACGAGTGCCTCCCTGACACGAGACACAGGAGTCGGATCGTGGAGAACCCCCTCATCACCACCAAGAAGGACATCGGCTGGGCGTATGTGTTCTGGGTCGCCGGCTGGTTCGGCGTCGCCGGCCTGCACCGCCTCTACATGGGCCGCATCGGCAGCGGCCTCCTCTGGATGGTGACCGGCGGACTCTGCGGCATCGGCACGCTGGTCGACGCCTTCATGATGCCCCAGCTCGTCATCGACGCGAACGCCGGCAAGAAGCTGTTCTAGCTGCCCTCGGCCGTTCCTCGCCGGGTGGACCAGGCACCGGCTCGCTTCGCAGCTCGCCTGCGGCCTCCGCGCGCCTCATCCCACCTGAGCTCCGACTCTCGCGGCGCTCGTGCCTCGCGAGCTCGTATCGGACCCGGCGGGAGCCCACCTCGGCGCGCGCATCTCGCTGTCGCTCGATGGTCGCCAAGGAGCGCTTCGCGCTGTGGGCTCAAGTCAGGGTGGTCGCCGCTCTAGCCCAGGATCATCCCCGCCACCGTCGCCGTCATGAACGCCGCCAGCGTGCCGGCGATCATGGCGCGGACCGCCAGCCCCGACAGGTCCTTCATGCGGCTCGGCGCGATGCCTCCGATGCCGCCGAGCTGGATGCCGATCGAGGCGAAGTTCGCGAAGCCGCACAGCGCGTAGCTGGCGATGATGGCGGACCGCTCCGAGAGCACCGCCGTCTCGCCGTTCACCATCGCGCCGAGGTGGATGTACGCGATGAACTCGGTGAGCACGAGCTTTTCGCCGAGGAGCGTGCCGACCGTGGCCGCCTCGTCCCAGGGCACGCCCATCATCAGGGCGAACGGCGTGAACACCCAGCCGAGGATGCGGGACAGCGACAGCGGCATCGCGTCGGCGATCTGCATCCCCTCGGGCGCCCACTCGAGCGAGGCGTACCCGAACCAGACGCCCTGGTCGTTGAACGCCACCGGCACCAGCGTGAGGATCCAGTCCGCCATCGCCATCAGGCCCACGAACGCGATGAGCATCGCGGCGACGTTCAGCGCCAGCTTCATGCCGTCGGCGGCACCGTTCGCGGCGGCCTCGAGCACGTTGCCTTCCGTCTGGGGCATCTCGGGGACCGTGCCCATCGTGGTCGGCTCGCCGAGCTCGGGGAACATCAGCTTCGAGACCGCCAGGGCGGCGGGAGCCGACAGGATCGAGGCGGTGACGAGGTGTCCGGCGATGCCCGGCACATCGGAGAGGAACCCGACGTAGGCCGCCATCACGCCGCCGGCGACGGTCGCGAAGCCGCCGGTCATCAGCGCGTGCAGCTCGGACTTCGTCATGTCCTCGACGAACGGCTTCACGACCAGCGGCGCTTCGGTCTGCCCAACGAAGATGTTGCTCGCGGCGGCCAGGGACTCGGCGCCGGACGTGCCCATCGTGATCTGCATCACCTTGGCGATGACCTTGACCAGGGGCTGCATCACGCGCAGGTGGTAGAGCACCGCCATCAGGCTCGAGAAGAAGACGATGGTCGGCAGGATCCAGAACGCGAAGGTCTTCACCGGCGGACTGATGCGCCCGATGAACGTCTCCGGCTCGCCGTTCCGGTAGATCTCGTGCATGTCCACGGTCTGGAACACGAACTCGGCGCCGGCCTCGGAGAACGACAGCAGCCGGTGGACGCCGCCGTCGATGACCGTGAAGAAGAACTCCTGGAGCGCCGGCGCCAGGACGACCATGGCGAAGACGAGCTGCAGCGCGACCCCGACGATGACCGGCCGCCACTGGATGACCTTGCGGTTCGTCGACAGCGCCCAGGCGACCCCGAGCAGCATGAAGATGCCGAGGAACGACATGCCCCGGTCGAAGAGCGTGGTCTCCCGCGGGATGAAGTTGCCGGCGGCGTGCGCGGCCTGGACCAGCGCCAGCGTCATTCGATGGTGATGGCGCCGCGGACCGCTTCGAGGGCCTCGCGAAGGCCCTTGTCGGCGTGGTGGAGCGTGACGAGCGGCTGGCCCTCGGTGACCGTGTCTCCCTTGTGCGCGTGGACCTCGAGGCCGACGCCGTGGTGGACCGGATCGGCAGCGCGAACGCGGCCTGCGCCGAGGACGAACGCCGCCTGACCGACGCCCAGCGCGTCACATCGCGTGACCGTGCCCGACCGGCCCGCGTGGACCACCTCGACCGTGCAGCCCGAGCCACGCAGACCGGCGGCCAGATCGCCTCCCTGGGCGTGGACCATGCGCTCGAAGACCTCGTAGGCGCGCCCGGTCGAGAGCACCGCGCGGGCCCCCTCGTCGTCCCCCGAGAGCAGACAGACGAGGTCGATGACGCTCTTGGGTCCGCGGCCCTGCAGGATGTCGATGGACTCCTGGACCTCGAGCGCGTTGCCGACGGCCACGCCCAGCGGCTGCGACATGTCGGTGATGTGCGCGCTCGTGTCGAGCCCCGCGCCGCGACCCACGCGGACCAGGCTGTCGGCCAGCTTCCGTGCACGCGTCCGGTTCTTCATGAAGGCGCCGCTGCCGGCCTTCACGTCGAGGACGAGTCGGTCCAGGCCCTCGGCCAGCTTCTTGCTGAGGATCGACGCTGTGATGAGCGGGATCGAGGCGACCGTCGAGGTCTCGTCGCGCAAGCCGTAGAGGAAGGCGTCCGCCGGGCAGAGCTCGCCGGTCTGGCCGCTGATGAAGCAGCCGGCTTCCTGCAGGACCCCGCGGAGCTGGCCCTGGTCGAGGTCCGTCCGGTAGCCGGGGACGGCCTCGAGCTTGTCGAGCGTGCCCCCGGTGATGCCGAGCCCCCGGCCCGAGATCATGGGGACCTTGAAGCCCAGCGCGACCCAGACCGGCGCGAGGATCAGGCTGATCTTGTCGCCGACACCGCCGGTGCTGTGCTTGTCGATGAAGGGACCCTCGATGCCAGGCCAGGTCAGCATCGAGCCGGACTCGGTCATGGCGCGGGTCAGCGCCACGGTCTCGCAGTCCTTCATGCCGTTGACGCACACGAACGCGAGCCACGCTGCGGCCTGGGCCCGGGTCACCGAGCCGTCGACGATGCCCGAGATGAGCTCCTCGATCTCGCGCTCGGAGTGGTCGCGGCCACACTTCTTGTCTTCGAGCAGCTTGTGGACGTCCACGGAACCCTCCACTAGAGCCTCGGCAGGAAGCTCTCGCCGGCTCCGGGGCGTTCCGCCTCGAACCAGTGCGAGATGGTCGCGCCGATGTCCGCCATCGTCGAGCGCGTGCCGATGTCGTTCCCTCGCCCATCGCGATGCCAGGCGAGGATGGGCACGTACTCGCGCGTGTGGTCGGTGCCGGCGTGGGTGGGGTCGCAGCCGTGGTCGGCCGTGAAGATGAGCAGGTCGCGACGACCCATGCGGTCGAGGATGGCCGGGACACGCTTGTCGAACTCGACCAGCGCATCCGCGTACCCCTGCGGGTTGCGGCGGTGGCCGTAGAGCATGTCGAAGTCGACCAGGTTCGCGAAGATGAGGCCCTTGTGCTGGTGGTCGAGCCGGTCCAGCAGGGCCTGGGTGATCTCCGCGTTGTGCGGAGCCTTGATGCCCTCGCTGAAGCCGCGGTCCCCGAAGATCGACTTCACCTTGCCGATCGAGGTGGTCGCCCAGCCTGCACCCTTCAGGATGTCGACCACGGTCTGCTTCGGAGGCCGACGGGCGAAGTCGCGGCGCCCCGGACTGCGCACCCAGGCGCCGGGCTCGCCGACGAACGGGCGCGCGATGACCCGAGCGACGCCGTAGGGCGAGACGATGCGGTAGGCGTCCTCGCACCAGTCGTAGAGCGTGTCGAGGTCGACGACGTCCTCGTGCGCGGCCACCTGGAAGACCGAGTCCGCCGAGGTGTAGACGATGGGCTTGCCACTGGCGACGTGCTCGGAGCCGAGCTCGTCGAGGATGACGGTGCCGCTGGCCTTGACGTTCCCCAGGATGCCGCGCCCGATCTCGCCGACGAACGCGTCGATGATCTCGGGGGGGAAGCCGTCCGGGAACTCCATGAAGCGCTCGTCGACGGGGACTCCAGCCATCTCCCAGTGCCCGGAGATGGTGTCCTTTCCGTCCGAGGCGATCGCGGCCTTGCCGTACCCCGCAGCGGGCTTCTTCACCGGCTCGAGTCCGAGGACCGGCCGGATGTTCGCGAGACCGAGCCGCTGGAGGTGGGGAAGCTCCAGGCCTCCGACCGCCTCGGCCACATGCCCGAGCGTGTCGGAGCCTGCGTCTCCCCAGGACTCGGCGTCGGGCATGGCGCCCACGCCCAGGGAGTCGAGGACGACGAGGGTGCAGCGCATCAGTAGGCGCCCTTGCCCTGACCCCCGGTCACGATGGCGATCGACGCCGACGCACCCAGGCGGGTGGCGCCGGCCTTGATCATGCTCGCCGCGTCTTCGGCGCTGCGCACACCCCCGCTCGCCTTCACGCCCAGATCCGGGCCGACTACCTGACGCATCAGGGCGATGTCTTCGGCGGTCGCACCGCCACCGCCGAAGCCGGTCGAGGTCTTCACGAACGCCGCGCCGGCGGCCTTGGACAGCGCACAGGCCGCGATCTTCTCTTCGCGCGAGAGCATCTTCGTCTCGAGGATGACCTTGACCGGGCGTCCCTGGGCGGCCTTGACCACGGCCCGGATGTCGTTGAGGACGAGGTCGTGGTCGCCGGACTTGAGCGCGCCGATGTTCACGACCATGTCGATCTCTTCGGCCCCGAGGCGGATGGCCTCGCGGGTCTCGGCGGCCTTGGCGGTCGTCACGGCGGCGCCGAGCGGGAACCCGACGACGCAGATCGCCATCGTGCGGCTGCCGCGCAGCATCTGGACCGCGAGCGGCAGCCAGGTGGTGTTGATGCAGACGCTGGCGAAGCCGTACTCGACGGCCTCGCGGCACACCCGCTCGATGTCCGCGCGGGTCGCATCGGGCTTGAGCATCGTGTGGTCGATCATGCGAGCGAGGCCTTCGCTCTCCTTGCCGACGGTTCCGTCGCTGCCGACGCGCGAGACCACGTTCTGGGTCCAGCGCTTGAGGCTGCTCTGGTCGTTCCACGTGCCGCGCACTCCGGGGAGCGGGGGCACGGTCTCCTGCTGCATGCGCTCGCGGACTCGGGCCGCGATGGCCTCGACGAGAGCGTCCAGTTCCTTCGGATCCGACAAGGCGGCCTCGGGTTGGGGGCGGCGCCACCCTATCGCGCGCGCACCCTGTCGGCCCAACGGCGTGAACTACTCGACGTACCCGAGCGCCTCGAGGGCGGTCAGGGCCTCCAGATCCATGCGCTCCTCCGAGCCCGCCGCGGCCACCAGCCAGCCCGACTCCAGGCGCTCGAGCGGTGCGGTCGTCGGCGCGCGGCCATACGCGTAGGCGAGCTCCTCGAGCACCACCCGCTCGGCCGTCACCGCCTCGGCCTGCTGGGCCGTCGGTGCCTCCAGCACGTCGTCCAGCGCCCAGCCGGTCCGCGCGTCGAGCACGTGATCCGTCGCCCACCAGTGGACGCTGGCCTCGGGCGCCTCGCCCATCTCGACGCGAACGGGGAGCGTGACGCGGTGACGCTTGCGAGCGCTCCAGGCCACCTCGACGCGAGCGACCTCGCCCTCGAGCGCCACGTGAGCCGGCACCTGGACCCGCGCCACCATCTTGCGCGCGTCGCCCTCGGAGACCGACCCGATCTCGGCGGCCCAGCCCGTGGCCGTCGCGCGCCCGTCCACCTCCTCGTACCCGTAGACGTCGAGCAGCTCGACACCGGGGGCGAGCACGAGCTCGACCTCTGCGGCGCGCGCGGACTGGGTCCGAAGCCGGTCCAGCTGGTCGGTGAACGCGTCTGCGACCTCGGCGGGGTCGGACAGGTAGAGGTACTCGCCGCCCGTCGCGTCCGCGATGCCCATCAGCGAGCCCTGGTCGATGCCGGTACCCAGGCCGATGGCGCTCACCTCGATGCCCCCCAACGCGCGGGCGTCCTCGATGGGCTCTTGGGACCACTTGTGGCCGACGTTGGCCTGGCCGTCGCTCAGGAGGGAGGATCCGTTGAGGGGGCGAGTGCGGCGTCCGGTCACGGCTGCCTCCCGCGGCCTCGAGCGCGGCCTGGATGTTGGTGTTCCCGTGAGCTTTGAGCTGGTCGACGGCGGCCAGGACCTCGTCGGGACGCCCCCGATGGAGGACCTCGTACGCCTTGCCGCTGAACGCGATGACCGACACCCGGTCCTCGGGCTGGAGCTCCTCGACCAGGCGCGCGACGGCGGCCCGCGCGTCGCGGAGACGGGCGCCAGCCATGCTCCCGGAGACGTCGATGGCGAGCACGAGTTCGACGGGCTGTGAGGCCTCGATGGGCGCGAGGCCCGCCAGCTCGACGACGATGTACCGCTCGCTCGGCCCGTCGACGACGCTTCGGTCCAGGCCAGCGCGCACCCCCAGCGTGGCCCGCTGGATGGAGGCCGGCGCCGGTCCGGTGTCGACGGCGACGGCGACCGCCTCGGGCGGCTCCAGGTCGGGGGCGACGAGGCTGGCGAGGGCGGCGCTCGCGCCGAGGAAGACGGTCAGGTGGAATCGCTGCATGGGACCTCCGGGAGCACCCACCTTCGACCGCCCCGATGGCGTTCTCCGGGGGGCCACGACCCGAGTCCGAGCAGCGTCTGTGCAAGCATCCGCCGATGGCCGTCCGACGCTCCGGGATCCGCTTCCAGATCAGCCTGCTGCTGCTTCTGTCCGCGCTCAACGGCATCTTCCTGCTCACCGTCATCGTCGGCCTGTTCGCGTCGGACCCGACCAGCGTCTCGGCCGAGGTCGAGGACGGCATCCTGAGCGTGCTGCTCGTCTGGGTGGCCCTCTTCACGCTGGTCACCGTCTTCAGCGCGTTCCGCCTCCAGAAGAGCCTGTCGGACCCCATGGCCATGCTCTCGGACGCGGCCCGGCGCGTGGCCGGCGGCGAGCTCGATCGGGCCATCCCTGTCCAGCAGGGCGCCGACGAGCTGAGGGACCTGTCGGGCTCGCTCGAGTCCATGCGGCAGAACCTGGTGTCGTCCATCGACGAGCTCGACGACCAGAACAAGACCGTGACCGCCATGCTCGACGCCCTGCGTGACGGCGTCCTGCTGGTCGACGAGAAGCACCGGGTGGAGTCCTGGAACCCGGCGGCCGAGTACGTCCTGGAGCAAGGTGAGTACCCCCGGGTGCGCGAAGGGCAGCGCATCGACCAGCTGCTGCAGTTCGACGCGAGCCTGTTCTCGGACCAGCCCTCCCAGACCGAGCAGGACCGGGAGACCGCGCGCGGCTCGTTCCACCTCTCCGTGCACATCCAGCCGCTGCCCAAGGGCTGGGTCGTCGTCACCCGCGACGTCACCAAGGCCGTCGAGATCACGAACCTCAAGCAGGAGTTCATGTCGGTCGTCACGCATGAGCTCAAGACGCCGCTGACGGCCATCCAGGGCTACACCCGCCTGCTGCTCATGGGCAAGGGCGGTGACCTGTCGCCCAAGCAGGCCGATCTGCTGACGCGCAGCCGCGAGCAGACGGGCGTGCTCTACAAGATGGTCAACGACCTGCTCGACGCCAGCCGGCTCGAGGGGGGCAACCTGGCCCTGGACATCGTCCCGACGGATCTCCCCGCCCAGGTCGAGGACGCCGTGAGCGCCTTCTCGGGCGAGGCCTTGCGGCGACGCGTCAAGCTCAGGCTCCGCAGCCAGCTGCTCCCGGGCTCGGTCGTCCAGGCCGACCCGATGCGGCTTCAGCAGATCCTCGGCAACCTGGTCCGGAACGCCATCAAGTTCACGGAGCAGGGCGGCAAGGTCACGCTGCACGCGCGCACCCATGGCGGCTTCGCCGTGCTCGCGATCGAGGACACGGGCCGCGGGATCCCGGAGGAGGCCCAGCGCCACCTCTTCGAGAAGTTCTTCCAGGTCGAGCGCGGCGACAAGCGCCTCTCCGGCGGCGCCGGGCTCGGCCTGTACATCGTGGACCAGCTCACTCGTGCCATGAACGGGACGATCGAGGTACGGTCCGTCGTCGGGGAAGGCAGCACGTTCACGTTGCGCTTCCCTCTTGTGGAGGCACCGTGATCGGCAGGCGGAAGATTGGCGAGATCCTGCAGGACCGCCAGGGGCTGCTCGATGACCTCCTGAAGCAGGCGCTGGAGCTCCAGCAGCTCGATCCCGGAACCAAGCTGGGCGTCGCGCTCGTGCGGATCGGAGCGGTCTCGGAAGAGGACGTGTCCGAGGCCCTCGCCGAGCAGCTGGGCATCGCCTACATCGACCCCACCGACGTGCTCGTCGACCCGTCCATCGTCTGGAGGGTCAGCCGCTCGCTGGCCGAGCGACGACTGGCCATCGCCCTGTCCCA
The DNA here is from genome assembly GCA_024228935.1 of Pseudomonadota bacterium. Lineage (GTDB taxonomy): Bacteria > Myxococcota_A > UBA796 > UBA796 > CAJQPC01 > JAAESX01. The sequence goes on from JAAESX010000320.1 coordinate 14,859, forward strand.
GAGCAAGGACGGCAGCGTGCTGATCGCGATGGCGGAGCCCCAGGACCACGAAACCGTGCGCGAGCTCGAGTTCGCGCTCGGCAAGCGGGTCGAGCCGGCCGCGGCCAGCCCCCAGCGCATCCGCCAGGCGATCGCCCGGCACTACAGCGTCGAGGCCGTCGCCAGCCGCCTGCTCCGCGACGTCAAGCCGGAGATGCGCGAGCTGACGGTCACCCCGACCTACCTCGAGCTCGACGTCGCCAAGATCCAGCAGCACATCGAGCGCGGCGGAGCCCACGCCTACATCGACCTGGTCGACTTCCTGCTGATCAACGCCATCGAGCGCGGCGCCTCGGACATCCACCTGGAGCCCCAGTCGGCCGGCATCCGCGTCCGCTACCGGATCGACGGCCTCCTGCGCGAGACGGTCACCCTCCCCGCCTGGACCCAGCAGCAGATCGTCGGTCGGATCAAGGTCGTCGCCCGCATGGACGTGGCGGAGAAGCGACGCCCCCAGGATGGCAAGGCCACGGCGACGCTCGGCGGGCGCCCCATCGACCTTCGCGTCGGCACGCTGCCCAGCCAGTACGGCGAGTCCATCGTCATCCGGATCCTCGATCCCGCGATGATCAAGACCAACCTCGGCGAGCTCGGTTGGCCTCCCGGTGCACTCCGCGCCTGGTACCGCCTCCTGTCGACGCCGCGCGGCATGCTCCTGGTCGTCGGCCCGACGGGCTCGGGCAAGTCGACCTCGCTGTACGCGAGCATCCACCGCCTGAACGGTGAGAACACCTCGATCGTCACGATCGAGGACCCCATCGAGTACACGCTCGAGGGCCTCACCCAGGTCCAGGTCAACGCCCGCGCGGGCATCACCTTCGCCTCCTCGATCAAGGCGATGCTGCGCCAGGACCCGAACGTCGTCGTCATCGGCGAGATCCGGGACGCCGAGACCGCCGAGGCCGCCGTCGACGCCGCGACCACGGGACACCTCGTCCTCTCCACGCTCCACACCAGCAACGCGGTCGCGGCCATCACGCGACTGCTCGATCTCAAGGTCGCGCCCTATCTGCTGTCGGATGCGCTGACCGGAATCGTCAGCCAGCGCCTGATGCGTCGGGTCTGTCCCGACTGCTCGGTGCCCTCGACGCCGGCGCCCGAGGAGTGGGAGCGGCTGGGCATGCCCGACATCAAGCTCGGGGACGCCACGCGACGCCCGGGGCCTGGCTGTCCGACGTGCCAGTACATGGGCTACTCGGGCCGCTTCGGCATCTTCGAGCTCCTGCCGTTCAACCGAGAGATCGGTCAGATGGTCCAGGACGGCGCGACCGAGACCGAGCTGTGGAACCACGCCATCGGCGATGGCCTGGTCACGCTGCTCGAGGACGCCATCCAGAAGGTGCGCACGGGCCGGACGACGCTCGAGGAGGTCGCTCGCGTGGTGCCCACCTCGGACTACCCGCGTGCCGTCCTGCAGCACATCGTCCGGAAGCTCCGCGCTGCGGTCCCCGAGGGCGTTCGTGACGAGAGCACGGCGGACTCGGTCAGCCTGCTGAGCGTCGAGGGCCAGATCGTCGAGCAGGACGACTTCGACGACGAGGTCTGGGACGACCCGCCCGAGATCATCGCCCGCGCACCGACGAAGGAGCTCACCGAGGACAGGTCCCTGGACGAGCCGGTCGAGATCGCCGCGCCGACGCCGATCAGCACGCCGCCGGCCGCGGCGGACGTGCCCGAGCCGGCAGCGCTCCTGGCCGAGCCTCCCCCGACCAAGGAGGCCCCGGTGGTCCTCCCCGTCCGCCAGCCGAAGACGGGACGCCCGACCATCCTCATCGTCGACGACGCGGACGAGATCCTGCAGCTCGTCGGGATGACGCTCGAGGACGACTACGACATCCGTACGGCGACCGACGGCATCGAGGCCCTCGAGTCCGTCGCCGAGCAGCGCCCTGACATGCTGGTGCTCGACGTGATGATGCCGCGGAAGACCGGGTACGAGGTCTGCACCGAGATGAAGGCGAACCCCGAGCTGCGGGACATCCCGGTGCTCATGCTGAGCGCCCGCGGTGAGACCTCCGCGGTGAAGAAGGGCTTCTACGCCGGCGCCGACGACTACCTGCCGAAGCCGTTCGACCCCGAGGAGCTGCTGCTCCGCACGAAGGCCCTCCTCCGTCGCAGCGGCTGGTTCTAGAGGGCCTCGCTAGCAGCCGTAGGGGTACATCCAGGCGGTGGCGTCGACGCCGCCGTCCACCCCACTGCCCTCGCCCCAGACCCAGCCGAAGCTCTCGGCTCCGCGCATGGCCTCGCCCCAGAACCGGGTGTCGCCGTCCTCGAACGTCTCGCGCGTGGCGTCGACGGTGATGTCCCCGCCCGCGTCGGGAATCGTCAGGTGCACACTGCTCTCGGTGTAGGTCCCGTAGTGGCCGTCCTCGGAGCTCACGACCCCGTCGGTCCAGGTCTCGGCCAGATGGTGGCTCGCCACGGCGAACCAGCCCTCCCCTTCCCCGAACGACGTCTCGAGGCCGTACATCGCGACGGCCTCGTCCTCGAAGCCGCCGTAGCCCTCGACGACGCGTCCCTCGTCCCCCTCGTGGACCCAGCCGAACAAGGAGCCCGGCTCACCGCCCCACTCGGCGACCTGGCCGTCCAGGTAGAACCCGTCCTCTTCCTGCCACGTGAGCTCGGCTTCGAGCCAGCCCGTGCGCCCGTCCGACTCCCACTCGCCCTCGAGCGCGGTGTCGTCGAGCGTGTACCCGAACCACAGGGCGCAGTCCGGGACCGGCTCGGTCTCGTGGTGGTCGGGTTCGTGGTCGTAGCGAACACATGCGAGCGACAGGAGCAAGGTCATGCCACCAATATGCCTCGGAATGGGGTATGTAGCCTTCGTTTCAGGGCACCACCCTCGGAGGATCAATGCTCCTTTCCTTGCTCGCGATGGGCTGCAGTGACTACGACCTGAACCGTCCCGACGACGTGGTCGGCCCCGACGACACCGGCACCTGGTCCGATCCGAACAACCCCGACATCCTGGTCGAGCCGAGCTCCCTGGACTTCGGCGGCACGCTCAAGGACTGCCCCTCGCCCAAGCAGACCGTGACCATCACGAACCGGGGTGGCGCGGAGCTCGAGGTCACGGACATCGTGCTCGACGGCAACGGCTCCACCGCGTTCGGCGTCTACTCGGACGAGGTCCTCTTCACGCTGGCCCCGGACGAGGTCCGTGAGTTCGAGGTCGACTTCACGCCCGAAGCCTGGGTCGAGTACGACGCCCAGGTCCTGGTGGTCAGCAACGACCCCGACGAGGGAGAGGTCGGTGTGGACGTCGCGGGCCGCGGGTCCGAGGACGCGATGTTCGAGGAGCAGTGGGAGCAGGAGTACTTCTCCAACGTCGACGTGCTGTGGATCGTCGACAACAGCTGCTCGATGAGCGGCGCGCTGGCGGCCGTGAACTCGAACTTCGGAACCTTCATGGGTGAGTTCGTGGACCTGGGCCTCGACTACCACATCGCCGTGGTCACGACGGATCTGGACGACCCGACGCAGTCGGGCAAGTTCATGGGCTCGGTCATCACCAACGCGACGTCGGATCCGGAGGGCGAGTTCGGAAGCCAGGTGGACCAGGGGGCCGACGGTTCGGGTCAGGAGCAGGGCTTCGGCGCCGGCGAGGCCGCGCTGTCCGAGCCGCTCATCAGCGGGACCAACGCGGGCTTCCTGCGTGACGACGCCTCGCTGGCCACCATCATCGTGACCGACGAGGACGACGACACCCCGGGCCTGAACAGCACCGGGTTCTCGAGCTGGTACAACGGCCTGAAGACCGACCCCGAGATGGCCACGTTCAGCGCCATCTCCGGCCCGGCGGCCTCGGCCTGCTTCGACTTCAACAACGGCGTCGATGCCTCTCCGGCCCCCGAGTACGTCAACGCGACGGACCTGACCGGCGGCATCCACGAGTCCATCTGCGCGGACGAGTGGGACAAGGCGCTCCAGCACCTGTCGCTCACCGCGGCCGGCATGGAGTACGAGTTCTGCCTGGCCCAGGAGCCGAGCAACATCGGCCAGATGACGGTGACCATCGACGCCACCGAGGTCGAGTACGACTACACCGACGGTTGGATCTACGACGTCGGTAGCAACTGCATCATCTTCTCCGGCGAGGCCATCCCCGGCCCCGGCGCGATGATCATCGCGAGCTACCCCGTCGAAGGGACCTGCGAGTAGTCAGCGGGATCCGAGCTCCCGAAGCTCCCAGCTCCACGCGCGTCCGCGGGCATCCAGCCCGTAGACGCGCTCGTCGTCCCAGGCGACCTGCGTCAGGGCGCCAGCTCCGAAGCGGGTGACCAGCTGCTCGTCGCGCACGGTCCACAGGGCCGCGCCGCCGTCCGCCACGGGACCGACCAACAGATCGCCCGAGGGAGCCACCGAGATGGTCCCGGCGGTCGCGCAGAACCCCTCGTCGGCGATCATGCGAGCGGCGCTCTCGTCCTGGCCGTCCCAGCGCCACAGCCACGCCGGGTCGCAGCTCCCGTCGCAGCCGACGAGCAGGTCGCCGTTCCGCGGGTCGGTCTCCACGCCGCGGACGCCGCCACAGCACGCCTCCCGGGTCCGACCCGTCGGGCGCAGCTCGGCGTCCAGCTCGACGACGAGGCCGTCCTCCTGGACCATCCAGGTCGTGTCGCTCGCGAGCACGACCCCCTCGACCGGCGACAGCGTCTCGGCCCAGTGACGCCGTGACTTGTCGAGCGTCGTGCCCGACAGGACCATCACGCCGCGCTGGTCTCCCACGGCCAGTCGCTCGCCGTCGTCCGACCAGTCGAGCGCGGTGACGCCACCGACGTCGTAGAGCGTCCGCACGACCTCGCCTCGACCCACGTCCACGATCCACAGACGCCGGTGAGCGCCGATGGCCAGTCGCTTCCCGTCGTCCGAGAGCGCCCCGACGAACAGGTCGTTCCAGGTCTCCGGGTCGTGGTTCTCACGCTTGCTCAGCGTGGGCAGACCGATGCGTCGGGCGACGTCTCCGGTCTCCGGGTCGACCAGCGCGACCAGCGCGACGGATCGCTCGAGGTCCTGGACGTAGACGAGCAGATCTCCCTGGAACGGACGCGGGGCGACGAAGCGCACCTCGTCGGCCAGCAGGAGTCCCTGGGCCCGCTGCTCCATCACGGGCACCCACCAGGCGACGGCCTGCCGGGCCACGTGGCGGTCCGAGTTCCAGACCTTGAGCCCGTCCTCGCCCAGTCGCAGGAGCGAGTCCTCGGGCAGGTCCTCGTACACGAGCTGCCAGCGCCCGTCGCGGTAGACCACCGGCCAGGTCTCGGTCTGCTGGGCCAGCGCGACGTCGACGCCCCGGACGTCCGAGCCGACCACCTCGGCGCCGTCCAGGACCCAGCGCAGGTAGCCCGCATCGGTGTTCCGCGTGTTCCAGGCGAAGCCCCAGCTCCGCGTGGTGTCCGGCTCGTACTTCATGTCGACGCCGACGAGGAGCCGGGGGCGGCCGGACTGGACGTCCGCCAGGAGCTCGCGGACGAAGCGCTCGGGCTCTGGGCAGAGCGAGCACACGCTGGGCTCGAACCGCTCGATGACGGGGCGACCGCTCTCCTGGCGGACGACGGCCGTGACCGCCGGCTCGCCCTCGAGGACGACCCGCACGTAGTCCGGCCCGTGCACGACGCCCGCGACCGCGGATCCTGCCGCGAGGGCATCCCCCAGGCCGCCGGCCAGCGAGACCTCGAGCTCGTGGTAGTAGCTGCGGCGTGCCGCCGGGGGCAGATCGTCGAGAGCCGACGGCTGCATCGCCTGGCGGACCCAGGCTGCGTCGAGCTGATCGGCCGCCGCGCGCGACTGGACCTCGCGCACCAGCTCGGTGGCCCGGTCGGGCTCCGGGGGTCGGGCAGCGAGCGCCAGTCCGCCCAGCAGGACAAGGATTGGCCAAGGCTGGGCTCGGGTCGTGGCGCGCGGCACGCCAGCATGTATCTTGAGCCGCATGCTGCTGCTGCTCGCTGCCTGCGCGAATGGAACCGAGGACGCGTCCGACGCGTTCATCATCCCGCTGCGCGACGCCGGTGATCCGGTCGCCCAGGGGAGCGGTTTCGACCTGTCGAACCCCACCGAGACGATGTTCGCGGCCCAGCACATCGTGCCGGACCTGTACTTCGGGAACTCGCCGAGCTCGGAGATCGCGCTCCAGATGTGGGACCACCTGCAAGGCGACAACATCGCCGACACGGGCATCTGTCCGTACCTGGTGGCCGACGGCCCCGAGCAGATCTTCAAGACCGACTGCCGCTCGCAGGAGGGCTACAACTGGTCCGGCGAGGTCCGGTACGTCGAGTGGTCCGAGGAAGGCCAGGACTGGAAGCACTGGACCTTCGACGTCGTGGTCGACACCGACCTGGAGGACAAGTCCTTCGAGCGGCTCGCCCTGACCGGAGAGATCTTCTACGCGAGCGCGAACGAGGACATCGGCCTCATCAGCCACACCCAGTCCAACGTGCGCATCGACGCCGAGGGCTACTGGGCCAACAAGCTGGTCAACGGTGAGAACCTGGAGGCCGCCTGGCAGGGACTCGCGCTGACCGGTGCCTGGGAGACCCAGGAGACGGACGCGGGCGACCTGTTCGTGCACAGCGGTGTCATGGACCTGGGCCAGTTCGGCGGCCTGACCTTCGAGACCGAGGGCCTGCTCGACGAGGGCGGCTGCGTCGGCGAGCCCCAGGGCACGCTGCTGCTCGACGGCGACCAGGCCGGACAGCTCCGCTTCGAGGGCTCCAACCGGTGCGATGGCTGCGCCGCCCACTCCGGCGACGGCATCGACGAGACGCTCGCCTGTCCGAGCCGCGAGTACATGCTCTGATGACCAACATCCTCGTCGTCTGCACCGGCAACATCTGCCGCTCCCCCATGGCCGAAGGCCTGTTCGCCGACTACGCCCGCCGGCGCGGTCGGAAGATCCAGGTCAAGTCCGCGAGTGTGTTGGGACTGAACGGAAAGCCCGCCCACAAGCACGCCATCGCGGTCATGAAGGAGATCAGCCTCGACATCTCCGGCCACAAGGCCCAGCCCGTCACGAACGAGCTGATGGAGTGGGCCGACTACGTGCTGGGAATGGAGATCAACCACTCGGCGACGCTGCGGGACCGCTACCCGCTCTTCGACGACAAGATCCTGCTCCTGCCGACGTTCGGTGGGCTCGTCGAGCTCGCCGACCCGCTCGGCGGCTGGCGGCGCCGGTTCCGGAAGAGCCGCGAGGACATCCAGCGCTGCAGCATGGCGTTCATCGACCAGATCCCCGCGTGATCTGGCTGCTGGCCTGCCAGCCGAAGTCCTTCACTCCGGACCCCGTCAAGCAGGTCGGCCAGGTGACCCTCACGGTCGACGCCAGCCGACAGACCGGCCGACTGCGCGTGCTCGTGTACGAGGCCTTCGGCGCTCCCTTGCCGAGCGAGCGACAGGGGCTGCCCCTGGATGCCTGCGCGACCCTGGTCCCCGAGTCGTCCCTCCAGGGGCTCGTCTTCCGCGACGTCGAGGTCCGCGCCTGGTGCGATGGCGTCGAGCTGGAGCTGAACGAGCACGCGCCCGGGAGCTGGGCGAAGAGGCTGCCGACCTACCCGGACCCGGGTCTGTCGTGCCGCGTCTCGATCGACGGCGAGGAGGTGGACCTGCCGGCTCTCCCGGCGAGCCCGGATGTCACCGTGCGTCCGACCCGGCTGACCTGGACGCCGGCTGGCGCAGACGAGATCCGGGTCTCGGTGCCGCGGTCCCAGGGACGAAGCACGCTCTGCCGCCTGGTCGATGATGGCTCCGGTCCCCGACCGCAGGGCATCAACCTCCAGACGTCGTTCGTCTCGCGGGTCGAGCTCGCGGCGCCGGCGATCGAGGGCGGCCGCCTGCCGATGGCGTCCATCTCCGGAGCATGGCTGCCACCACGAGAGTGAGGACGAGCGACGGGGTCGCCGACAGCGTGCTGCACGACCAGGCCAGTCCGCCCGGAGCCGCCGGGTCCTCGACCTGGACGCAGCCCTCGTCGACCTGACCGTCGCAGTCCTCGTCGGCGCCCGCGCACAGCTGCTCGGCGTCCGGGTGGATCGAGGCGTTGCCGTCGCGGCAGTCCTCGCCTCCGGCCTCGACGGCGTCCCAGCCGTCCTCGTCGACATCGGTCAGGTCGAAGCCGTCACAGTCCTCGTCGATGTCGTTGTAGGGCACCTCGAACGCATCCGGGTGGATGTCCGGGTCGGTGTCGTCGCAGTCCTCGGGTGGCTCGAAGCCGTCGCGGTCGGCGCCCATCAGAAGCTCCTCTCGACGCCGAGCGTACCGCCCACGGTGACGTAGCGGAGGCCTCCCCCACCCCACGCGTCCAGCTTCAGGCGGTAGCCGTCGGACAGGGGGCGTGCCGCGCTCGCGGCCAGGACGCCGGCGACGCGCACGCCCGGGCTGTCCTCGAAGCGCCCGGACCAGACGACGAGCGCATCCGCGCCGAGCTCCAGCCCCACCCGACCCTCGCGCGCCAGGCGCACGCCGACCCGACCCGGGACCACCGCCCGGTACAGATGGGCGCCGCCGTAGCTGAGAGGGAGCGGATCACGGCGTCCGAGCCCCCCGACCTGGGCGGCGACTCGGAGATCGGGGGTCACGGCGTACCGGCCCCAGATCGAGAGCCCGGCCTGGACCCCCGCGACGTCACGGGGCTCGCCCATCACCCAGCCCAGTCCCGGCCCGGCCCCGACGAGGAACGGGCCGCCGAGGCCGACGATCTCGGGCTCGTCGACTCGCACGGGCGCGTCCGGAAGCTCCGGAGCGGTCCGACTTCGCACCGGAGTCCCGTCGGCCTCGTGGATGACCACCGAGTCCACACGCACCGACGCGATGAGGACCGGCTCGTCGTACAGGCCCGCGATGGCCTCGAGCAGCGAGCTGGACTGCCCCGAGCCGGCCAGCTCCAGCTCGATGATGAGGTCGCTCGGCTCGAGGAGCCCGTCCCAGATCAGCGTGGGCCGTTCGTCGAGCTCGACCAGTTGGTTGCCGACGACCACGCCGCCACGGACGACCTGGGCCACGTGCGGTCCGGGAGAGAAGCCCCGCGGGAGCCGACCGATGGCGTTGCCATCGACCAGGACCCGGCCGTTCCCCCCAGCGGCGACCGGGACGGACTCGACGTACGAGCGGAGCTCGATGAGCGCCTGGATCTCCGGCTCGAGCCCGCTGGGGAGCATCAGATCGTCGCCGAGGGCCTGCATCGCGTCCACCGAGCGCCGCGCCTGGTCCTCGTGGAAGTCGGGCTGGTCGTTCGCCTGGGCCGCCAGCAGGTGCGCCCGGGCGACGCTCAGGTGCAGGCGCTGGAGGATCTGCCGGTCCAGGGGGCGGTCGAGGCAGGCCGCCTCGAGCTCGGCGAGCGAGAGGCCCGACAGCGCTCCCTCGACGTCGAGGAGCTGGATCTTCGTCTCGGCCCGCGCGACCGACATCTCCCACTCGTGCGCCGAGACCGCGCCGCCGCACATCGCGTCCTCGCTGCGCCCGTCCACCCCGACGAGCTGGATCTCCTGGGCCAGCGACCCGGCGGTGGCCCAGGCCACCTGATCGATGTCCGAGTCGGCGAGCGCCGCGGCCACGCGCTGACGAGCGTCGACGTCGCCGGAGTTCGGACCGGTCAGCAGCACGACCGCGCGGTCGCCACCGAAGGCTGTGGAGACGAGGAGCCAGAACATCAGTTCTCGACCCACTCCCCCTTCTCGAAGTGCCAGATCCGCCGCACCTCGGAGCCACCCGAGACGTCGACGCGGAACTGGGTGTACCGCCCATCGTCGGTCTCGAGACGAACGACGTGGGCGCCCGCCGGCAGCTCGTGCTCGTACAGCGGGGTGTACCGGACGAAGCTGCCGTCGACGATGACCTTGCTTCGCGGGAGCGAGCTGACGGTCAGCACGCCCGTGGAGGCCGTCGTCGAGGACCTCGTGGTGCGAACAGGCTCGGGCTCGGGCTCGACGACCGAATCGGGCGTCTTCTCAGGCGCCGGCTGGGCCCGAGGGCGCACGGGATCCGGCGTCTTGGTGACGACCGGGGGCGCGACGACAGGCTCGGGCTCGACGACCGGCTCCTCGACCGGCTCCTCGACCTCGGCCACGACGGGCTCCTCGACCGGAGCCTCGACCACGGTGGCCTCGACCAGCTCGGGCTTCACGTCCGCCTCGTGCAGCACCAGCGTCACGCCGACGAACCCGAGCACCAGGATGGCCAGCCCGGACATGAAGACGGCGCCCATGGTCCAGGGCGAGCGCGGCTTGGCAAGCGGTGGGGGGCCGCCGATAGCGACGCCCGGCCGGGGCCCATGCGCGTCTCCCGCTGCCACGGGGAGTCCGCCGGTCGCATGGCTCGGCTGGCTCGGCGCACGGGACATCGTCGAGGCGCTGCGACGCGGCTCCGGCAGCTGCCCCTGGGCGAGCTGCGAGACGGTGTGGTGGAAGTGCAGGACCTGCTCGCGGGCGAGCACCGGATCCGGCGTCAGGCGTCCCAGGGCGAGCGCCATCTGCCCGGTGTCCTGGAACCGCGCCGCCGGGTCGCGCTGGAGGGCGCGGAGCAGCACGGGAACCAGCGGGGCGTGAGGGCCGACCAGGCGGTTGGCTCGCCGGGCCGCCTCGTCCTGGGACATCAGGCGACGCAGCTCGCGCGGCTCCTTCTCCGGGAACAGCGACTTCAGCATGGCCAGCTCGTACAGGACCGCGGCCACGCCGTACTGGTCGGCGGCGGCGTCGACGTCCTTGGCGGCGGCCTGCTCGGGCGCCATGTAGCCCCAGGTGCCCTTGACGGTCCCCCGCTTCTCGGCGGCGATGAGCGCTTTGCTGATGCCGAAGTCGAGCACCTTGACGACACCCTGCGCGTTCAGGATGAGGTTGCTCGGCTTGATGTCCCGGAGGACGAGGTGCAGCTGCTGACCGTCCTCGGACCGCGCGGTGTGGGCGTAGTGGAGCCCCTCGCTGACCTGCCGGCCCAGCTCAGCGATGACGGCGAGCGGGATGGGCATGCCGTTCCGGCGACACAGCGACGCGGCCCGACGCAGGGTCACGCCCTCGACGTACTCCATGACCAGGTAGAAGTGGCCGGACTCCCGGTCGAAGTCCTGGATCTGGACCAGGTTCTGATGCTGGAGCTGGCTGCCGATCCGCGCTTCGTTGACGAAGAGCTGCTGAAACGTCTCGTCCGCGGCGTACTCGGGCAGGATCACCTTGACGGCGACCTTTGGCGCCACGCCGGCCAGGCTCTCGCGACGGGCCTCGTACACCCGCGCCATGCCACCGGAGCTGATGCACCGGACGAGCCGGTAGCGCCCCAATCGTGCGGGCGGCTCGGAACCCCCGGTCTGCTGGCGCGTCGTACTCACGTTGTCGCCGATCCTATCCGAAGGTTGTAGGCTCGGGGCATCAGGAGGTTCCCATGCTCACCCTGCTCCTCGCGCTCGCATGCGGAGACAAGGACACCACCGGCACGGACAGCAGTCCGGAAGCCGACGCCGACACCGACTCGGACACCGATGGCGACTCGGATGCCGACAGCGACTCGGACGCGGACAGCGACGCCGACGCCGACTCGGACACCGACACCGACTACGACCCGGACAAGCTGCGTCCAGGCTGGTGGGAGATGACCATCAAGGCCGTCAACACCAACACCTGCGGGGCGCCGTTCGAGGTCGAGGGCTTTGTCGGCATCATGGTGACCGAGACCGACCAGGCCGACACGGTCCTCGATGGTCAGGTGGTCATCGGGTACGCCGGCGACGGCACGTTCTTCGGCCAGGGCGAGACGCAGATCACGTCCGAGGGCAAGGACTGCACCACCGACATCTTCATCAACGCCAGTGGCACGATGACGGACGCCATGACGCTGGAGTCCTTCGGGCGACACGAGGAGTACACGTTCACCGGAACGGAGTGCGAGGACGCCCCCAACGAGGGGGTCGCCTGCGACGTCGACATCATCATGTCGGGGGCCTGGTACGGCTCCGAGCCCCCCGAGCAGGGCGGCTGAGCCCTACATCCGCTCGAGCGCCCGGATGCCGAGGAGCCCGAGCCCCTGCTCCAGCGTTCTGGCGGTGGCCTCGACCAGGCTCGTGCGACAGACCCGCGTGTCCCCTTCCGCGTCCAGCACCCGGTGCTCGGCGTAGAAGCGGTTGAGCGCCTTGGCCACCTGGAACAGGTAGTCGCAGAGCATGTTCGGGCGGTAGCTCGAGAGCGCCGTGTCGAAGACCTCGGGGAACTTCAGGAGCATCTTCGTGAGCTCACGCTCCAGCGGCTCGACGGGCGTGAACGCCGCGACCTCGCCGCTGAGCTCGCCCTTGCGCTGGATGCTGCGGCAGCGGGCCAGCGAGTACATCAGGAACGGGGCCGTGTTCCCGTCCATCGCCAGCATCCGATCCCACTCGAAGGTGACGTTCGACTGCGGGTTCTGGGACAGGTCGGCGTAGCGCACGGCCCCGATGCCGACGGCCTCGGCGATGGCAGCGCGCTCCTCCTCGGGCAGATGCGAGCTGCTGTGATCGACGACGGCTCGGGCGCGGCTGACCGCCTCGTCGAGCAGGTCCTTCAGGCGGATGACGTTGCCCTTGCGCGAGGACATGGCGCCCTCGGGCAGCGACAACAGGCCGAACCACACGTGCTCGAGCATGCCGTCGGAGACCCAGCCGAGCTTCTTCGAGGCCGCGAAGAACTGACGGAAGTGCAGCTGCTGACGGGTGTCGGTGACGTAGAGCATCTTCACCGGCGCCCACTCGTCGAGCCGGAAGCGCACGGTGGCGAGGTCGGTCGTGCCGTAGAGCGCCGCGCCGTCGGCCTTGCGGATGAGCAGGGGGGTGTCGCCCAGGCCCTTGCCGTCCTTCTTGGTGAACGGCACGACGATGGCGCCCTTGGACTCCTCGGCGACGCCCTTGGCCAGGATGTCGTCGACCAGCGGCTGGAGCGCGTCGTTGTAGTGGCTCTCGCCGTAGGTCACGTCGAAGCGGATGTCCATCCGATCGTACAGGCCCTCGAACTCCTTCATCGAGACGTCGATGAAGCGTTTCCAGAGCCCGAGGTTCCGCTCGTCTCCCGCCTGGAGCCTGGCGGTCTCGACGCGGGCCTGGGCATTCATCGCGTCGTCCGCGTCCTGGGCGAACTTCACGTAGATGCGCTCGAGCTCGCCGATGGGATCGGCCTCGAACCCGGCCTCGTCGAGCCAGGCGTCCCAGGCGACGATGAGCTTGCCGAACTGCGTGCCCCAGTCGCCGATGTGGTTGTCCGCGACGACCTCGAACCCGGCGAACCGGTGCATCCGGTCCAGGGCGGCGCCGATGACCGTCGAGCGCAGGTGCCCGACATGCATGCGCTTGGCGACGTTGGGCGAGCTGTAGTCGATGACCACGCAGCCTTCGCGCTGTCCCACACCCAGGTGCTCGTCGGCACACTGCTCGGCCAGACCCGCGCCCAGGGCCGAGGCCGCGACGTGCAGGTTCAGGAAGCCCGGTCCGGCGATCTCGACCCGCTCGAGGGCGGGATGCTCCGACATCGACTCGGCGAGCTTCTGGGCGGCGTCACGCGGCTTCATCCGCGCGACCTTGGAGAGCCGGAAGGCGCAGTTCGACTGGTACTCCCCGTGCTCGGGGTTCCGCGTCGGCTGGACCGGATCGATCCGGACCTCGCCCCAACCGGCGGCGTCGACGGCCTCCTGGACCAGGGCCGTGAGCGTGTCGCTGAGCGCCATGTCGCACCTCGTGTGAGGCGCGCGACCTAATGCCAGGATCGGCAGAGGTCCACGAGCTCGGCGAGGATCTCGTCGTTCGGGACCAGCGCTCCGGTGTTGTCGCCGCCCTGGTCCACGACGTCGAGAGCGACCGCGTCACAGCCCGGAGGCCCCTTCGCGCGGAGCGTCTTGTGGCTCAGCCGGCGGAGCCCCTCGACACAGGGGCGCTCGTCGAGCAGCGGCGAGCACCGCGCGTACGAAGCGTCGATGCCCGCCTTGCGCGAGGCGAGGTGCCACTCCTCGTAGAACAGGACCGAGGCGTCCGGAGCCCGCGGGATGTCGTGCAGGTTCCCGACGCCCGCCTCGGCCGCCGTCGGCTCGGACGAGGCCAGGGTGCGCGCCTGCGCTCGGATCAGGTGGAAGCTGCACTCCCGCGCGAACTGCGAGGCGTGGCAGGTCTCGATGCCAGCGCGAAGGTCGGTCTCGGCGAGCTGCTCGGCCAGCTGGAAGGTGCACTCGTCCTGCCACAGCGGCTCGGACAGCTCCCGGCACGCCTCGAGGCTCATGGCGCTGCGGCTCTCCAGGGCAGCGGTCGCGCACTCCCCTGCTCGCCCGGGCTGGAGCTCGGCGCACCCGTCGAGCGCCGCCTGCAGCGCGACCTCGGGGTCGACAGCCGCGGCGAACCGCTCGGCCTCGCTGGGCCCACCACATGCCAGGAGGATCCACATCACGGCGTCGCCAGGAGCTCCCCCAGGAGCGCGTACTCGCCCCCCAGACGGGCCACGGGCTCCAGCGCGTCGACCGGGACGCGGCCGTCCACCAGCTCGACGCCGATCTCGTACGCCACGACCTCGAGGACCAGCAGGTGGGTGCTGCCCAGATCCGTGGCGGTGTGGAGCCGGCACTCCATCGCGACGCGGGCGCGCTCGGGGCGAGGTGCGTCGACGGCGACCCCATCCACTGCCACCAGCTCGGCGGACTCGAACTCCGAGGCCTCCCGAGGGAGCGGCGCTGCTGTGGCGTGCATCGGCCCGAGCTCGCTCGCCGAGACGATGCTCACGGTGCAGTCGCGCCGGGCGAGCAGGTTCACGCAGGTGTCCTTGAGTGCACCGCGGCGCCCTCGCGCCACGCTGATCGCGATGAGCGGCGGATCCGAGCTCACGCCCATGAAGTACGAGAACGGCGCCAGGTTGTCGTGGCCGTCCTCGGACCGGGTGCCGACCCAGGCGATCGGCCGGGGGATCAGGAACGAGGTCATCAGGAAGTAGGTGGCCCGCTTGTCCAGCGAGGCCGCTTCGATGCGCATCAGGGGTACCCTCGGTCCGTGATCTGGCTCCTCCTATCGTGTGGCGAAGCGGACCCGCAGGGGCCTGCGACGGCCGGCTCGCCCGCGGCGGTCTCGCTCGAGGAGCTGGCCGAGGTCCGGCAAGCCTCGGCCGACATCGAAGAGCCGATGGTGCGAGTCCAGGCGCTGCTCGTGGAGCTGAGGGAGGAAACGCGCGACCGGGACGAGGTCCTGGCCGAGGTCGAGCTCGAGCTCGAGCGTGCCCGGGATGCGGACGCGCGCATGCAGGCCGCACTGGACCGTTCCGAAGCGGCGCTTGATGCCCCTTGACGGCCCGGTCTATGGTGCGCGTCGACCCTGAGACGCGCAGCGAACCTGTCGCAACGGAGACTCTCATGCACACCGCCCTCTTCGGCCTGCTCGCCGTCTTCTCCCTCGCCGGCTGCGGCGACAAGGACCCCGCTGTCGACAGCGCCGACGAAGCCGACGCCGACACGGACACCGACGCGGACTCCGACTCGGACTCCGACACCGACGCGGACTCCGACACGGACGCCGACTCGGACGCCGACGCCGACGCCGACGCCGACTCGGACGCCGACTCGGACGCCGACTCGGACGCCGACGCCGACACCGATGTCAGCTACACCGACATCCAGGCGATCTGGGACGCGAGCTGCTCGCCGTGCCACATCAGCAACAGCAGCGGCGGTCTCTCCCTGGCCGACCCCAGCCACGCCAACATCGTCGATGTCGAGTCGAGCGTCACGGGCGTGGACTACGTCGAGCCGGGCAACGTCCCGAACAGCTACCTCTGGCGCAAGATCGAGGGCACCCACACCGACCTGGGCGGCTCGGGCGACCAGATGCCGAAGGGCGGCTCGCTCTCGAGCGACGACATGACGCTCATCGACGCGTGGATCCAGGCCGGCGCGTCCGAGTGACCGGCGAGTGGATCGAGCAGGGCGCGAACAACTGAGTCTCTTGGAGGAGACCCCGATGAAGAACATGATGTGGGCCACGGCTCTGATGGGCCTCGTGGCCTGTGGTGACAAGGACGAGCCGACCGACTCCGGCGATGACGGGGTGACCAGCGCGGATGTGCAGGCCATCGCGGACGCCTCGTGCGGCGAGGGCTGCCACACCGCCGGCGCCAGCAGCGGAGACCTGGCCCTGGACGACGTGAACACGTCTGTCGGAGCCGCCTCGACCGTCGAGGGCATGAACCAGATCGAGGCCGGCAGCACGGACGACAGCTACCTCTGGCACAAGCTCGAGGGCACGCACGAGGACGTGGGCGGGACCGGCAGCGCGATGCCGATCGGACCGGCGCTGTCCGACGAGGACACCACGACCATCGAGACGTGGATCCTCGAAGGCGCCGTCGAGTAGCTCGCTACATCAGCCCGTCGAGCGCGTTCCTCACGCGCTCGGCGTGCTTGACCAGGTGATGGGCCTTCAAGCGGCTCATCCGATCGTCGGAGTCCGGCGCGGTGCCCGCGATGTGCACGTGTCGGACCCCCTCGACGGTCGACTCCGCAGAGCTGAGGTTCTCGCCGCCCATCGGGCCGAGGGTCACCAGCGCGTGCGTGCTGTCCAGCGGCACGCTCGGGACGCCCAGGTAGGCGTCCAGGGACTCCGCGGCGCACAGGACCACGGTCCTCTCGGGCCGCTCGACGGTGTCGAAGGTCTTCGCGACGCTGACGAGGACCGCGACCGGCGCCATGCTGCGGGCCGCGCCGATGCGCTCGTCCAGTGCCACGACGACGACAGCGTCCGTGTTGGCACCATCGATCTGCCCGCAGGTGACCGGCCCCTCGCGGGTGTAGCTCGAGCCGAACCCGGGCAGGGTGTGCATCTCCTGGAGGCGACGCTCGATGCGCGCCGCCCCTTCTCCGGCGACCTTCGGGTCCGTCCGGTCGCCGAGCTGGTCGAGCTGGAACAGGTCGCGACGGATGTCCTCCTCGGACAGGGCGTTGCTCCCTCCCTTGGGCAGCTCGATGCGCAGCTGCTCGGCGGGACAGGCGAGGAGCGACCACAGGACTAGCATCGGTAGGCCTCGCGGACGGCGGCATCGACCCCGTCCTGGTCCGACGCTCGCGCCGCCTCGGCCACCCGCGACAGGTCGCCGACGGGCCACGGCAGTCGGTGCAGCTCGACCGCCTTCACGCGCGGCGCCGGGAACCGCGGGCCGTACCAGCTGCTCACCAGCGAGCTGTTCAGAAGCCCGCACAGCGCCCAGACGTCCTCGGCCCCCTGGCTGACGTAGCAGGAGTCCAGCGGGTAGCGGCGCTCGGTGTCCACCGCGCAGCGAAGGCGTCCCCCACTCGTTCCGGCGAGCACCACCTTCTCGGGCACGTCGAAGAGCGCGCGGGACTTGGGAGCGACGTAGGGGCGGCGGTCGAGCATCTCGCGAGGACGGTACCGGAGCCACTCGGCGGACGGATCGAAGCGGAACCGGTGGACCTGCTTGCCCCGACAGGTCCGCACGTCGCCGATGGCCGGCGGGCCGTCGTGAACGAACTCGCTGTAGGACCCGCAGACAACGCCCATGCGCAGCTGGAGTCGGTCGCCGAGGAGTCCGTCCCCTTCGAGGTCCACAGTGTCGACGAGTGGGTAGACGCCGTCGACGCGACGAAGCGGACGCACATCGTGGAGGCCAGCCCGATCGAGGCGGGCGAGGCGCTGGCGTCCATCGGGCCGGCAGACGAGCGCCACGCAGCCGACGGTGGCCGTGAACGCGTCCCTGGGGACCGGGGCGACCAGATCGATGCGCGGCTCGAGCAGGTCGCGGAACGCCTCGTACGACGCCAGCGACAGCCAGGTGTCGCCCAGGACGATGGCCACCGAGGGGGCCAGCTCGAGCATCCGCTCGGTGAACGGCGCGTACAGATCGACCTTGTCCGTGGCCGAAGCGAAGCACTCCCACACGTGCGCCCGGGTGTCCGCATCCAGGTGCTGCGGGCGGATGAACGGCGGGTTGCCGACGACCCAGTCCGCCACGTTCCGCTCGTCCCCGGTCAGCGCCGACCGACAGACCAGCTCGGCACGATCTCCGAGGCGTTCCCTGGCCGCGGCGACCGCCTGCGGTGCGATGTCCCAGCCGATGAGCTCGAGCGCGGGGTTCCGGCGATGGACGGCCTCGAGCCAGCGCCCATCCCCGCAGGCCGGATCCAGGACGGTCCCTTGGGCGGGGAGCTCCACCGTGTCCAGCACGGCCTCGACGAGCCAATCCGGCGTGGGCCACTGCCCCAGCTTCCGGGGCTCGGTGACCCAGCCAGCGCGAGAGCTAATCGAGGTACCCATGGTCCATGAACCAGCGGTAGGCCTTCTCGACGGCGACGTTCAGCGGCGTCCGAGGGACACCGAGCTCGTTCACCGCGCGATCTCCGGTCCGGTACCGACCCTTGCCCATCGAGCGCAGGACGTGTCGGTCCATGCCCGCGAAGGCGTGGGCATCGAACCGACTGCCGATGGCGCCGACGATGCCGACCAGCTCGGCGGCGCGACGCGGGAGCGGGATCAGCGGGCCGCGGCGACCCACGACGTCCCCGATGATGCCCATGAAGTCGCGGTAGCTGTGGTTCTCGTTTCCGAGCAGGTAGCGCCGACCGGGCTGGCCCTTCTCCATCGCCAGGATGTGACCCAGAGCGCAGTCGTCCGCGTCCTGGAAGCACTTACCGCCCTTCGGGTAGATGGGCACCCAGCGCTTGGCCATCGTCAGGACCAGCATCCCGCTGGTCGGCTTGATGTCCCAGGCCCCGATGATGAAGTCGGGGTTCACGATGACCGTCTCCAGGCCACGGTCGACGTACGTCCGGACCAGGTCCTCGCTGTCCTTCTTGGAGTCGTGGTACCACCGCAGCGGCCCGTCCCGGCCGTAGAGAGCGTCCAGGTCCGGCATCGGGGAGTCCTCGTCTCCGGGCGCGTCGAGCGAGCCGAAGCCCACGGTCACGCTGGACGAGCAGAGCAGCAGCCGCCGGATGCCCACGGCCAGGCCGGCGTCACAGAGGTTGCGCGTGCCCTCGACGTGGACCGCGTTCATCAGGTCCTTGCCACTCGGCGAGGGGTCGAAGACGCCCGCCAGGTGGTAGACGTCGTCGATCCCATCGAGGAGCCGCTTGAGCCCCTCGACGTCCGAGAGCGGGGTCTGGTCCGTCGTGATCGGCAGCCCGTCGAGGCAGAGCCCCGGAGAGGACTTCCGCGTCAGGCAGACCACCTCGTGGCCGCGATCGACCAGATGCCGGGCGACGTTGGCTCCGATGAAGCCCGTGCCGCCCGTGAGCAGGACCTTGCTCACCGGCGCGAGAACATCTCGCGACCGATGATGAGGCGCTGGATCTGCGAGGTTCCCTCGTAGATCTGGAAGATCTTGGCGTCCCGCATCAGCTTCTCGACGGGGTACTCCTTGCTGTAGCCGTAGCCACCGAAGACCTGGACCGCGTCGGTCGAGATCTTCATGGCCATGTCGGCACAGAAGGCCTTGGCGATGGAGCTCTCCATCGTGTTCCGCAGGCCCGCGTCCTTCTTCCAGGCGGCGTTCCAGCAGAGCAGGCGGCCGGCCTCGATGTTCATCTTCATCTCGGCGAGCATGAAGGCGATGGACTGGTGGGCGACGATCGGCTTGCCGAAGGTCTTCCGCTCGGTGGCGTACTTGGCGGCGTGCTCCATCGCGGCGCGGGCGAGGCCGACCGCGGCGCTGGCGACGGCCGGGCGCGTGTAGTCGAAGGCGGCCATGGCGAGCTTCCAGCCGTCACCGACCTTGCCGACGACGTTGGCGTCCGGGACCTCGACGTCCTCGAACGTGATGGCGCGCGTGTCGGACGCGCGCTGGCCCATGTTGATCTCCTTCTTGTTCACCGTGACGCCAGCCCAGCCGGCCTCGACGATGAACGCCGTCATGCCGCCACGGGCCTTCTTGTCCGGGTCGGTCAGCGCGACGACGAAGAACCAGTCCGCCACACCGGCGTTGGTGATCCACATCTTGTTGCCGTTGAGGATCCACTTGTCGCCCTTCTTGACGGCGGTGGTCTTCAGCGCCTGGACGTCCGAGCCGGCACCGGGCTCGGTGACCGCGTAGGCGCACAGGCTGTAGTTCTCCATCATCGGCGTCAGGTACTTGGCGCGCAGCTCGGGGCTGCCTCCGAGGATGACCGGCTGCTGGGCGAGGCCGTTGGCCTCCATCGCGGTGCCGATGCCGGTGCAGCCCCAGGCGAGCTCCTCGGCGATGAGGATGCCGTCGAGCGCGCCCAGGCCGAGTCCGTCGTTGTCCTCGCCGATGTGGGTGTTCATCAGGCCGTACTCGTGGGCCTGCTTGAGCACCTCGTGCGGGTACTCGCCGGTCTCGTCGTGGTGCGGGGCGGCGGGGCGGATGACGTCGCGGGCGAACTCGTGGGCGAGCTGCTGGAGCGACTCCTGCTCTTCGGTGAGCTGGAAGCTGACGGACATGAAGGTCTCCGAGATGGGGGTCCTGGCCGCGGAATGTAGTGTGTCGCCATGCTGCTTGCACTCCTCGCCTGCACGTCGACGGAACCGGCGGACAACGGCTGTCCCGATGGGATGGCCCGAATCGGTGACGCCTTCTGCATCGATCGGTACGAGGTGCAGGTCACAGGCGACAAGGGCGCCCGGGATCAGTACGCGAGCCCGGGCGGGAAAGCGACGGCCACGTCGAAGGCCGGGGTGGTGCCGAGCCACGGCGTGTCGTTCTCCCAGGCCATGCGGATCTGTGAGAACAGCGGCAAGCGCCTTCCGACCGCGCAGGAGTGGGAGGACGCCGGTGATGGCGTGCTCGGCGACGGAGGCACGCTGTACCCGTACGGCGACACCTGGGACCCGACGGCCTGCCTGTCCGGCGAGGGCGGCTACTCCGAGACCCAGCCGAGCGGCTCGCTCTCGACCTGCGTCTCGCCGTTCGGTGTCTACGACCAGGTCGGCAATCTGTGGGAGTGGACGGTTGGCGAAGGCGTCGTCGACATCGACGCCTGGCTGGAGAAGCACGGGATGAGCGAGGTGGACGGCCGTCTGGTCACGCACCGGGCCCAGGAGACGCTGTACGCACAGCGGACGCCCGTCCTCGCCGATGCGGACGGGGTCCTCCACCTGCCCCCCGTGAAGACGTGGAAGAAGGCCTACCTGCGCGCCACCGGCTCGGCGAAGTCCGCGGCCGAGCTGCTGCCGGTGGCCTACATCGCCGAGGCGGACCGCACCGTTCTGCAGATCCACCGAGACGGCGACGGAGGCGTCGTCCCCGACAAACGCGGCTGTGGCTACTACACGCACGGACACGAGAACTGCAGCCTGGGCCAGTCCAGCCTCGGCGACCACTTCCACGACTTCGATGGGACCATCGGGTTTCGCTGCGTCTCCGATCTCTGAGTCAGTCGAAGCAGCCCTCGGCGTCCGCCATGCTGAACATGTTCAGGATGTTCCAGGCCTGCATCGAGTCGTAGCCCTCCATCATGGGCGCCCCTGCGGGGATGGCCTCGAGCGAGCTCACGATCTGCCCCAGGCCGCGGACGTAGGAGTCACAGGACGTCTCGCCGCGGCGCTCGTAGGTCGAGTGGGCCTCCTTGCCGAACGCGAGCACCTGGTCGAAGGTCTCGAACTCGGCCGGCTCACCCACCAGGCAGCCGGCACGGCGCAGGATGGGCTGGCTGTTGCCGCCCGTTCCCGAGCGCACCCCGATCAGCATCCAGTCGTCGTCCTCGATGTCGGCGAAGCCATCGAGGGCCATCGCCGCCATGCTCGAGGTGTGATCGACCATCCAGCCGCACATCACCGGCTCGGACGTGACCACCTCGGGGTCGAGCGACGCGAGCCCTCGCAGGTAGACCTGGGTCTCCTCGACGCTCATCCCGCCTCGCTGGCGCTTCCACTTCTCGATGTTGCCCGCGTCGCGGACGATGTACTCGATGTGCCGGACGCTCTCGCGCTCGCGGTCCTTGTCGTCTTCGGCCGCATTGACCGGGTCGTCGAGCTTCGTCCGCCGCAGGACCCGCTCGCTGCGCTTCGTCAGCTCGGGGCTGGCTCCGAGCCAACGCGCGTGGGTGTAGCCCCAGTACAGGTCGAGGAAGTCGGCCACGGCAACGTCACCGCGCACCATCTCCTCGGAGAACCCGGCCTCGTCGAGCGCCTTGGCCAGCCGGTCGATCTCACCCAGCCTGTCCTCGGGCGCAAAGCACCCCTCCATCGACGCCAGGAGGCCGCTGTGTTCATCTCCCCGAACGACCTGGGACAGCCCGATCGGCGTGATGAACTCGAAGGTGCTGTCGAAGATCTGGTTGTAGCGGGAGTTCAGGCTCTTCGCGGCGATGTCCGGCCCGCCCGCATCGCGTGAGTACGGCACGAAGGACTGGTCGACCGCCTCCCACTTCAGCTCGCCGGAGAACTGCTGGGCCTTGCGCCCTTCGGGGTCCGGGACATCCCGCTTCTCCGGCTCGGAGACGGCCCAGTCGCTCGCGTCGAGGAAGGCCCACATCTCGCGATAGCGCTGGCAGTCGCGCTCCTCGTTCTCGAGCGCCGCGAGCCGCAGGGAGAAGCCGACGACCGTGTCCATGTCGAGCTCCGCGTCCGCCGGAAGCTCCCCGAATGCGTCCAGTGCGCGCTTGTTCATCTCGCCGTAGACCGCGTGGAACTTCTCGGTCCGCTCGGCCTTGAACTCCGCGAGCATCGCCCGTACCTGGCTGAGCGAGGCCTGGGCCGCGTCGAACTCGGGATCGTGCGTGAGCGCCTTCTCGAACGCCTGTCGGGCGGCCTCGAGGTCGCCCTCGTCCTGGCGCTGGATGCCCTCGCCATACGCCGAGAACGCGCCGAAGTCCTCGGTCGGAGCGCCCAACAGCATCTGGCGGCGCACCCCCGAGCTCACCTCGACATCGAGGGCGCCCACGAGCGCTTCGACGAGGTCCTTCTCGACCGTGACGAAGTCGGTGACCGAGCCGCTCGCGTCCGCCGCGTTCCGGATGGTCCCCGACTCGACCTCGATGACCCGGGCGTCGAGGAGGAACGTGTCGGCGACGACGGAGTAGCTGCCGGTGAGCACGAACTTCGCGCCCAGTCCGTGCCCCAGCTTCTGGGCCGTCTTCTCGTCGAGGAAGCCGGTCTCCGCCAGGTTCATCTCGTCCAGGAGCTCCTGGAGACGGTCGCGCTCGACCAGCTCGAGGTCCGGGATCTTGGACAGGTCGGTCACGAGCATGCCGGCGAGCGCCTTGCCCAGGCCGTCGTACTGCTCGCTGGCCGACGCCTTGTCGAGCGGCAGGACGGCGAGGGTCGGTCGCGCCTGGGCGTGGGCCTGGCCGAGCACGACCCCGAGCACGAGCCACAGACCGACGAGAGCGTTCACCATTGGATCACCGTCACCACTGGACCATCTCCACACAGCCGTTTCGGACCAGGTTCGTGTACATCATCATCGGCGCCCACCCCGCGAAGCCCACGATGCAGCCGAACTCCCGCAGCGGGCCGTAGCTGAAGCCGAGCTCGGAGATCATGTGCTCCCGGCCCGTGTCGTCGCCCGAGTAGCTGTCGTACCGAGCGAACCACGAGGCCGCGCGCGCCTGCTCCTGCTGGACCGCGTAGGCGCAGTAGCTGGTGTCGGTGTGGACGACCGACGTGTCCCCCTCGAGCACGGCGCGCTCGATGCGGACCAGATCGTCGGGATCGACGTGGAGCCGCGCCAGCCGATGCTTCTCGACGTCGGCCGCGACGCGCAGGATGTCCTTCGAGTACGACTCGATGCGCGTTCGGGCGACGGGGTCGTCGGGGTGCCGCTCCAGGAGCGCCTCGACCCGCTCGGTCAGTGCGGGCGAGGCTCCATCACGAGCCAGCGCGATGGCCGCCTGGACCTGGATCCGGTCGTCGACAGTCATGGAGTGCGTCGCCAGGTCCCCCACCCCGGCCTTGCGCACCTGGGCGGCCAGCCCGTCCAGATCCCGGACCGGGTCGTCCGAGCAGGCCTGGATGGCATCCGCGAGCGAGCGCCCGTCATCGGACCACGGCAGCGGGTTGTCCACGACGAACGTCTGGATCTCCCAGCGGTCCATCTCGGTCAGCGTGTCCCCGGCGAGCTCGGTCCGGCGGATGCCCGCGGCGTACTCGACCGCCATCCCAGCGCTCGGGTCGCGGGTGAGCTCCCAGTCCGAGCGATTCAGCCAGTCCGTCATCTCGGCGGCCCGCTGGCACGACAAGCCGGCGTCGTACAGCGCATCGAGCCGGACCAGGAAGTCGCCCTGGACGCGGACGTCATGGACGTCACCGGTCACCGTCGGGATCGAGTCCAGGACGAGTCGGGTGTTCGCGTCGGCCTGCTCGAGCTTCTTGCGCTCACGCTCGCTCAGCGTGCCCTCGACCAGGCTGCGCAGATCCGCGAGCTGACTCTGGGCGGCCGAGAACGCCGGGTCGATGGACAGGGCCTGGGCGTAGGCCGCGCGGGCCTCGTCCAGGCGTCCCTCGTCCTCGGCGTCGAGCCCCTCGGACCAGCTGGTCAGCGCCTCGAAGCTCTCGGTCGGGGTGTCGACCATCATCTTGCGACGGGCGCTGGCGGAGATCTCCACCTGGGCGACGAGCACGGCCACGACATCCTTCTGGACGGCGACCCAGTCCTCGACGGGGCCTGAGCTGTCCGCCGCCGAGCGGACCTCGCCGCTGTCGGCGTCCACGATGCGCGCGTCGATCGCGATGGTCCCGGCGACGACCGAGTAGGACCCGACGAGCAGGGCGTCCGCGCCGATCCCCTTGCCGAGCTTCCCAGCGGTCTCCTCGTCGAGGAACCCGGTCTCGGCCAGGGCGAGCTCGTCCAGGACGGCCTGGATGCGGTCCCGCTCGACCAGGTCGATGGAGTCCACGTGGTGCAGGTCCGAGGTCATCATCCCGGCCAGGCCCTTGCCCAGCCCCGCGAACTCCTCGCTCGCCGAGGCCTGCTCGAGCGGCAGGACGGCCAGCGTGTCCGCCTGCGCGAGGCCCGCCAGGAGCCAGATCATGCCTGCACCGCCTTCTCTCCGACCGGAACGCCGCGCACGTTCCGGACCCGATGCTGATCCCAGTCGTCGGGCCGACTCCAGGCCCCGGGGAGCCAGGCGTCGACGACGTGCTCGATGGCCGGACCGAGCACATCCGAGACGCCGGTGTGCAGCTTGACGACCACGCCGGTCCGCCGCTCGGGGAAAGCCATGCAGAACAGCGCCTGCGCACCGATCTTCACGATCATCCGCTCCTGCTTCCCGGCCATCACCGCCGCGTCGAGCCGTCCGGTTCCGCTCGTGAGCTCGGGATGGGCCTCCATCGCACGACCGATCCTCCCCAGTCGCCCCTCCCCTTCGGCGATTCGGGCCCAGGCAAGCCCCATCGCCTCGATCGGCAGGACCCAGCTCGGCACCCCGCAGCCGTCGGTCCCGTGCGCCGGGGCCACCCCCGACCACGTGGTCATGCCCACGCGAATGCGCTGCTGGAGCGGATGGTCCGGATCGCGGTAGTCCCCGTCCCAGCCCTGTGCCCGACATGCCGCCAGCATGAAGGTGTGCTTGCCCGAGCAGTTGTTGTGGATGTCGCTGATGTGGCCTCCGCCCCGGACGAGCGCATCGTGCGCTCCCGCCCACAGCGGCGCGTGGCCACCGCAAGCGAGCTGGGACTCCAGAACGCCGAACCGACCCAGGAGCTTTCGCACCAGGTCGACATGCACCTGTTCGCCCGCGTGTGAAGCCGATCCGACGGCCAGCTCGGCGTCCGAGCAGTCCGGATCGCCGAGGGCCTCGAGGCTGCACGCCAGCTGGAACGGCTTCGCCGCGGACCGCATCGTGGTCGTCCAGCTCGGCCCGATCCGCTCGATGATCTGGCCATCCTGTACGGCGACCGCCGAGAACGGGTGAACGGACTCCAGGTGACCGCCACGGGTACAGACGATGTGTGCCATGCCGGTTCTTAGCGGCGCGATTAGAGGCTTGTCGATGCCACTCCTTCGGATCGACACCCTCCCGACGCCCAACCCCGACGCCTTGATGTTCAAGGTCGAGGTCCCGCTCGTCGAGCGCGGCACGTACGAGTACGTCGCGCCCGACAAGGCCGTGAACTCCCCGCTCCCGCGGATGCTGTTCACGCTCGCCGGCGTGGCCCAGGTCCTCGTGACGAGCCGCTTCGTCACGGTGAACAAGGTCCCCCAGTACGACTGGCCCGAGCTCGTTCCGGGCATCAAGGGCGCCATCCGCGCTCACCTCGACACCGGCGAGGCCGCCGTGGACGTCTCCGAGGTGGTCACCGCGCTCGACACCGACTCGGAGCTGGCTCGGCAGATCGTCGAGCTCATCGACGAGGAGATCCGTCCCGCTGTCGCCCAGGACGGTGGTGACTGCCAGTTCGTGGGGCTGACCGACGAGAACGTGGTCCAGGTGCGCCTCATCGGGAGCTGCGCCAGCTGCCCCTCGGCGACGGCCACGCTCGCCCTCGGGATCGAGCGGCTGATCGTCGAGGAGTTCCCGGACGTCCAGGGCGTCATCCAGGTGTAGCCATCGGTGAGGGCAGGCCGCGCCGGACCCCGGTAGACTGGTCGAATGCTCGTCACCCTGGTCCTCGCCTGTCTCCCCGAGAAGCCCATCGCCGACACCGACACCGGCGGCGGCACCATCGACTCCGAGGTGCCCTGCGAGGAGTCCGACTGGTACGCGGATGGCGACGGAGACGGCTTCGGCGCCGGCGACGCGGTCTCGGCCTGCGAGGCCCCGTCCGGACACGTGGCCGACAACACCGACTGTGACGACGCCCGGGCCGACGTCTACCCGGACGCCGTGGAGCCCTGCGACTTCGCCGACAACGACTGCGACGGGGAGACCGACGAGGACGGCGAGACGCGCTGGTACGTCGACGCCGACGGCGACGAGTTCGGCAACATCGCCGACCCCGGCGAGCTCGCCTGCGGCGCCCCCGAGAGCAAGGTCGCCGACAACACGGACTGCGACGACGACCGCGCCGAGACGAACCCGGGCGCCGACGAGTACTGCAACAACCTGGACGACGACTGCGATGGCACGGTCGACGAGGACGATGCCGTCGACGCGACCACATGGAACCGGGACGCGGACCAGGACGGCTTCGGCGACGCGACCACCACCCACACGAGCTGCGACGCCCCTGACGGGTACATCGCGAACGACGACGACTGCGACGACACGGACGACGATGTCCGGCCCGGTGCGGACGAGTACTGCAACGACGAAGACGACGACTGCGACGGAACCATCGACGAGGACGACGCGGTCGACGCCAGCACCTGGTACCTGGACAGCGACGGCGACGGCTACGGCAACGGGGCGTACGACACGACCGCGTGCGATGAGCCCTCCGGCTACACCGCCGACGCGACGGACTGCCAGGACGGGGACGCCGACGTGAACCCCGGCGCTGACGAGCTCTGCTCGACCGTCTACGACGACGACTGCGACGGCGACATCAACGAGGACTCTGCGGCGGACGCCACGACCTTCTACATCGACAGCGACAGCGACGGCTACGGCGACTCGACGGTGGCCCGAGACTACTGCGAGGCCCCCAGCGGCTACGTCGCGGACGACACCGACTGCGACGATGGGAACGGCGACATCCACCCGAACGCCGACGAGTACTGCAACGACGAAGACGACGACTGCGACGGCACCATCGACGAGGACGACGCGGTCGACGCGACGACCTGGTACGAGGACCGCGACCTGGACGGCTACGGCGGCACGACGACCGCGGTTCAGTGCGACCAGCCCAGCGGCTACGAGTCGGTGGACGGCGACTGCGACGACAGCGACGACGACGTGTACCCAGGCGCCGACGAGTACTGCAACGGCGACGACGACGACTGCGACGGCGACACCGACGAGGACGACGCGCTGGACGCCGAGACCTACTACGTCGACAGCGACGGCGACGGGTACGGCGACGCCAGCAGCACGGCGACCTCGTGCTACGGCGGCAGCGGCCTGTCGACCGACGACACCGACTGCGACGACACGCTCAACGCCGTGAACCCCGGCGCGACCGAGATCTGCGACAACGGCATCGACGACGACTGCGACGACGAGATCGGAAGCGACTGCGGGCCCTACGACACGGTCCAGCTCTCCGGCGCTGACGTCATCCTGCGTGGGTACGAGAGCAGCGATGCCTTCGGCGACGCGGTGACGATGGGCGACGTCGACGGCGACGGCACCCAGGACCTCATCGCGGCGGCGATCTACGGCGTCGAGGGCGGCGGCTACGACCGAGGCGGCGCCTACATCTTCTCGGGTCCGCTGTCCGGCGAGCTCACGGCCGAGAGCGACCACGACTACGACATCACCCACTCCGACTACTACTACTACGGCTACGACGTCACGGTGGTGGGCGACCTGGACGGAGACGGCTCGGACGACCTGGCTCTCTCGAACATCTACGACGGCAGCTACACCGGCACCGTCAACCTGTTCATGGGCCCGATCACGGGCGACGCGACGAGCGGCGGCGCGGACGTCGAGCACACTGGGACCGGGTACTACAGCTACCTGGGCTACCGCATCGAGCCGTTCGACGACCAGGACGGCGACGGCACGGACGAGTGGCTGGCGAGCGAGCCCCACCGCATCACCGCGTACGGCGACTGGGACTACATCGGCGGCGTCCAGGTCTACAGCGGCGACGACAGCTCGTCGGTGGGCAGCATCGTCGGCGAGACGGACGGCGCCTATGCAGGAATCGGCCTGGACGGCAGCGGCGACTACGACGGCGACGGCGCGAACGACATCGTGGTCGGGACCGGCCAGGACGAGGCCTGGATCGTCTACGGTCCCCTCACCTCGACCATCTACGAGGGCGACGTGGACGTCGTCCTGACGGGCCCC
Organism: Pseudomonadota bacterium; assembly: GCA_024228935.1. Classification (GTDB taxonomy): domain Bacteria; phylum Myxococcota_A; class UBA796; order UBA796; family CAJQPC01; genus JAAESX01. The sequence goes on from JAAESX010000320.1 coordinate 43,680, forward strand.
TCGGGCGGCAACGCCGGCGTCGCGGTCGAGACGCTCGGCGACCAGAACGGCGACGGCTACGACGACCTGTCCGTTGGCGCGAACAACTACGACAGCAAGGGCTACGTGTACGTGATGAACGGCCCGGTGACGGCCGACGCGAGGCTGAGCTCCGATCGCGACGCGGTCCTGAAGGGACCCGCCAGCGGCAGCGCGGGCAGCTCGCTCGCTGGCTGCGACGTCGACCAGGACGGCTACGCCGACATCTACGCGGGCGCGCCCTACACGGGCTCGTACAAGGGCAAGACCTACCTGCTCCTCGGGCCCCTGACCGGCAGCTACGCGATGGCCAGCGCCCGGGACGGCGAGCTCGCCGGCGAAGCGACCAGCAACTACGCGGGCTCGAAGGGCGCGCTCCACTGCCAGGACTTCGACGCCGACGGGTACGACGACCTGTTCATCGGGGCCTACGGCAACGACTCGTCGACGGGCGCGGCGTACCTGATTCGCGGCGGCGGCGGGCTCTGACGCATGCACCTGGCGCTCGTCCTGGCGTGCCAGCTGGCGCAGACGCCGGACAGGGACGAGCCGTGCGAAGCAACCGACTGGTACGCCGACGCCGACGACGACGGCTTCGGCGGCGGATCACCGGTCCAGAGCTGCGATGCCCCCGAGGACCACGTCGCGGACAACACGGACTGCGACGACGGCCATCCTTGGGTGAACCCAGAGGCCGCCGAGTCCTGCAACGAACGGGACGACGACTGCGATGGCGCGGTCGACGAGGAAGACGCCGACGGCAACGGGCGGTTCCACCTCGACGCCGATGGAGACGGGTTCGGCGACAGCGACGACCAGGTCCAGCCATCGGCCGACGAGTCCTGCAACGCCATCGACGACGACTGCGACGGCGAGGTGGACGAGGACGACGCGCTCGACGCCCCATCCTGGTACGAGGACCTCGACCAGGACGGGTACGGAGGGGCGAGCTCCAGGGCTTCCTGCGAGCAGCCGAGCGGGTACAGCTCGTCATCCGGAGACTGTGACGACTTCGACGACGACGTCTGGCCCGGCACCGACGAGCTCTGCAACGGCCACGATGACGACTGCGACGGTTCGACGGACGAGGACGCCGCCGTCGACGCCGCCGAGTTCTTCACCGACGCCGACGCCGATGGCTACGGAGATGCGAGCACCGGGTCCGTGTCCTGCTACGCGGGGAGCGGTGAGACGGCTGACGACACCGACTGCGACGACACGGACGCGGACGTCAATCCAGGCGAAGCCGAGATCTGCGAGAACGGGGTCGACGACGACTGAGACGCCTCGACGAGCTGCGGTCCCTATGGCGCCTACGAGCTCGCCTACGCCGACGTCTTGCTACGCGGACACGAAAAGTCCGACTACTTCGGGGCCGCGGTGACCCTGGGGGACATCGACGGAGACAGCACCCCGGATCTGGTGGCCTCGGCCCGTGAGGGCGCTGGCGGTGGAGGAACGGCCGACCACGGAGGAGCCTACGTCTTCCTGGGTCCGCTGTCCGGCCACCTCGGGGCCAGCGACGCAGACTTCATGCTCAGCGAGACCGTCGAGGACGACCTGGGCTGGGACGTGACCATGCCGGGCGACCTGGATGGAGACGGTCTCGACGATCTGGCTATCTCGAACCGCGAGGAGTCCGACGGGCTCGGCACGGTGTACCTGTTCCTGGGCCCCCTCACGGGAAGCGTCGACACGACCCAAGCTTCCGCAACCCTGGAAGGGACCCGAGGACTCGGCTTCTTCGGCACACGCGTCGAGGCCCATGGCGACCAGGACGGTGACGGTACGGCCGAGTTCCTCGTGGCCGAGCCGTGGGCCTCGAGCTCCGAGGGCGCCGCGGACTACCGCGGCGCGGTCCACGTGTTCTCCGGAACCGACACCACCGCGGTCGCCACCATCCTCTCGGAGACCGACCATGGCTACGCCGGCAGCGGACTCGAGGGCAGCGGAGATCTGGACGGCGACGGCGTGAACGACGTCGTCATCGGGAACCCGAGCCTGGACTCCACGTGGATCGTGTTCGGTCCCGTCACCGCCGACGTTGTCGAGTCCGATGTGGACCTCACGCTCACCGGGCCATCCGGCTCCGACGCTGGCGGGGCGGTCGAGGCGCTCGGCGACCAGAACGGCGACGGCTACGACGACCTGGCCATCGGGACGCCGGCAGCGCTCTCCGGAAAGGGCTCGGTGTACGTCCTGAACGGCCCGATCACCGGCGACGCATCGCTGGCGGTCTCCCGGGATGCGGTCCTGACGGGTGCGACGTCGGGCTCGGCCGGCGACGTGTTCGTGGGTGCGTCCGAGAACTCGACCGCGACCGGCGCGGCGTACCTGTTGCTCGGCGGGGTCGGGCTCTAGCTCAGCTCATCCCGAACAGGGACCCCAGCATCTTCGACAAGCTCGGCTTTGCGGCGGCCTTCTGCTCGGCCGTACACGCGCAGCGCTCGGCCTTGGGCACGTCGCCCAGCACCGCCTCGACGTGGGCTCCACAGCCCGTCCAGGTCGGCTTGCCGCAGGCTCGGCAGGTGGTTCGTGCGCACATGGGGCTCTCCTCCCGGCAGGGGCCAGGTTCCGGTTCGACAGGGAGAGCCGCCACCGCGGCGAAGTGTGTCGCTCAGATCAGCGAGAGCTGACGCCCAGGCGAGGTCTGCAGGATCGCCGCCGCCCGGTCCCGCTCGTCGGGATGGACGTACACGCGGCTGATGCGGCGCTCGTCCCGGTAGCGGTCGAAGATGCTGGTGGCGTCTCGCAGATCGCTGATGCCCTGGGTCGGGTCCAAGGGGTCCGCCAGCACGAAGATGGGCGGCGCCGACGTCCGCTTCTTCCCGTACACGTCGTAGCGGGACAGCTTCCCCACGGACGACGCGGTGATGCTCTCGATGCCGTTGTCGTCCAGCAGCGAGACGGCCCAACTCGTGTCGACGTCCTCGCCGTGGAGCTCCAGCGCGCGCTTCCACTCCCGCCCCTCGACGAGAGCGCGGCACCAGGGGTCGTCCGCCTCGCGCAGGTGCGTCCAGAGCTGGACGTCGTCCACGTGGAGGTACTCCGAGAGCGAGACCGGGATGCTGAACGAGCAGCCATCCGACTGGAAGTACCGCTTGAGCATCTCCTCGCAGATCACGCTCCGATGGTGGAAGTAGACCATCGAGAACATGTGGTACCGGGCGATCATGAAGTCGTCGAAGGCGTAGATGGCACGCCGCTCGATGGCCAGGGACAGCTGCCCCTCGTTCGCCACGCACGCCAGGTTGTTCAGGATCCAGTTCGTGTCGACGTGGCCGTAGTTCGCGCCCGAGAAGTACGAGTCGCGGACCAGGTAGTCGAGCCGGTCGACGTCCAGCTCGCTGCTCACGATCTGGGACAGCGCCGTGCGGACCTCGACGTCCCCGTCGACGAAGAAGTCGTCCTCGAGCTCGATGTCCCGCGAGACCAGAGCCGCCACGTGTCGCGCCGTGAACGGGAAGCTCTCGTCGATCAGCTCCCCGAGCGAGCTGTTGAGCAGGATGGCGACCGTGTAGTCCTCGTGCGTGGCCCGTCGGTCGCTCTCGTCACCGTAGTCGGCGATGCCCAGCGCCGAGAGCGGGCCCATCGCGAACTCGGTGCAGTGGGAGAACGGCGCGTGCCCGACGTCGTGCAGGAGCCCGGCCAGGCGCACGCACTGACGAAACGCCTCACGACGCGCCGGCGAGGTCAGCTCGACCGAAGCGAGCGCCCTGTCGAAGGCGCGCCCCGCCAGGTGCATCACCCCCAGGCTGTGGAGGTACCGGCTGTGCACCGCGCCGGGGAACGCGAGCTCGGTGAACCCGACCTGCTTGATGTTCCGCAAGCGCTGGAAGAACGGGTGCGCGACGACGCTCTGCTCGGCCGGAGAGAGCGCCACTGCGCCGTGGATCGGGTCACGAACTTCCATGATGGGGTCCTATCACCCAACCCGGCTGCGGGCTTGGCCGGCGCGGGGCCGTTAGACTCGCGCCATGCGGGCCATCTCGGAAGCCTCGGACATCTGCTCCGGGGATGTGCTGTACCACCCGGCTCTCGGCTTCGCGCGGGTCAAGGACACCGACGACGTCGGGCTCATCCTGGACTGGGACGTGCCCGGCGGGAAGCTGCCGCGCCGGATCTCCGAGGACGCCGCGAAGAAGGGCTACCGGGTCTGCCGCCGCCAGGGATTCTTCGCCCGCAGCGTCGTCGACCGGCAACTGTTCGGCGAGATGGTGCGCGACAATCCCGGGCGCGGGCTGGAGCTGCTGCTCGAGGACCTGGACGATCCGCCCGAGCGCGACGACGTGGCCGAGTGGCTGCACAAGCTCAAGATCGTCGAGAACTCGTCCTTCACCGGCTGGTGGGGACAGGCGGTGGCCGACCAGAAGCGCCTACGGTTCAAGGGCCGCCGGGTCACGCTCGAGCCGACCACCCAGCCGCTCGACGACACCGCGCCGATCGACCAGTCGCTGCCCGTGCCCTGGTCACGCCTCCCCATCCTGCGGGGCCTGGACCTGCTCGAGACGGGCGCCGAGCTCCTGGCCAAGGTCGCCCTGCACCACGCCGCGGGCCGTCACGTCGGCCTCGGTCCGGACACCGTGACGCTCGTCGAGGGGCGCCTGGAGCTGCGCGTCGAGGAGCGGGGGGCGCCGGCGACGGACGTGCACAACGCCGGGCGGATGCTGCTCACCCGTCTCACGGGCCGCGACCTGCCCCGCCAGGTGCCGCCGCATCGGGTCCTCCCCTTCCTGCTCGGCGTGAACCCCGAGATCCCGCCGGCCGCGATGCCGCTGCTGGAGAAGCTCGTCTCGCCGCTGTTCGAGCACCGCCCCCAGAGCGCGGTCGGCCCGGCCACCGACTGGGCCGCGGCGCTCGTGCTCGAGCGGCTCCGTGCCAACGCTCGCCCCTGGGACGGCCACCTGCACGAGGTCGGCGCCGACACCCACGTCGGCTGGTACAAGATGCGCGACACGCAGGTGAACCAGGACGCGTTCGCCATCGAGCTGGACGACGAAGGCCAGAGCTCGCTCGCCGTGGTCTGCGACGGCATCTCGACCTCGGACGCCGGCACCGGAGACCAGGCGTCCCGGCTGGCCGTCGATGTGCTCGTCGACGTGTGGGACCGCCGCCCCAAGGAGCTCCGCAAGGACATCTCCCGCTCGCGCCAGCTGCTCGACGAAGCGCTGCGCGAGGCCAACCGAGCGGTCTGCGAGGCCGCCCTCGACGCCGCCGACGGGAACCTCGACAACCGCATCCCCATGGGCACGACCGCGGTCGTCGCGGCCCTGCACGGCGACGTCGTCGACCTGGCCAACCTGGGGGACTCCCGGGCCTACCTCATGACGCGCTCGGGCCCGGCGCTGCTCACCGCCGACCAGAACGTCGAGCTGGAGTGGATGCAAGGCCGGCGCAGTCGCGAACAGGACGGCGAGATGCTCGGCCAGGCGCTCGTGGGCTACCTCGGCCACTTCGATCAGGACGACACCCCCGCCCTGCTGGCGCCCGCCCACCGGCGGCTGCGCATCCTGCCCGGCGAGTCGCTCGTGCTGATGACCGACGGCATCATGGACTACGCCGCGCACAGCCACATCGAGTTCCTCGCGCTGCTCGACAGGGCCGTTCGCGAGAACCGCCCTCAGCAGGCCGCGCAAGAGCTGGTACGCGCCGCCAACGATGGGGGTGGCGGCGACAACGCAACGGCGCTCGTCATCCGGCTTACTCCCAGCGGCTGACGAGGACGAGAAGTGGCTGGAAACACCAACTCCCGAGCGGGGGGCCTCGCGGCCTCTCTCGGTACCCGGGTCCTGTTCTTCGACGGCGCGCTCGGGACCGAGTTCTACAGCCGCGGCGTCTTCATCAACCGCAGCTACGACGCGCTGAACACCAGCGCGCCCGACCTCGTCCGCGCGGTGCACAGCGACTACCTGGCCGCCGGCGCGGACATCCTCACCACGAACACCTTCGGCGCCAACCGCGTCCGGCTGCAGGCCTTCGGCCTCGAGGACCAGCAGGAGGCCATCGTCCGGCAGGGCGTCCGGCTCGCCCGCGAGGTCTCGGCCGACCGGGCGTGGGTGGCCGGCTCGATCGGACCGACGGGAGCCCGCCTCTCGCCGGTCGGGCGACTGAGTCCGGGCCAGGCCTACGCGGCGTTCCGCGAGCAGGCCGTGCTGCTGGCCGACGAGGGCGTCGATGCATTCCTCATCGAGACGTTCTCCTCGCTCGCCGAGCTGTGGCAAGCGGTCCGCGCTGTCCGTGACGTGGCCCCCGGCATCCCGGTCATCACCTGCGCCTCGTTCGTCTTCAGCGTCGATGGGCAGCTCGTCGAGGGCCCCGACCCCGTCACCGCCGCCCGTGCGATGGAGGGCTGGGGTGTCGACGCGCTGGGCGTGAACTGCAGTAACGGGCCCAAGGTCGTGCTCGAAGTCCTCGAGAAGATGGCCGCAGTGACCGATCTGCCGCTTCTGGCCTCGCCGAACGCCGGACAGCCCCAGGCCGTCGATGGGCGTCAGGTCTACATGGCCGGCCCCGAGTACATGGCCGAATACGCCCGCAGGTTCGTCCTGAAGGGCGCGACCCTGGTCGGCGGCTGCTGCGGCACGACCCCGTCGATGATCCGGGAGATGCGCTCGTTCGTACGCAGCGTCGCCCCGGCGCTCGGCGAGCGCCCCGAGATCCAGGTCGAGGCGAGCGCCACCGAGGTGCCCACCCTGGACGCGGTCCCGATTCCGGAGCGGTCGGAGTTCGCCCGGAAGCTCAGCTCGGGCCGATTCTGCGTGAGCGTCGAGCTGGACCCCCCGCGCGGGCTGGACCCGAAGCGAGCCATCGACGGTGCCGCCTACCTGAAGGACGCGGGCATCGACGTGATCAATATCGCCGACGGCCCGCGTGCCATCGCGCGGATGGGTCCCTCAGCCCTCGCGCAGCTCGCCCACCAGCGCTGCGGGATGGAGTCGGTCATCCACTACTGCTGCCGCGACCGGAACCTGCTCGGCATGCAGATGGACCTGCTCGGAGCGCACGCCCTCGGCATGCACAACATCCTGGCGGTCACCGGCGACCCGCCCAAGATGGGCAACTACCCGAACGCGACGGCGGTGTTCGACATCGACAGCGTGGGCTTGTTGAGCTTCATCCAGATGCTGAACCGCGGGCAGGACTTCGCCGGTCGGAGCCTGGGCGGCCAGACGTCGTTCTTCGTCGGAGCGGGCTGCAACCCCGCGCACACCGACCTGGATCGCGAGGTTCGACGGTTCGGCGAGAAGATCGACGCCGGAGCTGAGTTCTTCTTCAGCCAGCCGGTCTACGACGTCGAGGTGCTCGAGCGCTTTCTCGACATGACGTCGGGCTTCAAGCAGGTCCCCTTCCTGGTCGGGATCCTGCCGCTGGCCAGCTACAAGAACGCGGAGTTCCTCCACAACGAGGTCCCCGGCATGCAGGTCCCGCAGTCGATCCGGGACCGACTCGCTGCCGCCCCGACCCGGCCGGAACAGCGCCAGGTCGGGATCGGGGTCGCCCGCGCGACGCTCGAGCACGCGAAGGAGCACCCCCGCGTGAACGGCGCATACATCTATCCGCCGTTCGGCTCGTACAAGGCCGTGTTGAAGGTCGTGGAAGGGATCGTGGACCTGAAGGGTTCGGCGACTTAAGCCACGATGGTCAAACACACAGAGGAGACCTTCCCATGCGGATCTTCAACGCAATCGGTGCGCTCGCGCTCGCCGCCACCTTCGCTTTCTCCACCGCCTCGTTCGCCAAGGACGACGACTCCGAGTACGCCGAGATCAACGACGCCACCATGGTCGCTGACTTCAACGGCACCTGGACCGCCGCCAAGGACGTCCAGACCGCCATCGGCGAGTGGGAGACCAACCTGAACGAGGCCAACACCAAGTTCAAGGAGGCCGTCGGCGCCGCCCAGGACCAGACGCTCGACGAGGCCGTCGCGAAGTTCAAGGAGGTCGCCGGTGACCAGCTGAAGGTCGCCATCGACGGTGGCAAGGTCGGCATCACGCTCGACGACGCCGCGCCGGACGACGCCAAGGCCGCGGCCGAGGCCCTCGAGGCTTCCGCCGCCGCCGCCAAGAAGATCGTCGACAGCGCCCCCGAGCTGGTCGAGAAGTCCAAGGCCGTCGGCGAGCAGGCCGCTGCCATCCCCGGTCAGCTGAACCCCGCCTTCTTCTCGGACAACGGGATCAAGGTGAAGGACATCAAGAAGGCCACGAAGGAGCAGAACGACAACCTCAAGGCCACCAAGGCCACCGACGAGCGCATCAAGGGCGTGATCGGCGAGGCCCAGGCCACCTGGGACGCCGTCTCCGGCCTGGCCGGCTGATCCGATGCAGCGCCGCAGCTTCTTGAAGCTCGGCGCCATCACTGCGAGCGGCGCCCTCTTGTTGGGCGCCGTTCCTGCTCTGGGGACCGACGAGCGAAGGACCGTCGAGGCGCTGGCCGCGACGCTCTTCGCCGGCGTTCCCCTGGGCGACATCGACCTGTGGGCGTCGTTCCAGACGACGCTGCAGCCGCTGCCCCTGGCCGTTCGACTCCAGGTGCGCGGCCTGCTGCGCGGGCTCGAGTGGGAGCCGGTCGTGCGCTACGGCGGTCGCTTCTCGCGGCTCGAGCCCGAGGACCGCATCGCCTTCCTCGACGCGCTGTCGACGAGTGACCTCTACCCTCGGCGCCTGATGGCCCACGGCATCAAGCAGGTGCTCGCGATGAGCGTCTACCAGCACGACGCCACCTGGAAGATCCTGGGCTACGACGGCCCGCTGGTGGGCCGATGATCGAGCGCTGCACAGCGCCGACTCGAGCTCGGGCGGACGTGGTCGTCGTCGGCAGCGGCGCCGGCGGCTCGGCGTGCGCGGACCGGCTCTCCGCAGCCGGCCTGGACGTGCTCGTGCTCGAGATGGGCGAGCACGAGACCCCCGACACGTTCACGCAGCGCGAGGAGGACATGCTCCCCCGCCTGTTCCAGGACGCTGGCGGCCGGACCACCGCCGACGGCGCCATCACCGTGATGCAGGGCAAGGGTGTCGGCGGCAGCACGCTCCACAACCTGAACCTGTGCAAGCGCGTGGACGACGCGCTGCTGGACCGCTGGTCCGAGAGCGTGTCCGGACTCGCCGAGCGGCTGAGGCGCGCCTACACGGCCGTGGAGAGCGACCTGGCGGTGTCCCAGGTGCCCGAGGCCCGACTCAACCGGAACAACCAGCTCTTCCGGGCTGGAGTCGAGGCGCTCGGCTGGGCGGGCGGGCCCCTGAAGCACAACCGCGTGGGCTGTATCGGCAGCGGATTCTGCGAGCTCGGCTGCGCGTACGACGCCAAGATGAACGCCTCGCGCGTCCTGCTGCCGCGGGCGATGGACCAGGGCGCCCGGGTCTGGAGCAACGTGCGGGTCGACCGGATCCGTACCCGGCTCGGGCGCGCTGTCGGCGTCTCCGGGCGGACCCGCGAGGGCCACCAGGTGGTCGTCGAGGCCGACGCCGTCGTCCTGTCGGCGAGCGCCACCGGCACACCCGCGCTGGCGCTGGCGAGCGGCGTGCCCGACCCACATCGGCAGATCGGGGGCCACCTCCGCATGCACCCCGGCGGCACGGTCGGAGCGGCCTTCGACGAGACCATCGAGGCCTGGAAGGGCATCCCCCAGGCCTGGGAGTGCACCGAGCACCTGGATCCCCTCGATCCGGCCCGTCGGATCTGGATCGTCCCGGTGTTCGGCCACCCCGTGACGACCGCCGCGATGCTGCCCGGCTTCGGCGCCGCCCACACCCAGCTCATGGCTCACTTCCCTCGCCTCGCCGCGTGCACGCCGATGCTGCACGACCACTCCGAGGGGCGCGTCATCGCCGCACCCGATGGCCGGCCGATCCTGCGGTACCGCCTGGACGCTGGGGACCGACACGCGATGGGCGAGGGCCTCAAGGCCGGGGCCCGGATCTTCCTCGCCGCGGGCGCCCGACGCGCCGTCCTGCCGATGGCGCGCCCCGTCGAGGTCACGACCCGCGCGGAGCTCGACCGACTCGACCTCGACGTCCACCGCCTCGACCCGGCACTGGCGGCCGTCCACCCGATGGGCTCGATGCGCATGGGCGACGACCCGCGGCGGTCCGCCTGCGACGGCTGGGGCCGAGTCCGCGGGCAGCCCGGTCTGTGGGTGGCGGACGGGTCGCTGATGCCGACCTCGACCGGCGGCCCGCCGCAGCTGACCATCTACGCCCTCGGCAGGCTGGTCGGCGACGCGCTCGCTGCTGAGATGGGGGCCTGATCGCGCCCGGGCTGTAGGATGCGGGGGATGGTGCCGCGGAAGCTCGAACCCGGAAAGCGGATCGCGGGGATGACGCTGCAGTCCCGGCTGGGACGCGGCGGAAGCGCGACGGTCTACAAAGCGCTCGACGCGACCGGCCGGTCGGTCGCCCTGAAGGTGCGCGAGCGTGGCGAGCCGGCCCTGGACCGACGCTTCCTGCGCGAGTTCGAGTCGCTTCGACGGCTGCGGCTCCCCGGCGTCGTGTCCGTCTTCGAGGCCGGCATCGACAACGAGCACATCTGGTACTCGATGGAGGCGGTCGATGGGCAGCCCATCCGCCGGTACCTGCAGGCCGTCGACGACATGCAGACGCGAATCGAGCTGGCCTGCCTGCTCGGGAGCGAGCTGTGCGAGACGCTCGAGGGCGTCCATGCCGCGGGGTTCGTGCACCGCGACCTGAAGCCGAGCAATGTCCTCGTCACCGACGACAACACGGTCCAGCTCCTGGACTTCGGCGTCGTGCAGTGGTGGGCCGTGGGCGACTCGCTCACCGGAACGGGCGGCCTGGTCGGCACGCCCTCGTTCATGGCCCCCGAGCAGGTCGCCGGCATGCCGGTGTCGGGCAAGGCGGACATCTTCGCCATCGGCCTGATGCTCTACGAGGGGCTGGTCGGGCGACGCTCTCGCCCGCCGACACCGCACGGCTGGTTGGTGGTCCAGGCGCTCGAGCGGCCCACGCCGCTGGTCGTGCGCGACCCGGAGATCCCGCGCAGCCTGTCCAGCCTCATCGACGCGTGCCTGTCGTTCGACCCGGCGGACCGACCGACCGCGTCCACGCTCCGGCGACTGCTCGTGGGCGTGCTCAAGGACACCACCCCCGCCGACTGGCCCGAGCCCCCCATCTTCGTCGGACGCGAGGCCGAGCTCGGCCGGCTCGAGCAGGCCACGGTCGGCAACGGCCCCCGCCTCGTCGTCGTGGAGGGCCGAACGGGCAGCGGACGGCGGCGCCTGGTCGAGCAGCTGCGCCGCAAGTGCGTCCTGCGCGGGATACGGACCGAGCGCGCCCGGTGCGGGCCGGATGGACCCGGGGCCGCCATCGGCGCCTGGCTGACGTCGATCCTGTCGCTCCCGGACCGGGACGCCTGGCGCGGAAAGGTCGTCGGCGAGGACGCCCGCACGCTCCTGCAGATGTGGCCCGAGCTCCCCCTCCACGGCCTGTCGGGACGCCACGACGTGCACGATGCCGCGACGCGCCGAGACGTCGTGAACGCCGCTGCCGACTGCTTCTTTCGGGCCTCGGAGGCGACGCCGGTGCTGCTCGTGCTCGAGGGCCTCGAGGACCTGGACAGCATCACCGCGCGCGTCCTGAACCAGATCATGCCGCGGACCGATGGGCACCTGACCGTGGTCGCGACGCTGGACCGGCGCTTCGCGAACCGCCGCTGTGAGCGGCTCCTGTCCCGGCTGTCCTCGGGCTCCTTCATGCGGCTCGGCCCGCTGGATGCTGCCGCAGCGCGAGTGACGGCCGCGTCGCTGGCTCCGGACGGGACGGCCATCGACCTGGACGAGGCCTGCGAGCCCATCGCCGCTGTGCAGGCCGGCCTCGCCGCGCTCGCCCGGGTCCGCCGTGAGCCCTTCCACGACATCGATCAGGCGGCCGCCGAGCTCGCGATCATGCGGCATCCCCTCCCCCGCTCGGTGTTCAACGCCTGGCAGCCCGATGCCCAGCGTCTCATCGAGATGGGCTTCGCGACCCAGCGACGCGACGGCGTCCACAGCGCCGGGCCGAGCTTCCAGCGCGCGGCTCTGGCGGTGCTCAAGAACCGCGCGGAGACCCACGACCGCCTGGCCGGCGCCTGGGAACGAGCCGGTCAGGGCAGCCGACGCTGGCTGCACGTCGCCTGGCACCGCATGCGTGGCCGCACCGCCGTGGACGCCTGGGAGCCCGCCGTCCAGGCCGCCCTCGCCGCCGAGCGCTACGGACGCTGGCGGACCGCGCGGAAGTGGCTCCTGCTGCTGGACTCGCTGAAACACGACCGGCGGACCCGCGCCTATCGTCGCCTTCGCTACAAGCTGGCGTGGTGCCGGGCACGGGTGGCCCTCGTGACCGACACCGAGCGGCCGCGACAGGACCTCGTCGACGCGGCCCGCGCGCGCCTGGTCACCGAGGCGGACCACGCCCGGCAGGCGCTCCTGGACGCCGAGATGCTCTTGCGCCAGGGGATGCCGCAGGCAGCGCTCGACCACGCCGTCAGCCACGCCGCCCGGCACCTCGAGGCCTGTCCTCACGAGAGCTGCGCCCTGCTGCTCGCGGCCGGCCATGCGGAGCTCGACCTGGGGCGCCCGGACCGGGCGCTCGAGCAGGCGCTGACCGCCGAGGACGTGCTCGGCGCCTACACCTCGGTCCAGCCCGTCCTCCCCTTGGAGATCGCATCCCTGCGCGCGACAGCCCAGGTCGAGTCGGGAGCCCTCGCGGCTGGGCACGACGGTTGTCGCCGGGGGGTGTCGGAGTCGCGCACGCTGGGGCTCCCCGTCGTCGAGGCGAGGCTCTCCCAGTCGCTGGCGGCGGCTCTCCTCCAGCTGGGCCGCCGGAACGGGGCCGAGGCTGCTGCCAGGCGCGCCAAGACGCTGTTCACGGCCCACGGCGACGTGGCGGGCACCGCATCGGTCGACCTGCAGCTCGCCGCCATGGCGATCGACCGCGGCGAGGTGGCCGCCACACGGCGCCTGCTCGACCGCGCCGTCTCCACCACGGACAAGCTCCAGCTCCGCCGCCTCTTCCCGATGGCCGCGACCATCCGACTCGAGCTCGCCAGCCTCGAGGACGACCGCGAGGCCGCCGAGCGGGCACGGATCGACTACGGCGGGCTGCGCCTGACCGACCCGGCGTGGGACGTCGCCGAGCTCCGGAACGCCCGGATCCGCGAGGACATAGACGCCGTCGAGCGGCTGGTCGCCTCGTGGCCTCACCACATGGGCTGGCGAGCGGCCTCGGCCCAGCTGGAACTCGCGCGGGCCCGGATGGTGGCAGGAGACAAGGACGGCGCCGCACGCGCGGTGACGCTGGGCCACAGCCTGGCGCGGCGCGACGGGCTCTCCGAGCTCGTGAACTACGCCCGACTCATCGCCGGCGCCATCGCACCCCGAGGAGCCAAGCGCTGGGACGAGCTGGTCAGCAGCGCGCTGCGGGCTCGCTGGGCCGAGCTCTTCCTGGGCGTGCTCGAGTTCGATGGTCGTCGGCGAGAGGCGCTCGGAGACAGGCGCGGCGCCAACGACCGGTACCGGACGCTCCACACACGCGCCGTGGACCTGGGCCACCGACCCTACGTGCGGGCGGCACAGCGGCTCGGTCACGCCCTCAAGTGATGGGGCGGTAGACCCTCCGGGCCGGGATGCTCAGCACCCGGTCCTCGTCAGCCAGCCACCCGGTCAGCCGCCCGCCGTAGACACACCCCGTGTCCAGGCCCATCGCCACGCGACGGCCCCCCACGTCGTGCTGCACCAGGCCTCGCCGCGCGTCGTGGCCGTAGACGACACAGGCCGGCCCGGCCCACTGCTCGGTCCAAGGCGAGCCGGCGAACGTACGCATCGTGAGCGCCATCTCGCGCGTCGTGCCCAGGACGCCCTCGACGGGATGCAGCCCCGCGTGAACCACGATCCGCTCGCCGTCGTCGAGGAACAGCGGCAGCCCCTGGAGCCAGACCCGCCGGTCGTCGTCGAGGTCCGTATGCGCCAGCTGCCAGGCGTCGTGGTTTCCGAGCACCGCCGCCAGTCCGTGCTCCTGGATGAGCGCCCAGACCCCGTCGGCGTCGGGCCCCTTGGAGAACAGGTCGCCCACCAGGACCACGCGCTCCGCATCGGCCTCGCGAATCAACTGCTCCAGCTCGTCGCTGCACCCGTGCACGTCGCCGACGTAGAGGGTGGACACTAAAGCTGCGCCGTAAACTCGGCCCTGCGGATGATGCCCACCGCGCGGTCGCCGATCTCCTCGAGATGGGTCAGCGCGTCGAGGAACGCCAGGCCCTCGCGCAGACCTCCCCCACCGGACTGGATGCGGTCGATGGTCTCGGCCCGCAGGAAGCCGCGCTGGCGATCGATCTCGTCCTCGAGCGCTTCGGCCTCGGCGGCCGTGCCCTCACCGCGCAGGTAGACGCCGGTGTAGTCGATTGACTTCCCGACCAGCGCTCCGAAGCTCGACAGCTTCTCGAGCTCCTCGGCCGTGAACCGCTGCCCGCTGTCCCGAACGCGCCGGGTGATCCGGATCAGGGTCGCGACGTGGTCCGCGATGCGCTCGACGCGGTGCGTGTTGTGGATCAGCTCAGCGATCTTCCGGGACGCCTGGGCCGAGGTGGCGGCCCGCGCGCAGAACGACAGCGCCTGGATGATCTCGCGCTCGAGCTCGTCGATGTCCTCTTCGGACTGGAGTGTCTTCTTGACCAGCCCGCCCAGGTCCTCTTCGGGTCGCGAGAGCACCGTGATGGCGTCGCGGAGCATCTCCGAGGTGATCTGCGTCATGTGCTCGAGCTCGCGACCAGCCAGGACCAGCGTGAGCTCGGGGGTCTCGACGATGTTCGTCGAGCCGGGCAGGTGTCGCAGGCCGAAGCCATGACCCTTGCCATCGTCCCCGTCCGGGACCCAGCGCACGACCAGCTTCGCCAGCGGGTCGACGAATCCGACCATCAGCAGCATGTTCGTGATGTTGAACAGCGAGTGGAACGCCGCCAGGTGCGTGGTGATGGGCCCGGCGTCGCCCGTGCCGATGGACGCGTTCGGATCGCCGGGCACCAGCGCGTCCACCGCGGGCAGGAGCGCCACGTTCATCAACGCCAGCGCCCAGCCGACGCCCACGATGTTGAAGATCAGGTGCACCCGAGCCGCGCGGACCGCGTCCTTCGGAGCTCCGATGGCCGCCAGGTTCGCCGTGATGGTAGTGCCGATGTTCTCGCCGAGGACCATCGCTGCGGCCAGCTCGTACGGGAGCCAGCCCATCGCCGCGAGCGTCAGCGTGAGCGTCATCGTCGCGGACGAGGACTGCAGGACGACCGTCAGGAGCGTGCCCACCAGCACGAACATGACCGTGCTGAGGAAGCCGTGGCCGCCGAGCCGGGTCACCCACTCGAGATCCTCGGCGCTTCCGAGCTCCGGGACCGAGTCCTTCAGCAGCGCCAGGCCGATGAACAACAGGCCGAAGCCGAGGAGCGCCTCGCCCCACTGGCGGACGCGAGCGCCTCGCAAGAACCCCATCGCGAAGCCGATGCCGACGGCGGGCAGCGCGAACGCCGTGATCTTGACCTTGAAGCCGAGCAGCGCGACGAGCCAACCCGTGAGGGTGGTCCCGATGTTGGCGCCCATGATGACGCCGATGGCCTGCTTCAGCGTCAGCAGCCCCGCGGTGACGAAGCCGACGACCAGCACGGTCGTCGCGGACGACGACTGGACGACACAGGTGACGCCGAGCCCCGTGAGGATGGCGCTGAAGCGGTTCCGAGTGAGCGTGCTGAGCACGCTGCGCATCCGCTCGCCGGCGACCTTCTGCAAGGCCTCCGACATGACCTTCATGCCGTAGAGGAATACACCGAGCCCGCCGAGGAGCTCCAGGATGGTCAGGATGACGGGCACGGGCCGCTCGTAACGCCGCATGACGCCGCGCTTCGTGACGATGGGATGGCACCTCGCCTGTCCTTCATGTCAGGAACGGGTTAAGAGCACGGCCTTTCCCACGGAGAACACACGATGAACCTCTTCCTCCTCAGCTTCGCGCTGATCGCCTGCGGCGACAAGGACCCCGTCACGGACAGCGGTGAGGCTGACGCCGACACCGATGCGGACGCCGACACCGACACCGACGCGGACACCGACGCCGAGACCGAGATCTACAAGGTCCAGACCGGCGTCTACACGGCCGGCGACGCCAGCGGCGACCCGCTCGGCGACGAGGTCACCGTCAGCGGTGTCGTCGTGGGCAGCGAGACGACCTACGGCTTCTTCGTGAGCGACACGCTCGAGGGCCCCTGGCACGGCGTCTACGTCTACACCGGCTCGGGCCTGACCGCGGGCGTCAGCGCCGGCGACCAGGTCGAGGTGACCGGCACCGTCGAGGAGTACCTCGGCAGTGACAGCCCCGACACCATCACCGAGATCTGGCTCGCGGATGCGGCCGGCCTCAACGTGGTCGGCACCGACGCTGCTCCCCCGCACGTCAACATCGTGACGACGGCCGACCTGGCCGACGACTCCATCGCCGAGGGCTACGAGAGCGTGCTCGTCCGCGTCGAGACCGTGACCGTCGACGACGCAGACCGGGGCTACGGCGAGTTCTCGATCGACGACGGCGTCGTGGTCGACGACCTGTTCGAACCGACCACCCCGTACGACACCCTGTACGAGGGCGACACATTCGCCAGCCTCACGGGCGTCCTGTACTACAGCTTCGGCGCGTTCAAGATCGAGCCCCGCGACACCGACGACTACGGCGACCACGCCTCGGACGGACCCAGCTGCGACGCCGATCTGTGCGTCGAGGACCTGACCGGCGGCGAGATCACGATCTCCGAGGTCATGATCAACCCGTACACCGGTGACGACAGCTACTGCGAGTACATCGAGGTCGTGAACACCACCTCGAGCACCATCGACCTGCAGCGCCTGGTCGTGGCCGACGACGACACGTCGACGGGCTCGGTGACGGACACGACCGTCGTGGCCGCCGGCGGCTACGCCGTCATCGCCAAGTCCGACTCCGCCACGTGGGCCACCGAGTGCGCTGTGCACGCCACGGTCTTCACGCCCGACGGTCACTACGGCACCGGCCCGAGCCTCGCGAACACGGGTGACCCCGTCATCCTGCGTACGCCGGACGGGATCGAGATCGACGCCATCGCCGACTACGGCAGCCAGGACACCTGGCAGGTGGACCAGTACGGCGAGTGGTGCGAGTCCTCGACCGAGCTGGTCTCGGCCGACGGGGACACCGACTACGGCACGCCCGGCTCGCCCAACGACGACTGCCCCGTCTGAGCTGGCTCTCCGTCGAGGAGCGTCCAGGTCGCCGTCAGGAACGGCTTCCCATGACGCTCTTCGACGGACCAGAGCGTGAGATCGGCTCGACCGCCGATCTCGAGCTCGCCGCCGCTCAAGCCGAGCGCGGTGTAGGTACCTGACGAGAAGGCCTCCACCGCCTCGCCGAAGCGGAGCACCTGATCCCGACGCCAGCCCCCCTCGGGCTGACCGTCGAGGTCCATCCGCGTGGTCGCTGACCAGAGCCCGAAGCTCGGGCTCGTCGCCTCGACCGGGAAGTCGCTCCCGAACGTCAGCGGCACGCCCGCCTGGAGCACGTCGCGCCAGGCGTAGCTCCACTCGACGCGCTCGGGCCCCAGCCGCGCCTCGGCCCAGGGCATGTCGCTGGTGGCGTGCGTCGGCTGCATGCTCGCGATGGCGTTCAGGTCCTTCATGCGAGCCAGGTCCTCGGGCGCCACGACCTGCAGGTGCTCGACCCGAAGAGGGACGCCACCGGCGTCTGGGACCGCGACACGCGACGCCTCGAACGCATCGAGGACCGAGTGGATGCCTGCGTCTCCGATGGCGTGAACCGCGAGCTGGGCGCCCCCACCGAGCAGGCAGGTGCCGAGCTCGGTCAGGCGCTCGGTGGAGTTGATCTCCAGCCCGGTGGACTCGGGCTCGTCCGAGTACGCCGCCGAGAGGTGGGCCCCACGCGACCCGAGCGCGCCGTCCGCATAGGCCTTGACCCCGACGACCCGCAGGCGACCCGAGCCCCAGGGCCCGGTCTCGCACAGCCGCTCGACCGCCTCGGCTTCGGGGTCGAGGAAGACCCAGACCCGGATGGGCAGCTCGTCGGCCATCGACTCGTAGAGCGCGAGCCCCTCGTCGGTCACGCCCATGTCGTGTACACCGACGAGCCCGGTCGAGACGATCTCGTCGAGCGCGGTCCGCAGTCGGCGCTCCTTCTCGGCGGCGTCGGGAGCGGGCAGATCCACCAGGCCCATCGCCGTGTCGATGAGCACGCCGGTGGGGGCCCCGTCCGAGGTCCGGACGATGCGCCCGCCGTCGGGCGAGGCCGTGTCAGCGGTGATGCCCGCCGCGGCGAGCCCGGCGGAGTTGAGCCACAGGGCGTGGCCATCCACCCGCCGGAGCGCCACAGGCCGGTCGACGTGGTCCAGATCGGACGCCGTGGGCCACCCGTCGTGCCCCTCCCAGTCGTTCTGGTCCCACCCGCGACCGGACAGCCAGCCGGTGCCCTCGGCCCCAGCAACCCGCTCGGCGACCTCGGCGATGCTGACGGTCCCGACCAGGTCGAGCTCGGCCAGCTTCCGTCCCAGTCCACCGGGGTGGGCATGGGCGTCGATCAGGCCGGGCGTGACGACGTCGGCGACGACCACGTCCCCGCCGTCGACCGGATCGCCGATCGACTCTATCCGGCCCTTCCGGACGGAAATCTCGCGGACCGGACCTCCGGGCTCGAGCGCAGCCTGGATTCGCAGGTCAGGCGGTTCGGCGGGCGGCGCGCACGCCAGGAAGATGGACCACATCGCACAAACCTCGGGCGAATGCCTAAACCCGGGCCCCGAGTCATCCGACCCGAGCCCAGTGCAGGAACGTCCGGAGGGTAGAACATGAAGGGTCTTGAGCGACTTCGGCAGGTCATGGGCCGCCCGGTGAGCACCCTCTGGGGCGACGAAGCAGGCGATCGACAGGTCGAAGAGCTGATGGCCCAGGCGCGCCGGGACGCGAAGAACAGCGGCCGGAGCGTCGAGCAGGTCCTGGCCACGTACGGCTTCGACGTCGACGCCCAGGTGGCGCCGACCAGCTCGCCGCCGAGCGCCTCGCTCTCGCACGTTCGCGACGACGACGTCATCGCGGCCCTGGCCCCGCGCACCCCGGAAGACGCTCGCCTGGCCATCCGCGCTGCCAACCCGGTGGCCCTGGCCGACCGCGCCTGTTTCCTCGGCCTGGTGGCGCTGTCCGCCCGTGGCGACATCGAGTCCAACGGCGTGCAGGGACTCCTGGCCCACGGCGTCTCGCCCGAGGACGTGGCCGCCCTGGTCGCCTGCGAGCGCTACACCGAGCCCGTCGTCGGCGAGTTCGAGTTCACCGACCACGCTCTGGGCGAGCGCCTGGTCCGATTCCGCGAGCTGCACGAGCTGCGCGCCGAGGCCCGCGTGGCCGGCGCCGCCCTGTGGTCCCACGCCGTCGCCAAGGGCCGCATCTCGCCCGAGGACTGGCGCGACACCGTCTCCACGTATGTCGACCTGCCCATCGCCAAGGCGCCCTCGCGGTTCTCGAAGGCCTCGCTGAGCAGCATCCATCGCGGGTGGGTCGCCCACTTCGACATGGTGCCCATCCGGACCCGCAAGGACACCGTGGTGGTCGCCGTCGCCGGCACCCTGCCGCAGGCCATCGCCGACCGACTGGAGACCGCCCACGGCGGTCGCATCAGCTACCAGATCGCATCGACCGACCAGCTCGACGGCTGGCGTCAGCGCTGGCTCGACGCCGCGCCGGAAGACGCCGCGCCCGCCCCCATCCCCCCGGCTCCGTCCGCCTGGGTCCTGGACCCGGCCGTGCTGAAGCGCAGCGCCGTCCACATCGTCGACGCGCTCCTCTCCGGCGCCGTCCAGGCCCGCGCGACGGACCTGCACTTCGAGCCCGGCGAGCAGGGAGGTCGCGTCCGCTTCCGGATCGACGGCACCTGCCAGGAGATCCTGGAGCTGCCTCGCAAGAAGTACGACGAGGTCGTCTCGCGCATCAAGGTCATGGGCGACATGGACGTCACCGAGCGTCGCTTGCCCCAGGACGGCCACATCCGCCTCGAGCTCGACGGCGTGAACCAGAACGTGCGCATCGCGTCCGTCCCGGCCAGCACAGGCGAGAAGGTCGCCCTGCGCCTGGCGGACACCAACCGTGTCTCGGCCAACCTGGACTCACTCGGGCTCAGCGACCACCACCTCGGGCTCCTTCGCGAGCTCATCGAGCGCCCGTTCGGCATGATCCTGGCGACCGGACCGGTCGGCAGCGGCAAGACCACGTCGCTCTACTCCTGTCTGTCCGAGCTCGATCGCGAGAACGAGAACGTGATGAGCATCGAGGACCCGGTCGAGGTCGACCTGGAAGGCGTCACCCAGCTCGAGGTGAACTACACCATCGGCTTCGACTTCGTGGCCGGGCTCCGAGCGCTCCTACGTCAGGACCCGAACGTCATCCTCGTCGGCGAGATCCGCGACGAGGAGACCGCCCGCATCACGGTCCGCGCCAGCATGACGGGCCTGCGCGTCTTCTCGACGCTGCACACGAACGACAGCACCGGCGCGGTCACTGCGCTGCGGAACTTCCACCTGAGCTCGCACTTGCTGGCGAGCTCGATCCAGGGCGTCGTCGCCCAGCGACTGCTCCGCCGCCTGTGTCCGCACTGTCGGCAGGCCCACAAGCTGACCGACGCCGACAAGGCGCTGCTCGGCATGTCCGGACGGGTCCCCGCGGGCTTCAAGGCCTACGACCCCGTCGGCTGCGCGCACTGCCTCGGCACCGGCTACCGCGGCCGTGTCGGCATCTTCGAGATCTTCCCCGTCGACCGAACCATCCGCGAGATGGTCCTCGACGAGGCGAGCGAGGGCGCGATCCGCGACCGCGCCATCGCCGACGGGCTGGTCTCCCTCCAGGACGACGGCCGCACCAAGGTCGGAGCGGGCCTGACGTCGCTGGCGGAGTTCCGCCGCGTCTTGAACTTCTAGAGATTGAACAGTTGCGGTCACTTCGGTGTTCGCTGGGGTCGGCAAACCAAGGAACACAGGAAGGAGGACACGATGAGCACTGCCCTGAAGGAGCAGATCAAGGATCAGCTCGAGCACAAGCCCGAGGACCAGAAGGAGTCCAAGAGGGGATTCAGCCTGAAGCGACGCGCCAGCAAGGACACGCAGGCGAACTTCTACCGGTCGTTCGCGATCCTGATTCGCAGCGGCTACCCGCTGCCCCGAGCACTCCAGATGCTCGGCAACAGCACGAGTCACCCGGATCTGGCCGCGTGCATCCGCCAGATCGGTATGGCCGTCGACGGCGGCAGCCCGATGTCCAAGGCGATGGCTCGCTTCCCCTGGTACTTCGACGCCGTGACCTGTTCGGTCATCGAGGCCGCTGAAGAGGCGGCGCGCCTGTCCGAGGCGCTCGAGTTCCTGGCCGACGCCACCGAGATGGAGCTCACCGTCCGCGAGCAGGCCACGTCGGCCATCGCGTACCCGGCGGTCGTCTCGGCGATGGGCGGAGCGGTCCTGATGGGCATGCTGTACTTCGTCGTGCCGCAGTTCCAGGGCGTCATGACCGAGGCGGGCGTCGAGGTCACCGGTGTCGCCGGCTGGATCTACGCGCTGTCGACGTTCGTGCAGAACCCGATCGTGCCCATCTTCATGGCCGCGACCGTGGTCGCCGGGTTCATCGGCGCCTGGAAGTGGCGGTCCTCGAACCCCGTCAGCTTCTACCGCGCCATCGGTGCGGTGCCCGTCTTCGGCGGCATCATGGAGAAGGCGTCGCTGGCTCGATTCACGAGCATGTTCAACATGCTGACGACGAGCGGCATCTCGATTCCCCGTGCGCTGGAGCTCGCCTCCGGGACGGTCGACCACGCCAAGGTCAAGCGCGTCGTCGCCCAGATGAAGGCGAACGTCGAGGAAGGCAAGACCATGAGCGAGGCCATCAAGGGCCAGGGTCTGCCCACGAACTTCACCGACATGATGGCGCTGGCCGAGGAGACGGGGAAGCTCGACGAGATCCTCCCGAACCTGTCCAAGGCGCTCACCGCCGAGCTGTCCCGCAGCGCCGGTCGCGTGTCCCTGGTCGCCGAGCCCGCGATGCTGGTCATCGTCGGAGTCATGGTCCTGGGCATCATGCTGGCCTTCTTCCTGCCCTACTTCCAGGCCATCGCCGGGATGAGTGTCGCTGGCTGAAGCCACCGAGACTGTTCAGGAAAGAGGACCCTCGGCTTCGGCCGGGGGTTCTTTGTCTCTGGAGTTGAGGACTACGGAATCTCTTGCAGCTTGATGCACCGCAGCTCGCCGGCCTTCAGCGCTCGAATCGCCTGAACGACGGCCATCGCCGCCTCCATCGTCGTGATGGTCGGCACGCCGTACCGCAGACCGGCCAGGCGCATCGCCCGCTCGTCCAGCACCGACTTCTTGCCCAGCGGCGTGTTGACGATGAGCTTGATCTCGCCGTTCTTGATGTGGTCGACGATGTCCGGCCGCCCCTCGCGCACCTTGAACACCATCTTGCAGTTCACGCCGCGCTCGGTCAGGAACGCATGCGTACCGCTGGTCGCCATCAGCTCCAGGCCCAGGTGCTCGAGCGCCCCGGCGAGCGCCACCAGGTCGTCGGTCTTGTCCTTGTCGCGGAACGACAGGAACACCCCGCCTTCGGTCGGCAGCGTCATGCCGGCGGCGATGAGCGCCTTGGCGTAGGCCTCGCCGAAGCTCCAGCCCACGCCCATCACCTCGCCCGTCGACCGCATCTCCGGCCCGAGAACGACGTCCGAGCCGGGGAACCGGGCCCACGGGAAGACCGGCGCCTTGATGAAGTACATCCCCTTCCCTCGCCGGGTCAGGTCCATGTCCTTCAGCTTCTCGCCGAGCAGGAGCTGGGTCGCGAGCCGCGCGACCGGCAGCCCCGTGGCCTTGGCGACGAACGGCACCGTCCGGCTGGCGCGAGGGTTGACCTCGATGATGTAGACCTCGCCGTCCTGGATGGCGAGCTGGATGTTCAAGAGCCCAACGACCCCAAGGCGCAGGGCGATGCGCTCGACGATGTCCTCGATCTCCTTGCGGTTCCGAGGTCCGAGCTGCACCGGCGGGATGATGGCGGTCGAGTCGCCGGAGTGGACCCCCGCGGCCTCGACGTGCTCCATGATGCCGACCACGAAGACCTCGTCGCCGTCACACAGCGCGTCCACGTCGTACTCGACCGCGGCCTCGAGGAACCGGTCCAGGAGCAGCGTGTTCTCAGCGCTGGCGGCGAGCGCCTCAGCCACGGCGGCCTCGAAGTCGGCCTCGTCGTAGCAGATGTGCATCGCGCGGCCGCCCAGGACGTAGCTGGGGCGGGTGAGCAGCGGGAAGCCGATGCGGCCGGCCATGGCGTGGGCCTCGGTCAGGCTCCGGGCGATGGCGCCCTCGGGCTGCCGGATGTCCAGCTCCTGCATCAGCGCGTTGAACCGGTCGCGGTCCTCGCACAGGTCGATCGCCTCGGGCGAGGTCCCCAGCACCGGGCCGATGTCCTTGGAGAGCTTCAGCGGGGTCTGGCCACCGAACTGCAGGATGACGCCGCGCGGCTGCTCGCGGTCGATGACCGCCTGGACGTGCTCGACGGTGATGGGCTCGAAGTACAGCTTGTCGCTGGTGTCGTAGTCCGTGCTGACCGTCTCGGGGTTGCAGTTCACCATGACGCTGGTGAGCCCCATGTCCCGGACCGCGAACGCCGCGTGACAGCAGGCGTAGTCGAACTCGAGCCCCTGCCCGATGCGGTTCGGACCGTTGCCCAGGATGATGACGCGGTCGGTCTCGGACTCGCCCGCCTCGCACTCCTCTTCGTAGCTGCTGTACAGGTACGGGGTGTGGCTCTCGAACTCGGCGGCACAGGTGTCGACCCGCTTGAACACCGGTGTGATGCCCTCGGCCCGACGACGGGCGCCGATCTGCGTCTCGCTGCAGCCGAGGATCTCCGCCAGGTAGTCGTCCGGCATGCCGGCCTGCTTGGCCCGCCTCAGCTCCTCGTCCGAGACGCTCGAGAGGAAGCGCCCGGCCAGCTGGCGCTCGAAGCCGACGATGTCCGCCATCTCGGACAGGAACCACCGGTCGATGCCCGTGATCGCGTGGATGGCCGAGCCGTCCATCCCCCGTCGCATCGCCTCGAACAGGGCCGGAAGGCGCTCGGGGGTCGCGATGGCGAGCCGCTCGCGCAGGTCCTGGTCGGAGACGTCCGAGGCGTCCGAGTAGCCGCCCTCGAGCGAGCTGATGGCCTTGAGCAGCGCCTCGGCGAAGGTGCGGCCGATGCCCATGACCTCGCCCACGGACTTCATCGAGGTGCCCAGCGTGCGCTCGGCCTCGGCGAACTTCTCGAAGTTCCAGCGGGGGATCTTGACGATGACGTAGTCGAGCGAGGGCTCGAAGCAGGCCGGCGTCTTCTTGGTGATGTCGTTGTCGATCTCGTCGAGCGTCAGGCCGACGGCCAGCTGGGCGGCGATCTTTGCGATGGGGAAGCCGGTCGCCTTGGACGCCAGCGCCGAGGACCGCGAGACAGGCGGGTTCATCGCGATGGTGCGGACCGCGCCGTCAGCCGGGTTCACCGCGTACTGGATGTTCGAGCCGCCCGTGTCCACGCCGATTCGGCGGATGATGCGCTGGGCGTGGTCCCGCAGCCGCTGGTACTCGGGATCCGAGAGCGTCATCGCGGGGGCGACCGTGATCGAGTCGCCCGTGTGGATGCCCATCGGGTCCACGTTCTCGATGCTGCAGATGATGATGACGTTGTCGTTCAGGTCGCGGACGACCTCGAGCTCGTACTCCTTCCAGCCGATGATCGACTCTTCGACCAGCACCTGGTTCGTCGGCGACAGGTCGAGGCCGTTCTCGACGATGGCCCGGTACTCCTCGCGGTTGTAGGCGATGCCGCCGCCGCTGCCGCCCAGCGTGAAGCTCGGCCGGATGACCGCCGGAAGCCCGATGGAGTCGAGCGCTTCGTCCGCCTGGGACATGCTCTCGACGACCACGCTGCGGGCGGACTCCAGCCCGATCTCCTCCATGGCCGCCTTGAAGAGCTGCCGGTCCTCGCCGACGCGGATGGCCTCGGGGTTCGCCCCGATGAGCTCACACCCGTACTCCTCGAGCTTGCCGGCGTAGTGCAGCTCCATGGCCAGGTTCAGCGCCGTCTGGCCGCCGACGGTGGGCAACACCGCGTCCGGCTTCTCGCGGGCGATGACCTGCTCGCAGAACTCGAGCGTCAGCGGCTCGACGTACGTGGCGTCGGCCACACCCGGGTCCGTCATGATGGTCGCGGGGTTGCTGTTGATCAGGACGACCCGATAGCCGAGCGCTTTCAGGGCTTTGCAGGCCTGGGTGCCCGAGTAGTCGAACTCGCAGGCCTGTCCGATGACGATGGGCCCGCTGCCGATGACGAGGATGGTCTCGATGTCGGTGCGCTGGGGCATGACGTCTCCCGCTCAGTCCCTGGGGGACTAGCCCTGCTTGGCGAACTCGATGAACCGGGACAGGAGCAGGTGCTGGCTGTCACGGGGCCCGGGGTTCGCCTCCGGGTGATGCTGGACGCAGAAGATGCGCAGGTCGTCGTGCGCGAAGCCCTCGAGCGTGCCGTCGTTCAGGTTGAGGTGCGTCAGCCGCCCCCCCGCCTTCTCGATGCCCTTGGGATCCACGCAGAAGCCGTGGTTCTGCGAGGTGATCTCGATGCGTCCGGTCTCCAGGTCCTTCACGGGGTGGTTGCCACCGCGATGACCGAATCGGAGCTTGAAGGTGTCGGCGCCCAGCGACAGCCCCAGGAGTTGGTGCCCCAGGCAGATGCCGATGAGCGGCTTGCGACCGTGCAGCTTCTTGATCTCGCCGACCATCTCGGGGAGCGCTGCGGGGTCGCCTGGACCGTTGCTCAAGAACACCGCGTCGCAGTCCTGCTCAAGGACCGAGGCCGGCGTGCGCGAGGGGAAGACGCGGACCCGCGCTCCCGCTTCCTTGAACAGTCTCAGGATGTTGGTCTTGATCCCGCCATCCAGGACGTTGAGCCGCACGACCGGATCCGCGGGGTCCGCGTACAGGTAGGGCTCGTCGACGGAGACCTCGTGCGCGAGCGCTCGGCCGACCATGCCCGGCCAGCTGTGGAGCATCTCGAACAGCTCGGGCCCGGGACGTCCGTCGGTCGAGACGACGGCCTTCATCGCGCCCTTGTCCCGGATGTGCCGGACGAGCGCGCGGGTGTCGATGCGGTGGAGTCCGGGGATGTCGTTCTGCCGCAGGTAGCGATCGAGGCCGCCCTCGGCGCGATGCGAGCTGTGGGTGCGGCTGAAGCTTCGCGCGATGAAGCCGCTGGCCTGGACCCGGTCCGACTCGGCGTCGAGCTCGGTGACGCCGTAGTTGCCAACGTGGCTGACCGTCATCGTGACGATCTGCTCGCGGTAGCTCGGGTCCGTCAGGATCTCCTGGTACCCGGTCATCGAGGTGTTGAAGACGATCTCGCCCACGACACTACGCGCGGCGCCGAACGCCTCGCCGGTGAAAGACCGACCGTCTTCGAGAAGGAGGATGCCACCCATCGGGAGCGCGTTTAGCACACCACGCGAAGACGACACCCCGGTTCACACAAGAGACACCAAGCGACGTCGGGGTCCCGGGGGGCGGGGCGGAGTGTTAGTCGCGCGCACCCGGAGCTCCCACCATGGCCAACGACCTCTCGAACGTCCGCAACATCGGCATCGCCGCCCATGTCGATGCGGGCAAGACCACGCTGACCGAGCGCGTCCTCTACTACACGGGCGCCAGCCACAAGATCGGCGAGGTCCACGATGGCGAAGCCCACATGGACTACATCCCCGAAGAGCAGCAGCACGGCATCACGATCATGGCTGCGGTCACCAAGGCCATGTGGAAGGACCACCTGATCCAGGTCGTCGACACGCCCGGCCACGTGGACTTCACGATCGAGGTCGAGCGCTCGATGCGCGTGCTGGACGGCTGCGTCATCGTGCTGGACGGCGTCCGCGGGGCCGAGCCGCAGACCGAGACCGTCTGGCGGCAGCGGAACAAGTTCAACCTGCCGGCGATGTTCTTCGTGAACAAGATGGACCGGCCCGGCGCCGACTTCCGACGCGCCATGGAGACGCTCCAGGACCGACTGGGGGCCGAGCCGGTGCCCGTCACCTTCCCGCTGCCCGACGAGCAGGCCGTCATCCACCTGATCGACAAGGTGAAGCTGTCGTTCTCGGGCGAGAAGGGCTCGGTCGTCACCGAGTCCCCCGTCGGCGAGGACGAGTGGACCGCGACGCTGGACGTGCGCGAGACGCTGTACCTGGCTGCCGCCGAGTACGACGAGGCCATCGAGGAGGCCGTCCTGATGGAGGAGGAGCCCGAGGCCGACGCGCTGTGGGCCGCGCTCCGCAAGGGCTGCCTGACCGGGAAGATCCACCCCACCCTGGGCGGCACCGCGCTGAAGAACCAGGGCGTCCAGCCGCTGCTCGACGCCGTCATCAAGCTGCTCCCGGCCCCGCTCGAGCGCCCGGCGAGCATCGGCACGGACCTCGACGGCGAGGAGGTCCTCGTCGACATGACGCCGAGCGAGCCCTTCGCCGCGCTCGTCTTCAAGGTGCAGATGTGGGAGGGCCGCCGCCACGTCTTCGCCCGCATCTACCGAGGCAAGCTCAACAAGGGCGACCAGGTCGTCATCCCGCGCCCGGACGGCTCGCTCGAGAAGGAACGCGTCGCCCGCGTCTTCGACGTCGACGCCGACAAGAAGAAGCGCATGGACAAGGCCACCGCCGGACAGATCGTCCTGCTGGCCGGCCTCCGTCACGCCACCACCGGCGACACGATCTGTGCCCCCGAGGCCCCTCTCCTGCTGGCCGCCATCGACCTGCGCGAGCCCGTGCTCGGACTCGCCGTCGAGGCCGCGAGCACCAAGGACGAGGAGAAGCTGCTCGAGGCCCTGGACAAGCTACAGCAGGAGGACCCGACCCTTCGACTCGAAGAGGACGAGGAGACTGGCCAGCGCGTGCTCCGCGGCATGGGCGAGCTCCACCTGCAGATCTACTTCGAGCGTCTGCAGCGCGAGTTCGGCCTGGACGTCCGCGCCGGAAAGCCCGACGTCGTCGTCCGGGAGACCATCGGCCAGGAGTCCAAGGCCACGAGCCTCTTCCACCGGGTCATCGAGCAGGAGGCCATCAGCATCGAGATGAAGGCCGGCTGCACGGCGGTGGTCCGGCCCAAGGGTCGCGGCGACGGCACGAACATCATCGTCGAGCCGAGCGTGTCCCCGCACGGGGTGAGCCTGTCCGACGTCCAGCTCGCGGCCGTCCGCGCCGGCGCCGAGGATGCGTCCGCGACGGGCCCGCGCGGCTCGCAGATGCAGGACATCGAGGTCGAGATCACGAAGATCGAGCTCTTCGAGACGGCCAGCTCCGAGCAGGCCATCCGGGTCGCGGTCGCCGAGGCCGTCCGCAAGGCCGTGGCCGGCGCGAAGCCCCAGCTGCTGCGCCCCATCATGAAGACCGACGTGGTCGTGCCCGAGGAGAACCTGGGCTCGGTGCTGGGCGACCTGCAGTCCCGTGGCGCCATGATCCACAACACGACCAGCCAGGGCGACACGGCGAGCATCCAGTGCGACACGCCGCTCGACAAGCTGCTCGGCTACACGACCCAGCTGCGCTCGATGACGCGCGGTCGGGGTCAGTTCACGATGAGCTTCGACCGCTTCGACGTCGCGTAGGGCTCAGTCCGCCTGGATCCAGCCCAGGTTGCTGTAGGGCTTCAGCGACAGCATGAAGGTGCGCGCCTCGTCCGCAGGGAAGACCAGCCCCTCGAACTCCGGCGCCGCACATGCCCAGAACGCCGTCATCGCCTCGTCGGCCCGCGCCTCGCTGTGCGGCAGCGCAGGGGTCACGCCCTGGACGACTCCCAGCTCGGAGACGGACAGCTCGACGGACACGAACTTCTCGGGTTGGTAGTTGGGCTCCTCCTTCAGCGGGATCCCCGGGTCGGCGTCCACCCACCTCGGGTACCGGCGGTCCGTGTACGCCCAGACGAGCGGGCTGCGCCCGAGCGCCTTCTCCAGCTCCGCGTGGCACGCATCCAGTGCGCGGTGGCGCTCGTAGCCCTGCCGGACCCAGACGGCCGAGTCCGGAATGCGGCGGACCGGCGGCTCCGTCACGGGCTCGGGCTCGGGCTCGTGGCAGGTCGGGAGCTGGTCGATGAGCGGGGTCCGCGTGTGGACCACCGACACCGCCCCGTTCTCGAAGACGCCGTACTCGATCTGGGCGTAGGCCCCCGGACCGAAGATGCCCAGGGTGACGTGCTCACCAGGCCGGTTCAGCCCCGGCATCTCGCGGATCTCCCAGCTCGGGTCGTCGTAGACATCGACCAGGGCGTTCCAGTGCGCCTGCAAGGCGGCCTCGACGTCAGGCACCTCGAACTGCTGGGCGTCGCCCGTCTCGACCCCAGTCGGCACGAACAGCCAGGACACCGAGTGCAGCGTCACGACGCCGCAGCTCTCCTGCACCGCGCGCATCGCCGGGTGGCCCCCGACCGTCTCCTGTCGAGCGCAGCCATCGCCCTCGCAGGTGAAGCCCCCCCGATCCAGGGGCGTGAGCGTCATGATCCCCGCGAGCAGCCCCGTCACCGCAGGCCCCTCTTCCGGCGGATCCACCACGAGAGGCTCAGGCAGATGCCCGCGATCAGCGGGATGATCGGCGCCGCCCACAGCGGGGTGTCCTTCCGCTCGTCGATGGTCCGACCGGCCTCGGTGTCCTCGAGCGGGGTGTCCCACGAGCCGGGCAGATCGTGGCGCCCTCCTGTCGCCGTCGCCAACTGCCCCAGGAACCGCTCGGCCGGCTGCAGGTCCTCGAGCTCCGGGTCCCGGTCGGTCACGGCGAACGTCGTATCGTCCGCACCGAGCACGCCCTCGGGGCCCGCGTCGATGTGCACGGCCCAGGCCCCCGGAAGGAGCGCGGGGAGCTCGACCAGCAGCTCGCCCGAGGCGTCGGTCACGCCTTCGAAGTGCTGGGTCTCTCCTGGTCCCGTCAGCTGACCCGTGACGGCTGTGTCCGCCATGGGCTGGAAGCCGACGTCCCGGATCTTGGCGACGATGCGAACCGTGTCGCCGACCCGGTGATTCTCCTTGGTGGTGTCGACCTGGACGCGCTGGCCGTCCCGATCCTTCACCAGCCACCGGATCGCGTTCTTCCAGAAGCGCAGGTAGGCCTGGTTGCCCGCCCCGTTGGCCGCCTCGGTCATCACCCAGCGCCACGAGCTGTCGCCCATGAGCGCCATGGTGCGGCCGTCGCCGACCTCGCGGACCGCCAGCACGGGAAGCGGCTCGCCGGACTCGCTGACCCGAGTGGGGTGGCTCAGCAGGAGCGCCGAGTCCGCCGCCAGGCCGCGGGATAGGTTCAGGCCGTCCATCTCCGGCAGCCGGTCCCACATCGCCGTGTTGTCGGTGCTCGAGCCCAGCAGCCGCGTGACCGGATGGGCCGCGCCCTGCTCGGTGAGCGTCGGCTGGAACGAGCCCACGTCGACCGCCTCGCCCGTCACGCCGAGCTCGACCGGCAGGATGTCGCGGATCGGCGTCTCGCCGTAGTCCCCCAGGTCGAAGCTGCGGTCGCCGCCCATCATCACGAAGGCCTTGCCCGAGCGCACGTACGCCTCGACGTTGCCCAGCAGCTGGGGGCCCTCGTACTGGAAGAAGCTGGCCCAGTCGAAGTTCTGGAAGATGACCAGGTCGAA
>JAAESX010000321.1 GCA_024228935.1 Pseudomonadota bacterium
ACCATCGGCGACCTGATCGCCGGTGAGGTCATGGCCACCGAGTTCCTCATGCTCCTCGCGGATCGTGACAACTCGATCCTGACTCATCCTGCCCTTTTCCATGCGACCGGCGCTGCCCGCTCCTCGAACGTCGTGCGCGTCCCGCACCTCGGTCTCGGCGGATACGACCTGCTCTCGGCCACCACGCCCGGCTCTGAGGTCGCCAACACGGCGCTCACCGACGGAAGTACTGATGTCACCGTGGCGCCCCGCGCCAAGGTTTACAGTATCGACGACCTGGCGCAGTACATCGCGGACGGCAAGCTCGACTCGATGATGTTCGCGCAGGACGCGGCCATCTCCGTCGCTCAGACGCTGATCAGCCTGATCGCCAACGTCGCGGACGACTTCACGGCGACCGCCGGGACCTCGGGCGTCAACGCCACGTGGAACGACGTGCTCGACGCGAAGACGACCCTGGGCGTGGCCAAGGCTTCCGGCCCGATGCTCGGCATTCTGCACCCGCAGCAGTGGGGAGACCTTGAGCTCGACGCGCTCAGCATGGGCGTTCTGC
>JAAESX010000322.1 GCA_024228935.1 Pseudomonadota bacterium
AACGTTGCGTCGCGCTCTCCGCCTGGTCGTACTGGGGTTGGCTTCTGCTGGCGCGGTCGTAGGTGCCTCGTCTCCGGCGGCCGCATGGTCGCCTGACGGCGGGGCTGTGGCGATCCATTCCGACAGCAGCTACTCCGGTTCAGTTGGAGAGGTCCAGGTGGACTCCCAAGGCAACATCTACGCGTGCGGCAACTACCGGGGGACGGGAGACATCGATCCGAACCCTGCGGTGTCGAACCAGTTGTCGGTGACAGGTGGCGGCTCGTCTGTGGTCTCGAAGTACAGCCCGTCCGGGAACTTGTTGTGGTACGTGCTGCTAGACGCGACCGAAGACGACCAGATCCTCGACTGCGCCTTGAACCACCTCGGCACATACCTGGCTGTTGCCGGAAAGTTCAAGGGAACCATGAACTTCCCTACCCAGGGGAACGTCACGTCTGCAGGCGACTACGACGCCTACGTGGCGTGGATCAGCACAACGACGTCGCCTACCGACACGACGCCTCCGAACGGCGTCGCGCGCGGCAAGACTCTCGGCGGTCCAGGGGCCGACGAAGCAAGAGGAGTCGCCTACGGCACAAACGGCAGCATCTACGTAGGTGGCGTCTTCACAGACACAGCAGATGTCGACTGGAAGTCCGGCTCGGCTGACAACCGGACGTCGGCGGGCGGCCAGGATGCCTTCCTGTCCAGGTTCGGTGGTTCGGCCGGCACCCTGAAGTGGACCAAGACGTGGGGTGGTACCGGTCACGACGCAGTCCAAGGCGTAGCGGTCGACTGGGACACCGGCGACATCTACATCGGCGGGCATCTGGGCAACGACGCGTCGGACTACGACCCGGGGTCCGGCACGGTGATGATTGGCGGCACGTCCGGAGGCAACGGCGGCTACGACTCGTGGATCTCGCAGTTCCGCTACCAGGGGGATCTCCAGTGGGCGAAGAACTTCGGTTCCAGCAGCCACGACAAGGCCTACGCCCTGGCCGCTGCAGGCGGCTACGTGTACGCCACCGGCCTCCAGACAGGCCCGGGCGGCGACTGGGACACCGGGGCTGGTACCACCACCCTCGGTTCCAGCAACTACGACCCGTACACCATCAAACTCGACTCTTCAGGACTCACCGAGTGGGTGCGCGCCATCGGCGGGTCCGGCACGGTCGGGACGCCGGCCGGCTGGGCCGTTGCCGTGGACGGGTCCGGCAACGTGTACACCACCGGCAACTACCGGGGGACAGCCGACCTGGACTCCAGTTCGGGGACGAACATCGTCACCGCTTACGACGCTGGAGGATCCAGACATCAGGCGTTCCTCCTGAAACACAACGCGAACGGCGACCCGGTGTGGGAGAAGGACTTCACGTCCTACGGGAATACGTTCCCTTACGGACTGACAACCAGCGGGTCAGACGTGTACATGTCGGGCTCTTTTGCCGACTGGATGGACTTCGACCCGTCCGCGGGTGACTCCACCATCCGCACAGGAGGAAACTCCGACGGCTTCGTCGCCAAGTACACGTCGGCCGGCGCACTGGCTACCGGCAACCCCACGGAGACGGCCAACCCGCCGTCGGGCTTCGACGTCATCGACGGGCCCGTGGACGGGGCCGAACTCCAGGGATTCAACGCAGAGGTCGTCCTCACCACACCACTGTGCGCCGGCGGCAAGTGGGAGATGGACCATCCGACCAACGGCACGTCGGTGCGCCACTACATCGTCCAGGACTCGGCCCTGGCGTCGTCGGGGCTGGGGATCGGCGCCTACATCAAGTCGAACTACAAGTTCGCAGGTTCCACGATCCCGGACCACAACCTGTTGTGGGTCGGAAGCCAGATCGACCACGACGGCAACACGTCGGCACGAAGCGGTGCGTTCAAGAACCGCGGCTGGGGCGGTGGTTTCAACAAAGACGTGTACAACAACCAGGATCCGATCACGTTCCAACGCGACGGCGACGGCAGCTTCAAGTGGACCAAGACCGGAGAGTCGGTGTGGTCGGCGAGCACCGTCGACTACGACGGTTCGGGTAGCTCCGCTACCGGAGTGGTCCCGTCAGGGTGGAGCGTCTACATGGCCTTCGCGGCCAAGAGTCGGAACACCACCCGGACGTTGACCAGCGAGCAGCTCAACATCTCGCACTCGAGCTGTGGGTCACCGGGCTTCACCGTGACCCCGTCAGCCGGGTCCACCGGCGTCTCTGAGACCGGAACGACCGACACGTTCACCGTCGTGTTGACCGA
>JAAESX010000323.1 GCA_024228935.1 Pseudomonadota bacterium
CAGGCCGGTGGCGTCACCGCCCATGTCCCGTCGACCGAACAGGTCGCCGGCTACCTGCCACGGATCGTCGGCCCCGGAGTGCAGGGCCCGACACAGGGCACGGCTGCGCACCATGCGCACCTCCATGCCGGGCTCTTCGTCATCGGGTACGGCGCACACCAGGCCCATCCCCTCGAGGCCTCGCAGCATCGACGCCACGTCGGTGCGCCAGAGGCGCACCCGGGGCGGCACTTCAAGGCGCACAGCGGCATGCGGCACGTCAGCTAGCAGGTCGTCAGACAGCACCACCCGGTGGTCCGGTTCGAACTCCCGACGGATCCGAACCGCCTCCGGGTGGTCGGCCGACACGTGGACGCCGACCAGCAGATCGTGGTACTCCGAGCCCAGCAGGTTCTCGACCTGTTCGGCCACGTCGTCAAAGCTGCGATCAGCCGCGTCGACGGCAACGGTCACGGTCGGCACGGTGAAGGTTCGTCCGGCCACCGACCGGCGAAAGCCTTTCTCGGCAATCAGATGGGAAAGCTTGTGGCGCTGCTCGACCTGGGAGCGCTGCTCGTCGGGATCGGGGCCCGCTGCGCCCTCTCCCTGATGCCAGGCCAGGGCGCGGCGCTCGGGCACCAGGACGCCACCGGCGTTAAAGGCCCGGTAGCCCAGCTCGGTGTCCTCGGCCCCCCACTGTGTGAACGACTCGTCGCTGCCGCCGAGGTGGTCATAGAAGGCCTTCGAGATCCCGAGGTTGCCGCCGGTGACGATGCGGAACAGGTCGGTGTCAGTCGAGGTGAGGTCTTTCGTGCGGGCCATGTGGAACTCGATCCACTGGGGCGACGAGACGCTGCGACCGTCCACGACGTCGCCGATGCCCGACGCTTGTCGTATGTCGTCGGCGGTCACCCCGTCGAAGTCGACATGGTGGCGAAATCCGAGCGTGAGGATGCGGTCGTTCAGGTGGTGCCAACGGGCGTGGGCCTCGACCTGGGTGGGTTCGGGAACCATGTCGCAGTCCAGGAAAATCAGGATGGAGCCGGTAGCGGCCTCTGCGCCGGTGTTGCGGGCACGTGCGAGTCCGAAACCGGCACGTTCTTGGGCCACTACGCGGGCCGCGAACGGTGCGCCGGTTGGCACGGTGATGGGTGGGTCGGATCCGTCGTCGGCGATGACCACCTCGAGCAGGTCCATCGGGTAGGTCTGGTTGGCTAGGGCGGCGAAGGTGAGGGCCAAGGGTTCCTGGCCGTTGTAGCAGGGCACCACCACGGTGACCTGTTGGGTGGGCTCCCAGTGGCCGATATCGCCGGGGGTGAGCGAGCGCCAGTCGTTTCCGTGTACGACGTTCGGATTCATGCCCAGAGGCCTGTCGCCAACTGCCAGCATCGGATCGTCGTCGTGTCGAAAACGTTCATGATCGGTGCCGTCACTGGGATAGGAGATGGTTTCGGAGTTCGCTTCCGGTTACCACGGCGTAGGAGCCGCGGACGGCCAGCGCGTCGTCGCCCACCGAGCCGTCCAGGAAGGCCGGGAGACGGTCGAGGCGTATGACCACCCGGTCGTCGTCGGCAACGGTAGCCACGTCGGCTGACGAGGCGACGGCGCCCGTCGGGAGGCTCCACGCCCGCGAGATCCACGTCGGCCACGGCACCTGCGGAGTGTGCCAGATCGTCGTCTGGCCGCCTGCGGGGCCTACGGCGTCAACGAGGCGACCCGCCTCGGCGGGAGCCCCGAAGTACCGATCGTGGGTGTCGCTCGGCGACAGCCCGACCAGGGCGACGACCAGCAGCGCGGCCAGAAAGCCCTCAACCACGCTGCGTCGCATGCCCGCAGCGGCGCAGCTGGCCCGGTCCGCCAGGGCGACGAAGCCAGGGAATAGGGCCATGAGCGCTGGGAAGTTCCAGTAGTCATGCA
This sequence comes from Pseudomonadota bacterium, assembly GCA_024228935.1. Classification (GTDB taxonomy): domain Bacteria; phylum Myxococcota_A; class UBA796; order UBA796; family CAJQPC01; genus JAAESX01. The sequence goes on from JAAESX010000323.1 coordinate 1,897, forward strand.
CCCAGGCGTTGTCGGCCGGCACCACGGCGAAGACCACCACCATGGAGACCAGCGCAGCGGTCAGGAACCGCGACCGTGTATCTACCAGGCCGGCGACCAGAGCGGGCACAGCCAGCACCAGGTACCAGGCGGGGAGCAGGCCACGGGCGAACGTCCACTGGCGGTCCAGGAACTCGCCGATCGTCCAGTCAAAGCCGACCCGACTCCCGGCGTGGTCCGAGAGTTCTGTTACTCCACCACCCTGGGTGACCCAGGCAAGTACCACCAGCGCACCGGCGGCCATGCCCGCGCCGACGACGACGACGGTGCGGTCAACGCCGCGACGCCTTAGCAACCAGAACCACAGCAGTGGGGCAAGGAACACCCCCTGCCACGAAGCGGCCACGGCGGCGGCAGAGGCCACGGCAACCCGTCGCAGGCCGCGACCGGTTGCCCCGTCGGCCACCATCAGGACCATTCCGATCATGAGCAAGTTGGGTAGGAAGCCCAGGCCTAGGCGCCCGTAGACCCACCAGAACGGCGTGGCCACCAGCGCCCCGGTGGCAGCAGCTACCGGGAGTGGGCCAAAGCCCATGCGGCGCCCTACCCAGAAGAACGCCGGCACGGTGGCCAGGCCCGCCAGGTAGCTGACGGCCTTCAACTGCCACAGGCCCTGGCCGAACACCGTGGAGACCATCAGGTGGATGCCGGTCAGGAGCGGCGGATGGTGC
>JAAESX010000324.1 GCA_024228935.1 Pseudomonadota bacterium
ACCAGATGAACTACGGCGGGTACGCCCACGAGTGGGTGGAGCTCGGCCGGTTCGAGTGGGCCCAGGAGGGCATCCTGCGGTCGTTCACCTCGCCGGGCGAGGACTGCAGGAGCTTCGTGCGGAGCAACCTGGGGAGCAGCACGCTCGCACCAGCCGACCGGTATCTGAAGGCGGTCGACCGGCTCGAGGAGGCATGCGAGGAGTAGATCCGACTCGAGCGAGTCGAGCCAACTCACCGCGAGAGTGCCAGTTGAGACCGTTCGGGCGGTCTCAACTCGCCTCGTGACGGCGAGAGCGGGACTCGAGACCGCCTGAGCCGTCTCAACTCCCCTCGTGGCGGCGAGAGCGGGACTCGAGACCGCCTGAGTCGCCTCGTGAGGCTCAACTCCCCTCGTGACGGCGAGAGCGGGACTTGAGACCGTCCTCAGCGGCCCCGAACTACCAGTGCCAGACCAGCCCGTGGTCATCGCACAGCGCCGCCACCTGGTCCCGGCCGATGGGCTCGACCGACGAGATCAGATCGCTCGGCTCGAGGCCACGCTCGGTGGCGTCCTCGCGCACGACGAACACCGGGACGCCCGCGGCGACCAGCTTCTGCATGTCACCGGCCAGATCGACCGGGTTGGTCTGGGCCTCGTCACCGAAGCTCAGTCCCGAGGCGTCCTGCCCCTTCGCCGCGTGGCAGACGATGTTGCCGCGCAGGAGCACGGTCGCCTCCTGCCCGCTGTTCTTCATGGCGTGAACGGTCCAGACGACGGTGTCGTCCTGCTCTTCGATGGTTCCCCGGAACGCCGTCTCGAGGATGTGGAGGATCTTCATGACGTCGCCTACTTGGTGGGGATGACGAGCACGTTGTCGGACTGACCGACCCACGTGACCAGGTTGGGAGGACCGCCGCGACGGACGCCGTCGATGGCGTCGTGGGGCCTCGCTCATCCACGCAGAAGCCGCAGTCGATCCAGTCGACCGAGCCGCCGTTGTCCTTGGCGGTCTTCATCACGGCGGCGACCCACTCGCGCGGGAGCACGTGGTCCTCTTCCTCGGCGTCCTTTCCGTGGACCGGGTTCGGGTGCGCCTTCTGGTGGGCGAACGGCAGATAGACCGCGCCCTCGTAGGCGAACACGTTGATCTGGTGCCCACGTGTCCTTGGCCGCGGCGAACGCCACGGTAGGGAGAGCGAGCGACAGCGCGATGACGGGGAGAATGCGGGACTTCATGGGGACCTCCGGGTTGGTGATCTGAAGCTACGGCGCGGCCCGGTCCGGCGAATCCTTCCCGGATCCCTCCCCCGCTCCGTCCCCTACACTCCCGCCCATGCCCAAGTCCTCCTGGCGCTGGCGCGTCTTCGCCGCCACCTGGCTCAGCTACGCCGGCTTCTACTTCTGCCGGAAGCCCTTCAGCATCGTGAAGGGCACGATGGGCGAAGAGCTCGGCATCGACGCCACGAGCCTGGCCACCATCGGCACCGCCTACCTGCTCGCCTACACCGTCGGACAGTTCATCGCGGGAGCCGCGGGCAACCGCTGGGGCGCCCGCATCCTGCTGCTCATCGGCATGGCCGTCGCCATCGGGACCGGCATCGGCTTCGGGTTTTCCAACAGCGTCGCCACCTTCTCGGCGCTGATGGTGCTCAACGGCCTGGGCCAGGCCACCGGCTGGTCGAACAACGTCGGCAACATGGCGTCGTGGTTCGGACGCGAGGAGCGCGGACGCGTCATGGGCGTCTGGGCCACCTGCTACCAGGTGGGTGGGGTCGCCGCGAACACGCTCGCCGCCTTCATCCTGGGCGCGTACGGCTGGCGCCACTCGTTCTTCGCGGGCGCCGCGGTGCTGACCGTCGTCTGGATCTTCTTCGTCTTCAACCAGCGGAACCAGCCCAGTGACGTCGGTCTGCCCGAGCTCGACGAGCCCGGAAGCGACGGCGCCACAGCAGAGGAGAGTGGCTGGAGTTGGCTCACCGGGCCCGTCCTCACGAACATGCTGATGGTCGGCGCCTTCTACTTCTTCGTGAAGTTCATCCGGTACGCCATCTGGTCCTGGGCGCCCTACTTCCTGGACCTGAACTTCGGCCTCGAGGGCGACGAGGCCGGCTACTTCTCGACCACCTTCGACATCGCGGGCATCGCCGGAGTGCTCGCCGCCGGCTGGCTCAGCGACAAGGTCTTCAAGAGCAAGCGCGCCATCGTCAGCCTGCTCTTCATGGTCGGCATGGCCATCGCCTGCGGCGTGATGTACGTGGCCGGACAGACATCGCCAGTCGTCTTCGCCGCTCTGCTCGGCATCGTCGGGTTCACGCTGTACGGACCCGACGCCCTGATGACCGGCGCCGGCGCGATGGACATCGGCAGTCGTCGAGGTGCCACCTTCGTCGCGGGCGTGATCAACGGCATGGGCAGCGTCGGCTCGGTCGTCCAGGAGCTGGTCATCGGCAAGATGTACGACGACAGCGCCGGTGACCTCGGCCCCATCTTCGGCCTGCTGATGGGCGCGTCCATCGGGGCCACCGTGCTGATCGGCGTGGTCGTCCTTCGGAACAGGAACCAGACGGCCGGCGTGTGACGCTGCACATCGCGAACAAGAACTACTCGTCGTGGTCGCTGCGCCCGTGGGTCCTGATGCGAGCGCTCGACATCCCCTTCGACGAGCGCATGCACCCGTTCGGGAGCGAGGACTTCGGCAGCTTCTCGCCGTCGGCGACCGTCCCCTGCCTGCAGGACGGTGAGCTCGTGATCTGGGACTCGCTCGCCATCGTGGAGACGCTGGCCGAGCACCACCCGGCCGTATGGCCTGCGCAGCGACTCGCCCGAGCATGGGCCCGCGCCGCGACCGCCGAGATGCACAGCGGGTTCGGCGCCTTGCGCGAGCAGTGCTCGATGACCTGTGGAGTGAGGATCCGCCTGCACGAGGTGGGGCCCGCGCTGGCCCGGGACCTGGCGCGGCTGGAGGCCCTCTGGACGGACGGGCTGGCCCGGTTCGGGGGCACCTTCCTGGCGGGCGAGCGCTTCACGGCGGTCGACGCCTTCTTCGCTCCGGTGGCGTTTCGCATCCAGACCTACGGGCTCGAACTGTCGCCGGGCTCGCTGCACTACGCCGCCCGACTCCGGGACCTCCCCGCGATGACCGAGTGGTACGAGGAGGCGCTCGCGGAGACTTGGCGAGACCCACCCCACGACGACGAGCTGGCCTGCTGGGGCGAGGTCGTGGAAGACCACCGCGCGCGCTGAGGAGCCACCCGTGCATCGGTTCGAGACCACGATCTTCGGCGAGCCCGTCACCTACACGCTGGAGGGAACGACGGTGACGCGAGCGGCGGCCGAGGAGCAGCGCGCCGACCTGGGCGACCTCGACCGCGTCCAGCTCGCGAGCCTGGGGAACATGGAGGTCTGCGAGCTGCAGTTCACCGGAGACCTCGTGGTGACCGTGACCTCGGACGAGCCGGCCGACCGGGCCGCCATGCTGACGTTCCTCCAGCACCTCCACGACGCCATCCCCGACACCGACCGCGTGGAGTTCGTCCGCGGGGGCTGGATGCTCGTTGGCCTGGTCGCGAGCATCGTGGTGCTGTGCTGGATCGCCGCGCTGGCGGTGACCCTCTTCGCGATGCCCGACACCGTCGCGGCCAAGGCCGGAGCGTTCCAGGGGCTGGCCTGCCTCGTCACCCTGGCCGGCCCGCTCGCCGCTTGGAAGATGGCTCCCAAGCGGTACGACCCGACCCAGGTCACGTTCTGATCTACTCGGCGGCGAGGGCCCAGAACGTGAGCGTCCGGTCGGCGTCGTCGAAGTTCACGAGCACCTCGGCCGGCACGCCGAACCCGGTCCGGGTGTAGCGGCCCGGGACCGGCGCATCCGGGTCGACGGTGAAGGCCGTCGGGACGTCGGCGACCTCCATCTCCCAGGACGACTCGACGAGCGCGGCCCAGTCGCCGATCTCGGAGAAGCCTCCTCCGAGGAGCGCCCACACCTCGTCCGCGGATGCGTTGATCTCCCGCTCGATGTGGACGTCGACGGTACGGGCCTTGTCGGTGGGCGCGGCGTCGCGCATGGCATCGGAGAGGTCGATGGCCGAGGCGAGCGAGGTGAGAGCGGTCAGGGCGAAGAGCATGTCCAGTTCCTCCTGGGGACGCCTTGAACGTACGGACTCGACCTGGCCGAAACCATCTCGTAGATCGCGGAACATTCCGTGTGGATTCGATATAGTCGAGCCTGCATTGCGCCTGCTCACGCATCAATGACAACCGAGGCGGTGGACGCACGCGGCCGAAGGGAGCATCATTCGCCCCTGCCCCCGGAGTCCCGATGTTGTTGCTCTTCGCCCTGGCCTGCGGGTCGGAACCCGCCGCCGACGTCTCGACGCCAGCCCCTCCTCCGCCCAAGGCTGCCGAAGCGGGCCCAGCCGTGTACGACGGCCTCTTCGTCGACGACCCGAAGCTGACACCGGCCCAGGTCGCGGTGATGGACCCGGAGAAGCTGCCGCTGATCCGGAACGAGATCTTCGCCCGTCACGGCCGGGCATTCTCGACCGACGCCATCAAGTCCCACTTCGAAGCGCAGCCCTGGTACGCCGCCGACGAGGCATACACCGACGCCGTCCTGAGCGCGAACGACAAGGCCAACGCCGAGCTCATCAAGTCGATGGAGGGCGCGTCGAACCCCCTGCCGAACGGCGAGTACATGGGTGAGACGCCGATGATGTTCATGGACGGCACGACCGTGACCATGGGCTACGGCTTCGGCGTCTACGAACACCTGAACGAGGTGCACAACTACTCGATGCGCGGCGACTACGCCGTGACCTGGACGGGGTCCGCCGCGTTCGACCCGAGTTCGAAGGAGTGCACCGAGGCGAGCCTGTGGAAGCTGGACCACGACAGCGCGACCGTGACCCACGTGGCCAGGCTGCCGACGGGCTGATGGTCCTGGGTGTCGCCCTGCTCGGGGCGGCGCTGCGAGGCCCTCTACTGTGGGACGACGCCTGGGCTCCCGGCTACGACGGGGGCTACTACGTCCTGCAGGTGACGAGCTGGATGCAGGGCGCTCCGCTGTTCGCGGACGGCTCCTGGGTCTACCCGCTGCTGGCGGCGTTCGCGCAGATCTGCGGCGACGTCGTGCTCGGCAACAAGGTCGCCGCCACCACGTTCGCGGCGCTGGTGGCCGGTCTGGGCGCCATCGCCGGCCTGCGGATGACCGGCTCCCGTGCCGCGGGGCTGACGATGGGCGCGGTCTGGGCGTGCTCGCCGCTGCACCTGGGGGTCTCGGCCGAGTTCCTGAAGAACGCCTGCGGCCTGGTCGTGCTGGCCGCGCTCGTAGCCGTGCTCCCCCGCTGCGAGGAGCGCCGTCCACGCCTGGCGCTCGCGCTGGGCCTGCTCGTCCTCGGCGCGATGGTGCACAAGCTCACCGCGGTGCTCGGCCTGGTGCTCGTGGCCGGGTACGCGCTCCCGCTGCTGGCCGACCGGTGGTCCGCGCGATGGGCCACCGCGGCCTGGCTCGGACTGGCGCTCCTCGGCATGGCGGCGCTGGTGGTCGGCGTCCTCCGGCCGGTGGATCTGGCCCGCTTCTCGGGCGCGGCTGGGATGTCTCGAGCGGCCCTCTGGAGCGGCATCCTGAGCCCGTCGGAGAGCCTGGAAGCGCTCGCCGTCCACGCTGCGCCGCTGGCGGTCCTCGCCCTGTTCTGGCGCCGCCGGGCGATGGGCGCCGCCCTGTTCCTCGTCGCTCTGGCCTGCACGGCGCCGGGGCTCCCGTTCGGCTGGGACGTCCTCAGCTGGAGGCTCGTCCTGATGGGGTTCATCCCGCTCGGCGCGTGTGCTGCGATGTTGGTCGAGCGCATCCCGCTGGCGGTCGTCCCGGTGCTCGGTGTGGCGCTGATCCAGGCCCCCGCCGCCGCGGAACACCAGTCCCGACGCGAGCCCGACTACGCCGCGTGGACCCAGGTCCTGCCGACGCTGAAGGCGACCGTCCCCGCGGGCGAGCGGGTCGTGGCCCACCGTGGCCTGTGCGGGTTCGTGTGGGCCGCGGGCGACCGGGTGTGCGAGAACTTCCAGCCCCAGGGCGAGCTCGAAGGCTGGTGGCGCATCGGGTTCGGAATGGGCGAGGCCCGGCTCGCTCCCTACTGCGAGGCCGTGCCGCTGCTCCCCGGCTACACGCTGGTGCCCGAGCCCTGCTGGCAGGCGTTCCGCGACGAGCACGTCGACGACTTCAGCCTGCTTCGAGACGAGCGCAACCCCTTCGAGCCGCGGCCCGCGTTCGTGTACGGCCCCGGCGGAGACACCCCCGACGGCGAACGCTGAGGGGCGCTCAGCCGCCACGAGGTCAGTCGCGCAGTGTCACGTCATCGACGAACCAGCCGTCCTCGGCCGCGGACCGGTCGCTGGCGAACCAGAACCGCACCCGGAACTCCGAGGTCAGGACCTCGCTGTCGAGCTCGATCTCGACCTCGTCCCAGTCGTCGCTCCAACCGGACCAGCCGTCCTCGCCGTCGAAGTCCGAGCTGTCCTCGCACTCCGAGAAGTTGCCCTCGATCTCGCCGTCGTAGTCCTCGCTGGGATCGACATCGTCCCAGGTGGCGCCGCCGTCTCCGGAGACCTCGACCCGAGCGCCATCGAACCAGGTGTCCGAGCTCATCTCCTCGAGCCGGACCAGGTGCCAGAACGACAAGGTGACGCCGTCGCAGGCGCTGAGGTCGATGACGGGGGACAACAGCGCGCCCGCCTCGCAGTCGCCGTACTCGCCGCCCATGCCCGTGCCCCAGCAGTCGTCGCCGCCGTGGCACTCCACGTCGTCCGGGCTGCCGTGGTCCCACGGGTCGTCGAAGCCGTCGTCGGTCTCCTCGCTCGTGAACCCCTGCTCGTCGCCCTCGAAGTCGAAGCTGACGAGCGCGTCCGCGCAGCTCGCGCTCGGTCCGCTGTCGCCCGTCAGGCCCGAGTCCCCGAGATCGATTGCGCCACCCGCGCATCCACCCAGAACGAGAGTCATCACCAGTCCCACACGCACCTCCGCCGGGAACGTACCCCATCGGTCGGGAAGCAACACCCCGGGGCGTCATCACGGCGCCATCGGATGTGAGCGGACCAGTCCCTACCGTCCAGGGGCACCACGGGGCGCCCATGACCATCCAGAAGCGAAAGCACACGCGAACGCCGCAGCAAGAGCACCGGATGGCGGCTCGTACGAGCGTGGGCAACGACCTGCAAGACCTGTACGGGAACAGCTTCGTGGCCGAGAACGTCCAGGATCCATCGAGCTCTCCGATGGCCGAGCACATCCGAGGTGGAGGCGAGCTCATCCCGGGCGCCCAGGGAGCCGCGGTGCTGGAGCTCCAGCGCATGATGGGGATGCCGACGGACGAGCTCGACGGCATCTTCGGCCCCACGACCAAGGCGTGGCTGATGCACCAGCAGGGCCAGAACGGGGTTGGCCAGACCGGACGGGTGGGCGCGACCACGCTCGTCGCGTTGGGCGGGACGCTGGGCGACACCGGGCCGGCCCAGGCCACCGAGACCGAGACCCCGTCGGCCGGAGGCGAGAGCTCGACCGTCGAGACGAGAGGGGCCGGGCAGACCGGCCAGGCCGACGCCGCCAGCGCCCTGGATGTCGAGCTCGGCCGCGTGGGGGTCATCCACGAGGGGTTCAACGGCGGCGCGGTCACCGAGATCCAGCAGCTGCTCGGCATGCAGGACGGCGGCCTGACCGGCGAGTTCGGCCCGACCACGAAGAAGCGGCTGCTCGAGTTCCAGCGTCGGCACGGCGTGCAGCAGACCGGGAAGGTCGGACCGACGACCCTGGACTTCCTGCGACGCGCGAACAGCCCGAACGGCATCCTGTTCGACCACAAGACGGGCGGCGCCTCGCGCACGACGGCCCAGGGCAACGGCGTGGGCGGACATGGGGTGTCAGCGTCGGAGGCGATGGCCGACCAGGACCGTCAGCGACTGCTGGGGATGCGGGACCAGTTCTCGGCCGTCGGCGACCGCCACGGCCTGCCCCCGGCGCTGCTGGCGGCCATCGCGAGCCGGGAGACCCGCGGCGGGACCCAGCTCGACCGTGACGGCTACAGCCGCTGGGATGGCCAGGGCTTCGGCGTGATGCAGGTCGACAAGCGGCACCACGCTCCCGCTGGCGGCGCGAAGAGCGAGGCCCACATCGAGCAGGCCGGGACCATCCTGAGTGGGTACCTCGGCCAGGTGAAGAAGGACTTCCCGGACTGGACGGAGTCCCGACAGCTCCAGGCGGCCGTCTTCGCGTACCACCGCGGCCCGGGCTCGGTGCGAGCCGGCTCGATGGACCACAACAGCGCGGGAGGCGACTACAGCAGCGACACCTGGGCGCGAGCACGCCACCTGGCGGGCGACTTCGGCGGGACCGAGACGACGGTCCGGGTCGAGCCCGACAGCGCCGCTCCGACCGGGGCCACGAGCCCGGATCAGGACGCCGAGCAGGCGGCGGACCCCGCCTCGAAGGACGAGCGCTCCAGCGCGGACGGCGCCGCCGAGAAGGACGACGGCCAGGGCAGCGCGAAGACGGCGAACCTGGCCGCTGCCATCGACGGCGGCGAGACCTTCCGGCAGGGCGCGACCGGACCGCAGGTGCTCGAGATCCAGCGGCTGCTGGGCTTCGGCCCGAAGGGGCAGACCGCCGAGATCGGTCCGTACACCAAGACGAAGATCGCGGAGTTCCAGGCCGCGCGAGGCCTGCCGGCGGACGGCGTGGTGGGTCCGAAGACGTACGAGGCCCTGGTCCGGGCGAGTCAGCTCCCCGACGTCAGCGTCATCGACCAGCACGCGATGAACAGCCGCAACGCCGGCGGCTATTGCGGCGTCGCGACGGTGCTGTCGACGCTCCAGGGCCTGGGCAAGGACCCCGGCGTCGACGTCCAGAACCGCACCGAGCTCGATGCCTTCGCCAGCCAGATGTACATCCAGGGCAAGGGCAGCTCGGGCAACAAGATGGCGATGGTCCTACGAGACCAGGGCGAGACCGGCGCGGAGATGACCTACGGCGGCGGCGTCTCGACCATCATGGACACGCTCAAGAAGGGCAAGCCCGTGCCGGTCGGCTTCGTGAGCATGGGCGGCGACATCACCGCGGACGCCCGCTCGGCCCGCTACGGCCAGCTGCACGAGGGCGACCGGCACTACAAGAAGTTCGGCGAGGCCGGCCACTGGGCGACGGTCGTGGGGTTCGAGGGCGACCCGAAGAACCCCTCGCACTTCATCGTGAACGACAGCGACACCGGCGCACAGATCCGCATGACGCGGAGCGAGCTCGAGCGGCACACCAAGGCGAACCAGGGGATCTGGATGGTCCAGGGGATGTAGGCGGGCGCCTCAGTCCGCCGCGACGACCCGGATCCGGTTGTTCAGGCTGTCCGCGACGAACACGTTGCCCCAGGCGTCGACCACCACACCCCGCGGGATCTCGAACAGCCCCTCGTCGACGCCGCCGTCCTGGAACCCGGTCTCGCCTCCCGTCAGCGTCCCGACCTGCCCATCCCCGGGATCGACCGTGCGCAGCCGGTCGTTGAACGCGTCCGCGACGATGAGCTGGCCAGGAACAACAGGAACACACGCACCTCCAGGGGGAAGGCGCCGAACCATCCATGCCCTGGTGACGCGGCGATGACGCAGGGCGAACCCGGACAATCGGGTCAGCTTCCGAAGCTGTCCTGGAGCGCCTCGTTGAACCCAGCGTGACCGGCGTCGACCGAGGCTCGCAGCAGCCACACCAGCAGCGGCGCGAACAGCCCGGAGAAATGCTCGCTGTGAGTGACGCGCGTGAGCTCCCCGTCATCCTCGAGCTCCAGCCCGTGGTCGGCGGCGAACAGATGCGCGGCGAGCCCCTCGGGCGCACTCCACCGAACGGCTCTCCCCTCCTCGAGCCGATGGATCCGGACGTGGAAGACGTGCGGCACGAGCGCGCGGGTCTTCGCGTAGGTGAGCGTCAGCCACTCGTCCTGGACGAACGGCGCGCTGACCTCGAGCAGCGAGGGGTTCCATGCGGAGTAGGCCTCGACCTCCATCAAGCGAGCCCAGACGTGCTCGCGCGGGGCCTGGACGACGAAGGTGTTCGTGACGGTCGGGATCGTGGCCTCCAGTGGTCGGACGATACGATGGGTTCACGCCGCTCGAAGAGGAGGACGCCGTGCTGCTATGGACCCTGAGCGCCTGTCCGGCCCCCGACGAGCACATCGAGCCGGTCGACTCCGAGCCGGTCTCCGAGTCCGCGGCGGACTCGGAAGCGGACTCGGAAACGGACTCCGAGGCGCCGACGGACAGCGTGCCCGACGACGAGCCCCCCGTCGTCCAGAAGGTGACCGTCTCCCCCGTCGAGCTGTCGGGCCCCATCCCGAACCCCCGCATGGGCTGGCTGGCGTACAGCTTCTACCCGACCACGGCCCCCAATTCCTTCGCGGCGTCCGAGTACAGCACGGTGGTCTACAGCAACTACTGGTGGTGGCGGGACCTGGAGCCGGACTTCGACGGCGACTACCGGTGGGACCTGCTGGACGACTGGATCGCGGCCCGAGCCGCCGAAGGACGCCAGGTCGCGATGGGCATCCACCTCTCCGACCCGACCAGCAGCCCCTACTGCATGGAGCTCCCCGACTGGCTCTACGCCCAGGTCGAGGGCCGCTGGCACGACACCTTCTACGGCTACGCGGTGACCGAGGCGTGTGGCTGGGAGTTCGAGCCCTACTACTGGGACGCGACCCTGATGGAAGAGCACGCCGAGCTACTCGACGCACTGGCGGACGAGCGCGCCTCACGCCCCTCGTGGCAAGACGGGCTCGCCTGGATCGACGTCTCTGCCTACGGCTACTGGGGCGAGTGGCACAGCGAGATCACCTGGCCGGACTCAGACACCCGCCAGACGACGCTGGCCGCCTACGTCGACCAGTACGCGGACGCGTTCGAAGGCGACCCGCTGCCCCTGTCGATGAACGTGATCGACCCGTACTTCGAGGCGGACGGCATCACGTACGCCATCGAGGAGCACGGCGCGCAGATGGTCCGCCGCGGCATCGGGTTCTACGCGGCCGTGAGCGAGGACGAGATCGCGTACATGGACGACCACGCCGACAGCCGCCGCATCCAGGGCGAGTTCGGCTCGTTCACCGGAGGCCTGAACACCGGCGACTTCCCCGATCCCGAGACCACGACCGAGGACGCGGTGAAGGACGCGCTCGAGAAGCGCACCAGCCTTCTCGGCTGGTACGTCGCGGATCCGATGCAGAGCCAGACCGAAACGACCACCGGCGAGACGCTCGAGGACTACTACCAGACCCGCTGCGGCTACCGCTTCGTGCTCGACGACGTCACGTTCCCCAGCGCTGTCGCTCCCGGCGGCGCCTTGATGCTGGACCAGACCTGGACCCAGAAGGGCGTGGCCGGCCTGCGCGAGCAGATGACCCTCGGGGCCTGGCTCCGAGACGGCGACGCGTTGTATGCGCTGGGAACCGACGAGCACTTCAACCCGGCGTCCTGGCCCGGCGGCGACCCATACTGGCAGCCCGAAGCCGGGCCGTATGGCGCCCGAAGCGCGTTCACCGTGCCGGACAGCGTGCCCGACGGGACGTACACGCTCGAGGTCGCCATCGTGGACGCCTCGGGCGAGCCCGCGGTCAACCTGGCGATCGAAGGCAAGCACACCGAGGACCCCATGACCTGGGGTCGGTACGCGCTCGGCGAGGTTGAGGTCTCCGGTCTGCTCGAAGCGGAGCCCCCACCCACGGCGACCTCCACGGCGACCGGCGTGAGCGTCTCGACCTGGCGCAACGACGCCGACCTGTGGGTCGGAGGTCGGATCCGAGTCGGCGAGCAGGATCTGCGCGTGGTCCGGGTCGGCCGCCTTGCCGCGGGCTCGCGCCACATCCACGAGCTCCGTGTGGTCGAGGTCGGCGGCGAGACCGCCCTGGCCACCACCCTCAGCATGGCCTGGGGCGAGGAAGCCGGGGCATACCGGTACGGCATGGCCGATGGCGTGCTGCGCGCGGGGACCGAGTACGACGTGTTCGTCCAGGAGGCGTACGCGGGCGACCCCTGGGGCGACTACGACAGCCAGGTCACCATGAGCTCCGAGCTCGAGCTGCTCGGACCGGTGTGGGCGGTCGATGTCGCCGACCCTCAGTTCGCCGCCGTCCCCGGCACGATGTACTCGCCGGTCGATCTCGTCGTCGAGGTGGCACCGAACTGAGCGAACTCGGCGTAGGCTGACGCCATGCTCCTGCTCGCCGTCGCCTGCTCAGACCAGAAGCTCCACCAGCTGGACAGCGTGCCGGAGACCCACGACAGCTCGCCGCTGGCGGACAGCCCGGTCGACTCGCCGGTGGACAGCCCGGTGGACTCGCCCGTCGATAGCGACCCCTGCGCCAACGCCCCCGCCGAGGAGACGACCTGCGACGGCGTCGACGACGACTGCGACGGCGCCATCGACGAGGGCTCGGACCTCGAGGGCTGCATCACCTGGTGGCCCAACGCCGACGGGGACACGCTCGGGACCGGGGAGTCGAGCTGCACCTGCGAGGTGCCCGAGCTCAGCGCCGACGCCCCCGGAGACTGCAACGACTCGGACGCCGACCGGCTGGTGTGCCTGAGCTGCCTCGACATCCTGGACAAGGGCTTCGGCAATACCGACGGCGCCTACACCATCGACCCCGACGGCGACGGCACGTTCGAGGTCCTGTGCGACATGACGACCGACGGCGGAGGCTGGACCCTGGCCATGTCGCTGAACGCCTCGGGCATGACCCACTACGACGCCGCCGACGTCTTCGAGACGAAGACGACCTTCGGGACGTACGACGAGGACAACCAGCTCTCGCCGGCGTTCTACCGGCTGCCGTTCAGCTGGAGCTACGTCGTCGACGAGACTCATGCCGTCGCCGTCGAGAGCGAGGTCGAGTGGACCTCGGGCACCATCGGCCAGGAGATCGACACGATGCTGGCCGGCACGCCGTCGGCCTCGTCGGTCTGGTCGAGGAGCCCGCGAACGGCGCTCCAGCTGCGCAACTCGGAGACCACGGACTCGGTCTTCAAGGACGGCGACCTGCGCGCCCACTTCCTGCTGAACGGTGGCTCGACGACCGACCTCGCCTGGCCCGTGAACCTGGAGTACCAGACCAGCGAGCGGCACCTGGTGTTCGACTCGGACTTCGGGTACGCCGGCGCCCGCATCTACACGGACGAGCCCTACGACGTGGCGACGACCGGGGTCGACGAGCGGCTGAGGCTGTTCCTGCGGTGATCGGACTGCTCGCGTGTGGTGCTCCGAGCGAGCCTGTCGTCGTCGAGGTCGTCGAGGTCGCCCCTCCCATGCAACGCGTCGTGATCGACCGAGCCGGGCGCGAGCTGCTCGTGCTCTCGGGCGACGAGGTCCTTCGTCGCGCACCCGTCGGCATCGGGCGGGGTGGCCTGGGCGAGAAGACGGCGATGAGCGACCTCGTCACACCCACCGGAACGTTCACCGTCGACCTCGTCCTGCACGACGGGAGCGAGCACGACGCGGTCTCGGACGCCGTCCGACCGCAGCTCGATCTCGCCACGGTCTGGTCGAACATGTCCGGCCTGGACTTCGACGGCGACGGCGCACCGGACGGAGCGTACGGCTCGATCTACGTGGGGCTCGACGGCGAACAGACCGGACCGAAGATGCGTCAGCACTCCAGCGGCACGCCCTACTGGTACTCCATCGCGCTGCACGCCACGCCCGACCCGGACAACCTCGGCGCCGCGAACTCAGGGGGATGCGTGCACGTCGACGACGCGCTCCTGCTCGAGCTGGTCGAGGACGGCGTGCTCGGCCTGGAGCGCCAGGTCACCATCGAGGACAGGCCGCTCAGGGAGTGAACGTCACCGTGAACGCCGCCCCGACCGTGTTGTCCCCATCCCCCAGGGACCGCTGCGTCCGGCTGTCGTTCAGCGGCTCGGTCACGCACGCCGCGAGCGGCCCGGTGTCCTCGCTCTCCACCTTCAGGATTCCGTGCGAGCCGGTCACGATGACCGTCACCGTCCCCGCCAACGTGTCGTCCTCGGCCAGCGCCTGGGCGTAGCAGTTCTGAACCGACTTCTGGAGCTTGCCGCCGGCGTAGTCGTCGAGCCCCGACAAGAGCGGGAGCCCCTCGGTCTTCGCGGTGATGACGGTGGCGGTCGGGGACGAACAGGCGAGCGCAAACAACAGCATGAACGCACCCTACCCTCGCCACACTGCGCCGGTGCTCCTCCTCGTCCTCGGCTGCGACGGTTCCCTGGGTCCATGGACCCTCGGAACGAGTGACGCGCCCCTCGACACCGACGCGCTCGACGGCCC
>JAAESX010000325.1 GCA_024228935.1 Pseudomonadota bacterium
CCCGCAGTCCTGGCAGCTGGCCCGCAGCTTCGCCGCCTCGGTCGCCCCCCAGGCCCAGGCGGCAGGTAGCTCGTCGTCGCACCACGTCCCGACCGCTGCGTCAGAAGTCGCCACCGCCGTCGACAGGCTCGCCAGCTGGGTCGCTGCCAGGGTCATCGTCGCCGCCGTCGGCTGCCCTTGCGCCGGGTGGCCGATGTGATGCCCCACCTCCCAATCGGTGGTGGCGCCCCGGTGCCTCATGATCCGCGTGTTCACGACGTGTTGTCCCATCGAGCGCCTCCAAAGATTCGCGCGCGCGCATGATAGCACCCAGGGCGACCTCAAGGCGCACCGCAGCCTCTATCATGTCCCCCCGCGCAGCAGCCTTGTGCGCGCGTGCCACGGCCTGTTCTGCCTGCACCAACTGGGCCTCCGCAATGATCTGACGCCACCCCATGGGCCCAGCATACCGGCGGGCGGGCCGCAAACGACCTGCCGGGCTGACAAAGTGTCTTCGGGTTGTGAAGACACTTTAGCCGCCGAATCTCGCCGCGATGTGCTCGGCGATGTGCTCAGCGTTCAGGCCACCTACCAGGGCCATCGACACCAGCACCAGCACCAGGCCGCCCCGGGTGACCATGGCCAGCGCCCACGCGCGGCCATCGGCGTCCCGCCAAATGGGGATCGATTCCGGCTCGTCGTGCAGCACGACCGGGCGCATATCCGCCCGCGCTAACTCAGCGCCTTCGTCGCGGAGTCTTTGGGCCTCGAGCGCCTGGATGATAGGCATCATGCGCTCGACCTTTTCCTCGGTCGCCGTGTGCATGGCCACCCAGCGGCGCAGCTCATCCACCGATGTCTGCAAATCCGCCACCGCGGCGGCCAGTACCTGATATCCCTGCTCATCCATCCGACCGCCCCTGCAGGTCGACGAAACAGCGGACCCCCGCTCGGTCTCGAGTCACCAGCTCGACCCGGTCCGAGAGGTTGGCTCCGACGCAGAGCACCGCCCCATCATCCAGCTCCATCAGGACCACGTCGACGTGGCCCGATCCGGTCGGGATCAGGTCGGTGTGCGCACTGGAGTCCGAGCCGGACCCGGCACGCTCGCGTAGGGCCAGCATGCCCGGCCGCACCATGGCGTCGGACGGCAGCAGCAACCCCCGGGTGCGCCCCCAGTCCTGCAGCTGGGAGACCGCCCCGAGCCAGCGCTCGAACGGGTGGCC
>JAAESX010000326.1 GCA_024228935.1 Pseudomonadota bacterium
GACAGCTGGGAGTGGGTGCTCGGCCCCACGGACGCCAACCCCGGCGGCCTCCCGGCTGCGGCTCCTCCCGA
Organism: Pseudomonadota bacterium; assembly: GCA_024228935.1. Taxonomy (GTDB): domain Bacteria; phylum Myxococcota_A; class UBA796; order UBA796; family CAJQPC01; genus JAAESX01. The sequence continues at coordinate 72 of JAAESX010000326.1, forward strand.
CGTCGACGATCTGTTCACGCTCGTGGAGGCCGCGAACGCCGAGGGCGGCTGGGAGCTGCCCGCGGTCGACGCCAGCCGCGGGTCGAGCCCCTGGGGGAGCAGCATCGCGAGCGAGTTCACCGACGCCGCCCGCTACGTCTGGGCCGACACCTTCGACAACGACTCGGTGACCAACGTCGAGGACACCTACGCGCTCTTCCGCTCGTCGGACCCGCTCGTCGTGCCCGCCGGGAACATGGAGCTGGACAGCCTCCCCACGACGCTCACCTTCCGCACCGACTTCGCCTTCGACGGCAGCCCGTCCGCCACCGAGCTGACCCTGGACTGCCTGCTCGACGACGGCGCCGTGGTGTACCTGAACGGTGACGAGGTCCTGCGGGAGAACCTGCCGGCGGGCGCGCTGGACGCCGACACGCTGGCCTCCGTCGAGGTGGGCGACCCGACCGAACTGGTCGTCGGGATCTCCAGCGACCCCCTGGTGGTGGGCACGAACGTGCTGGCGGTCGAGCTCCACCAGGCCACGTCGAAGGACGCGGACATGGCGTTCGGCTGCGAGCTGAGCGCGAAGACGTGGTCCGACTCCGTCACGCCGACCGTGCTCTTCAACGAGGTCGCCGCGGCCGGGGACGCCTTCTGGGTCGAGGTGGTGAACGTCTCGGGCAGCGCGCTGTCCCTGGACGGGCTGGTCGTGACGAGCTCGGCGGGCGGCGAGACGCTGCTGGAGGA
>JAAESX010000327.1 GCA_024228935.1 Pseudomonadota bacterium
AGGCGGCCGCGGGTGTGCTGGGGGTGATGAAGATGGTGCTGTCGCTTCAGCACGAGGTGGTTGGGTGGACGCGTCACGCTGACGAGCCGTCGCCCCACATCGTGTGGAATGGCAGTGGCCTGGCACTTCTGCAGCAAGCGCGTCCGTGGCTGCGTCAGCCGGGTCAGGTGCGTCGTGCGGGTGTCAGCAGCTTCGGTGTGTCGGGTACAAACGCGCACGTGGTGCTGGAGGAGGCGCCGGGGCAGACCCATCCAGCGGTGCAGGATGCGCCGAGCCACGGTGTGCTCCCGCTGCTGTTGTCGGGTCGGGATGCGGCAGCCCTTCGGGACCAGGCGGAGCGGTGGGCCGCATGGCTGTCGGAGCACGCCGACACGCCCTGGTCCGATGTGGTTCGGACAGCCGCACTTCACCGGACCCACTTTGACCATCGGGCTGCGCTGACGGCGTCGGATGGCCCTGCGGCCGTCGAGGCACTGACGGAGCTGGCGGCAGAGCGGGCCCACCCGGCAGTGTCGGTGGGACAGGCCGCTACGCGCGGCAGGGTGGTCTTCGTCTTCCCGGGTCATGGGAGCCAGTGGGCGGCGATGGGTCGCGTCTTGCTCGAGGAGTCGGCCGCGTTCGCCGAGGCCATCGCAGCCTGTGACGCGGCACTGCTCCCGCACACGGGGTGGTCGGTCACGTCCGTGCTCCGAGACGACGACGGCGAGGACGTCCCGCCCCTGGACCGGGTGGACGTGGTGCAGCCGGTGCTGTTCGCGATGGGCGTGGGGCTGGCGGCGGCATGGCGGAGCCTGGGGCTGGAGCCGGCTGCGGTGGTGGGCCACAGCGTCGGCGAGGTGGCCGCCGCGGTGGTCTGTGGCGCGCTGACGTTGGAAGACGGGGCGCAGCTGGTGGCGGTGCGGGGTCAGCGCATCTCGTCGGTGTCCGAGTCCGGTGCGATGCTGTCGGTGCAGTTGCCCGAAGCGAAGGTGGCCGAGCGTCTGGCGCCATGGGGCGAGGTCCTCACCATCGGTGTGGTGAACGGCCCGGACAGCGCGGTGGTCTCGGGCGAGGCATCGGCCATCGCGGAGCTCGAGGCCAGCCTTCAGGCCGACGGGGTGTTCTGCCGTCGCGTGAACATCGGGTTCGCGGCGCACAGCGCGCAGATGGACGGTGTGCTGGAGGGA
>JAAESX010000328.1 GCA_024228935.1 Pseudomonadota bacterium
CGGTGAGCGGGCTGTCTCCTTCGGACATCGACGTGGTGGAGGCGCACGGGACGGGGACGCCGCTGGGTGACCCCATCGAGGCGGGTGCGCTCACCGAGGTCTTCGGTCCGAGTCGTTCGGAGGACCGTCCGCTGTGGTTGGGCTCGAGCAAGTCGAACCTCGGGCATGCGCAGGCGGCGGCGGGCGTGCTGGGCGTGATGAAGATGGTGCTGTCGCTTCAGCACGAGGCGCTTCCGCGGACGCTTCACGCCGACGAGGCGTCGCCTCACATCGCGTGGGAGGGCAGCGGTCTGGCGTTGCTGCAGGAAGCGCGCCCTTGGCTTCGAGAGCCGGGCCAGGTGCGTCGTGCGGGCATCAGCAGCTTCGGGGTGTCGGGCACGAACGCGCACGTGGTGTTGGAGGAAGCGCCGAGCCAGTCGCAGTCCCAGGTGCAGGATGTGCCGAGCCACGGTGTGCTTCCGTTGCTGGTTTCGGGTCGAGACGCCGCTGCGCTTCGGGACCAGGCTGGGCGTTGGGCCGGGTGGCTGTCTGAGCACGCCGACACGCCCTGGTCCGATGTGGTTCGGACAGCCGCACTTCACCGGACCCACTTTGACCATCGGGCTGCGCTGACGGCGTCGGATGGCCCTGCGGCCGTCGAGGCACTGACGGAGCTGGCGGCAGAGCGGGC
>JAAESX010000329.1 GCA_024228935.1 Pseudomonadota bacterium
GAGTTGTTATGAGCAGGGCCTCGCGATCCACCAGGCGGTGGGTGACCGCAACGGTGAGAGCATCGTCCTGAGCAACCTCGGCGTCTTGCAGTTCCAGCAAGGGCGCTTCGCCGAGGCCTCGACCTCCTACGAGGCGGCCCTAGCAGGATGTGGAAAAACGCGCGCAGCGCGTTGTCCGCATCCCCCGTGCCAGCGCGCGTAGCGCGCGTGCCCGTGCCCGTGCCCGTGCCCGAAGTCAGGCGTCCCTGGGCTTACTCATCTTCACGAGCATGGAGACGATCCGGTGAAGGAGACGGGTCGTGCTCTGGTGGCCGGTGGCGTCGATGAGCTCGAGGCGCAGGAGGATGTCGAGCTGGGCGGCGCACTCGGTGCCCGAGCGTCGTGCGATGCGGTAGAAGCGGCGCTTCTCCTTCGGAGCGAACTCGCCAGCGCCCTCGGCGACGTTGGAGACGATCGAGGCAGCGGCCTTGCGGAGCTGCAGCGCGAGGTATCCGCGTCCAGGCGGGAGGTCCTCGAGCAGGGGGTCGACGAGGACGACGAAGTCGAGGGCGGCGGCGTAGACGTCGAGCTTGTGATGGTCGAATCGCATGCCTTGCCATCGGCTCGAGTCGACGGCGGTTTCGGGATCGACAGACGGACGGCTGCGTGATCTACCGTAGGTATGCGCGGCCAGCCCCCCTCTCAGTCCTCCATGCTCTGCCTCGTTTCACCCGAGGGGCGGGTGCGTCCCGATTACCCGCTGCGCGAGGTGAAGACCCTCGCCGACGCGGCGCTCGCGACGCTCTCGCCTCTGTTCGACGAGATGTACGCCGTCGGCGGTCGCCCGTCCGTGCCGCCCGAGCGCCTCCTGAAGTCGATGCTGCTGATGGCGTTCTACTCGGTGCGTAGCGAGCGGCTCTTCTGCGAGCAGCTCGACTACAACCTGCTCTTCCGCTGGTTCCTCGACATGGACATGCTCGAGGACTCGTTCGACCCGAGCACTTTCACGAAGAACCGGCAGCGGCTGATGGAGCACGAGGTCGCCGCGGAGTTCTTCGGGGCCGTTCTCGGGCAGGCCCGCGACGAAGGGCTCGTGAGCCGCGAGCACTTCAGCGTGGACGGGACGCTCATCGAGGCGTGGGCCTCGATGAAGAGCTTCCGGCCCAAGGGCCAAGACGGCGCGGACAACAACGGCTGGGGCGACTTCAAGGGACAGCGCCGAAGCAACGACACTCACGAATCCAAGACGGACCCCGAGGCGCGGCTGCTGCGCAAAGGTCGCGGTCGCGAGGCCAAGCTCTGTTTCAGCGGGCACGCCCTCATGGACAACCGCAACGGCCTTCTCGTCGACCTTCGTGTGAGCCAAGCCGACGGCTATGCCGAGCGCAACGTTGCGCTCGAGATGCTCCAACAGCTGGGCGAGGGCCGTGCCACCGTCGGCGCCGACCGGGCCTACGACACGAAGGACTTCGTCGCCCGTTGCCGACAAGCTGACGTCACGCCGCACGTGGCGCAGAACGAGAACGCGCGCCGGCGCTCGGCCATCGATGGCCGAACGACTCGACACCAGGGATATGGAATCAGTCAGCGCATCCGCATGCGGATCGAGCAGATCTTTGGTTGGATCAAGAGCGTCGGGGGGCTCAGGCGAACGAGGTTTCGAGGCAGACGCAAGACGCAGCACGCGGCCTACATGGTCGGCGCCGCGTACAACCTGCTCCGGCTCGGCCGGATGCACGAGTGCGTCTCGTGAGCCGAATCGGGGCGAGCAGGCCCCCAGAGCGCCCAGTCGGCGCCCCGCTTGGCCGTACGCAAGCCGAGAGCGGCGCCGCTAGCGATCGGGTGTGGTGCCACGACATGGGTAACAGGTTGATGCCACGACATGGGTGACACTCGCGGATGCCCTGGCGGAAAGCATCACCGTTGGACATCAAACGTGAAGTCGTGCTGAGGGCTCTGGAGCCCGACGCGAACAAATCGGAGCTGGCGAGGGAGCACGGCATCAGCCGCAAGACCCTCTACAAGTGGCTGAACCGGTTCCGTGAGGGCGGGCTGGCCGGGCTGGAGGAGCGCTCTCGCTGCCCCCACGAGCGGCGTGTGGCCTGCAGCGGAGAGCTGGTGCTCCAGCTGCTCGAGCTGAGGCAGAGGCACCCGACGTGGGGGCCGAAGAAGCTCCGGGCGGTGGCGCTTCGCACAGCGTCGCCGGAAGAGGTGCCGTCCGTGCGCACCATCGCTCGCATCCTGAAGCGCGCCGGGATGGTTCGCGGTCGCCGACGGAGCTCCGGGCTGGTCACCACCGACCGGTCGGCAGCGCCGCAGCCCGTCGTGAAGGAGCCGAACGACCTCTGGACGCTCGACTTCAAGGGGTGGTGGACGACGGGGGACGGGACGCGGTGTGAGCCGCTGACCGTCCGGGATGCCGCGTCGCGCTACCTTCTGGCCCTCGATGGCTTCGCCCGCCCGCGACAGCCGGACGTGCGCCGCGTCTGCGAGAGGCTGTTCCAGCTTCACGGACTGCCGCGCGCCATCCTCGTCGACAACGGCTCGCCCTTCGCCTGCACGCGCGCCCGAGGAGGGCTGTCGCAGCTGAGCGCCTGGTGGGTCGCACTGGGGATCATCTTCCATCGCAGTCGCCCGGCGCACCCTCAGGACAACGGGGGACACGAGCGCATGCACTCCGACCTGGCGAAGGAGATCGAGGCCAACCCCGCGGCCACACTGGTCGAGGAACAGGCTGCCCTCGATGAGTGGCGGAAGACCTTCAACGAGGTCCGTCCCCACGAGTCCCTCGGCATGCGTTGCCCCGCCGAGGTCTATCGCTCTTCATCGAGGCGTTACCAAGGTCCCCGCCGCATGGTGTACCCCGACCACTTTCAGACGCGGCACGTCTCGGCGAACGGCTGCTGCCACTTCGAAGGCCACCAGCTTCGCGTCTCCAAGGCACTCGCGGGCTTCAAGGTGGGCTTGCTCCGCGAGGCCAACCGGATTCACATTCGCTTCTACGACCTGAACCTCGGCGCCATCGAGCTCCCGGAACGGGCCGCCTGACAACCCCAAACAGCCAGGGTCGCTAGTGTCCCCTCAGGGCATCGACCTGTTACCGATGTATTGCCTCGCACAAATCGGGCACGGGCACAGGCACGGGCACGGGCAGGGGTAGCAGCCCGTTTTTCAACGGGCTGCTAGGGCTTCTTCTTCCGCGACGGCCGTGGGATCCCGCGCTTGTCGCGGAACCAACCGTCGGGGAGCTCCACCGCCTCGGAGACCGCCCAGCTGCGCTCTCCGACGATCGTGAGCACGTGC
>JAAESX010000330.1 GCA_024228935.1 Pseudomonadota bacterium
CGCTTCTGGCGCGGGGCTCTCTTCGTTATGGGAGTCCTCGGCTGGGCCGAAGCGGTGGATTCGAGCGCTCTCCCGTGAAGGACGAGCCTCCAGGGGCGACCATGGGCCCGTGCGCTCCACTCTCTGGATACTCGGGCTCGTCTTCTTCCTCCATGGGTGCTCCAGGGAGCCCAGGGGAGAGGTCTTCCGCTCCTTTCAGTTTGGGGACACAGAGCTCGAGCTACGGGCGACGACGGGATGGGCGTTCGGCTCCCACTCCGTTGACTTCTACGAGGTGAGCCCCGTGGGTCGGCGGCACCTGGGGTCCACCGAGCTCCACAACGACGGCGCAAGCCTCACCGCGCGGAACGCCGCTCTGTCCACGCTCGGGGGAGGGGTCTGGGAGCTGACGCTCTCCGGGCAGGAACAGGAGCCACAGGCCTGGCTGATCGAGCGGACGACTTCGGGGTTCTCGATCGCGCTGCGTTAGTGCAGGCCACCGAGGCCCCGGGTGAGGACCCGGCCACGCGCCTGCATGGCGCGGTGCGGGACCTCGGAATCCTGGAAGGCCGAGGCTGTTCCTTGCTGACCGTTACCTGTTACGGATGGCACTTGGGGCAGGGGGTGCAGCCTCACGATGTGCGAGAGGGGGTAGGACCATTCCTGAGGACGGTTCTGCGCCCGAGGGGGTCGACTTTCGTGGCAGATTCGTCACAAAAAGGGTCCGAGGCCGCGGCGCACCCGCCGATGGCATCCCTACTTCCTCGGAAGAACTGATGTGAGTACCTGTCAGGCGACAACTGTTCGTCGTCCGCCAGGAACCCACCCACCAACCAACCCCCTTTGCTCTCTCGGCAGTCCCCGTTCCACCTCGCAGGTGGCAATCCCATGAAGAAGCTCGTCTTCAGCGCCTGCGCGCTGACCCTGACCTGCGGTACCGCGGTCGCTAACAACAGCGACTGGGACCAACTCGACAACGACGTCCAGGCCCTCTCGGCCAACCTCCAGGACATGGAGGGCGGCGGCATGACCGTCGGCGGTCGTATCCGTGCGGCCTACGAGTCCTCCAGCGACGCGACGATCAGCGGCGCCAACGACCTCGGCGGCTTCGCGATCTACAACGCTCGTCTCTTCGCGACCGGCACCACCGCGGCCGGCATCGGCTACCGCCTCGAGACGGACTTCGCGTCCGGCACGGGCACGCTGCTTGACGCGTACATCGACGTCTCCGCTGGCGACACGATCGACATCCGCATGGGCCGCTTCCGTGGCTACGTGCTCTCCGAGAGCCAGATCGACTCGGGCAACCTGTTCTTCTTCGACCGCTCGACCAACGCCGCGGTGTTCGCCGGTCGTCAGGACGGCATCGCCGTCTCGGGCGACATGGACGCGTTCAACTGGGCCATCACGATCCAGAACGGTAGCGACGGCACGGCCGACGAGCTGTTCTACGCCATCCGCGCCGGCATGGACTTCATGGGCGAAGGCACCAGCATGGTCGAGGGCGCGTACGGCGCCGGCGACGACATGACCGCCTCCGCGGGCATCGCGTACTACGACGACGGCGCGGCCACGGACGGCAGCGGCTTCGCGATCGAGGCCGGCGCTCAGTCGAGCCAGTTCAGCCTCTCGGCGAACCTGACGTCCCGCGACGACGGCGGCGTGGGCTCGAACTTCGGGACCGGCGGCGTCCACGTGGCGACCTTCACGGCTCCGGGCTACGCCGGCGCGGTGCTTGAGGGTGACAACACCCCCTGGTCGCTGATGGGCACCTTCGCCCTGAACGAGAGCTGGGAGCTTGGTCTTCGCTACCAGGACCTGGACGACACGAACAGCACCGACATCATCGACTTCGGCGCCAACTACTACGTCGACGGCCACGCGATGAAGTACATCATCAACTGGACCTCGGTCGGCAGCGACCTTGGCGACGGCGACCTCATCCGGGTCGGCTTCAACGCCGCCTTCTGATCAGGTTGGATCGGGCGGGCCCTCGGGCGC
>JAAESX010000331.1 GCA_024228935.1 Pseudomonadota bacterium
CCGCCCGACTGGAAGGAGAAGCTCCAGGACGCTTTCGGCGTGATGCCCGTCTGGGGACTGGCCGCCATCGCGGTCGCCGCGGTCAGCGTATTGTCGCTCTTCAAGGGGCTGGCGGCGCCGTTCTTCTACTTCCAGTTCTGAGTCAGTCCGGCATCCCCACGACCGTCCGCTCGCGGGCGACCCAGACCTTCTGATCCGGCGTGATGTCCTCGTGTCGGGACACGCCGCCGTCGGGCCAGAGCACCTCGAGCCGCTCGACGACCTGGTCGGATCCCAGGCCGAAGTGGACCTCGTTCGGGCCGCCGTACGCCATGCTCGTGCCGCCGGCCATCACCCAGCGGATCTGCGTGCCCGAGGCCGTCGTCACCCGCACGCGGGCACCGATGCCATGGGTGTTCGGCGCCGCGTCGGCCAGGCGGACCTTGAGCCAGTGGTTCGCGCTGCAGCGGGACAGATAGAGCCGGGCGGGCTCGGAGATGCCTCGCTTGACCATGTCCAGGTGCCCGTCGTCGTTCAGGTCGACGAGCGCGAACCCACGCATCGGTCCCAGGTCGTCGGCGATCTGCCACTCGTCGGCGCGCTGGACGAACTGGCCGTCGGCCTCCTGGAGCCAGAGACCGTCGGGCTGCTCCTCGATCTGCGGCTTGTCCTTGGTCTCGCCGCGCAGGGACCTCCCGAACAACACCACCAGGTCCAGGTCACCGTCGTTGTCCATGTCCTGGAGCTCGGCTCCCCAGGCGATCTCGCGGTCGTCCTCGTAGTCGAGCGTGAGCCCACGAGCGGCGGTGGTGTCGATGTAGTCGCCGCCGCCGACGGACTCGTACATGAAGAGGCGGCCCCAGTCCGTGACCACGAGGTCGGGCAGCTCGTCGCCGTTGACGTCGCCGACGCCGAGCCCCATGCCGTCCATCGACTGCGACAGGGGGTGGCCGTCGCTCACGTCGTCGAAGGCGATTGGGCCGCCCGGCTCGGTGACGTTCATCAGGACGCGGTTGCCCCACATGACGCCCCCGAACGCGTTCACGTTGTACAGGTCCAGATCGCCGTCGCCGTCGAGATCGAGCAGCGTCTCCATGAACGCGTAGCTGTAGTTCGCTTCCTCGGAGAGGACCCCGGGCAGCTGCTTGAAGACGCCGTCGTCGTACTCCGCGACGATGGTCGGCCAGCCCAGGTCGGGGGGAGAGTGCTCGGCTTGTCGGGTCGAGGTCTCGGTGCCGAGGATGCAGTCCAGGTCTCCGTCGCCGTCGAGATCGCCGCACGAGCCGGCCTTCGTTGGGTAGACCACGTCAGCGAAGTCGGTCGCCGCCTCCGAGATGTCGACGAGGTGCCCGCCGACGTTGCGGTACAGGGTGTCGTACTCGACGCCGTACATCAGCACGTCGACGTCTCCGTCCGCGTCGTGGTCCAAGCCGACGCCGCCCAGGTACTGATGGCTTCGACGGTCCGGGAGGATGTCGTCCGAGAGGTGCGAGAGCGTGCCGTCCCGCTCGAGCCGGAACACCCAGGACGGGCCCTTGTTGGTCAGCAGGATCTCGTATCGACCGTCTCCAGTGAGGTCGGCGACCACCAGCCCGATCGCGTCGTTGCGGTCCTCCGGGTCCATCTCGGAGGTGAGCTGGCTGGTCCAAGGCTCGCCCAGGTCGGGTACGTACATGGGGCCCAGCTCTTCGCGAGCGGATGGGTCGGCGCAGGTGACCACGCCTTCCTCGATCAGGCCGGCGTCGACCGGGACGACGCCGCCGCTGTCGGCCGGCTGACCATCCGCGCAGGCCAGGACGAGCAGGATCACCTTCGTAGGTTAGCGGATTGGACCAACTACTGGAGAGTCAGCCATGAAGCCCGTGATCTGGGGACTCCCGCAGAGCAGCTATGTCTGGACCGTCCGCGCCGCGGCCGGCATCAAAGGCGTCGACGTCGACTTCCGTCCCATCCGCGCTGGCGACCACAAGAAGCCCGAGCACATCGCTCGGCACCCGTGGGGCAAGGTCCCCGCGTTCGAGCACGGTGACCTGCGCCTCTGGGAGTCCGTGGCCATCTGCCAGTACCTGGACGAGGAGTTCGGTGGGCGCCAGCTCATGCCGACCGATCCGGGGCAGCGGGCCAAGGTCACGCAGTGGGTCAGCTCGATCAACGACTACCTGTACGGTCCAGCGGTCCTCCAGTACATCTTCGGGTACATCTTCCCGGGGACCGAGGACGGCTCGCCCGACCGCGCCCGCATCGACGCCGCCCAGCCCGCGCTGAAACACTGGCTCGGCATCCTGGACGAGAACCTGCCGAACGGCGAGTGGCTGGTCGGCGGCCAGCTGACCATCGCGGATCTGTTCCTGGGCCCGCTGCTGTTCGGCATCAGCCAGTTCCCCGAGGGCGGCGAGCTCGTCACGAGTCACACGAACGTGCTGGCCTACCAGCAGCGCCTGCTCGGCGAGCCCGGGTTCATGGGCGCGGCGCCGCAGGGCTGATGCAGCTCGTCCAGATCCCGGCTCGGGCAGAGCAGAGTGGGACGCTCATCTGGCTCCACGGGCTCGGCGCGAGCGGACACGACTTCGAGTCGGTGGTGCCCCACCTCCGCCGGCCCGATCTGCGCGTGGTCCTGCCGCACGCTCCCGTCATGCCCGTGACCATCAACGGCGGCATGCGTATGCGTGCCTGGTACAACATCACGACGATGGACCATGTCCCCGGGCGAAACGACCCGGCGGACATCGCCTCGTCTCGCGAGGCCATCGAGGAGCTGATCCACGCCGAGCACGACCGCGGCGTCCCGTACGACCGCATCGGCCTGGTGGGGTTCTCCCAGGGCGGCGCGATGGCGCTGCACACGGGGCTCGGGTTCTCCGAGACGCTGGCCGGCGTCGTGGTCTTGTCGGCGTACGAGCTGGACGGGACCGAGTCGCACCCGGCGAACGCGGCGACCCCGATGTTCTTCGGGCATGGCTCGGGCGACCCGGTCGTGCCGATGAGCTCGGGCCGGGCGGCGTTCGAGTCGGTCGGGGGCGACCGGGCTTCGTGGCAGGACTACCCCATGGCGCACGAGGTGTGTCTCGAGGAGATCGAGGCGCTGGGGGCGTTCTTGGAGAGGGTCATTTCAGAAATGTCCTGACAGCCCCTGAAATGGTCTCCCAGGTCGAATCGAGCGAAGTTGGTTTCAGCAGACAGGAGCCAACATGATTCTCAGCATCGTCGCCGTCGCCACCGCCAGCCAGCCCGCCATCCCCGTCCAGAGCGTCGCCATCGACGCCGGCCTGGCCGCCACCCAGCTGGAGATGCAGGGACTCATCGAGCACGACCGCGAGTCGCTGGCCCAGAGCCGAGCCATCTACGAGGCCCTGGCCCGGATCGAGCAGGACGCCGACGCTCGGGCCCAGGCCCAGCTGTCCGCCGCCGGAGTCGCACAGGCCATGGGCGATGTCGCCTCGGCGATGGTGCACCTGACCGCCGTCGAGCAGTCCGGACCCGCCCGCTACCAGGCCGAGGCCACCGCGCGGAAGTCCGAGATCTACTGAGCTACAGGGCCTCCCAGCCCTTGAAGCCAACGCGCGTCGCGACGCCGTCGATCTCCAGGATGGGTCGCTTCAGAAGCATCGGGTCGCCAGCGAACGCCTCGATCCAGCGCGCGTCGTCCCAGGCCTTCTTGTCCTGGGGCAGCTTGCGGTAGCTCCCTCCGCTGGTGTTCTTCAGCGGCTTCGAGCCGACGCTCGCGACCCAGCCAGCCACCCGGTCGGCGGTCGGCGGCGTCTTGCGAAGGTCGACCCACTCGGCGTCGTGCCCTTGCTCCGCGAGCCACTTGCGGGCCTTGCGGCAGGAGTCACAGGTCGGGATGCCGTACAGCGTCATGCTCATTCGGCGTGGGTAACCAGCTCCGAGAGCGCGATCGCGGCGTCCCAGGCGTCCTCGGTCCACTCGCCCAGCGCGTCACCAGACCACAGCACCGACATCGAGTACCCGTCCGAGATGCGGGCACACAGCGCCTGCACCTCGGGCCTCTCGAACACCGCCTGGACGTGGTCCACCGGCGGCCCGTAGCGCTGGAAGGACACGCGCATTCCAACGTCGTGGGTCCCATGCCCGCGCACGCGGCTCGCGAGATCGACGCGCTGGAACCGCGGCTGGATCTCGACCGCCCAGGCCTCGCCGGGCGACTTCGGCGCCGCTCCGACCTGCAGGCTCCAGCTCACTCGCGGGTCCTGAGCAGCAGCGTCCCCAGGATCAGGAAGAACAGCCCGGCCTGCGAGCTGCCGCAGCCCCAGCCGAACTCGGGCTCACACACCACCGGGTTGGAGGTGTCCGGCGTCGAGTCCTGGGGCCCAGCCGTCTCGCCGGTCCCGGTCTCCGTGCCCGAGTCGGTCTCCACACCGGTCTCCGTGCCCGAGTCCGTGCCCGAGTCCGAGTCCGTCTCGACGCCAGTGTCCGTCGTGCAGCTCGACGCCAGCAGGTAGATCGTGCCGTCGCTCGCTGTCGCCAGGGCGTCGTCGCACCCGTCGCCGTTCTGGTCGCCCGCGCCCACGAGCGCGTGCCCAAGGACCTCGCCGACGACCGCGAATCGGGCCAGCTCGGTGTCCTCGACGACGTCCGAGTAGAGCACCACCTCGCCGTCGAACGCAGCCCACAGATCGTCGAGTCCGTCGCCCGTGGCGTCCCCGGTCTCCAGCAGGGCCAGTCCGCCGCTCGCCGCCCGCTCGGTCAGCACGCCGACCTCGGGGTTCAGCACCGTGAGCACGTTCTCGGTCAGCCAGGCGACCTCGCCGAACCCGTCGCCGTCGTGGTCTCGGGTCGACTGGAGCGCCACTGGCAGGCCCGAGAACGCACCGACGGCCTCGAGCGGGTCGAGCTCGGTCTCGCGCTGCAGGTCGGCGCCCGACACGACTTGTAGGGACACCCTGCCGCAGTCCGCGTCCGAGCAGGCGGCGAACGCCAGCTCGGGCACCGCATCGCCGTCCCGGTCGTCGATCGGTTCGATGGCCCAGCCGACGAACCCGGTCCAGGACGCCGCGGCGTCGCTGCTGCGGACGTCGCCGCCCTTCTCGTACGAGAACAGGTAGACGCGCCCTTCGTCCGGGGCCCCGAACAAGAGCTCGGGGTTGCCGTCGCCGGTCAGGTCCAGGACCTCGATGTCGTAGCCGAATCGGGAGAACGCCGACCCGCTGCCCTCGGCGAAGTAGAGCTGGTGCTCGTCCTCCCAGCTGTCCAGGTCGTTCCCCAGCGCCGACCCCGCGAAGATGGCGACCTTCCCGTCGTCCAGGTCGGGGAAGCTGACCATCAGCTCGTCGACGCCGTCGTCATCCACGTCGATGGCGTACAGATCCATGGTGCCCAGGTCGAGGGGCATCTCGACGAAGACCTCCTTGCCGGTCCCGAGCAGGACGTCGATCGCGCGCAGCCCGTTCTTCTGAAGGAGCTCCGTGGCCAGGTCCGTGACCCCGTCCCCGTCGAAGTCAGCGCGCAGCAACGACCGGTGGCCGACCACCGAAGACGAGTCGGTCGTCGGCGTCCAGGCGGCGTCTTGTGCCAGGGCGGTGTTCGCGAGCAGCCAGAGCAATGGCGGGCCTCCACACGCAGTATGAAGGGTCTCGGCGGCAGCCGGTTTCACGCGAGGTGGCGTATGCGTCTGGTGGTCGTCGGAGCCGGCTCGATCGGCGGAGGCCTTGGCGGCGCCTGCTTCCGTGGAGGCCTGGAGATCCACCTCGTGGCGCGGGGCGAGCACCTGGCTGCGCTGGAGACCGGCCTCTTGTGGCGGCGTCCGGACGAGGAGCACCTGCTGCCGATCCCGGCCTCGAGCCTGGATGCCGTGACCCCCCGACCAGGTGACGTCCTGGCCGTCGCGACCAAGCTCCAGCACGCCGAGCCGCTCCTCGATGTGCTGCGTGCGCGCTGGGGGGACGCGCCGGTGTCGATGTGGACGAACGGCTTCGCTGGTGACCGGTGGGCCGATGCGCGGTTCAGCACCCACATCCCCTCGGTGGTCTGGGTCCCGGCGAGCGTCCCGGCTCCGGGGCAGGCCGGGCGCTGGGGCCTGCCGACACCCGGGCAGGTCGCGCTCGGGCGTGGAGGCGAAGCCATCGCCCAGGCCATGACCGCTGGCGGACTGCCCTGCGTCGTCGTCGAGGACATCGGCCCGATCAAGAACGAGAAGTTCATCGGCAACCTGTGCGGCGCGGCCTAGGCGCTCATCGAGGACTGGATCCCGGTCGCCCACGCCGCGATGGACGAGGGCCGACAGGTCCTGGGGGCCGCGGGCCTGCCGATCGGCGAGTCGCTGCAGCCCGAGGACTTCCACCTGGGCCTCATCGATGGCCGGGAGCGTCCCGGGGGCTCGACGAAGCAGTCGTACCTGTCGGGCCGCTCGCTGGAGACGGCGTTCCTCAACGGCGAGCTGGTCACGATGGCCCGCGAGTTCGGCATCGCCACCCCGGTCAATGACCGGCTGGTCTCACTGGCTGCGGCGGTCTCCGAAGCGGCCGGGGCAGAGCGCTGAGGCCGCGGCCCAGGGGTCCTTGGCGTCGCGGACCACGTCGAAGGTGAACGCGAGCGTGAGCTCGGTCACGAACTCGGGCGGGTCGTCGGAACACACCAGCTGACGCAGGAGCTTCTCGGCCACCGGGTACCAGCGGACGGCGTCTCCGGCCCAGCGCACCTGAGTCTTCCGCGTCGCCGTCGCCCGGCCCTCGCGGATGAACGCCATCTCCTCGGCCAGGATCTGCTCGAACAGCTCGGTCGAGACGCGGCCGTGGGCGACCTCGGCCCAGAGCTCCCACCTGCTGCGCTCGGTCGTCGCCAGGTCATCCATGACCCGCACGAACACGGTGTCGCCGCGTCGGTCGGTCATCGTCGCGGGCAGGGCCACGCAGCCGTTTCCACACAGCCAGTCGGCCAGATACTGCAGCGCCTGGAAGACGTTGTACCGGACCTCGTCGGGGTCGTCGTTTCGGATGATGGGCGAGATGGCCAGGTCCGCAGCCAGCACCGCGCGCGCATAGCCAGGGTCCTCGGGCGTCAGACCCTCGACGTCGGGACCGAACACGAACTCGACCAGGGGCCCCTGCTCGACCTCGTCCGGGACCAGCGCTCGAACCAGGTCGGTCAGGTCCGAGCTGTCGCCGCGCTCGTGCCGCCGCCAGGCCTCGACCAGCGCGATGCCGACCCGCACGAAGTCGGGGTGGGCGACCCAGAAGCCCCCCAGGCCGCGCTTCATCTGCGTCACGACGTCGCGGATGAACCCGACCATCGTCACGCGGTAGCTGGCCGCATCGCCTTCCTCGAACAGGATGCCGTACATCCCGCCGATGGTGATGGCGCCAAGCGAACCGAGCTCGCGGACCAGGATGCGATGGGACTCGCGGATGTGCCGGATGACGATGTCGGGGTCCGCCTTGACCGGGATCCGGTAGGCGGGGTCGTTCTTGTAGAGCCGCGCCGTGCTGGCCAGGAAGTCGTGCCAGCCAAGGCTCCCGCCGACGAACCAGGGCTCGAGCGCGTGCGCCATCGCTCGGATGCGGAAGATGGCGCGCGGGTTCTCGAACACCAGGAGAACGCGAATGGTTCCCGCCACATAGCTCGGCTCTCGCGCATGGATGGCCGACTCGGCTGCGCGGATGAGGGCCGCCAGATATGCCGCCTCCTCCTCGTTCTCGAGCTTGGGCACGTAGAAGACCAGCGCCTGGGGCCGCGTCCGGTTGTGCCAGCTGTGCAGGACGAAGTCGACCAGGTGCAGAGGCAGGGGCGAGCCGTCGAGCAGGTGCGAGCCGTCCGGCAGCGCCAGCCCGGGGAACCGCTTGATGGGCAGGGCCAGGTCCCGATCGGCCAGGCGGTAGCTGCGTCCCCGAGCCTCGTCGTCGAACGAGAGCGTGCCGTCGAAGCATCCGATCAGGTTCTCGCAGGCGGCCAGGAACGACCGCATGATGGGGGTCTTCGAGTCCTCGTCGTCGGCGCCCCAGCGCGGCACCTGACCGGACGCCGAGACCAGCGAGCCCACCAGCTCGGGCTCGTCCGCTCGCCGCCGATGCAGCGCGTTCATGGCGTTGATCGCCATCTTCGGGGTGTCGGGAGGACCGAACAGCGTCACGTGCTCGCCCTGCAGCCAGTCCGGCACCACCACGGGAGCGCAATCTGGCGAGGGCGTCGGTCCAGCCACCACCCGGCCGGCCGAGTCGACCGCCCCGAGCACCGCGTGCGGGTCCTCGGCGCACACGGCGTCGAGGAAGACACGGTCCACCTTGCGTTGCTCCAGCACGGCGGAGAGCTGCGCGTGCACGGTCCGGTAGACCTCGCACACGACCTCGAGCGCCTCGGTCGTCTCGACCGCGGGGAACGCCGCTCGCTGACCGGGGGCGATGGAGAGGCCGGGCACGTCCGGGCACGGCTCGGCCGCGGTGACCAGCTCGTCGAGGAGCGGCTGCGGGAGGAAGTCCAGGTAGGCGGGAATCATCCCGGCGGTTCTACCGCGACAGGTGCTCGATCGACGTCCGGAACACCCGACCGATGCGCGTCTGGTTTCGGATCATGGCCACCTTGGGCCAGACGGACCGCTCGCCTTCGCGGATGAACTCGGCCAGGTCGTCCCGCGTCGGATTCACCGCGACACGGGTCAGCAGGTTGGCGCGGAAGCGGGGGTAGATGTCGATGTCGCCCCGGTAGTCCTGCGTCGCGAGCGTGTGCGCCTGGAGCGCGAGCTGACGGGCCAGGCCATCGCTCTTGGATGTCGCCCGCCGCGCGAGGTCGGTGACCAGGGCCCCCTGGGTGCGGAGCGTCGCGCTCGTCACCCCCAGCACCGTCGGGCGCAGCCCCCGCCGTCCGTAGTGCCGCAGGAAGGGCATCACGTGTGGGTTCGTCTGGCTGACGATGAAGTGGTTCACGTTGTGGAGGCGCGCCAGACGCGTCTTCGGCAGGTCGCCCTGGAGCGAGCCGTCCATCCAGCGCTCCCCGGCGACGTACGACACCACCTCGTCACCCTGGCGGGCCTCGAGCTCGACCGGGGGGAAGAGGCCCGGGAGCGCCGACGAGGCCAGCGCCGCGCTCGCGACCATCACGTTGGGCGCCGTCAGGTGGGTCAACAGGCGTGGCTTCTGCCGGCTGCGGGTCGGCGAGACCGCGATGTTGAGCGCCCGGCCTGACCGAGCGAACGCCTCGGCGAACGTCCAGTCCCCGACGTTGTGCTGGAGCACGTCGTGCAGCCGGGCCGGGTCGAGCCACGCCTTCTGGTCGAACGCCTTTCGCCACCCGATGGGCAGCAGGCCGTCCAGCCGGATCGAGTCCGTGTCCGCGAACATCTGCCGCAGCTCCTCGTCGGTCCGCGTACAGACGCCCGCGGCGACCATGGCGCCCGTGCTCGCACCGCTCAGGATGTGCGGGAGCAGATCCAGGTTCATCAGCGCCTTCACGACGCCGAGATGGTGGAACCCCCAGGTGGCGCCGCCCGAGAGCATCAGGGCCGAGCGTCCGAACACCCGCCACCCGTGCTCGAACCGCTGGAGCTTCGCTGCGCGTGGCAGCCCGGGGATCTCGGTGTGGGCGAGCCACCGGAGCGCCTCTTCCACCGCGTCCAGCCAGCTGTCCACGAGCCGCTTGGTCCCGGCCAGCGCGACCTCGTACAGCTGGGGCGCGGCGATGTCGGCCAGGTGCCGGCTCAGGTCCTCGTCCAGAGCCGCAGCCAGCTCCTCGGCGGCTTCGGCGTTCCGCAGCCGGACCAGCTGGTCACGCGACGTGCCGATGGCCGCGGCGTCGTACCAGGGGCACGCATCCTGGTCGCGCCACTCGTCCGCGCCGGTCGTGCGGTCGAACTCCTCGGCGAGCCCGACCCACTCGTCGTAGGTCGGGGCGGCCTCTACGGCTTGTTCGAGCTCTCGGCGCTTCACCGGATCGGTGTATCGCCTCAGCTACATCCGCTCGACCCACCACAGGTCGTGCACTTGTAGCAGGCACCCGAGCGAACCATGATGTCGCCGCAGTTCGAGCAGGGCGGAGCGTCGCTCGCCGCCTCGTAGACACGGTCCTCTTCGAGCTCCATGGGCGGCGCCTCGAGGAAGCGCAGCGCCAGCCAGCGGAAGACGTAGTCGGTGATCGACTTCGCGATCCGGATGCGCGGGTTGTTCGTGAAGCCGCTGGGCTCGAACCGCGTGTGCTGGAACTTCTTCACCAGGACGTCGAGCGGGACGCCGTACTGGAGCGCCATGCTGACGCTCGTGGCGAAGGCGTCGACCAGACCGCCGATGACGCTGCCCTGCTTGGCCATCGTCATGAAGATCTCGCCGGGCGTGCCGTCCTCGTAGAGGCCGACGGTCAGGTAGCCCTCGTGGTCCGCGATCACGAACTTGTGGGTGATGGCCTGGCGCTCGTCCGGCAAGCGGCGGCGCCGCGGCTTCTCGCCCGTCTTCTTCTTGTGCTCGACGCCACCGACCGGCTGGGTCCGCTTGCTGCCGTCCCGGTAGAACGCGACGGCCTTCAGGCCCATGCGCCAGGACTCGACGACCAGCTCCTCGATCTCCTCGACGGTGGTCTCGTGCGGCAGGTTCACCGTCTTGCTGATGGCGCCCGAGAGGAACGGCTGGACCGCCGCCATCATGCGGAGGTGGCCCCGCGCGGCGATCGAGCGGGTGCCCGCTGCGGACCGGAGAGCGCAGTCGAACACCGGCAGGTCGATCTCGCGGAGCCCGGGAGCGCCCTCGATCGTGCGATGCGTCGTCAGGTAGGCCTCGATGGCCGCGCGCTCGATCGGCGTGTAGCCGAGCGCCGTCAGCGCGCGGGGGACCGAGCCGTTGACGCTCTCGAGCAGGCCACCGTCGGACAGACGGCGGGTGTGGACCAGCGAGATCTCCGGCTCGACGCCGGTGGTGTCGCAGTCCATGAAGAAGCCGATGGTTCCGGTCGGCGCCAGGACGGACACCTGGGCGTTCCGGAAGGACGGAGCGGCCAGGACCTCGGTCCAGATCGACTGGGCGACCTCGGCCAGGCGGCCGGTCAGCCGGTCGGCGGCGGCGGCGTGCTGCGAGATGACGCAGGCCATCGTCTCGCGGTTCTGCTCGTAGGCGGCGAAGGGCCCGCGCTTCGCGGCGAGGCGGGCGCTGGCGCGGTAGGCGGCGCCGGTCAGGATGGCGGTGATGCCGGCGGCCAGCTCGCGTCCGGCGTCGCTGTCGTAGGGAAGGCCACGGGCCATCACGAGCGCGCCCAGGTTGGCGTAGCCGAGGCCCAGCGGGCGGTACTTCCGGGCGTTCTCAGCGAGCCGCTCGGTCGGGTAGCCGGCTCGGTCCACGAGCACGTCCATCGCGGTGATGAGGCGCTCGACTGCGGAGACGAGGCGGTTGACCTGCAGCTCGCCGGTGTCGTCGACGAAGCGCAGCAGGTTCACGCTGGCCAGGTTGCAGGCCGAGTCGTCGAGGAAGACGAACTCGCTGCAGGGGTTGCTCGCGTTGATGGGGCCGTCGGCCGCACAGGTGTGCCAGCGGTTGATCGTGTCGCTGAACTGCACGCCGGGGTCGCCGCACAGGTGGCAGGCCTCGGCCAGGGTGCGGAGGAGCGAGCGGGCCGGCGGCGCCTCGACGAACTGGCCCTGCTTGTCCAGAAGCGGCCAGGCGCGGTCGTCCTCGACGGCGGTCAGGAACGCGTCCGACAGGCGCACGCTGTGGTTGGCGTTCTGGAAGGCCACCGAGGCGTAGGCGCCGTCATCGGCCGCAAAGCTGCCGTCGTAGCCGGCGTCGATGAGGGCCCAGGCCTTCTTCTCCTCGGTCGCCTTGCAGGTCATGAACTCGACGACGTCGGGGTGGTCGACGTCGAGCAGGACCATCTTGGCGGCGCGACGGGTCTTGCCGCCGCTCTTGATGGCGCCGGCCATGGCGTCCAGGCCGCGCATGAAGGCGATGGGGCCCGAGGCGGTGCCGCCGCCGGACAGGGACTCGGCCGAGGACCGGAGCACCGAGAGGTTCACGCCGCTGCCGCTCCCCCACTTGAAGAGGCGGCCCTCGGTAGACGCCAGCTCGAGGATCGAGCCCAGGTCGTCTTCGACCGAGTTGATGAAGCAGGCCGAGCACTGCGGGTCGGGGCGGACGCCCACGTTGAACCAGACGGGCGAGTTGAACGCCGCGTGCTGGTGGAGGACGAGCCAGCTGAGGTCGTCGGCGAACGCGGTCTCGTCGTCGGTGGCGCCATCCTCGACGGCCCACGTCGCGATGGTCGTCGTGACGCGCTCGATGAGGCTGCGGATGCTGGCCTCGCGGTTCGGACCGTCGCCGTGGAAGTAACGGCTGGCGGCGACGTTGACGGCCGTGTCGGACCAGTCCACCGGCGCCTGCACGTTCGGCTGCGAGAAGCCCGAGCCTCCGATCATGCAGTCCCGGGGGGCCCACTCGACGGAGCTCCAGACGCAGCGGGCTTCAGGAGCAAAGAGCCGGGTCGACGGAGGCGTGGGGATGGCGGACGGGTACAGCTCGTTCTGCGGCATGTCAGCTCTCAGGTGCAGCGGGGGATCTGCGGGGAGGGGGAGGAGGAGGGGGAGGGGGAGGGGGAGCGGGGGAGGCGTAGAGGTGGGTTGCTTCGCCGCCATTGACCCAGCAAGAGTCGTGCCGTTTGCGCGCC
>JAAESX010000332.1 GCA_024228935.1 Pseudomonadota bacterium
GGCGAGACGTCGGACGCCGACGCGAAGGTCGTGGGCGTTGCGACGGCTGTAGTTGTCGTCGTGAAGGTCGCGCTGTTGGCCGCCGCGACCCACGAGTTCGTCGGCGCAGTACAGGACGCAAGCGACGTGCAGCTGGACCGGATCGAGGTGGATGGTCAAGAGTTCCACTGCGCGACCGCGGAGGAGGTGTTGCAGCTCGCGAGCGCCCAGTTCCAAGCCGGAAAGGCGCTCGTCAGCGCAGCGAGCTCGTTGACCGGTCTGGGCGCCGTCAAGGCGACATGGGCCGTCGCCGGCAAAGAAATCGGTGAGGAGCTGGCGGGAGAGGCCGCGGGTGAGTTCGTCGACTGGTTCGTGGCGGAACTCGTCGGCGCTCTGGGGTCCGCAGTTGGAGCGGAAACGGTGTACCAAGTCCACGGGTGGGACTGGACGGACTACATCCCGGGGCTGTCGACGTTCACCGGAGGCTTCTACATCGTCCCAGACGACGGCGCGTGTGAACCTGAGGACACCGGGAACGTCGAGGACACCGGCGACACCGGCGACGTCGATCCAGCCACCTCCTGGACAGCGGTCGCCGCAGGAAACGAACACACATGCGCCATCACGGATGGGAGCTTGACGACGTGTTGGGGAGACAGTGGCTATGGAAAGACGTCGCCCCCTACAACGGAGTTCACCTCGATCTGGGCGGGCTACTACGGAACGTGCGGGATCGACGACAGCTGCACGTCTTCCCGCTGGTCCCGTTCAGGTTCTTCACCCGCATCGCCCCCTCCTTCGCTGTCGAGGCGGCGGGAACGTAGTCACGGGTCGGGAGCTCGCACACCCCCCTCGCACACCTCGTCAGGTGTGTACCAGCCTGTGTACCAGCGGGTACACACGGCCCCGATCCTGGTACACACCAGCGCCCTAACCCCTTGAATTACTGAACTTCAGATCGCCATGTTCATGACCTGCTCGTACGCCGAGACCACCTTGTCTCGCACGCTGACCATGGCCCGCATGGAGATGTTGGCCTCTTCGAGCGCGACCATCATCTGGGACATCGAGGCGTCGCCTCGCGCCTGGAGTTCGGTGACGACATCGGCATTCTGCACTGTGTCGTCGACGCTCTCGAGCGCTTGCTCGAGCCTCGCCGAGAAGTCGTCGCCGCCCGCGCCCGAGGCCGCCTTGGGGCCTTGCTCGACCCCGGCCTTGAGCTGTTCGATGCGCGCCTTGGCGCCTTGGAGGGCCTGGATGCTCATCGACCGATCTCCAGGGCCTTCTGCGCGAGCTCCTTGGCGATGTCGACGACGTTCGCGTTGGCCTCGTACGACCGCTGCGTGTTCATCATGTCCACCATCTCGGTCATCAGGTCGACCTTGGGGAACTTGACCATTCCGGTGGCCGGGTCGGCGTGCGGGTGGTCGGGCATGTAGTGCTCGACGTACTCGTCGCTCTTCTCGATCTCCGGCACCTCGACGGTCGACATCTGCTGCTCGAGCTGATCTCCGAACGGATCCAGCTGCTTGGCCTCGAAGACCACCGAGCGCCGCTGGTACGGCCCGCCCTCTTCGGTCTTGGTCGTCCGCGCGTTCGCCAGGTTGCTGGCCGTCGCCGTCAGCCGCACGCGCTGGGCGGACATGCCCGAGGCCGCGATGCTGAGGATGTCGTTGACTCCGCTCATGGTGCCTCCTATCGTCCGTCGCTGGCGGCGTAGCGCAACAGCGCCAGCCGCTTCGAGAGCCCCGTCGTCAGGGCGCTGTACATGGTGAAGGTCTCGGCCATGACGGCGTTCTCCTTCTCCAGGACGACCGAGTTGCCGTCCGTGACCCAGTCCTCGGGCGCGAGCTCCTCGATGGGGAGCGCCGCATCGGGAAGGGCCACCTGGCCGTCGAGCTGCTCGAACACCTGGTCCAGTGCGGCGTCGAAGTCGAGCCGCTTGGCCTTGAACCCGGGGGTGTCCGCGTTGGCGAGGTTCGTCGCGGTCAGCGCCACCTGCTTCTGGCGCAGGTCGATGGCCGCTCCCAGCCCCGTGTGGAGCCGGTCGAAGAGCAGGTCGGACATGAGGTCACCTCCTCGAGGGGGACGACCTCCAATCGGACACGATCACGAACAGTTGAGAGGTTTCGGGATTTTGGCCCGATCCCGCGGCTCAGCGATCGTCGCGTCTCCGCGCGAGCTCGGCGTCGAAGGCACCGTCGGCCTCGCGCTCCCGGCCCAGGGCTGCCCACAGATCGTCGTCCGAGGCCAGCGAGGCGGCGAGCATCGGCTCGTCCTCCCCTGCCCGGCCCGACGCCTCGACCGCGAGCCACGTCGCGTAGCGCCGCGTGACGTCGTCGTCGCTACGGCCGGCGGCCTCGCGCGCAGCGACCGCCGCGTCCTCGTTCCGGCCCTGGCTCAGCAGGCACCGCGCGAGCGCCAGGTGCGCCTCGCCGTCCGCCAGCTCGACCGGCTCGACCTTCTGTCGCGTCAGGTCGAGGAGCGCGGGGACCGACCGATCACACCGACCGGCCTCGGTGTCGACCAGCGCCATCCGCACGGTCGCGGCGACCCGCGTGTCCGGCGACAGCGCCGCCTTCCGGTAGGCCAGCAGCGCCTCGTCCGGCTTCTCCTGGGCCACCAGCGCATCGCCCTCGAAGAGCCAGGTGCGAGCGGGGTCGTCGACGCCTTGCTTCCGAGCGAACTCCAGCGTGCGCTGGCTCTCCTCGGCCCGCCCAACGGCCAGGTACAAGCGAGCCATCTCCACGAGATCGTTCGGCTCCTGCTCGCCGAGCCGGGTCTGGATGCCGAACAGGACGCGATGCACGTCGAGCGCCTCGTCGTAGAGCTCCAGATCCTCATAGGCGCGGGCCACGACGCGGACCGCGGTCACGTCCTGGACCTCTCGCTCGAGGTCCGGAGCCCACAGGTCACCCCACAGCGCCAACAGGTCGACCGTCCGGCCGTCCCGCTGCAGCTGCTGCAAGCGCCCCTCGAGAGCGGTCCACAGGAGCTTCGGGGCGTCCGAGCGCGCGCCCCGCTCCGGGTGGCTCTTCAAGAGCGCGGCCAGGTGCTTGGCGGCGCCGTCCAGATCGCCCAGGCCCTCAGCGACCTGGGCCAGCAGGTAGAGGGCCTCGGCTCCGGCCATGCCCCCGCCGTCCGCCATCGTGTACAGCTCGGGCAGGTGGTCCGGCCAGGTACGGGGGCCGTCCTCGGCCATGACGAGCGCGTGCTTCCGCGCCCGGATGACGCCACCGAGCTCGGGGTGTCCCGCCACCTCGGACCAGGCGCGACGAGCGCCTTCCCCGTCATGGGTCTGGAAGCGGGCATCTCCGAGCGAGGCCCAGCCGTATGGCGCGAGCTCGCCCAGGGCGGGAAGCGCTGCCGACAGCAGGGGCTCCGCCTCCAGGTGCCGGCCGTCCATCTGCAGCAGCTGGGCGGCCAGGAGCAGGCTCTCCGGCCGGGCGTTGGCCCGGGCGAGCGCCCGTCCCGTGGGGGCCGCTGGCGGATCGGCGGTGTCCAGCGCGACCAGCGCGAGGCACTCCAGCACCTCGGGCTCGCGGTGCCGCGACTCGACGGCCCGGCCGCAGTGCTCGCGGGCCTCGTCGGTGCGTCCGATGACGACCTCCGAGCGCGCCAGGTGCAGCCAGGTGCTGGACGGCCAGGACGCATCGAGCTCGGTCACGCGCTCGAAGTAGTGCGCCGCCTCACGGTGGAACCCCAGCCGTGCGTACGCCTCGCCGAGGCGGAACAGCGCAGCGGCCTCCTCGTACGGCACCTCGGCCAGCTCGAGCCCGGCGCGGTGCCGGTCGATGGCGGCCATCCCGTCCCCGGGGATCAGCAGGTCACGGAGCTCGCCCGAGACGTTCGCCTCCCAGGTCGCGAACCCCGCGGGGAAGGTGGCGGCGTCGACGGCCACGGTGCTCGCGCGACCAGGCAGCATGCCCAGGGGCGTCGCCGGCGGAATCCAGGAGTCGGGCTCGACCTCGCCGGCGAGCAGATCGGCGAGCTCGGGCGCTCCGACCACCGGCAGGATCTGGGGGACGCCGTCGTCGATCACGAAGACCACGTCGCCGTCGTCCCAGCGCCAGGAGGCGGTCTGGTCGCGCTCGGGCTCCAGATAGGCCGTCACGACCCACGTCCCGCCGCCCAGGCCGAGCGTGTCCCAGGCGAGCACGCCCTCGGTGGAGCGCCCCTCCAGGTCCAGCGGCTGGCTGACGCCGAGGACGGTCCACTGCACCCGATCCGGAGACGTGCGAGGCAGCTGTCGGACGCGCGCGCGCCCCCCCGGAGAGACCACCGCATGGCGGGGCTCGGCATGGGCCAGCGACAGCGCGAGGAGGACCATCAGAACTGGACTCCAAGGCCGAAGGTGCCGCGCCAGGCGGCCAGGTCGAAGCCTGTCTCGGCCTTCTGGAAGCGGCGCCCGGCGTAGAGCTCGACGTGGAGTCCGTCCACCTGCGGGCCCGGTCGCGGGATGCTGTCGGGCGTCGACGCGAGGATGCCGGTCGCCAGGCGCACACCCAGGCGCGCCTCACCACCGAGCTTGGTGCCGCTCACGATGGGCCCGACGAGCTGGTCCTCGAGCTCCCATACGCTCGACTCCTCCTTGAAGAGCGTCGCGGTGGGGCCGACACCGAAGAACATCTGGCTGCCGTCGCCGAAGGCCATGCGGCCCTCGACCAGGACGGACAGCGGGACGATCTCCATCGAGGTGCCGCTTCCGGTCTGTGCGTCGGTCAGCAGGTCGATCTCGGAACCCGACATGCTCTGGTAGGCGCCCTCGAGGTCCACCTGCACGTACTCATGCACCGGAACCACCAGGCCAGCACCGACCATCAGCGCGCTGCTGCGGTAGACGCGGCCGATCTCGGGATCGTCCCAGACCTCGCCAACACCCCGGAACCACAGGGAGACCCCCGGCCCGTCTGCTGGTTCCTGGGCCGCGGCCGCCTGCTCGGCGGCCGTCAGCGGCTTCACGGGGGCGGGTGCACCCGCCTGCGCTTCAAGCGCGAAAAGCAGCGTCCAGCTCACGACGGCGCGCCCTCCTCTGCTGCTCGAAGACGAACGCCACGACGAGGTCCCGCGAAGCGGCGTCGATGTCGTCGAAGAGAAGCTCGACATGGGTCCCGGCGTCCCGCGCGTGCGCGCGGACCGAGACCAGTTGGTAGGAACCGGCGACACGCAGGCCCAGGTGGACCCCCACCTGGCCCTCGGCCTGGAGACCGACGACCTCGAGGCCGTCGCCACCGATGCGGACATCGTGCTCGACGAGCGCGACGCCCCGGTTCCCGAGCAGCGCCCGGCGGTGCAGCAGCTCGACCTCGCGCTCCAGGGCGCTGACCGCGTCCAGGACGTGGACGAGCGCTTCCTTGACCTCGGCGTCTCGTCGGGTCGACAAGCGGCCGAGGACCTCGCGGGCCTGACCGGCGAGCCGGCGAGCCTGCACGGGGCGAAGCAGCGCAGCGGCCGAGTCCGCCGAGTCGAGCGCGAGCTCCACCCGGGCCGGAGCCCGGAAGAATCGGCCCTCGTCGGGGGGAACGCGCACGCTGAAAGAGTCCTGCATGTCCGGTCCATCGGACAGGGAGACCCGGGTTCAAGCCTTTTTGCGGATCCGCTGCCCACTCTTGTGGCTTCGCAGGTAGCCGTACCCCTTCATCGCGCGCCGGCCGCGGCCCGAGTGGTCGAGCTGCGCCTCCACGTCGTGCTGCCGCTGGCTCACGGCACGCTCGAAGCGACGCAGGGCGTGCTGGAGCTCCCTCACCTCGTCGGGCGCGAGCGCGCTGGCCTCGAGGCCGATGCGCTCGAGCAGAGCCTCGGTGACGCCGGGCTCGAGCGTCTCCTCGTCCTGGAGACGACGGATCAGGGCCTGGACGGCGTCGACCAGGCTCATCCCACTGCACCTTCCCAGGCCTCGAGGAGAGTCTGTGTCACGCCCTTCACGGCGTTGATCTTCTCGACGTCGCCCGTCCGCTCGGCGGAAGCGAGCTCCCGGATGGCCCAGGTGTACAGGCGCCGCAGCTGGCTCCCCAGCTCGGGCGTCTCAGTGGCGTCGAGCGAGGCCAGGAGCTCGCCGTAGACCGCTCGGACCTTCTGGAGCGAGGCGACCGCGGCCTTGCGGTCGTCGGCCATGTCTTCGGCGGCGTCTTCGAGCCGGAGCACCGAGCCGCGCATCAGCATGACCAGGACCTGCCCGTTCGAGGCCGACTGCACGCCGACCTGCTTGTACCTTCTGATGCCCCTCACGAGCGCCCTCCTCTTCCGGGATCAGTCATCGCTGGAACCCAGCAAGGCCCCCAGCTGGCTCTGTGTGCTCTGGAGAGAGCCCAGGACCGTCTCCATGTACGTGAACTGGGAGCGCAGGCGCTCTTCCATGTTCTCCAGACGCTCCTCGATCTGGTCGATGGCGTCTTCCAGGCTCTCGACCGTGTCCTCGAGGGTCTCGGTCCGGGTCTCGATCAGGCCGTCGTCGCTGAGGTAGACCTCGTCCAGGTCGGCGATGACCGTCTTTGCGAACCCTTCATCGTCCGCGAACAGGGCGAGGACGTCCTCGGGGTTCTCGACGAGCTGCTCCTCGAAGACCGTGCTGTCGAACTCGAGGTTTCCGCTCTGCTTCGTGTTGATCCCGATGTTTCCGAGGCCGAAGTAGTCGTCCGCGCTGTAGTTGTCGGACACGCGGTTGCCGAGCTGGTCGACGATCCCGCGGATCGTGCCGTCTCCGAACAGCGCGCCTCGGATGCCCTCGTCGGCGTCGAAGTCGGTGTTCAGGTTGTAGAACGTGTGCATCGAGTTGTACGCGTCGACGAACGCCTCGACCTTGGCCGTGATGGCATCCGTGTCGCGTGTGACCGTCGCGGTGATCGGCGACGTCGTCGTCGTCGTCAGCGTGATGTCCATGCCCGGGATGGCGTCGTTGACCTCGTTGGTCGCCGAGTAGACGGTGATCCCGTTGAGCTCGATCTCGGCGTCCTGGGGAGCGACCACCTCGCTGAAGCCCGGGCTCGTGCCACCGGTGAGCGCCGAGGTGTCGATCATCAGCGTGTTCTCGGCGCCGGTGTCGTCGCCCATCACCACCAGTCGGTACGGCGTCGAGCTGTCGCCCGTGTCCATCACATACGCGGAGACGCCATCGAGCGCGTCGATCTCCTCGGCGACGTCCTCCATCGTCATCGTCAGGTCGACGGCTACGGTCTCGTTGCCCCCGGCGTACTCGACGATGATGTCGCCTGCGCCCAGCAGGCCGGCCGAGCTGCTGTCGTTGTAGCCCTGCGAGATCTGCATGGCCGAGCGGGCCAGCTCGTTGACCTCGATGTCGTACGAACCCGGAGGCGTCTCGGCCCCGACCTCGACGTCGATCCAGCCCTCGTCCGACAGCGTGATCGCGTTGTCGCCGAACTCCTCGAGCGAGTCGATGTCCTCGAGCGCCGTCTGCAGGCTGGAGAGCTTCGTCTTGAACTCCGCCACCTTGTCGATGTGCGCCTCGACATCGGCGAGGTCGGCCTCCAGCATGATCTTCGGCACCTCGGCCGCACCGACGATCGCGTCGATGAGTCCTGTGGTGTCGAGCCCGGAGGCAATTCCATCTACGGCTGGCATCACTCCCCTCAACGGATCGAAGCGGCCGCCCCTTTAGGGACGGCCGCTCGATTTGTTCTCTTGGTGTGCGGTTCAGATGAGCTGGGCCGCGGCGGACGTCAGGCTCTTGGCCTGGGCGAGGACGGCGGTTCCGGCCTGCTGCATGATCTGGTTCTTGGCGAGCTCAGCGGTCTCGAAGGCGAAGTCGGCGTCACGGATCCGGCTCTCGGCGGACTCGATGTTCGACGTGTACGTCTCGAGGTTGTTGAGCGCGCTGTCGATACGGTTCTCGACCGCACCGTAGTCCGACCGGTAGCCGTTCACGGTGTCCATCGCGGTGTCGAGGTCGGCGATGGCCGACTGGGCACCCGAAGCGGACGAGAGGTCGAGCGAAGCGGTGTCGACGCCGAGGACGGTTCCGCGCAGGTCACCCAGGGTGATGCTGATGCGGTCATTCGCGGTGCCGTTGACGCCGACCTGGACATCCAGCGAGGTGCTCGTGCCATCGGACAGGGACACGCCGTTGAACTCGGTCACCGAAGCGATGCGGTCGACTTCGCCGGCCAGCTGCTCGTACTCGTCCTGGACGTAGGCGCGCTCATCGTCGTCGAGCGTCTCCGAGGAGGACTGCACGGCGAGCTCACGCATCCGCTTCAGGATGTTCGAGACCTCTTCGGTCGAGCCCTCGGCGGTGCTGATGACCGAGATGCCATCGTTGGCGTTGCGGGCGGCGACTCGAGCCGAGCGGGCAACGTTGTCCAGGTTCTCGGCGACGCCGAGTCCCGCCGCGTCGTCCGCGGCGCTGTTGATGCGAAGTCCGGAGCTCAGACGGGCGAAGCTGTCAGACAGGTTCCGCGTGGTCTTTCCGAGCTGCGTCGTGGCGTTGAGTGCGCTCACGTTGGTGTTGACGGTAAGGGCCATTTTTTCCTCCAATGGTTGGAACTCCCTGGAGCCTCTTGCTGCGGGGTGTTCCGACCAGATGATCGGAAGAGCCTGCAAAATGGATTACCCCTCGGGGCAGAAAAAGTGCTGGACAACCTGTGATCTCGCCTGATGAGCGACTTGAGCGCACTCAATGGGACTCGTTCTGGGTCCCCGCCGACGTCACGATCGTCGAAGAAGAGACGTTCAAGGTGCTGTGTTGTCCGCGCGCCGACACCAACTACAACATGATCCTGCGCCTGCGCGCGCACGGGCGCGAGGCCGAAGCCGTCTCGCACATCAGCGCGCTGCACGCCGGCGTGCGCAGCCTGGTCCCGGTCAATCCGCAGAACCACACCGCCCAGCTCGAGCTCGAGCTCGAGCGCCACGGGTACTTCCCCGCGGTCCATCACGACGCGTACCTGATCCGGACCGCCGACTACGTCCCCCGACCCCATCCAGGCATCGAGGCGCTCCTGGTCGAGGAGATGGACGAGCTCATCGCCTTCCAGGACGTGAACGACCGCGCGTTCGGCAAGCGCACCACCCGGACGCGCCAGGAGTACGAGCAGTTCCTTCGGGACGGACGGGGAGACCGCATCCGGCGAGCGCTGGCCTGGGATGGGCACACGCCCATCGCAGCAGGCGGCATCACGGCCCACCCGGCGCACGGCATCGGCTTCCTGTGGGGCGGCGGCACCGTGCCCGAGAGCCGCCACCAGAGGGCCTACAGCGCCGTCATGGAGGCCCGTGTGCGCTGGGCGGCCTCGGTGGGGCTCGAGTGGGTCGGCCTGTACGCCAAGACGGACACCAGCGCGCCCGTCGTCAGGCGGCAGGGCTTCACTCGACGCGGATTCATGACCTTCTGGCTTCGGCCCGCGTGAGCATCACGGCACCACGCCGGTCATCACAAGGACAGAGAGAAGAAGGGGGCCCCTCTCGGAGCCCCCTTCAGGGGTCGGCGCGGCCAGGACGGCCCGCCAGAAGTGTCTGGTCCTATCCCTGCAGGAGCGTGAGAGCGCCCGAGGTCAGCGACTTGGCCTGCGCCAGGACGGACGTGCCGGCCTGCTGCATGATCTGGTTCTTGGCCATCTCGGCGGTCTCGTAGGCGAAGTCCGCGTCACGGATACGAGACTCGGCGGCCTCCATGTTCTCCGTGTAGATCTCGAGGTTGTTCAGCGCGCTGTCCAGGCGGTTCTCGACCGCACCGAGCTCGGAGCGCTGCGAACCCACGGTGTCCATCGCGGTGTCCAGGGCGTCGATCGCCGACTGGGCGCCGGTGGCCGAAGACAGGTCCAGCGAGGCGGTGTCGATACCCAGCACGGTTCCCCGAAGGTCGCCGAGCGTGATCGTGATGCGGTCGTTCGCGGTGTTGTTCACACCGACCTGCACATCGATCGTGGTGTTCGTGCCGTCCGAGAGGCTCACGCCGTTGAAGTTCGTGACCGAAGCGATCCGGTCGACCTCGCCAGAGAGCTGCTCGTACTCGTCCTGGATGTAGGCCCGCTCATCGTCGTCCAGCGTCTCCGAGGAGCTCTGCACGGCGAGCTCGCGCATCCGCTTGATGATGTTCACGACCTCGGTCGTGGCACCTTCGGCGGTCGCGATGACCGAGATTCCGTCGTTCGTGTTGCGAGCGGCGACCCGGGCGCTGCGAACCTGGGAGTCCAGGTTCTCGGCCACGCCCATTCCGGCGGCGTCGTCGGCCGCCTTCGTGATGCGCAGACCGGAGCTGATCCGGCGGAAGCTGTCCTGCAGCCCCCGGTTGTTCTTGTTGAGCTGGTTGATCGCGTTGGAAGACGCGGTGTTCGTGTTCACGACAATAGCCATGATGGTTTCCTCCTGAGTGTCGTCGTCGGTGGAGGCGGTGTCCCGTCCTCTGACTACCCCCTCGGATCCGTTCCGGAGAGGATTAGGACGCGATCACATATAACTGAAGAGACTACCCGTCACAGACGTGGCGCCGACGCGCATGGCGGCATCGTAGGCCGTCCGGAGCTCGGCGAGGCGCGTGTACACCTCGGTCTCGTCGATCCCCACCAGCTGGGTGAGCTCGTCCTGGAGCAACGCGGAGATGTTGCCGGACGTGTCGTAGGCGTCGTCGCTGACGGCATACGAATGGCCCGCCACGGCGCGCCACTCGACCATCTGCTCGAAGGCCTCGTTCACGTCGCCGATCGAGTCCTGGATGGTCTCGATGTCGTTGGCCTCCAGGGCCGTCTGCAGATCCTCGAGCACGGCGAACACGTCGACGTCGCCCTGGAAGACCTCTTCTCCCACGAACCCGACGCTCTCGGTCTGGTTCGCGCTGATCTGCATGGTCGGCTCGTCCGATCCACCGGTGTAGACGCCGGTCTCGTCGAAGGCCTCTGTGTCGTATGCATCGCCGCTGAAGATGTAGCGATCTCCGACCTGCGTGTTGGCGACGTTGATCAGCTGCTCGCGAAGCGTCTCGACCTCGGCGGCCATCACAGCGCGGTCCGTGTCGGACCAGCTGCCGTTCGCGGCCGAGAGCGAGATCTCCTGGATCCGCTTCATGATGTCCGAGGCGTCGCCGAGCGCCTGGTCGGCCTGCCCCAACAGGCTCTGGGCCTGGATGATGTTGTCCTGGTAGACCGACTGGTCGTCGATGAGCCCCTGGAGTCGCACGGCCTGGGCCGCCCGGGCGGGGTCGTCCGAGGGGCGCTGCACCGACATGCCGGTGATCACCTGGCTCTCCGCCGTCCGAATCTCCGCCGTCAGGCTGCTCGCGTTCCTTTGCAGGAGGCGGGTCATGGCGTGGTGGCTCGATCGAAGGATGCGCATCGTGTCCCCCCCATCGGACACCCCCGAGCAGGACTTCAGTCTTTCCAGCTCTCGACGATCTCTCTCAGCGTGTCGGCGCTGACCGGCTTGTCCTCGAACCGGACGCCGAGCTCGCTGACCGAGACGGGCGACTGACCGGGCGAGCCGCTCAGGAACACGAGCTTCTCGGCCTGGCCCGGGTTGATCACCCGAAGGCGGGCCAGGACCTGGATCCCATCCATGCCCTTCATCAGCAGGTCGCACAGGATCCCGTCGAACGGCTCGCTGTTCGCGATGATCTCGAGCGCCTCTTCGCCGCTGCCAGCCACGACCACCTCGGCCGGGCGGAGCTGCCGAGCAAGCGACCGTCGGACGAGGACCTCGTCGTCGATCAGGAGGATCCGGAGTGCCATTGTTGGCGTGATAGCTCAGGTGAGCGACACCCAATCCAAAAAGTCGTCAAACGATGTCGAGGAGCGTCGACAACATGTCGTCGGTCGCCCGGAGCACCTTGGCGGCGGCCTGGTAGGCAGCCTGGAACCGGATCAGGTCCGCGGCCTCTTCGTCCAGGTCCACGCCCGAGATCGAGTCGCGCAGTCCCTGCAGGTCCGACAGCACCAGAGCCGCATGCTCGGCGGCGTCGCCCGCGGCGTTCACATCGGCGCCGACGGTGCTGAGCAGGCCGAGCAGCGTCTCCCCCGCCGTGGCCGAGTCGCTGTCGAAGAGCTCCTCGCCCTCCAGATCGACCAGCTCGGCCAGGTTGCCGCCGTCACCGATCGTCGCGGTGCTGTCCTCGGCGAAGGCGAGCAGATCTGGATCGTCCAGCAGGTCCTCGTTGAACGTGAACCCGAGCGCGGCGTGCGCCTCGCCGGTCCCGACGGTGAAGAAGTCGGCCCCGGAGTCGCCGTTCCGGTCGTAGCCGGCGTTGTGGACGTCGTTGAACGCGTCGGCGAGGTCCTGGGCGAGCTCGTCCAGGTCCGACAGGTAGCCGCGGACCTGCTCGACGCCCTCGAGCGAGCCACCGATCTTGCCGCCGGTGCTGCTGGTCACGTCGATCGCGCCGTTTCCGGCCTCGAGCTCGAGCCTGACGAGGCCATCGTCGTCTTCGCCGAGCTGGACGGTGCGCGCCTCGATCCCGGACACGACGGCGTGACCCCCGAGCAGGACGGTCGCGGTGCCGTCGGCGGAGATGCGCGCGGTGGTCCCGAGCGCTGCGGCGAGCTCGGTGAGAGCAGCGTCGCGCTGGTCCAGCAGGTCGCCGGCGCCGGCGACATCGCCAGTGGCCACGATGCGCTCGTTGAGGCGAGCGACCTGCTGCAGCAGCGAGTTCGACTCCTCGACCACGCTGTCGAGCTGCTGTTCGACGTCGCTGACGAGCGTGTCGAGAGCGGAACCGGCCCGGCGCAGCGTAGAAGCGAAGCTGTCGGCGGCGTAGGCCACCGTCGAGCGGAAGGTCTCGTCGCCTGGGTCCGCGGACGCCGCGGTCAGCGCGTCGTACACGGACTGGAGCCGGCTGGTCAGCCCGTCGACCTCGGAGTCGGCGAGCCAGGTCTCGGCCCGGACGAGCACCTCGTGCTGGGCCTCGTGCGACGAGGAGAGTCCGGTCTCCTCGACGATCTGTCCGGTGACGAACCGGTCGGCGGCGCGCTCGATGCGCTCGGCCACCACGCCGGTGCCCACCTGGACCCCGCCGACGGTGACGGCGTCGCCGTTGCTGAGATCCACGCTGCGGCGCGAGTAGCCCTCGGTCGCGGCGTTCGCGACGTTGTTCGAGGTCGTCTCGATCGCGATCCGAGCCGCCTGGAGTCCAGTGGCGGCAGTGTCCAGCGCAGAGCTGACAGACATCGGTCAGCCCATCCGTCCGCGTCGACCATACGTGGCGACGCGACGAGGGGGGCGGGCGGCGTCGAGGACGTCGGACACGGCGCCGGCGACCTTCTCGAGCCGGATCTCCATGGCTCGGAGCACGCCGACCTGTTCGGCCAGCGCGTCCCGTTCATCGTCCGCGATCCCTTCCTGCAGCTGCACGTGCAGCTCGAAGGTGCGGTCCGCCCGCTGGCCGTTCAGCTGCGTCAGCCGGTCCCCATCGAGGTTCCGGGCCGCTTCGACCTGGAGCTCGGTGAGCCGGATGAGCTCGTGGACCAGCTTCAGGTTGCTCACAGCTCGCCCAGGAGCGAGTCGAGGACGCGGTCCATGTCGACGTCGGCGTCCAGCGTTCCGTTCTGGAGCTGGGCCCGGGTCTCGGCGACCACGTCGGCGCGGACGTTGCCGTCGATGCCGTTGGCTTCTTCGCGGAGCGCGGAGATCCAGCTGGCTTCGGCGGACAGACCGACCTGGGCCGCGGGACCGCTGGACGACGAGTCCTGCGTCGCCGCACGCCGACCGGCGCGCTGGGTGCCGTACACGGCCTGGATGTTGCTGGGACCATTGATCTTCATGAGGGCCTCATGGGTGGAGGTGCCCTCTCTTCGGACCAGGTCTCCGCGGCTTTAAGGAATTCTCATCAGCGCGATCGGGTCGATCGGCTGATGGTCCTGGCGCACCTCGAGGTGCAGGTGCGGACCGGTCGTCGTGCCGGTCTCGCCGACGGCGCCGAGCCGCTGCCCGGGCCGAACGACCTCGCCCTCGACCACATCGATCTCGGAGAGGTGGGCGTACAGGGACGTCATGCCGTCCGCGTGCTCGACGACCACGGTCCGGCCATAGCCGCCGCGATCACCCGCATGGATGACGCGTCCCTCGCCGACCGCTCCGACCTCGGTCCCCGTCGGGGCGGCGAAGTCGACGCCGTCGTGGTGGTGGGCCTCGCCGCTGATCGGGTGGATGCGGAAGCCGAGCTCGGAGGTCACGGTCGCGCCCGGGATCGGGACGGCCAGGCCGTGCCCCTGCTCGACGAGCGCGTCCCGGATGGTGTCCGCCAGGCCCAGGCCCTCGCCGGCTCGCATCTGCTCGGCGAACGCCTCGTCGAAGATCTCGCCGAACATGTCGGCCGCCTGCCCGCCCATCAGCGAGTCGGGCATGGACTTGCGCAGCTCGCCCATCATGAACTGGACGAACATCTGCTCGACCTGGTCTCCGGCGGCGAGCGGGTTGCTCATCGGACCTCGATCTCCGCGTGCAGGGCCCCGGCGGCCTCGATCATCTGCAGGATGGTGATGAGGTCGCGCGGCTTGACGCCCATGGAGTTCAGCGCGCTGACCAGGTCACCGATGCTGGTGCCACCGACCACCTCGAGCTGCCCATCGGTCTCGCGGACCTCGATGGCGCCGTTCTGGACGAGGGTGGTCGTGCCGAGCGTGAGCGGCGCGGCCTGGACGGCCTCGACGCGGTTGTCGACCTCGATGGTGAGCCCGCCGTGCGCGATGGCGACGTCCTGGATGCGCACACCGGCGCCCATGACCACGGTCCCGGTGCGCTCGTTCACGACCACGCGGGCGGGGGTGTCCATGTGGACGGGGACCGACTCGACCTGCGCGGCGAACCACGGGAAGCGGCCGGTGTAGTCCTCGGGCACGACGATCTCGATGGTCGAGCTGCTCACGGCCGTGGCGATGGGCTGCTCGAACTCGGCGTTGATGCCATCGGCCAGGCGAGCGACCGTCGTCCAGTCGCTCTCAGCGAGGATGAACTCGACCTGCGGCTGGTCGCTGAAGTCGACGCCAGGGAGGTCCATCATCAGCGTGCCGCCATCGGCGATGTACGCGACGGTCGTGTGGTTCTTGCTCGAGCTGTCGCCTCCCCCACCCTGCGAGTAGCCGCCGACCGTGAGCGCGCCGCGGCCGGTGGCCACCGCTTCGCCCATGTCCGTGGCCAGGATGGTCATCCCCAGCTGCCCGCCGACCAGCGACGTGGCGTCGCCGAGCGAGCTCACCGTGATGTCCAAGGGCGCGCCCTCGCGAGCATCCGGAGCGATCTTCGCCGTCACCCGGACCAGCGCCACGTTCCGCGAGACGAGCGCCTCGGTGGTGTAGCCCTGGACCTTGGCCTGCTGGAGCAGGGCCTCGGCCGCCGCCATGTTCTTGGTGGAGTCACCGGTCCTCGAGAGACCCGTGACCACACCGATTCCGGACACATACATGTCCTGCATGCCCAGGAAGCGGCCGACGTCCTTGGCGCGGACCTCGGCGTGGACCGGTGGGGACCACAGGGACAGCAACATCGAGAGAAGCATCATTCGATTCCCCTAGAAGGGCCAGGCGTGGTCGAGCATCCGCTGGCCGATGCCAGGCTTCTGCTTGTCGTCGAGGACGCCGTCGCCGACGAGCTCGATGGTCGACTTGGCGAAGCGGTCGCTGCTCACGATGTTGTCCATCGTGATGTCGCGCGGGCGGACCCACGCGTCGACGACCAGATACTGTGACTCATGGTTGGCGACGATGATCTTGTAGCCCCAGATCCGGACGTTTCCGACACGGTCCACCTCGAGCACTTCACACGTCAGGGACGCCGCCATCGTGGCTCCGCGAGCGGTGTCGCCGGTGCCATTGAACGAGGTCCCCATGCCCCCTTCAGCGCCGATGGTGGTGTCCATGTCCATGCTCGGGTTCGCAGTCAGGACCTTGCTCACCAGGCCGAACAGCCCGCCGACGTGAGCGTCGGTCTGTGTGTCCTTGGCCGTGTTCGTAGAGGCCTGCACGCCAACCGTCGAGCTCTCGTCGATGGTCACCGTGATCAGCTCGCCGACCTGGCGCGAGCCGTAGTCGAGCCCCTGTGCGCGGCGAGCCGCCTGGGGGTCCCACGCTCCGGTCGAGACCGTCTCGAGCCCGGAGTCCGCGCCGAGCGCAGGTGGACTGGGCGGCCCCGCAAGGGCCGCTGAGAACATCAGCAGAAACACGATTTGCTCCTCTAAGTGCCTTGTCCTGTTAGGGAATCTCGACTGTGTTCGAGTCGATGAGCGTGCCCGTGAGGGTCACGAGCGTCGCCTGGTTCACCACACGGATCGACGCGCCCACCACGCCGTCCTCCACCAGACGTCCTGGCGCGTTCACGCAGAGCGCTCCGCGGCACGTCTGGACGACCACACTGGCCCCTCTACGGGCGTCCGGGACAGCTCGGGCCACGGAGTCTGTGACGGGGGACCCTGCTTCGATGCGGGTCCTCGCCATCCACTCGCCCTCGAGGGGCTCTCCGTGGAGCTCGAGCGCCGGGACGATCCCACGCCGGGTCACAACGATCTCGCCAGCATCTGTGGTCTCAGACGCAACCGGAGCCTCGACCCAGATCTCCAGGGTCGGCTCCACGGTCACGGACCATTCTGTGCTGGGCTCCACCACGTGGAGCTTCACCGTTGGACGTCGGCGGCAGGGGTCACCACGGAACGAGAAGTGCGCGGCCGGGTCGAACTCCACACTGGAAGCCAGGCCCAACCGATGCAGCTCCACCTGAACGGCACCACACTCCTCCATCGCCCAGGCCACGAGCGCCGCAGATGCGCTCGAGTGGCCCTCGGATGAGGCGGAAGCAGTGGCGAGCAGGAAGAGGAACATCAGCGCTTCAGGTTCACGGCGGTCTGCAGGTTCTCGTCGGCCGCTTGCACGACCTTCGAGGTCAGTTCATAGGCGCGCTGCGCCTCGATCATCCCGATCAGCTCGGACGCGATGTCCACGTTCGAGCCTTCGAGGTGGTACTGGATGAGCGTCGTCGGCCCCGAGGCGCGAAGCTCCATGATGTCTGGCTGTCCGCTGGCCTCGGTGGCCCCGTACAGATTGCCGCCGAGCGCTTCGAGCGCGCCGGGGTTCACGAAGCGAGCGAGCTCGAGCTGCCCGATGACCTCTTCGTATTCGCCCGAGGTCACCGAGATGGTGCCGTCTTCGCCGACGTGGATGGCGTCGTACTCCTCGGGGAGGGCGAGCTGACCGGAGAGCGGGAGCCCGCTCTGGCTGACCAGGACGCCGTCGCTGTCGAGGGTGAAGTGGCCATCGCGGGTGTAGCGGTTGCCGTCCTCGGCCTCGAGCACGAAGAAGCCGTCCTCGCCACGAATCGCGATGTCGAGGGGCTGGCCAGTGCTGGTGAGCGCGCCGGCGCCGTGGTCACGGTTGGTCCCGGCGAGCGTGACGCCGCCACCGACCTGGATGCCGCGGGCCTCGTCGCCGCCGGCGACCCCGACCTCCTCGTACAGAAGGTCCTCGAACGAGGCCGACTGCTTTTTGTACGCGGTCGTGTTCACGTTCGCGAGGTTGTTGGCGATGTTGTCGAGCCGCGTCTGCTGGGCGTTCATGCCCGTGGCGGCGGTGTAGAGCGCCTTCATCAGGAGCCTCCGCTGCGATTGGCGCGACTGTCCAGCTCATCGCTGGTCTGCATCGCCTTCTGGTAGGCCTCGAAGTACCGGCTGTTCTGCATGAGTTCGACCATGCTGGCGACCGGATCAGCGTTGCTGCCTTCGAGGTGGAACTGACGGATGCTGCCATCCGCCTCACGGGTATCTCCCTGGAACTGATACAGATTCGTTCCGGCGGGCTCGATGACGTCCGCCATGACCAGGCGGATCTTCCCGACCTCGCCCGAGACGTCGCCGATGACCTTGCCGTCGATCCCGACCGAGTAGGCCTCGCCGGCCTCGAGCTGGATGGGGCCGCCCTCGCCGAGCACCGGATGCCCGGCGCCGTTCACCATGCGCCCGCTCTCGTCGATGCGAAAGCCGCCGTCACGGGTGAGGAGCTGCCGGTCGCCGACCTGGACCTGGAAGAAGCCTTCGCCGTCGACGGCCAGGTGGCCGGGGTCGCTGCTGCCGCGCAAGGCCCCCTGGCTCTGGTCGACCGCGACCTGCTCGATGCCCACGTGGGTCTTGCCGAGCGGTCCGTCGCCTTCGCCGTCGACCGTGAAGGCGACCTTGCCTGCACGGAATCCGGCCGTGTTCGTGTTGGCCACGTTGTTCGCCAGGACCTCCATCTCACGCCAGGCAGCCTGGGCACCGGAGAGCGAGGTGTAGATGTCGCGGCTCATGGCTCAGCCCGCCAGGATGCTGAGATCGTTCACGTCCACGGACGCGGACAGCTTCTTGCGAAGGCGGGCGCGGGCGGCCGAGAGGATCTGTGAGATGCGGCTCGGAGTGACCTCGTAGACCTGGGCGATCTCGGCCAGGGACAGGTCCTTTCCGTAGTACATGAGGATGCAGTGACGCTCGCGCTCGGGGAGTGCCTTCACCGCCAGCTTCAGCTGGCCGCGCAGGTCCGAGACGTCCAGGTCGTGGTCCGGCATCGGGCTGCCGTCGTTGTGGATCTGGTCCAGCAGCGTCCGGCCTTCGTCGTCGTCGCTGGGAGCGGCGCCGTCGATGCTCACGATGTTGATGGGCGCGACGCGGTCCATCGCCGTCCAGTACTCGTCCAGGTCGATGCCGAGACGGTCGGCGACCTCCTGGGGGTCCGGCTCGCGTCCCGCGGACTGGCGGACCTCCTGGGTGGCGTGCTCGATGCGCTTGGACAGCTGGCGACGGCGACGACTGAAGGTGTCGTTGCTGCGCAGCGCGTCCAGCATGGCGCCGCGGATGCGGTACTCGGCGTAGGTCGAGAACAGGATGTTCCGTGTGCCGTCGTACCGGTCGAAGGCCTCGAGGAGTCCGATCGCGCCGTAGCTGACGAGGTCGCCGAGCTGCAGTTCGCTGTCGCGGGGAAGGCGCTCGGCCAGCCGGCGAGCCAGCAGCAGGACCTTGCCCTGGTAGTGCAGGCAAGCTTCCTGGCGCGTCATGCCGTCGATGCGGCGTCCCCCGGTCGGGGTCTGCTTGTACGCGTTTGCGGTGCGAAGCACATGGCCTCCAGTTGCCATCGGTTGGTGTTCTCGAATCGGACGGATCGTGGTGGCCTTGAGGCGAACCTCAGGACGCCGCCTTCTTGGTCTTCAGGGACAGCACGCCGACGCGCTCCAGCTGCACGCCGGGGGCGAGCTCGCTGGGGGACAGCACGACGAGCCGGGGCACGACCTTCTCGGCCAGACGGCGGAAGGGACCGCGCGCCAGGGGCGGGCACAGCACGACGATCTGTCCGGGACCGGCCCACGACTCCGTCTGCTCGCGGATGGTGGACAGCAGGATGCGGACGTGGCCGGGATCGAGGACCAGGCTCATCGAGCCGCCCTCTCCACCCTGCAGGCCGCGCGAGATGGCGTCCTCGGCCTCGGGAGCGAGCGCCAGGTAGTGCACCTTGCCTTCGTCGTCGGCGAATCTGTGCGTGATGTGGCGAGCCAGGCGCTGGCGGACGAACTCGGTCAGCACGTCGGGGTCGCGCGTCTTGGCGGCGTAGTCCCCGAGCGACTCGAGGATGGAGTGCACGTCGCGGACGCTGACGCCTTCGCGCAGCAGGTTGCGGAACACCCGCAGGACCGCCTGGCGGCTGAGCGGGTCCGGGACCAGATCCTCGACCAGCTGCGGGGACCGATCCCCGACGCGCTCGAGCGTCTTGCAGAGCTGGCCCATGTCGTACAGCTCGTGGGCGTGCAGGTGCATGAGCTCGGTGAGGTGCGTCGTGAGCACCGTCGGCACGTCGACCACCGTGAAGCCGCCGGACTGGGCCCGCAGGACCTGGCTGTCCGGGATCCAGAGCGAGGGCAGCCCGAAGACGGGGTCCGTGCAGGCGACCCCACGGACGCGCTTGCCGTCGGCGTCCCCCGGGTCGATGGCCAGGTGCTGGCGGGGCTGGACCTTGCCGCGGGCGATCTCCTCGCCGCGCAGGAGGATGACGTACTCCGAGCCGTCGAGCCGCATGTCGTCGCGCAGGTGCACCGGAGGCAGGACGCAGCCGAGCTCCTGGGCGAACTGGTTGCGGATCCGCTGGATGCGCTCGACCAGGTCCCCTCCCCGGCTCTCGTCGACCAGGTAGAGCAGGTCCACGCCGACCTCGATGGCGAGCGGCTGGAGCGGGAGCAGGTCCTCGGGGGCCAGCGGCTTGCGCTCGGCCTGCGCCTCGGCCTCGGCCTGTTCCTTCTGCTCGGCGGTCTTCGGCGGGCTCTTGCGGAGCTGCCAGGCCACGACGCCGCAGATGGCGCCGACCAGACCGAAGGGGACGCGCAGCCCGGGGACCAGCGCGAAGCCGCCCATCGCGACGGCGAGGATCGCCATGATCTTCGGGTTGGCCATCAGCTGGTTGGAGAGCTGCTCGTCGAGCGACTCGTCCTTCCCGTCGGGAACCCGCGTGACCAGGAGACCGGCGGCGGCCGAGATGATGAGGGCCGGCATCTGACCGACCAGGCCATCGCCGATGGTCAGGATCGTGTAGGTCTGGGCGGCCTGCCCGATGTCGAGGCCACCCTGGATGACGCCGATGAAGATGCCGCCGACGACGTTGACGATCGTGATGATGATGCCGGCGATCGCGTCGCCCTTGATGAACTTGCTCGCGCCGTCCATCGAGCCGTAGAAGTCAGCCTCGCGGCTGATGTCCTCGCGGCGGGTGCGGGCCTGCTTCTCGTCGATGAGTCCGGCGTTCAGCTCGGCGTCGATCGCCATCTGCTTGCCGGGCATGGCGTCCAAGGTGAACCGCGCGCTGACCTCGGCCACGCGCCCGGCGCCCTTGGTGACGACCACGAAGTTGATGACCACGAGGATCACGAAGACGACCAGTCCGACCGCGTAGTTGCCGCCGACGACGAACTGGCCGAACGCCTCGATGATCTTTCCGGCCGCCCCCGAGCCTCCGTCGGCGCCGCCCAGGAGGATGAGCCGCGTGGACGCGACGTTCAGCGAGAGCCGGAAGACCGTCGTGACGAGCAGGAGCGTCGGGAACACCGACAGGTCCAGCGGCCGCCGCACGTAGAGCACCGACAGGAAGACCAGCAGGGCCAGCGAGAAGCTCGCGGCCAGCAGCACGTCGAGGACGAACGGCGGGAGCGGGACGACCATCACCGCCAGCAGGAAGAAGCCGCCGGCTGCGAGGAGGACGTCGCTGTTGCCGCGGAGTCTCGCGGTCAGTTCGTCAAGGGCAGTGGGCTTCGACACCCAACCGTCATCGGCCGGACCGTCCGTTTCTTTAGGGGGCGATCCCGGAGCGATCCGTCGGGGGATCGCGCTGAGCGGTTTCCTCAATGCCGGACGATCGGGATCCGAAGCGTGGTGAAGACCGAGGAGCTGTTGATGGTCAAGCCACCCCCCGCCCACCTGCTGGAGATCATCCGGCTGGCGTGGAGCGCAGACGCTTCGGTGCAGCGCCTCGGGGGACTGGCGAGCCAGGATCCCGAGTTCTCATCGTCCGTGCTCCGCTACATCAACGGCGGCACCATCGGCATCCACAGCCGCGTGGACAACAGCCAGCGCGCGGCACTCCTTCTGGGCGCCAAGGCCCTGGGAGCCCTGGCGATCTGTCACGCGGTCGTGATCACGATCCAGGAGGCCGAGCTCGAGAAGTCGGTCCGCGATCGGCTGCTCGAGGACTGCACCCGGCGAGCCGCGGCCGCGATCGCGGTGAGCGCGCTGTTCAAGCAGGTCACCGCCGACGTCGCCGTCGCGGTCGGGTTCTGCACCGAGGTCGGCAAGGTCATCTCGCTGGTCCGAGACCCGAGCCTGGCGATCTGGTTCGACAACGTCCGCCAGCTCCACGGCGACG
Source organism: Pseudomonadota bacterium (assembly GCA_024228935.1). GTDB lineage: Bacteria > Myxococcota_A > UBA796 > UBA796 > CAJQPC01 > JAAESX01. The sequence goes on from JAAESX010000332.1 coordinate 21,771, forward strand.
CCCGCATCCGCAAGGAGCGGGAGTACCTGAACGCGACGCACGTCGAGGACTTCGAGCACATCGCCCAGGCCCTGAACCTGCCGCGCGACATCGCCCGCCCCGTCCGCGTCCATCACGAAGGCGACAGCGACGACCGGCCCGACCGGCTGCGCGAGGTCGCCTTGCTCTCGGACCTCATCGCCGAGGTCTGGACGGCTGCCGAGCCCCAGGAGGCGATGAAGGCCGCGGCCGAGGCGCTGAACATCTCGGCCGGACTGACCAAGAAGGAGGCCGAGACCCTGGTGGCTTCGGTCGGGCAGAAGGGCGACGACCTGGCCGAGGTGCTGGGAGTGGTGCTGCCCAGCAGCGGCGACCTGGCGCGCAAGCTGCGCGGCGCCGAGCAGGACGTCTCCGAGATGGACCGCGACGACCTGGTCCGCAAGCTCGAGGAGATGCGCGCGGAGAAGCGCCTGCAGGCGCGTCACATCGACGAGCTCAAGCTCCGCATCCAGGCCCTGAGCCAGCAGGACATGCTCACGAGCCTGCCGACCCGCCAGCGCTGGTTCCTGATGCTGCGAAACGAGCTGCAGAGCGTCGGCGACGGCGAGCTCTCCCTCATCCTCGTCGACATCGATCGGCTCGAGGAGCACAACCAGCGCTACGGCCAGGCTGCCGGCGACGAGATCATCTGCCGGGTGGGGGCGATGCTGCAGCGCATGGTCCGCGAGACCGACTTCCTGGCCCGCGTCGACGGCGACTGCTTCGGCATCCTGATGCCGCGGACCGACACCGCCGGTGGGCGCGTGCTCGCCGAGAGGGTGCGTGCGGCCATCGAGATGATGAAGCTCGACCTGGGCGGTCAGCGCATCGTCCTCTCGGGCACGGTCGCGGGACTGACGACCGGAGACGGCGAGCGGATCGAGCGCGCCGAGACCTTCCACGCGCGCGTCGAAGCGCACCTGGAGCGGATCAAGGGCTGCAACCGGGCTAGCTGGGCTGCGTGACGGTTAGGGTGGCTCTCTTCTGAAGAAGAGGTCCACGTGAACACCGACGACACCGCCCTGGGGCGCATCACGCTCGGCCACCTCGAGTCCGTCGTGGCGATCGACAGCCAGTCCGACGAGGCCTCGACGACGATCCCGACGACGGAGGGACAACGCGTCCTGGCCGCATTCGTCGGTGACTTCTACCGCCAGCTCGGCGGCCAGGTGGAGACCGACGGTCACGCGAACGTCATCGCGACGTTCCCCGGACGGGGCGCTGGGAAGGATCGGCCTCCCCTGGCGTTGATGGTCCACCTGGACACCGCCCGCGGCACGATGGCCGTGCCCTCGCTGACGGTCACCGGGGCCTGGGACGGCCGCGCGGTCCGCTACGCGAAGAACCCGACGATCAAGGTGGATCTGGCGACCTACCCGAGCGCGGCGGAGTTCGCTGGGCAGGACCTGGTGCACGGCCCCGGAGACGCGCCGTTCGGCCTGGACGACAAGCTCGGCCTGGCGCACTGCATGACGCTGGCGAAGCTGCTGGCCGAGGACCCCGAGCTGGACCACCCGCCGCTCATCTTCATCGGCCGACCCGACGAGGAGGTCGGCCGGATGGAGGCCATCGAGGGCCTGGCGGTCGAGCTCGCCGGCCGGGGCGTGAAGTGGGGCTACACCGTCGACGGCATCCTGCCGTTCGAGATCAACGTCGCCAACTTCAACGCGGCCGGGGCCCACGTGCAGTTCGCCGACGGGCCCATCGCGCTGCGCACCCGGCGCTGCTACCGCCTGGACATCGGCGGGGTGAACACGCACGGAGCGACCGCCAAGGCCGAGGGCCACCGCTCGGCGACCCGCCTGGCCGCCGAGATCCTGCGTCGGGTGGGAGACGTCGCCACGCCCCTGACCTTCGAGTCCGACGCCCTGCGCGACTGCGACGCCACGAGCATCTGGTGGGCCACGAACCCCGAGCGCTTCGAGGCCGCGATCATCGAGGTCGTCGGCAACCACGTGGCCCGCGGAGCCAGCTGGGAGCTGGCCGAGAGCGCCGCCCCCGAGCGCATCTCGAGCGCCGCGCACGACATGCTCCTGTGGGTCGCCGACTTCTACGCGAGCCGCCCGGGATTCGTCCTGCCGTGCGAGGCCAGCGAAGGGCACCAGGGGTACACCGCGCTGTACCGGGCGCGTCGCCACGGCGAGGGCGTGCGCCTGGACGTGCGCATCCGCGACTTCGACCCCGATGCGCTGCTGACCCGCATCGAGCACGTGCGGAAGCGGGCCGGTCGCCGCCCCTTCGACTTCGCGCACCAGTACGTGAACATGGGCCCGCGCATCGCCGAGCACCCCGAGCTCGAGCTCTGGGCGAGCACGGCCTGCGAGAACCAGGAGCTGCCCGTCCGGGTCGTCCCCATCCGCGGCGGCACCGGCGTGGACCCGTTCCTCGACGCAGGCATCCCCGTGGCCAACGTGGGCACCGGCTACTTCGCTCCCGAGTCCGAGAAGGAGTTCACCAGCGTCCAGATGATGGGCCGCCACGCCAAGTGGCTCGTCGAGCTCGTGGGCGTCGTCGCTCGGGGCTGACCCCGGTCGGCCACGCCGTCACTCCGCGAGCTCGCCATCCGTCGGGATGCGGTGATCTCCCGCGTCCTCCTCACGCTTCATCACCGTGAACTCGACCCGGCGGTTCACCCGCTGTGCGTCTCGCCCGTCGTGGTGGACCAGGGGCACGTCGTAGCCGTAGCCCTGGGCCACCAGCCGGTTCCGGTCGATGCCGGCGTCGATGAGCCAGCGCATGACCTCGACCGCGCGGTCCTCGGACAGCCGGTAGTTGTACTCGGGGCCGCCGTTGTCGTTGGTGTGGCCCTCGATGAGCACGGTGTCCAGGTCGGGGTTGTTCTCGAGGATGCGCGCGACCTCCTCGAGCACCGGGGTCGACTTCCTCAGCAGCTGGGCGCTGCCCTCGCGGAAGAAGATGGACTGCGTGATGATGATCCGGTCACCCGAGAGCTCGGCGAGCTTGGGGCAGCCGTCGCTGTAGCGGGGGTCCTGGGCCTCGTAGATCGGGACCTCGGGGCAGGCGTCGTCGATGTCGAGCACGCCGTCGCCATCGCTGTCCGCGAGCGGATCGAGCTCGGGAGGACGCTCGACGGTGACCACGTGGACGAGCACCTCGGGCGGGGCCTCGGTCCGGCGGTTGAAGCCACCACCGATGACCACGCGAGCGGTCGAGGCGCCCACGGCGTCGTTCAGTCCGGCCCCGACACCGACCATCGCCCAGCTGCCACCCCGAAGACGGATGCGGCTCGAGGCCATCAGCTCGACGGGGAAGCTCTCGAACCCGGTCGAGCCCTGCACCGTGGCCTCGCCAGCGACCATCAGCGCGTCCGTGACGGCGTAGTGCGCGCCGACGCCCATGAGGGGGCCGGCACCGGCCCGCAGGTTGCGCTCCTCTTCGAAGCGACCGGCACGCGCGCCGACGTTGGCGACCCAGCCGACCCGGCCGAGCTCCTGGGCGACGCTGACCACGCCGCCGCCGGACAGGCCGGGGTTGCCGACCCACTGGTCCTCGTTCCCCGTGGGGATCCAGACGCTGGGGGCGATGGCGATGCCCGGACGAATGCCCGCAGGCGACCACGCCGGGATGACGGCGCCGAGGCGCATGTCGCCCATCGCGATGAAGCTGCCGCCTGGGCCGACGCCGTACGCGTGGACCGGCACGACCGCCTCGAGCCGCGTGTGGGCGCCGAGTGAGCCGCTGACGACCACATTCGCGGTCGACAGGTTGCTGAGGATGGGCGAGCGACCGTCGGGCAGGACCTCGACGAGCGGGCGCCAGGCGTGGTCCGCGATGACCGCGACGTCGTAGTCGCCGCGCTGACCGCCGTAGGGGTAGGCGAGCCGGTCGTAGCCGTAGACGTCGCCGGTGGTGCCGAGCACCTGGTAGCCGTGGGCGTCGGCCGCCTCGGCGCTAGGCGCGAAGACGAGCCCTCCGAGGAAGACCGCGACGAGCGTGCTGTATGCGCGGCGGCGCCGGCGGAGGAACAACAGCGGCAGGGCCAGGGCGCCGAGCCACGTGACCCGCTCGCCGGCGCAGCCGCCACCGGCGAACGGACCGTTGTAGTCGACGTAGTCCGGGACGCCATCGTGGTCGGTGTCGTTGTCGAGCTCGATGGCGTCGGGGTAGCCGTCGCCGTCGCTGTCGCGGTCCAGGCTGTTGCGGATGCCGTCGCCGTCGACGTCGATGTCCGCCACGCCGTCCCGGTTGGGGTCGGCCAGGTTCTCGGTCAGCGAGGTCAGGCCGTCGCCGTCGTCGTCCACATCGAAGACGTCGGCGGTGGTGTCCAGGTCGCTGTCGAACGCCACGGCCCCGTCCAGCTCCTGACCGTCCAGCAGACCATCATCATCGGTGTCGGGGTCCGTCGGGTCGCTTCCGACGGCCCACTCGTCCCAGTCGATGGCGCCGTCGGCGTCCCGGTCGTCCTGCTCGGTCCAGCCGTCGCAGTCGTTGTCGAGGCCGTCCCAGCGCTCCTCGGCGCCCGGGTAGACGGTGTCGTCGCGGTCGTCGCAGTCGTCCGCCACCAGGTACCCGTCGCCGTCGCGGTCGTCGTCGCGGCCGTCGCAGTCCTGGTCGACGCCGTCGTACCAGACCTCGGTCACATCCGTGTTGATGCGCGGATCGAGGTCGTCGCAGTCGGTGCCGCCGCCTTCGATGCTGTCGTGGCCGTCGCGGTCCTGGTCGAAGTCCGAGTGGTCGTCGCAGTCCTGGTCGACGCCGTCGTACCAGGTCTCGGTGGCGCTGGGGTTGATCGAGCCGTCGTCGTCGTCGCAGTCCAGGCCCCAGGTCTCCTTGTCGTACCCGTCGCCGTCGCGGTCGTAGCTGACGTAGCCGTCGCAGTTCTCGTCGACGCTGTTGTAGACGATCTCCTCGGCGTTCGGATGGATCTCCGGGTCGTCGTCGTTGCAGTCCGGGCCAGCAGGGGCGCCGTTCCAGCCGTCCCCGTCGACGTCCCACTCCTCGACGCCATCGCAGTCTTCGTCGACGCCGTTGTAGGGGATCTCGTACGCGGCCGGGTGGATGTGGATGGCCGAGTCGTCGCAGTCGGCGCCGCCGTACGCGTCGCTGTCGTAGCCGTCCAGGTCCTGGTCGTAGTCGGACCAGCCGTCGCAGTCCTGGTCGACGCCGTCGTACCAGACCTCGCTCCCGACCGGGCTGACGGCCGCGTCGCCGTCGTCGCAGTCCAGGCCGCCGTACCGGGCGTCGTCGAAGCCGTCCAGGTCCTGGTCGTAGTCCGACAGGCCGTCGCAGTCCTGGTCGACGCCGTCGTACCAGATCTCGGTGGCGTCCGGGTTGACGGTGGCGTCCTCGTCGTCGCAGTCGTCGTCATCCCCGTCGAAGCCGTCGCCGTCCACGTCGACCAGGTCCACGCCATCGCAGTCCTGGTCGATGCCGTCGTACGGCACCTCGGTCGCGCCGGGCGAGATGGTCGAGTCCGAGTCGTCGCAGTCAACGTTGTCGTAGTAGCCGTCGCCGTCGTTGTCCTCGACCGCGGCGTCGGGGCCACCATAGGCGCCGATGTCCGAGACCGAGCCGTCCACGTCGAACACCGAGGTCTGCCCGGCGTCGATACAGGGGCTGCCCAGGTCGAGGTGCAGATCGTCGTTCGTCTCATCGCCGTCGATGACCAGCGTCCGAAGGTCGGGGTCCTCGTCGTCGAGGTTGCCGTCGGTGTCTTCGGGGTCGTCACAGCCGTCGTAGTCGCTGTGGTTGTCGTACATCGCGTTGTGGAAGAAGTCCGACAGGCCGTCGACGTCCGTGTCCGCGCAGTAGACGGCGTACGGGGTGTCGTTCTCGAGCGCCAGGTTGTTGACGAACTCGACGCCCATGCCGCTGACCCAGATGGCCGCGCCGTTGGCGGTCGTGCCGCCGTCCTGGCCGTAGAAGGTGTTGTTGGCGACGTAGGGGACCCCCGAGCCGTCCTCGAACATCAGCGCGCTGGCGTCGTTGTCGGCGAAGTTCTCGCCGAAGACGTTGTTGGTCCAGGCGGCGTCGTCGACGGTGAGGGTCTCGACCGCCGCCGCCCCGTCCTCGGCCTCGTTCGCGAAGAACAGCGAGCGCGTCACCGAGACCTCGTCGGCCCCGCTGACGTAGAGCCCGCCACCGTCGGCGGCCTCGTTGCGCAGGATCTCGACCTCGCGAAGGACGATGTCGTCTCCGTCGAGCACATAGATGGCGCCTCCGTCGTCCGAGGCGACGTTGGAGTCGAACGTGGAGTCCTCGACGGACAGGTCCCAGGCGGTGGTACCCGGCGCGAAGGCGATGGCTCCGCCGCTGCCCAGGTCGGACTCGTTCCCGTCGAACGAGCAGGACTCGACGGACAGGTCGGCCTCGCCGTCCACGTGGATGGCGCCACCGTCGTCGGACAGCGCCGTGTTCGAGCTGAAGTCGGCGTCCGAGATGTCGAGCGTGTCGCCGATGTCGTCGGCCAGGATGGCGCCCCCGGACTCGGCCTCGTTGCTGGTGAACGAGCTCCCCGACAGCGTCAGGGCCGCTCGCGTCCAGATGGCGCCGCCGTCGGTGGCCGTGTTGCTGCTGAACGTGCCATCGACGTCGCTGAAGATCGAGCTCTCGTCGATGGCGATGGCGCCACCTTCGTCGGCCTCGTTCGCAGAGAACGAGCAGCTGTCGCAGGCCACGTCCGAGGCGGACTCGAGGTAGAGCGCGCCCCCTCGGTCGTCCGAGCTGTTCGACCGGAACGTGACGCTGGTGAGCTCGGCGGTCGAGGCGTCGAGCGCGATGCCGCCGCCGTAGTCGTTCTGGCAGTCCGAGATGGTCACGCTCGTGAGCGTGAGCGTCGACCCGTTCGCTGCGTAGATGCCGCCGCCGGAGTAGCCGGTGCTGGAGAGTCGACAGCCGTCGATCGTGCTGCTGGTGAGCGTGATCGCGGAGTGGTCTCCGGCGTAGATCCCGACCCCGAACGTCTGGTCTCCGGACGGGTCCGCGATGTCGAGATCCGTGCCGGTCAGGCTGCCGTCGTCGACGAACACGCCGACGCCCTGGCGGCTGGCGACCGGGGTGTCGATCGCGACGACGTCGACCGAGACCGTGGACTCGCCGGTGATGGCCAGGCCGGCCCCCCAGGTCGCCTCCGCCTCGGTGATGGTCACGTCGACGAGCTCGATGTCCGCGGCATCGTCGACGAAGAAGCCGGCGCCTTTGCGCGCGACGGGCTTGCTGATCTCGATGGACTCGAAGCTGGCGGTCCCGCCGGAGACGTAGACGGCGCCACCGTCGCTGGTGTCCTTGCCCGCAGCCTCGATCTCCACCCAGGAGATCGCGACGCTGGCGTCCTCGAGCACCAGGCCCCGGCTCCCGCTGGGCGGCTCGATCTTGAAGTTCGAGAACGAGCCCGCCTCGCCGTCGTCCCAGCGCACGACGTAGCTGCCCGAGGTGGGCGACAGGGTGGCGCCGTTGCCCACCAGGTGCAGCGACTTGCCGTCGAGGTCGAGCGACTCGGCGTAGGTGCCCTTGGCGACGTCGATCGTGTCGTCGTCGCTGGCTGCGGCGATCGCGGCCTGGATGCTGTCGCCGGCCGACACGGTGTGTGTGGTCGCAGAGAACGCCAGGGACGACAAGAGCACGTACATGGCTCGCGAATCGGACGCAGGCGGGCTCGCTTTAGTGGGGGTTAGGGTTCGGCCCACTGGAGGCCCCCGTGAGCTACGACGTCACGCTGCACGCCGCGGGGCTCGTCGAGGGCCTGAGCCGGCTCGGATACCGGATCGGGCACGACAGTGCGGTCCGGGTGGACGAGCCCACCCAGGTCCGCGTCCGTGTCGATCTCGACGACGGACAGGCGATCCTCCGCGTTCCCACGCCACGCCTGGACGCGTTCGGACGGGTGGCCGCGGACGACCTGGACGTGCTCGCGCAGCAGGTCTCGCTCCAGGTCGATGGCGCCGCCTGGGATCGCGCAGGGTTCCTGGCCGGCTGGGCCTCCGCCAACGCGCGAGCCCACGAACACCACATCGCTCGGCTGGGCTGGGGCCATGCCGCGCAGCCCTCCCGCCGCGTCACCCGAGCCCGCGCCGAGGCGCTCTACGCGTGGAACCGGGAGCGCGATGGTCTCCAGCACCGCACCGCCGAGGACTTCGTTCCGAACGTCTTCCTGGCCGAGTTCGGCGACGGCGTCGAGACCTATGTCGTCTGGGGAGACGGGATGCCGATGTGGATGCCGCGGGTGGACCGGGTCGTCGTCGCGCGAGACCAGCTCCGAGCCGGAGGCCCGGGCCCCTACGAGGAGCGCGTCGTGCGCTTCGCCGAGCTGGAGCACCTGCTCGGTGACTGGGAGGATGGCGCGCTGCCCTGGTCCCGGCTCACGCCGACGCCCGAGGTGGTGGCCTGGGTCCGAGGGCTGGACCTGGACGGTAGCCGCCCCCAGGGTGTGCACCTCGACGACCTGTACGAGGTCGATTGAGGACGCTCACACCCGCGCAGGCGCGCCGCTTCCTGGTCGGTCAGGCCGGGCTGTTCGCCATCGAGCACCCACGCGGGCATGACGGCGTGCGAGCGCTTCTGGAGCGCCGGCGCTGCATCCAGCTCGACCCGCTCGACCCCATCGGGACGAACGCCGACCTGGTGGCGCTGGCCCGCGTCGACGGCATCCGAAGGGGCGACGTGTACGACGCGCTGCTGCCCGGCCACGCCTTCGAGCACTTCGCCAAGGAGCGCTGCCTGCTGCCCGCGACGGCCTTCCCCCACTACGCTGGCCAGGCCGTGGAGACGCCGTGGTGGCGCCTGCAGGAGCGCATGAAGCGCGTTCCGTCCGAGGTGATCGAGGCCGTCTTCGACGAGGTCTCCAAGGGCCCGCTCCAGGCCCGGGATCTGCCGGACTACGGCCGCGTCGCGCCCATCGACTGGAGCGGCTGGAAGTCGACCAGCAAGGCCGGCTCGATGGCCCTGCGCATCCTGTGGACGCGGTGTCGCATCGTGGTGCACTCACGCGCCGGACGGCAGAAGGTGTACTCGCTGCCCGAGGTCTCGCTGGGGGACTCCGAGCGGTCGGACGAGGACTTCGACCGCTGGGCGCTGCTCGAGCGGGTCGAAGCGGCCGGAATGCTGGCCGAGAGCTCGGGGCCGTGGTGGTCGATGCTGGCCTCGGCGCGGAAGTCCGGGCTCCGAGACGAGCTGGTCGACGAGGGGCTGGTCCAGCGCGTGACCGTCGAAGGCAGCCGCCGGACGTACCTCGCGCCCGCCGGCTTCCTGTCCCGCGAGCGGCCCGACCCCGACGGTCGGATGCGGGTCCTCGGGCCGCTCGACCCCCTGATCTGGGACCGCAAGCTGATCGGCCACGCATTCGGCTTCGAGTACCTGTGGGAGGTCTACAAACCCGCCGACAAGCGGCGCTGGGGCTGGTACGTGTGTCCCCTGCTCCTGGGCGACCGGCTGGTCGGGCGCGTCGAGGCGCACGTGGACGAGGGACGCATCGTAATCGACAACGTCTGGCGCGAAGACGGTTGGGACGAGGCGGCCTTCGAGGCGTGCATGCACCGCCACGAACAGGCGATCTGCTGATGGCACGCAAGAAGGGCTCGCGGCTGGGACGGCTCGCTCGCATCGGCGGGCTGGGCGCGAAGGTGGGCGGCAGCTGGGTCGGCCAGAAGATCAAGGGGGCCCTGCAGAGCGCGGACGAGCGCGAGGAAGGGGCTCGCAAGCAGGCCATCGACGGGGCCCGCGAGGTCGTGAAGACCATGCGGACGATGAAGGGCGCCGCGATGAAGGTCGGCCAGGGGCTGGCCCAGGTGGCCGAGGGGCTCGACCTCCCGGACGACGTCGCTGCGTCCCTGCGCGAGCTGAACAACAAGGCCAAGCCGGTCCCCGCGAGCGTCATCAAGGCGGAGATCGAGCGTTCGTTGGAGGCTCCGCTCGACGAGCTGTTCGCGAGCTTCTCGGACGAGCCGCTGGGCACGGCCTCGCTCGCGCAGGCCCACGCGGCCACGCTGAAGGACGGCACGCGCGTGGTCGTGAAGGTGCTGCACCCCGGCATCGAGGAGACCATCGACGCGGACCTGTTCGCGATGCGCTCGATGTTCGTGACCGGCCGACTGATGCAGCGCCCGAAGGAGGAGCTGCAGTACCTGTTCGCCGAGATCGAGGAGCGGGTCCGCGAGGAGCTCGACTACTACCAGGAGGCCGCGAACATCGAGCTCGCGGCGACCGGCCTGGCCCACATCGACGGAATCCGGGTCCCCAGGACGTACCCCTCGCACTGCACCGACCGCGTGCTGACGATGGACCACCTGCCGGGCGTCCCGCTGGAGGACTGGCTCCCGACCGCGACCTCGGAGATGCGCCACAAGGCCGGCTCGAACCTGGTCGACGCGTTCCACCACATGCTGTTCGAGATGCGGGCCGTGCACGCCGATCCGCACGAGGGCAACTACCTGTTCTGCGAGGACGGCACGGTCTGCCTGCTCGACTTCGGCTGCATGAAGCGGCTGTCGGAGCACTGGGTCGCCAACTACGCCCGCATCGGCCAGGGCGCGTTCAAGCTGGACCGCGAGCTGACGCTGTCGGCGCTCGAGGACATCGGCTCGCTGACCGAGCGCAAGCCCGCCTCGGACGAGGTCGCGTGGCAGTTCATGCTGGCCTTCTGCAAGCCGTTCCTGAACGGGCCGTACGAGATGGCCGGGCCGCAAGACACGGTGCACGAGGACATCCAGGCGCTGATGCCCTCGGTGCTGCGTCACCCCACGATCCGGACGCCCAAGGACATGGTGTTCATCCACCGGACGCTGGGCGGGATCTACTCGATGGTGCGCCGCGTCAACGTCACGATGGACTGGGGCGAGCTGGCGACGCCGTACCACCTGCGGGCCATCGCTCGGGCCGAGGGCCGGGGCTGACGAGGGCGTGAAACCGGCGCGCTCCCGCGCCCTTGATGTGTCGGCAGGAGGTCGACATGTCCACGTTCCATGCCGCTCGATTCCAGGAGGCCGCGCTCAGCGAGGTCCAGCCCGCGGACGTCGCCGACCGCATCCGCACGGCGTTGTCGGTCCCGGGCCGCCCGAGCCTCTCGGACAGCGAGAAGCTCCACATCGCCGTCCGTATCCTCGACGAGGCCGGCCTGACCGGCGGCGAGCTGGCCGCACAGGTCGCGCTCCTGTTCTTCGAGCCGTGCCCGGTGCGCGACGTGTTCTTCCTGGGCGGCGAGGTCCGGGTGGAGTTCGACGACGACCGGTCCTACTCGAACCCGGCGCCGGCACCCGAGCCCGTCGAGAGCCGCAGCGAGCGCATCGAGGGGTTTCGGAAGACCGGCAGCATCTCCCGACCGGACACGTGGCTCCAGCGCGAGCACCTGGCCGTGGTGAACAGCTTCCTGGCGACCTGGGAGGGCGAGCGGTTCGCGCGCCTGACCCCGTCGCAGCGCACGTCGGACGCCGCGTTCCGACGGGCGCTGTGGATGTTCGAGCAGGACCTGGCCGTCTCCTACCTGCTGAAGGCCAAGGCCGCGGTGAAGCGGCAGCTCGGGCCGGTCCGCGGGAGGTCGGCCGAGCAGCTCCTGTCCGACGCCATCGACCTGGCCCAGCAGTACAAGAACCCGTACGTCCACGCGGCTCCGCACGCGCAGGTCGAGATCCAGGACGAGGCGGTCGCGATGGGCGCGGTCGAGGAGCTCGGGTTCCCGATCGCCGATCGAGCCGAGGCAGGGTCCTAGAGCGGTCGAGCCAGTCGGAAGCTGAGCGAGCTGTATCGGGCCGTCGCGAGCTCGCTCGCGCGGGTGCCGATCGCCAGGTACCGACTGGTGCCGGCCCAGCCACCACCCCGAACAGCCCGCTGGCGAGATGGCTCGCGCTCGTAGGCCACGTCGTCGAAGACGAAGCGCCCGCCTGGGCACTCCGGACCGCCGTCCAAGAATGCGTCGGCCGGCGTCGACGTCCGCTGCACGGGCTCGAGGACCAGCCGACGATCGCGCTCCACGTACCGCTCGACCAGGACCTCGGCGGCGGGTCGCGTCCGCAGCTCCACCGTGCCAAGCCCTGCCAGGTAGCGTCGGGCTCCCAGCCGCATCGGGTGGTCCTCCGACAGCGCCGCGGCGTGGGTCTCCAAGGGCACGGCCGACGTGGCGGCACCGTCCGTGTCGTTGGAGGCCTCGGCCTCGCGGTGGGCGTTCAGGTGGATCCGGGCCAGCCCGATCCGAGCGCAGGCTCTTCATCGCGAGCGTCTGACCGAGGCGAGCCTCGCGGACACGGCGGACCTCGCCCATCCCGCCACGCCCCAACAGGCCGGCGTCCTCGTAGCAATGCTCCACGGGCAGGGCGGCGGTGTCGTGGTCGCCGGGCATGAGCGTCACCGCCTCGATCAGCGGCGGCGGTCTCCGGTCGTCGTACGTGCTCAGAGCGTCTCCAGGCCCCCGCAGCGTACCCCTCAGAACGTCCAGCTGGCTCCCAGCCCATACGTCTGCTCGCGCACGTCGTTCTCGAAGTCCGGCTTGATGCGCAGCGAGGTCCCGAACAGCGTCAGCTCGTCGGTCACGTCGTAGGCCAGGCGCACGGCGGACTCGTCGAGGCCGTACATGACCGGGCTCGACGCGAACGGCTGGACCCGGTGGGCAGTGAGGTGGACGCGGCGCACATTGAAGCCCACGCCCACCTCGACGCCCGCGCCCAGCTGACCGTAGACGGCGCGATCACGCCAGTCTCCTGCACCTGCCAGCGAGGCACCGACGTTCAGATCGAAGAAGTCCCAGCCGCCGAAACAGTCGACCCCGATGGTCCCGCGAGCGATCCAGTCGCCCGTGGCCTGCGAGCGGCTGTCGACGCGCAGATACCCGTTCCGGTCGCCTCTCACGGCCGCACCGAACCCTCCGGTCGCGTCGCCGGGCATGGCCAGCGTCATCGCCTCGAGCGTGAGCGTCGAGTCTTCGAGGGGGCGGGCTTCCGAGGTCGAGAGGAACGCGAGCAGGGTCATGGGGTCTCCGGTGTCTCTTGGTCCGTTGGACACCGCGATCCGGGCGACGCGCTACCAGGGCCCACGGAGTGATCGGATGGAGAACAAGGCGCTCAAGGTGGCGATGGTCGGGCTCGGCTTCTTCGCGCTCCTGTGCGGCGGAGCGGCGGTCGCGCCGTTCGCGCTGTTGCACTGGAACGACACCTGGGGCCGCTGGGACGAGGTGCCCGAAGAGCTGGCCGCGTACGAGGCCCTGTCGAGCACCCCCACCGCGTCCGAGCTCGAGGATCCGGTCGTCCGCGGCATGCTCCGGAGCCTACGCAGGGAGGCCCCGTCGGAGCTGTTCACTCCCGCCGAGTGGGCCGAGGGCGACCTGGCTGTGTGGTTGACCCACCCCCACGAGCTGGCCGCGCGGCCCGAGCGCATCGAGCTGCTGGGCTCGGTGGTGCTCGAGGGGGTCGGAGAACACGACACCTACTACGTCTTCTCCTTCCACGGACCGCCCGGGCACTGGGCCGGCGAGGGAGCGATGGTCGGCATCAGCGGGCCCTGGACGGACGACGCCGTGCTGGATCCGGGCAACCCGTGGAGCGAGCTCGAGCCCGGGGACATCTCGACGGGCGGCCAGATGGCGATGCGCCTGCACGCCGAGAGCTACGGCGAGCAGGCGACGGGGTGGGCGGCCAGCCCCTGACCGAGCCCTCGACCAGAGTGCTCCACCATCGAACGGGGTCAGACGGGGTCGGCGGCCCCGTCTGAACGGGTTCACCTGGCCTGAGGACCACGGGCCGGTCGTGGAATTCCAGGCACTTGGATGTTGGCACGCTCCTCGCAATGGGACACGACGAACCCCACACGGAGATCGCCATGATCCTCGCACTGCTGGCGTGCAACGGCGAAACGACCGAGCTGCCGCCCGACTTCAACTACATCCCGATCTACTCGGACGTCTGCCTTCCGGGCTCGCTCGACGAGCAGGATGCCGCCCGCGCCCAGGTCGACGCCCACATCGACGCCAGCGAGTTCCTGGTCGGGACCAACATGGACCTGTGTCACGAGGACAGCTGCGTCCCCTGCGACACGACCTCGAACCCGATGCTGGCCACCGTGCGCGACTTCGACGACTGGTCGACGACCGAGGCGCAGGCGATCGTGGCTGCGGTCGACGGCGACGTCGATCTCGAGGGCTACTTCGCGACCGCCTTGGACACGAGTGGCGCTGCCTTCTGTTCAGCACGCCGACCGACGCCGATGGGTCGACCAGCCTGACGCTGAGCCAGGGCGTCCGCCAGGACTGCGGCGTGGACTGCTGGAGCTTCCACGTCGCGCACGAGTCCCTGGACGACGAGTGCCTGCTGTTCAACAACACGATGGACGCCACCAAGACGCCGACCGCCGATGGCTACGGCCTGACCAGCGCAGCCGGTCAGAACGACTTCGGCTTCCAGGTCCCCCTGACCGAGGAGCTCCCGGCCCCGTCGAGCTTCGACTCGGTCGCCGAGTTCGAGGCGTTCGTGATGTCCATGCCATCGCTCCCCGTCACGATGGCCGACCCGACCGTCGAGATCACCTGGGACGACGAAGGCCAGGGCTGCGCGACCGTGACCGGCTTCACGCCGACATCCGTCCTCGCCGAGTACGCGTCGGGCTCGCTGGATGCCTACGAGGACTCCAGCCACGCCGACCACATCAAGACCGTCCTGGCCATCGACCTGGCCTCCCCCACCGTCGACACCTGGAGTGCACGATGAGCCGCATCAAGACCTGCATCGTGAGCCTGCTCACCCTCGCCACCGCGCCCTGGCTGATGGCAACTGGCTGCCTTGGAGAGGACATGCCCAAGCCCGCGTGGGACGCGAGCACGGGGGACATGGACTGCCCCCTGGATGAGGACGAGGACCGGTTCGACGACTACACCATCACGCCGGTCGAGTCCTATCGAAACTACCAAGCCGATGGGAGCGTGACGGTCGGGTACAGCTGCGACTTCTTCTGGACCGCCAGCTGGGGCGAAGAGCGGACGTACACGGGATCGTCCAACTCGTTCACCTGCACCCCGCACCCGCGCTACGAGGGCTACTTCACGTCCTGCGAGGAAGAGGCCTGACCGTCACCCCTTCACGCTACCAGCGGTCAGCCCCTCGACCAGGAACCGCTGGAGCGCAAAGAACAGCGCCATCACGGGCAGCGACACGATGATGGCGCCCGCCGCGAATCGGCCCCACTCGGTCCCGAAGTCCCCGATGTAGCCATTGAGGACGACGGGCAGGGTGAAGGCCGTCTCGTCGGAGAGGAACGTCTGGGCGAGGATGAACTCGTTCCAGGCCGTCATGAACGAGAACAGGCCGGTGACCACGAGCGCGGGCTTCGACAGCGGCAGGATGATCTGGGTGAACGTCACCCAGCGGCTGGCGCCGTCCATCCGCGCGGCCTCCTCGAGATCCACCGGGATGGTGTCGAAGTAGCCCTTCAGGTTCCAGGTGCAGAACGGGACGGCCGTCGTGGCGTAGACGAAGGAGAGTCCCATCATCGAGTCGAGCATGTGCAGCTCGTCGAGCAGGATGTAGAGCGGGACCGCCATCACCACACCCGGGAACATCTGGGTGACCAGGAAGAGGCCCATTCCGACGTCGCGGCCCGGGAAGGCCCAGCGGGACATCGCGTAGCCGGCGGTCACCGCCAGCGTGATGCCGATGGCCGAGGTCACGATGGCGACGAACAGCGAGTTGAACAGCTGCTGTCCGAACAGCCAGCCGCCCTCGGAGTCCGTGGTCCCGATGACGTCGATGAAGTTCACGAGGCTCGGCTCGGTCGGGAACGGGAGCGCCGACATCGTGAACGACTGGGACGGCGTGAGCGCCATGTCGAGCACGAAGAGCACCGGGTACAGCACGACGAGCGTCGCGATGAGCAGGAGCAGGTGCGTCGCGACGAGCTGGAAGACCGAGGGCTGCCGCATCACAGCACCTTCTGGCCGGCGAGCCGGTTCGTGAAGCGCGAGTACAGCAGCAACGCGCCGAAGATGAGCACCGCGTACGCAGCGGCGTACCCGTACTGGTGGTCTCGCGTGAACGCCCAGCGGTAGGCCTCGGAGATGAGGATCTCCGTGCTGCCGTCAGGCTCGCCGCCGCTCACCAGGTAGATGATGTTGAACATGTTGAAGGTCCAGACGGACCCCAGGATGACGGCGGGCAGAAGCGCCGGACGCAACAGCGGCAGCGTGATGTGGCGGAACCGCTGCCAGCCGCTGGCCCCGTCCACCTCGGCGGCCTGCTCGAGGTCCCGCGGGATGGACTGCAGCGCCCCCAGCGTGACCACCATCATGAAGGGGAAGCCCAGCCAGGTGTTCGTCGCCAGGTTCGCAGCGAAGGCCGTCGAGAACGAGCCGAACCACGTGACCGGCTCGACCCCCAGCAGCGCCAGGATGCCGTTGATGGCCCCGAACTGCGTGTGGAACATCAGCTTCCAGATGAGCGCCGTGATGTAGTTCGGGATGGCCCACGGGAGGATGAGCAGCACGCGGAACACGCCGCGCATCCGGACCCACTTCTCGCGGAGGAGCATGGCCAGCGCGACACCGATTGTGACGTGCAGCACGACGTTCGCGACCGTCCACAGGACCGTGACGACGAGCGTGTAGTAGAAGCTCTGCGGCGACGTGAACGACCAGTCCCGAGCCAGCACGATGTCGGCGTAGTGAGCCATCCCGACGAAGGTGAACTCGCCTCCGTCGTACGCGAAGAAGCTGACACCAGCGCCCACCACGAAGGGCAGGACGACAAGCAGGCCCATCGCCAGGGCGGCCGGGGCGATGTAGCCGTAGGCGAACCGCCAGCGGTGCATCTCCGCCCGGACCTCGGCCTTGGAGATCTCGCGGGCCAGGTACCCGATGGCCGCCAGGAACAGCAGCACCATCACGACGATGTACGGGACCGGATTGGCCTCGGGCGGCGGAGGCCGCGTGACGATCTCGAACTCCTGCTGCGCCTTGGCCAGCGCCGCGTCGGGCTCGAGGTCTCCGCGCAGGACGCGGCGCCAGGCACGCGCCATCGGCTCCCAGGTCGCGCCCATCTGCGGCTGGTTCGAGAGCGGGACGGTGTGCTCGAGCTGCGCGGCGAACGCGGCCAGGACCGGGTCCTCGAGCTCGATGTCGGTGGCCACCGTCTGGCGGCCGACCTCGGCCCGGATGCGTGCCGCCTCGGGGGTGGCCAGGAAGGTCGCGAGCTCGGCAGCCTGGGCCTTCTGCAGCGAGTGGCCGCTGACGAACGCGCCCTCGACCGTGAGGTAGGGCGCCGCGTGCTCGCCGGTCTCGCTGACGACGGGCAGCGGCGCGACGGCGTACGGGGTGCCCGGCTCGATCTCGCCCAGGAACCATGGCCCGTTCAGGACCATCGGGGTCTTCCCGTCGTTGAACAGCTGCGTCACGATGGCGCCCGTGGGCTCCTGGGGCGCGACCTCGTCGGCGATGACCGCGACGAACGACATCGCCTGGGCTGCGCCGTCCCGGTCCAGGCGCAAGACCCCGTCGGGGCCTTCGAGCACCGCGCCATGGCCGTGCATCCACGCGGCGTTCACATAGGCGCTGGCGACCTCGTAGCTGAGCCCGAACGTGTCGCCATGGGTGTGCTCCCGAGCCAGGGCCAGCAGCTCGTCGGTGGTCGCAGGCGGCTCGGCGATGACCGTCGAGTCGTAGAACAGCGCGATGCACTTGTAGGCCAGCGGCACCGCCCAGACCTGGCCTTCCCACGTGACCGCGTCGACGGTCGTCTGGGCCCAGACCGAGTCCGTCGTCGTGATCGGCTCGATGAGCCCGGACTGCGACCAGTCGCCGATGCGCTCGTGGGCGTACAGCAACACATCCGGCCCGTTGCCGTGCGGCGCCGCCGACTCGAACTTCTTGGTGAAGCCCTCGTTCGGCAGCGCGAGCGGCTTCACGGTGTTGCCCGAGGCCTCCTCGTAGGCATCGAGCGCCTGCTCGAGCCCTTCGCGCTCGGCTCCTCGGTAGCTGTGCCAGACGACGATCTCGGCGCCGGACGCGGTCCCGATGAGCGCGCCGAGCAGGACCGAGCTCACAGCCGTTCACCGCGGCTGTCGAAGCGATGCGTCACGCCGAACCCGACGGAGACCGTCTGCCCGGGCTCCAGGCGACCCACGTCGGCCGTCTCCCAGCGCGCGGTCAGGGGACGACCGGACAGCGTCAGGTGCACGTGCACCTCCCAGCCCAGGTGCTCGACCACGTCCACGCGCGCTTCCATCCCACCCGTCTCGGGCTGGAACAGGACGTCGTTGGGGCGAACGCCCAGCGTGTGGTCCTCCTCGTCGAGGAAGTTCATCGGGGGCGAGCCGATGAAGCCCGCCACGAAGCGATTCGCCGGCGTGTCGAACAGCTCCTGGGGCGTCCCGAGCTGCTGGACGACCCCCTGGTTCAGGACCAGGATCCGGTCGGCGAGGGTCAGCGCCTCGACCTGGTCGTGGGTCACGTAGACGATGGTCGCGTCCAGGTCCCGATGCAGGCGCTTGAGCTCGACGCGCATCTGACCGCGAAGGGCGGCGTCGAGGTTGGACAGCGGCTCGTCGAACAGGAAGACCTTGGGCCGCCGGACGATCGCCCGTCCCATCGCGACGCGCTGACGCTGGCCGCCGGACATGGCCTTGGGCAGCCGGTCGAGGAGGTCGTCGAGGCCGAGCATCGTGCTCGCCTCGCCCACGCGCGCCGCAATCTCGGCCTTGGGCGTGCCACGGACCTTGAGCCCGAACGCCATGTTCTCGCGCACGGTCATGTGCGGGTAGAGCGCGTAGCTCTGGAAGACCATCGCGACGTCCCGGTCCCTGGGCGCGACCTCGTTCATGCGCTTGTCGTCGATCTTCAGCTCGCCGGCGCTGATCTCCTCGAGCCCGGCGATGCAGCGCAAGAGCGTGCTCTTCCCGCAGCCCGACGGACCGACGAGGACCAGGAACTCGCCGTCCGCGACCTGGCAGTCCACCCGGTCGAGGACCTGGGTGTCGCCGTAGGACTTCTGGATGCCATCGAGTGTGACTGTCGCCATCGCCGTACAGACCGCTCACGTCGGGGTTCGGCACGTGGGGTAGCGTGTCGGCATGCCACGACTGCTCATCCAGGCCGGCCTCAAGGGGTTCCAGAAGTACGAGCTGCCGCGAGGCGAGGTCCGCATCGGGCGCGGCGACGAGGTCGAGGTGCGCCTGCCGAACGTGTCGGTCAGCCGGTACCACTGCACGATCCGGACGGACAGCCAGGGCGCCTCGATCACGGACGAGGGCTCGAGCAACGGCACCCAGGTCAACAAGAAGAGCATCAGCGACACCACCGTGCTCCGCAGCGGGGACGAGCTGCTGATCGGGAAGTTCCACCTCGTCTACCTGGGCGATCTCAAGGCCGACCGGTTCTACCGGGGTCGCTTCACCGAGTACCTGCCCGACTACACGCCGACCGAGAAGGGCGGCGACGCCGACAGCACGTTCGCGATGACCAAGGAGGCGCTGAAGGCGCTGGCCGAGCAGGACGACGTCATCGACAACGCGCGCTTCATCCTGAACCGGGACCCCTCGCGGTTCTGGTACCCCGAGGACCGGCGGCTGAGCTTCGGCGGGGACGCGGCGCTGGTCGAGGTCGAGGGCTGGTTCTGCTGGGGCGAGATCGCCGAGGTCACGTACGGCGGCGGACGGCACATCGTGAACCCGCTCACCACCTGGAGAGGTGGGGTCGAGGTGAACGGGGAGAAGCTCAAGGGCAAGCGGGGGATGAAGGACGGCGACCGCGTCGTCATCGGCAAGAGCGCCTTCCGCTACGTCATCTCCTGACGCCCCACAACAGCCACGCGCCTCCGACGTCCGCGCCCGAGTCGTCTCCGGCCAGCACGTCGTGCACGCCGTCCCCGTCGACGTCGCCCGCCGCGAGGTGCGAGCCCGCCCGGCCTGTGCCCGTGGGCGCCGCGAGCCAGGTGGCGTCGGACTCGAGGTGGCTTCCGGGTCCCGGTCCCGACACGACCAGCAGGCCACCTGAGCGGTCCGGACCGTCCTCGGAGAAGGTCCCGAGGACCGCATCCCCCTGCCCGTCCTCGTCGACATCGGCCCAGACGGCGTCCTGGGCGAGCCACATGCCGGCCCGCTCGCCGTGCACGCTCATCCACGCCGCGTCTGGGCTCAGCTCGCCGACCAGCGGACCCGCCATCATGAACGCCTGGCCGCACTTCGCGCCCTGAGCGCAGTCGGCGTGAGGGGCGCCCACCAGCAGATCGGCCAGCCCGTCTCCGGTGGCATCCGCGGTCGGGACGAGCGGGCGCCCGGTCCACGCCTCGGTCCCGACGAGCACGGCGTCGGCGTCCTGGAGATCGACGACGCCGCGGTGGCTCGATGCGAAGACATGGACGACGCCCGAGCCCGCGTCGAGTTCGGCCTGGTACGCGCTAATGGCGAGCTCGTCGACCCCGTCCCCATCCGTGTCCCCGAGGCGCGCGAGGTAGGTCCCGAAGCTGCCGTCGTCGACCTCGCCGTGCACGGCGAACAGGGCCTCGTCCAGCGGCGCTGCCTGGTGCAGCGGACCCGCGATGAGGTAGGCGCTGCCTGTGCGATCGCCGGTCCCGTTCGCCCCGGCCAGCAGGTCCGGCCAGCCGTCCTCGTCGACATCACCCGCAGCGGCGAGCGAGCGGCCCAGGTGGGCGTGCCGCTGGTCGCCGGTGACCACCGCGTCCTGGTCCTGCAGCACGTGGTCGACGACCGGGCCGAGCAGGACGACCACCTGGCCGGCGTCCGGGTCGACGCCGTCGCACAGGCTGCAGCCGGCGACCAGGTCCGCCACGCCATCCAGGTCGACGTCGATCTCTCCCAGGACGGTCTTGCCGAACTCGTCGTCCGCGTCCTGGCCCCACACGACGATCGCGTCGCGTCCCAGCTCCCGGTCGCCGTCGAAGGGCCCGAGCTCGATGGTCAGCCGCCCGACCGGCTGGCCGTCGAGCACCGCGCCGCGCGAGCCGATGGCGACATCGCCGAGGCCATCGCCGTCCAGGTCACCGACCGCCGCGATGCCCTCGCCCGTCCCGCGGTACGCCCCCGTGTCCTCGATGCGCAGGGCGCGCTCGGCCAGGGACACGTCCGGTGCCGCCGTGTCATCGGACCGGGGCGGCTCATCGCACGCCAACACCATCGCTACGAGCAAGGGACCCACCCCCGCACGATAGCCGAGCGCTACTCTCGCGGGACGTGTCCGACCGCCCCGCCCACGACGCCGGACGACACGCCTGGGCGACGCTCGCCATCGTGGCCTGGGTGGCCGGCCTGCACGCCGTCTTCCTGGTCCTCGACGCCCGCGCCGTGCGCGACCCCGGCAGCCTCTACCGGGCACTCCCCGACCTGTACTTCGCGCTCGGCTCGCCCGAGACCTGGGGCGCCGGCATGCTCTCGGCGCTGACCGACACCAGCGGCTGGTGGAACCTGGCGGTCGCGGCCTGGCTGCGCCTCGCGGGCCGAAGCCACGACGTGGTCGAGTGGGCCTCCTGGGCCGCTGGCCTGACCCTCGTCGGCGGCGTCGCATGGCTCGCTCGGCGGCTCGACGGCGCTCGGGCCGGGACCGCGGCGGCCGCACTCGCGGCGGCCATCCCGGCGCTGACCCTCCAGGCGCGGGTCCCTCGGGTGCACGTGATCGAGACCGCGGCGCTGCTCCTGGCCGTCGGGGTCGTCCACCGGGACCCGAAGCTGCAGCGCGTGACGACACTGGTCGCCCTCGGGGGACTCGGGGCCTTCCTGCTCAACCTGCGCGGCACCGGCGTGGTCTGGGTGGTGACGCTGGCCGCGTTCGTGATCTGGGGCGCTCGGGACCGCCTCGCTCGCGTGGGACTCGTCGGCCTGTGCTGGCTCCTGGCGAGCCTCCCCCCGCTGTGGCGGCTGTCGGACTACGTCGGCGGAAAGGTCGACGCGAAGGCCCGGTACATCGCGAACCAGCCGAGCGTCCTCGAAGACCTGGTCTCGACGTTCGAGGTCGGCGCGCTCGCGCTCGTGGTGCTGGGCGTCGGGCTGGCGCTCCGGAGGGACGGCCCGGGCCGGAGACCCCTGGCCTGGCTCCTGCTCTCGTGGTCGGTGGTGGCCACGGCCATCTTCGTCACGCTCCGAGCCGGGCTGACCAACTACCTGCCGTTCGTCGCCGGCCTGGCTGTCGTGGCCGGAGCAGGACTGGCCCGACACCGCGCCCTGATCGCCATCACCGCCGCCCTGGCCATCGCCCAGGGTGTGCGCTGGAGCCCCTGGGGCCCTGCCCCGGACCTCGACGGGTTCGAGGCGCTCGACCGTCCCGACCGACCCTGGGAAGGCTGGGGCACGGACGACGTGCAGGGCTTGCTCGATGCCTCGTGCCGAAGCGACGACTGGCACGGCTGCCACGTGGTGGTCGGCGAAGGCCTGACGCGCCCGGGCGCCCACGACCCGGGCCAGCTGGCGCTGTTCCTGATGGCCGAGGACCGCGTCGAGCTGCGCACCGTCGACGACACACCACCTGCCGGCTGGGCCCAGCACGGCCTCGACGCGCTGGTCCTCTTCGAGTGCGGCGAGGCCAGCGACGCGCACTATCGACGCACCCCGCGTGCACGCTCCACGGCCGCCGCGCTCATCCGCTCGCTCCGACTGGTAGAGATCGCGAACGCCCAGGTGACGCCGGCGTGTTCGACGCACTGGTACACGCCGCTCGGACAGCTCGACGCCCCGGTCGTCTTCGAGACCCGACCGCTGTCCGCGGACCTGCTCGACGCCCTGACGGCCGACTTCGCGGCCCGGAACCCGGAGTTCGCGAGTCGCCCGGGGACCGCGCCGCTCTACACCGAACACAACCCGCTGCGGGCGGACGCTCCGCCCGGGTGGAGATGACTCAGTCCGAGAGGCCTCGGAAGCGCCGGCGGTGCTGCGTGGGGGCGGGCTCGACGGCGACCCGGCACCGGTCCTCGTGCGCCGTCACCGACACGGCGTAGCCCACGAACAGTGACGCGTAGTCCGCGGGAAGCTCGCTCGGGCACGGCGGCGCCAGGGTCCCCACGACGCCATTCAGGACGCTCCCCATTCGCTCGGCCTCGATCGCATCGGCCTCGGCCACCGCGGCGTCGACGGCGGCCTGGCGCTCCTCGACGGTCACCATCCCCGGCACGAGCGTGAAGCGCCGATCGATGTCGGCCGGCTCGTTGCCCGACGGGACCACGGCCTCGCGCAGGGGTCGGTTCAGGAGCAGCAGCGCCCGCTCGCCGGCCAAGGTCGGCTCGACGTCGAACTCCAACAGCAGGTCCGGACCGCGCTCCCCCGGGACGGCCGGGACCGGCCCGTTCGTGAGCCACCAGGCGTCGTAGACCTCGATCATCGGCGGCTCGCCGAGGGACAGCGCCCCCACGAGCTGGTCGCCGTCATGCAGCCGGAACCGCGCCGCGTCCCACATCGCCCGCTCGGAGGTGAGGTCGGCGCGCGGCACCTCGAGCGTGCCCTCGGCCCGCTCGAACACGACATCGAACTCGCCTTCGCGCGAGCCCAGCGGCAGCACGACCCGGTCCTCCTCCCAGCGCGCGACGGCCATCGCCTTGCCCGCCCCGGTCTGGAGCGGGAACACGAACCAGCCGGCGTTCTCGTGGGCCTCGCAGCGCACCGGACCGACGGTCCCCCACCCTGGTCCGCTGACGTGGATCGTGCAGTCGCGGCCGACCTCGACGACGCCACGCGCGTCCTGGGCCGTGAGCGCCCACGAGCCCTTCGGGAGGTCGGGCGCCGGAACCCGGCTGCAAGCGAGAAGCCACCACATGCCTGGAGCGTACACTCGGGCCGTGCGACAGCTCGACGACCGCTACCGGCTGATCGCACCCATCGGGCGTGGGGGCGTCGGCGAGGTCTACGAGGGACTGCAGATCGCGCTGGACAGGCGCGTCGCCATCAAGCTCCTGCGGCCCGAACTGACGATGCGGGCCGAGGTCGTGAGCCGCTTCGAGCGCGAGGCCCGGACTACATGTCGCCTCTCCCACCCGAACGTGGTGACGGTCTTCGACGTCGGCGTGGCCCAGGGTGGCGGCCGCTACCTGGTCATGGAGCTGCTGGATGGCCGGACGCTCGCCGAGGTCATCCGACACGACGGGCCGATGGCGCTCGAGGACGCCCTCGACATCGCCACGCAGATCGCCCGCGGGATGGGCGCCGGCCAGGGCGTGGGGCTGGTCCATCGGGATCTCAAGCCCGAGAACGTGATGGTCCTGGCCGAGCAGCGCGTCAAGATCCTGGACTTCGGCCTGGCCACGCTCCAGCAGGGGAAGACGGACCTCCAGGAGGGGTCGGTCGACGAGGCCCTGCGCCGGTCGGTCGACTCGCTGCCTCCCGGGGCTCCCAGCCTGGAGACGATGGCGCCGATGTCGGACACCTGGGTCGACACGCCGAAGCCCCCGCTGGAGAGCCAGGCGAGCTCACGCCTCACCCGCGCCGGCGCCCTGGTCGGCACCCCTCGCTACATGGCCCCCGAGCAGGCGCTGGCCTGGGAGGTCGACCACCGGGCGGACATCTACGCCTTCGGCTGCGTCCTGTTCGAGGCGCTGACGGGAAGAGCCCCGTTCGAGGAGGACACGGTCCACGAGTACCTGGCGGCGCACGTGCACAAGCCCCCGCCGCGCCCGTCCCTGAGCGCCGAGGTCCCCGCGCCGC
This sequence comes from Pseudomonadota bacterium, assembly GCA_024228935.1. Classification (GTDB taxonomy): domain Bacteria; phylum Myxococcota_A; class UBA796; order UBA796; family CAJQPC01; genus JAAESX01. The sequence continues at coordinate 46,347 of JAAESX010000332.1, forward strand.
TCGAGCAGCTCATCCTGCGCTGCCTGGAGAAGGACCCGGGCAGCCGGTTCGCCGACTGGGCCGCGCTGTCCGAGGAGCTGCGGCGCATCCAGGGCGTGGCCCTGCCGCAGACGCAGCGCCGGACCCGCAAGTCCGAGCGGAGGCCCGACGAGCCCTACCGCTTCCTGCAGCCGTTCTCGAGCGCGACGGCGTCCATCTTCTTCGGCCGTGACCGGGACGCCGAGCGCTTCCTGACCACCTGGGAGCACCCCGACCAGGTGCCCATCGTCGCGCTGACGGGGAGCTCGGGCGTCGGCAAGACCTCGTTCCTCTACGCGCGGGTCATCCCCGCGCTCGAGGACATCGGGCACGAGGTGCTGGTCGTGCGCGGCGGCGAGTCCCCCACCCGCGCGCTGGCCCGAGCGGTCGAGCGGCGCCTGGCCCGGAGCTCGGGCGAGCGGACCGAGCGAACCGAGCGGGCGCTCCCGATGCTCCTCGACGAGCTGGCCGCGCTCGAGGGCCGTCCCGTTGCGGTGGTCTTCGACCAGCTCGAGGAGCTGTTCACCGTCGGGACGACCACCGACCAGGCCCAGTTCCAGGCCGATCTGGCTGCGGTCGTCGGAGCCGGCGAGGCCAGCGTGCGCTTCGTCCTGTCCCTGCGCGAGGACTTCCTGGGTCAGCTCCTGCGCGCGCTCTACCCGCTCCCCACCGACCAGCTGTTGCGCGCGATGCCGCTCCGACCTCTCCGGCCCGAGGACCTGAGGCAGGCGCTCGAGGGGCCCGGTCGCGAGGGGCTCCCGGTCGAGTACGCGCCGTTCTCGTTCGAGCCCGGGCTGGCTGTCGAGATCGTCCAGGACCTGCTCGAAGACGACGCCGGCGAGGTGGCGCCTCGCGTCCAGGCCGTCGGCGCGCGGCTCTGGGCGATGGTCCGTGAGGAGATGGACCCGGTCATCACGCGAGACCACTACCGCTCGCGGCTCGGGGGAGCGCGGGCCATCCTGGCGCGCCTGCTGGACGAGGCCATCGGGGACCTCGACCCGACGGATCAGGGCCTGGCGAAGGAGCTGCTGCGTGCGCTCACCCACCTGCCCGGCAGCGCGACCTCGCGTCCCGCGTCCCAGGCCGGTCTCCTGGCGGCACACAGCGACGTCACCCAGGTCAGCCGAGTGCTCGACCGCCTGGAGAGTCGCTGGCGCATCATCCAGGGCTACGCCGATCCCCGCTGGCCCGACGAGCGCGCCTACCGGATCGCACACGAAGCGCTCATCGCGCGCATCCAGGACTACGGCGAGGAAGCCAGCGAGCGAAACCGCGCTCGCCAGCTCTTCCTCCAGGGCTTCGAGCTGTGGCTGAAGAACGGCCGAAAGGAGCAGGACCTGCTGCTCGAGGAGCACTTCGCGGTCGTCCAGCGCCACGTCGGCGAGCTGGTCCTGCGCAACGCCGACCAGGACCGGTTCTACCGGGCCAGCCACACCCGGAACATCGACAGCTGGGAACAGCGCGAGATCGTCGAGAAGAAGAAGGCGCGGATGCAGCTGTTCTGGCGCTGGGGCCTCCCGGTCGTCTGCGTCGTCACGGGCTGGGTCCTGGGCCAGGTCCCGACCGACTTCTCCGCCGCGGGCGCGCAGTGGGTGCGGACCCAGGCATTCCTCGGCACCGACCGCGCTGGATTCCAGGGCCTGACCCTGCGATACGCCCAGCTCCGCGAGGTCGAGCTCCTGGCGCCGGACTTCACCGAGGCGGACCTGTCCGGCGCCGACCTGACCGACGCCGACCTCGAGCAGGCCATCTTCGCTCGGGCCCGCCTGGCCCAGACGAGCCTGGACGGGGCCTCGCTCCTGGCCGCTGACCTGTCGGGCGCGTACGTCCTGGGAGCCAGCTTCCGCCAGGCTGATCTGCGCAAGGCGAACGTGGACCTCGACCCCGTGGGTGCGGACTTCGTGGGCGCCATCTTCGACGGGGCGACGGACTGGCACGGGGACCCACCGCGCGGCGCTGTCGGGCCCGGCGCGGACGTCCGCATGATGGCGCTCGACGGCATGGCCTTCGAGAAGCTCGACCTCACCGGCCTGCACGGGCGAGAGGCCCACGCCAGCGGCACCTCGTTCCGCGAGTCCTACCTGGTCGGCGCCGAGCTGCCGGACCTGCACGCCCCGGGGGCCACGTTCGCGTACAGCCAGCTCGGCGCCGCGAACCTCGGCGGCGCGGTGCTGACCCGTGCGAGCTTCGCCCAGGCCGACCTCACGAACGCGTCGCTGGCCGGCGCAGACCTCTCCGGAGCCGTCCTCGTCGGTGCGCGGCTCGGGGCGGCCTCGCTGGGAGGAGCCGAGCTGACCGGCGCCATCGCGGACGCCCGGACGAACTGGCCGTCGGGCTACCAGCCCACCGCGATGGGGGTCGTGTTGCTGGCACCCGGGCTGCCGCTCGAGGACCTCGACCTGGCCGGCCTCGACCTGTCGGGCGCATCGCTGGCCGGCCTCGATCTGTCCGGAGCCGACCTGAGCGGAGCGACGCTGCGCGGCGTGAGCCTGAAGGGGACGGATCTCACGGGCGCGAACCTGGCGGGTGCGGACCTGTCCGAGGCGAGCCTGGTGGGAGCGGACCTGACGGGCGCCTCGACCGACGGCGTCATCTGGCTGGGCGCCAACACCGCCGGGATGAAAGGCGCGGACTGACCCGCGCGACGGGCGTACCGTGGAGCGGCCCCTGGGAGTGAGATGAAGCGCAAGGTGGTCCTGCTGGCGACGGTCGGCCTGGTGCTGGCAGCCGCCGGAGTCCCCAAGGACTGGGGCGAGCCCCCGGCCTTCGAGTGGAAGAGCCGGGGACGGGTCGACACGGGGTCGCGCCTCTGCTTCCCGACCGGACTGGCCGTCACCGCGGTCGTCGACCGACGCCAGCCCGTGGTCTCCATCACCAGCGTCGTCGACGTCGGGTGGCGCCACGAGACAGCGGAGAACCGAGGCGCCGCCCACCTGCTCGAGCACCTGTGGTTCTGGTCGGACGCCGGACTCGGCGGCGCCGCGGTCTGGAGCGCCACGACGCCATGGGCGCGATCGCGAACGCCTCGACCCGCGCGGACGTGACCACCTACGAGACCATCGTGGCCAAGGAGCACCTGGACGCGGCCATGGCGCTCGAGTCGGCGCGCCTGGTCGACCCGCTCTCGGCGATCGACGCGAACCAGGTGGCTCTCTCCTCGGCCACGGTCGAGTCCGAGCGGGATCAGCGCGGGTTCTCGTGGACGCTCGAGCCGTCGTTCCGAGCGGGCCTCTTCCCGGCCGGGCACCCGTACGCGGACACGGGGCGCGACATCCAGCTCACCCTCGACGACCTGGCGCGGCTCGCCGACCGCTACAACCACTGCACGGCCACCATCACCGTCATCGGGGACATCACCGCCAAGGCCGTCCAAGCCGCGATCGAGGCCGCCATCGACCCCGCCGTGCTCTACCCCCCCCCGCCGACCAGGTCGAGGGAGCATGTCTCGGTGCACTCGCCCACCGGAGGACGACATCGCCCCACCGCTCGCCGCGAACGAGGACGTGGGCTCGGTCGCCTGAGCGGGGACGCGCCACGCGCTCGGCGTCGGCTGGGTGCTCCCCGGCGCGTGGCAGGGCGAGGACGCGCTGCATCGCGCCGCCGCCCAGTCGCTGGAGTTCGAGCTCGAGGACGCTCGCCTGATGGGCGGGGCGAGATGCGGCGTGTAGCCCCAGCGCCTGTCCAGTGTCCTGGTGTGCCAGGTCCCCATCGGAAAGCGGGAACGCACCTCGTCGGCCGTCGCCGACCTGGACCGCGCGGTGGCCCGGCTCCAGACCACCGAGCCCGACGAGCGGACGGCCTGGATCAGCGAAGCCATCCGGTTCGCGGATCGGTCCTGGGCGCTGTTCGTCTCGGACGGCACCAGCCCCCTGCACGGCTCGGCGGACCCGTTCCTCCGCGCGCACTTCACCGGTCGGTACGACCACCTGGCCGTGACACTGGGCGAGCTGAAGTCCTTGTCGACCGAATAGGTGCGGACCTTCGCCACGAGCTGGCTGGTCCCGGAGCGAAGGACCGTCGTCCGCCTGGAGCCCACCGGCTCGGACGAGGTCGTGGTGGACGTGGCCGGCTCGCGGTCCTGGTCGGTCCCCGCCCAGCGCCCCGCCGACGTCGATCCCGCCGTGAAGAGCCCGGTTCGTCTGGCCCCGGACAGCGTCCTGCGGACCACCCTGTCGACTGGGCTCGACGTGCTCATCGTCGAGCAACCGCGCTCGCTGCTCGGCCTGGTCCAGCTCCGGTTCCCCAGCGGGACCGAGCCCGAGCCCTGGGCCAACGCGATGGCGCGGCAGATGTCGTACTTCGAGTGGAAGCCCTTCCCATGGGGCACGGCGCTGGAGGGAGCCCGCGTCGGCATCGCCTCGACCACCTACTTGGACGGCGACGGGGTCGTCTTCGCGTTCGAGGGCTCGTCCGACAACCTGGACGAGATGCTGTTCCTGGCGCGCGCGCGGGTCGACCAGCGTCCGACCCATGCCGCCATGCCGGACTGGGCGACCGACCGGCTCGAGGCCCACATGGAGAACCCGTGGACCGCGATGATCGGAGTGCTCCTGCCCGACGACCCGCTGGGCCAGCGCGCCACGACGCGCCCGCTGGACCTGAGCGCGCGCTCCAACATCGCGCGCGGAAAGGAGCTGTTCGCCACCGCGAACGCGACGCCGCTCGTCGTCAGCGCCGAGAAACCCAGCGACGCCCTGGCCCGATTCGAGGGCCGCTTCGCCACCTGGGAGGAGCGGGCGGACGCCTGACGTGGTCGCCAGCCGGAGCGGGGCCGACGGAGCGTACGCGCCACGAGCTCGACGACGAAGACGCCGAGCTGACCACGGTGCTGGTCGCTGTCGGCTGCCGGACGACGGCGCCTCGGACCCCGGCTCCCGAGAGATCCTGAGCGAGGTCTGGCGCGAGGCCCTGTGGCCCCGGCTGCACGGCCTGACCTACACCCCATGGGTCGGCGTCGACAGCCGTCCGGGCGGCGCCTCGGTGCTGTGGGTGCAGGCGCTCACGGACCCCAGCGACGCAGATCAGGCGGCCGAACGCATCCTGGAGACGCTGGGCGAGCCCGTCGAGGACGCGACGGTCACCCGAGTCGCGGCCGGTCTGGTCCAGCGCACCCCGGCGCAGCTCTTGACCAACGCCGACCTGCTGGAGCGCGCGGACCGCCTCGCCCTGGACACGACCTGGGAGGACCGGTGGGCCGAGGGCCTGGCCGCGGGCTCGCCGGACGCCGTGCGCGCACTCACCGTCCCCTGCGTCGGAAAGGAAGCGGTGGTGTTCGAGCGGCCGGAGCAGATCGCGCCCTGAGTTAGCGCCTACTCGCACTCCACGGTGATTCGGAACGGCGCGCCGCCCCCCGCGCTGCCGTCGACCGCCAGCACGAACCGCGTGTCCTTCTCGGCCCAGACCTGGGCCTCCTTCGTGTTCGACGTCGAGTCCGACGGCTGGCCGTTGCAGTCCAGGATGCCGTGCTCCTCGCCCGTGGGACAGGTGTCCTCGTACGACCAGCGCATCAGCCCGAAGCCCAGGTCGCCGCAGGGCGCCTCGAGCGTGACGTAGGCCGTCGTGTCGGCCTCGAGCTGAAGCTCGTAGGCGCGCTCCGGCCCGTCGTAGTCGGTGAAGGGGACGAAGCAGTACGCCGACTCGTACAGGTCGGAGTCCATCACCGTGCTGCCCCCCAGCGTGGTGCCCTCGATGGTCTGGCCGCACGTGATGGTGCCGGTCAGGCAGTCGGGGCCGGACGGCGCGGTGGTGTCGTACGCGGCATCACAGTCCAGGTCCGACGAGACGGACGTGCCCGTGTCGGTCGTCGTCCCGTCCTTGTCGTTGATCGTGAAGCCCGTGCAGGCGAACAGGAACAGCAGCGTCATGTGGACCTTGTAGCCCCCAGATCGCCCGGCGTCAGTACGAGATGACGTCGGCCTCTGGCACGAGCACCGAACCACCCCGCGGCCCGACGTCGATGGTGACCTCGCCACCAGATCCGACGGTGAACGTGCGATCGGAGCCCTCGGGCCAGACCTCGACCAGCGTGGTGCCCTGCGGGAACGATGTGGCCATCGGGTAGACGTCGAAGCGCGTCTCCGAGGTCTGGTCGTCGTGGGTGTTCACGACCACCAGGACGCTCGCGTCCTCCGTGGCCCGCTCGAAGGCGAAGATGCCCGCGTCTTCCTCGTTGTCGACGCGCTCGCTCGCCCAGCGGACCTGGAAGTCGCCACGACGAAGCGGCTCGTACGCCTTGCGCAGCGCGATCAGCGACTTCGTGTGCAGGAACAGGTCGCCGTTCTGGTCGTAGCCGGACCACCACAAGGGCTCGCGGTTCGCCGGGTCGTTGCCGCCCTCGAACGCCTGCTCGGTGCCGTAGTAGACGCAAGGGATGCCGTCCTCGGTGAGCAGGTAGAAGATGGCGCTCTTCAGCGCCGCCGGCGACGGGTTGTCGTACAGGAACCGCGGGATGTCGTGGTTGTCGATGAAGTTGACCAGGATGTCCCGGGGGGCCTGGCCGGCGCCGTTGGTCTTCGGCACCTGGCCGAAGTGGTTGTCCCGCTCGGCGTACAGCGCCTCGATGTTGCTGGTGGCCGCGCCGTACTTGAAGACGTCGTCGAACACCTGGAACTTCTGGCTGAAGTTGAAGACCGAGTCCACGCCCTCGTAGGGCTCGCCGCCGGCGTTGTCGGGGTGGTCACAGCCGACGATCTCGCCGTCGCTGGACTCGTCCGGGTACCAGCCGAGCTTCTCGCTGCGGGTGTCGCAGGTGTAGCTGCCGATGAGCGCGTCGCTGCCGTCGAAGGCCTCGCCGAACATCAGGAACTTCTCCTTGCCGTTCGCGAGCGCGTTCTGGCGGATGGCGGGCGCGAACTCCTGCCAGAAGTCGTTCTCGACGTGCTTGAGCGTGTCGATGCGGAAGCCGTCGATGTCGGTCTCGACGATCCACCACGTGAAGCTGTCGATCAGCGCCTGCTGCACGTCGGGGTTCAGCGTGTCGAGGTCCTTGAGGCCGCCGGGGAAGTCGCCCTTCTCGACCTGGTGGCGCACGCCCCAGTCCGTGACGCGCCCGCGGCGGTTGTAGGCGTTGTCCGAGTAGAACGCGCCCGGGTTGGGCGGCATCCGGTTGATCTCGGGCATGTAGACCCAGCCGAGCGGCGCCGGGCCGGACTCGCCCAGGCTGGTCCAGGCCTGGATCCCCCGCTCGTCGTAGGCCGGGTCCCACTCCATGATCATCGACAGCGCGTCGTCCTCGCGGCCGCTGCCGTACTGGGTGGTGTCGGCCTGTCCGTTCCGGTTGATGTCGTAGAAGAACAGCTGGCCGACGTGGTTGGCGACGATGTCCAGGATGACCAGGATGCCGTTGTCGTGCAGGACGTCGACCATCTCGCGCATCTTGGCCAGATCGCCGAAGTGCGGGTTCACGCCCATGAAGTCCTGGGTCCAGTACCCGTGGTAGCTGGCGACGCCGGCGTCCTCTTCGACGTTGACCACCGCCGGGCTGATCCAGACCGAGGTGATGCCCAGGTCGACCAGGTAGTCGACGTTGTCGATCACGCCCTGGTAGTCGCCGCCCATGTACCGAGCCATGACGTCCGGGTTGAGGCTGGCGTTGTAGTCGTTGTTCACGTCGCCGTTCGCGAACCGGTCCACCATGAGCTGGTAGATGACCTCGTCGCGCCAGTCGTCGACGTGCGTCTCGAGCACGGGGGACTCGGCGTAGAGCGTGGGGTCCACGCAGGCGAGGGTCAGCAGGAGCGTCATCGACGCCTCCGTCGGAGGAAGAGGAGAGGAAGGAGCAGGAGCGCCGCGGCGCTGTCGTCGTTGCAGCCGCACGTCGGGGTCGCGCCGCCACCGGGGGGCTTCGTGCCGGTGTCCGAGCCCGAGTCCAGGCCGGTGTCACCGTCGCAGACGAGCACCTCGCGTTGGTGCATCTGGAGCACGTACAGGCCGCTGCCGAAGCCCATCATCGGAGCGGGGCCCGAGTAGTCCGCGGTGCTCGGCTCCAGGAGCTCGGGGATGATGAGGTTGTTCTTCACCGCATGCTCGGTGATCCAGTCCTCGAGCTCGGCGGCGTCGTCCGGGCGGCAGGCTCGGCGCAGCGACTCGGCGACCCGCAGGTCGATCATGAGCCACTCCTGCTCGTCGTACAGGTCGCCGTCGTCGTTGCGGGCGAAGCCGGGGCCGCTGGTCACGCCCAGGTCGCGCTCGTACGCGGCCATCGACGGCTCGTAGTAGTCGCCGCGGGGGTCGAGGACGCCGTTGTTGAACGCGTCGATGGCGGCCAGGTCCATGGCGGGGTCGCCGGCGAGGTGCTCCTCGAGGTTCCCGACGAGGACGCCGTCGTCGCGGACCAGGTGCTCCTCGATGGCGGCCGCGATGGCGTCGGCCTCGTCCGAGTAGGACTGGGCGCGGGAGTCGCCGACCTGCTCGGCCAGCCACGCGGCCTCGCGCAGGCCGCGAACGGCCCAGAGCGAGGTGTACGTGAACTGCTTCTGGTGGCCCTCCCAGTGGCGCTCCCAGATGCTGGAGTCGGCGGTGATGAGGCCGTTCTGCGGGTCGACCAGGCGGACGAGCACGTCGGCCGTCTCGTCGAAGAGCTTGGCCTGGTGCTCTGTCGCGAAGTCGGTGTCGCCGCTGGCGCGGACGTACTGCCCGGCGGCCCAGAGATAGAGCCCGAAGTTGTCGAACTCGATGTTGGGCCCGGTCTCCTCGACGTCCGTCCACTCCTGGCCGTTCCCGTAGATCCGGCAGATGGACAGCGCGTGGTCCATGCCGCCGACGTAGCTGGTCCACTCGCCGGTCTTGTCGTCCTGGATCTGGAACTCCAGGAAGTCGCGCGCCTCGGTGTGGTGTCCCGCGGCGGTCAGACCACGGATGGCGTAGGCGCCGTCGCGGACCCAGCTGATGTTCCAGATGTGCTGGAAGCCGCCGACGGGGGCCGAGGCCGGGAGGCTCGCCAGGATCTGGCCGTAGGCGTCCCCTTCCTCGCGCACCTGGCCCATCTTCATGAAGGCGAGCGCCTGGCGGTAGACGTTGCGCTCGTCCTCGGACAGGTCGGCGGGCTCGGTGCCCGTGTCGTGCCAGGCATCCCACCACGCGAGCTCGGCGTCGATGAGCTGGTCGGGGGTGCGCGAGGCGACGTACTCGGTGATGCCGTCGGTGGTCCCGAACTGGTCGATGACGCCGACGAACTCGACGGCGCCGGGCTCGATCGAGAGGCTCCACTGGAAGGCGCCGATCTGGTCGTCGCCCTGGCCGAGGTCGCACGCGTCCAGATCCCAGCCCTCGTTGACCGCGTAGTAGGGGTTGTTCGGCGAGCAGTCCGTGCGGGTCGGGGAGACGAGCGGCACGAAGTGCATCGTGAGGCCGGAGTACTGGCCCCACATCACGAGCCCCTCGCCCTCGTTCTGGATGGCCTCGTTCTCGTTGGTCGGGTCGCCGACGTGCCAGTTCTCGAGCTTGAAGGCCTCGACAGCGAGCGTCTCCGAGCCGGTGTTCTCGACGCGCAGGATGTGCACGATTCCGGGCTGCTCGTGCTCCATCGGGGCGAACACGAACTCGGTGATCATCAGTTCACCGCGAGACCGGTCGATCTCGAGGACGTTGGTCCCGGGGACGATGCGGTAGTCGTTGGCCTCGGTCAGCCACACCGACTCGTCCTGGGCGCGGACGCCGAAGTACGTGTCGTAGAGCAGGTCGCGCGTCGGCTCGGACTCGGGGCTGTACTGCTGGTACAGATGGTCGCCGAACGTGTCGAGGACGGCGTTGTCCCCCGATGCGTCGAACACGGCGACGCCGTAGCCGTTCGCGGTGAGGACTTTCGGGTAGCTGAAGTGTGGCTCGGCGGCTGTGGCGGCGGGCGACAGGGCGAGCGTGGTCAGGGCGAAGAGCATGGCCCAGCATGGACCGGTGAGTCTGAGGGCCGGCACACTCGCAGCTCAGCACTTGGAAATGGTACCTTGGTCGTACGACCAAGTTTTATCGAGAGGTCCCGTGGGAAGACGCAGCAACACGGCCGAGCGGCGAGCACAGATCGTCGAGGGCCTGCTCACCGTCCTGCAGGACGAGGGCTACGAGCGCGCGTCGGTCGCGGAGGTCGCCCGAGCCGCAGGCCTGAAGAGCAGCGGGTTGGTGCACTACCACTTCGGGTCCAAGGCCGAGATCCTCGGCGAGCTGATGGCGACGCTCCAGGCGCGGCTCGATGACGCGAACGGCACCGACATCGCCGGGTTCATCGACGCGCACCTGGCGCTGGGGCCCGACGCCGACCCGCGGGCCGTCACGGCCGCGGTGGTCATCGCGGGCGAGGCGATGGTGGACGCCGAGGTCCGTCGCCGCTTCGAGACCGCCCTGCACCGCAGCCAGGACGAGCTGGTGGCGCGGATACGAGCCCGCCGTCAGCTGCCCTTCCCGACCTGCCGACGCATCGCCGCGTCCGTGCTCGCCGCCATCCAGGGCGCCTGGCTGCTCGGCCGGACCGCGCCGCGGGTCATGCCGGCCGGAGACGCCGCTCGAACCGTCCGTGACCTGGCGCTCGCGCTCGTCGACGGGGCCTCGATGGAGCTCGAGCTGCCCCCGGTCCTGGTGCACGCGGCCGGCCTCGACGACGACGTGCTCAGCGACCTGCTCACCCGCCACCGTGAGCCGCACCGCCGCTACCACGACGTCGAGCACCTGCACGAGCTGGCCGAGTGGTTCGTCCGACTGGAGTGGGACCAGCCGAAGCAGATCGCCCAGGCGATGCTGCTGCACGACGCCGTCTACGAGCCGCTGGCCAAGGACAACGAGGAGCGGAGCGCGCAGCTCGCCCTGGCGGCGGGTTGCTCCCCTCGCGTGGCCGAGCTCATCCGCTGGACGGCACGACACGGCGAGGCGCTCGAGGTCGACGCCGATTCCGGGCACTTCCTGGACGCGGACATGGCCATCCTCGCGGCCCGCCCCGCGCGCTTCGACCGGTACATGGACGAGGTCCACGCCGAGTTCACCGCGTTCGTCCCCGCCGCGCTCTACACAGCCGGGCGCCGCCGGTTCCTCCAGGGTCTGCTCGAGAGGCCCGTGTTCCTCACCAGGACCTTCTCGGAGTCACTCGAAGGACGCGCTCGGTCCAACCTCGAGCGGAGCCTCTGAGCGGCGTCAACGCAGCGACTCGGGCAGCCGCTCGCCGAGCCCATCGGCCAGGGCGCGCGTGTAGGACGGCGTCAGGTGGTTCGTGTCCCGGCGGGTCACCTCGCCGTCGACCTCGGCCGGACAGACGCCGTCCGGGCAGACGAGCTCGTCGAGGTCCAGGGTCTCCACGCCCTCGATGTCCCGGGCAGCGGCCCGCCAGATCTCCTCCAGGGCCAGATGCCTCTCGACCACGATCGGAGCGACGTCGCAGGTCTCCCGGTCCGCCGACAAGCAGGCCAGCGGTTCCTCGGCGAGCTCGGGGATCGGCTCGATGACGACGACCAGCCCGGCCCTGGCCACGAGGGCCTCGAGCTGCGAGCGGCTCCCCGCAGCCACCGCCTCGGCCCACCCCGGGTCCGGGTGGACGAGCGGGCCGTCGACCGTGTGGACGCTGCGCTCCCCCGCCGCGCGACCGGCCAGGAACACGACATCGGCCGCGGGCGCCTCGAACGAACAGCGGAAGACCCGAGCGCCGTCCCCGACCCAGTCCAGATCGGGCCACGGGCACGCGTTCCTGGTGTCGCCGACGAGCGTCCAGTCGCGCCGCAGGGCCAGCTCGTGGAATGCGGGCGTCCAGTGGGCCATGTGGCTGTCCCCGATGAGCGCGACTCGGGCGCCGCTCCCCTCGACCTCGTATCCGGAGCGCTCCGACTGCTCGGCCATCCGCTCGGCTCGGTCCTTCACCTCGTCGTCCACTGGGAGCACGACGAAGATGAGGCCCGCCATGGCGACCGCGCCGACCACCGCCGAGAAGACGACCCGACGCGTGCGACCGGCGACGGGGACGCGGCTCAGCGGCTTGCCGAGCAGGTGATGGGTGGTCGCGGACAGCAGCACCGTGCTCGCCAGGACGACCAGGAGCCTCGGCGCCATCGCCTCGGGCAGCATTCCCTCGCGCTCGAGGAGCACGACGATGGGCCAGTGCCACAGGTACATCTCGTACGACCAGTCGCCGAGCCGACGCAGCGGGGACACCGACAGGAGCCACGCCACGCTCGAGTCCGGCGCGCCCTCGAGCCCCAGCAGCAGCAGGACCATCGCCGCGACGACGAGCTCACCTCGATGTAGCGGCTCGACCATCGGGAGCACCCCGAGCGCAGCGACCAGGACGCCCGCCAGCCCGACGAACGAGCTCACCCGGGCCATCACCGGAGACAGCGGCGGCCGGGTAGCGCAGACCAGGGCGACCAGCGCACCCGCGAGCGGCTGCCACGCCCGGGCATGCGTCCCGAAGTAGCTCTCCATCGGGGCCCGGATCCCCACGTGGTGGCTGATCGCGAGGCTGGCCGCGGCCACCGCAGCGACCAGGGCCAGCGCGGCCCCCGGCCTCCAGCGGAGCACCCGAAGGACGAGCAGCAGGACGAACGGCCAGACCAGGTAGAACTGCTCCTCGACCGACAGCGACCAGTAGTGCAGGAACGGCGACGGCGCGTCGTGCGCGAAGTAGTCCTGGGCCTGCTCGAGAAACCACCAGTTCGAGCCGTAGAGCGCGGCGGCCGCGGCTCCTCCACGGACGTGGAGATGGTCGAGCGGGGTCGTGGACGGCAGCATCCGGAAGACGAAGAGCGTGACGACCAGCACCAGGGCGGCGGTGGGGAGCAGCCGTCGGACCCGGCGCGCGTAGAAGTCGAGCACGTCCAGGCCGGGACCCAGGCCTCGCCTCAGCAGGATCGAGGTGAGCAGGAAGCCCGACAGCACGAAGAAGACGTCGACGCCGACGTACCCACCGGACCACGCGTCCAGCCGCGCGTGGAACAGGATGACGTGCAGCGCTGCGATGGCCCGCAGTCCGTCCAGCGCGGGCCGGTGCTTCCATGCTTCGAGCTGCAGCCCCACTCAGAGAAGATGCCACCAGCAGCGGCCCTCATCCTTGGTGCCGCCGAACTTCTCCTTCTTCCGCTGGCCGATCGCGGTCCAGCTGTACCAGGTGCCGACCTTCTTGCCGGCGCTGTAGGCCCCGACCGAGGCGCGGCTGCCGTCGCTGTGCCAGGTCTTCCAACAGCCGGCCGCGTCGCCCTCGTAGTACATCCCCTTGCTGCGCATCTCGCCGCCAGAGTGCCACGTCTTCCAGACGCCGATGGGGTAGCTGTCCTCCCACTCGCCCTTGGCGAAGATCGAGCCGTTCTCGTGGTAGCTCTTGAACCCGCCGTCCCAGCGGCCGTCGATGAACGAGCGCTTGTACCAGACCTCGCCGTTCTGGTGCCACGACTTCCAGTCGCCCTGGGCGACGCCGGCCAGGCAGTCTCCGCGGACGCGCTTGTTCCCGTTGTCCCAGGAGCGCTGGTACCGGCCGTCGTTCGCCTCGTTCGGGCACTCCTGGAAGCTGGCCTGACCCTGCGACCGCACCGGCAGCCCGTCGCTCGAGAGCAAGACGCCGACGACGGCGATGGTGGCGTGGGTGACGGGCGGGAGCATGGCGACCTCGCGGAAGGTGCCCGAGGGTATCCCAGCCGAATGCGCCGACCCGGAGAAGGCTCATCGCGTGCACGGCACGCCGAACGTCAGCGATACGACTGGCTGTTCATCCACCACTCGGCGCCGATGCCGACGAAGTGCTGGACAGACTCCTGGGCGCGCTCGTCGAGCGGGTCGAACCACTGGATGGCGTCCTCATCCAGGAAGCTGGCCGTGTACGTCAGGTGGATCATCGGGCGCGAGAACGTCGTCGGCGCCGGCTTCACCATCGGCAGCACCGACAGCTTCGTGATCTGCGGGATGTCGTGCTCGTCCGTCCGCGGGTTGAGGCCGTTCGGGCGGACCCACTGGTGGCTGCCCTCGAGCCCGAGCGCCACATGCTGGCCGATGTTGACGGCGGGCCGGAGCGCCATCGCGGACTCCCAGCCGTCGTCGATGTCGACCGCCAGGCCGTCGGCGTCGGTGTACTGCCGGACGTAGGCGCCGCCGGCCAGCGAGACGCGCTCCTGGAACTCGTGCCCGAACGCCAGCGCGACCCGCTGCTCGCGCGCGGCGGTGACCGTGTAGTCGGTGGCGAAGCCGTCATCGGGCACAGCCAACTCGCCATACGCACCCAGCCCGGTGGCGCGTCGGTAGAACAGGTGCACGAAGCCGCCGTCCGCCCAGCCCCAGGCCGAGAGCTGCGCTCCGACGACCGAGCCCCGGTCCGCCGGGAGGACCTCCTCGATCTCGTCGTCCAGGAGACGTGTTCCCTCCGGCAGCTGGTGGAGCTCGCCGTAGCCCTTCACGCGGACCGTCACGTCACCCAGCGGCACCGAGGTGCTCGCCTTCAGGCTGGCGATGCGGCGCTGACGGTCGAGGATGACGACGCTGTCCTCGCCCACTCCGCCGGGGACGGGGCGACTCCAGCGCTGGACCTGCCAGTCGTCCACGTCGATGCGGTTGAAGCCGACGTGGCCCGCGACATCGAAGCGCTCGTGCGTGAACCCGGCGCCGCCGCCGTAGGTGTTCAGCATGTCGAGCGGCCAGAAGTTGAGCAGGTAGATGTCGTCGCCGCGGTACATCCGGGACCCGGCCCAGACGTTCGCGGTGCCCGGCCCGGCGGGGAGCTGGGCCTCGGCGAACAGGTTGCGGATGGCGAGATCGGCGTCCCACTGGCCGTCGTAGTGGAACGGCTCGCCCGCGATCGCCGGCGTGATCAGCGCGCGGAAGCGAGCCCCGTCATCGGTCCACTTCTGCCAGCCGAGATCGATCTCCGCGTACGGATCAGCCTCGAGGCGCGGGCCGAACGCGACGATGTTGGTCGGCTCGCCCCGGCCACCGGCCAGGTCGGTCGATGCCTGGGCGCGCCCGTAGGACCCGAGGATGAAGGGGGGCACATCGTCAGGGACGGTGTCCTCGGCGGAGGCGACAGTGGCGAGCAGGAACAGCACGAGCCCTCGGACCGATGACACCCGCGCTCGGCACGTATGCTCTCGACATGTGTCCGATGTGCGGCGGTCAGGTCAGCAGAAACGGGGTGTGCCTCTCGACGACGTGTTCGTACGAGGGCGGCATGCCGCTCGAGAAGCCGAAGGCCGAGCTGCAGAAGCGGCTGGGCGGCAGCGGGGCCGAGCTGGCCGCGATGGCCGTCGTCGAGATGATCGGGCTGGCGCTGTCGCCGTTCACGTTCATGATCAGCGGGGTCATCGCGAGCGGCCTGAACGCCGCGTACATGGCCAGCAAGGACATGGACGACGGCAAGCTGTCGCTGTCGAAGCGCTTCACGAAGCGCCGCGTGGTGGCGGTCGACACCGACCTGCCGATCTCGAACAAGCAGGCCTGGATCCGCAACGCGCCCTACATCGGGGCCTGGGCGTTCGCGATGCTGCCCGACCCGTTCGGGATGCTGGGGCTGATGCTCGTCGGCCTGATGGCGGTCGTCGACGTCGGGATGATCTGGAGTGATCCCCGCGGCAGGCGACTCGGCGATCGACTGGCCGGGACCCAGGTCATCGACGAGACTTGAGCTCCGGGAGCCGGTCGGCGACCGCGTCTGCGAGCGTCGCTGCGTAGTCGGCGCTCAAGTGGTGCACGTCGCGCCGGGTGGAGACGCCGCCGACCTGGACGGGACACGAGCCGTCTGGGCACAAGACCTGGTCCAGGTCGAGGGTCGAGACGCGAGGGTCCTGGGCGAGATCGCGCCACGTCGCCTCGAGGACGTCGGTCCCCATGGGGGCCACGCCTTCGATCCGACAGGTCTCGACGGGCTCGTCGCACCGCCCCTCGCCGTGGGCCCAGCGCGGGATGATCTCCACGACGACGACGCGGTCGGCCACCCCGAGCCATCGCTCGACCGCCAAGGCGCTGCCCTGGCCCATCGCATCCGCCCAGCCCGGATCGCCCGCACGAAGCTCGTCGCCCTGCCACAGGACCCCGCGCTTCAGCACCGCCCCGGTCGCCAAGACGACCAGATCGGCCGGCGACGACTCGAAGCGACAGTCGAAGTCGCGGTGGGCCATGCCCGGCCACTCGAGCTGCAGCCAGGGGCAGGAGTACGCTGCGCGCATCGACAGGCTCCAGTCGGACGCCAGCGCGATCTGTTCGAACGCCGGGTACAGGGCCATCGCGTGGCTGTCCCCCACCAGCAGGACCCGCGGGCCGTCCCCGTCGACCGAAGCCTCCTCGGAGATCGTCCGTTCGGCGGAGACCGCCTGGGCCCGGGTCGCGTCGTCCACCGGCAGGACCAGCAGGACGAACCCGGCGACGACCGCCGCGATGCCCCCCGCGCCGAGGACGAATCGAGCGGGACGACCCGCGGTGGAGACCGAGCGCGTCGGTGTCTCGACGAACCGGAACGTCGCAGCGGCCAGCGCGAGCGTCACCGCGCAGATGACCGCGACGCGGAACCAGCCCGGCTCGAGTCGGCCCGAGCGCGCCAGGATGACCACCACCGGCCAGTGCCACAGATAGATCGAGTAGGACCAGTCCCCGAGACGCCGAAGCACGCCGTTCGACAGGACTGTGGCGGTCCGGGACGCCGGCGCCAGCTCCAGGCCCACGAGCAGCGCGGCCATCGACGCGACGGTGAGCCCCCCGCGGGGGAGGGCGCCACCGCTCGGCACCACCTCCAGAGAAGCCAGCACCACACCGACCAGGCCCAGGCCCGCCAGCACGCCACCCAGACGGTGCTGACGCGGCCAGGCCACGATGCCGAGCGCCACGGCCGCCCCCGCCATCGGTTGCCACGCGCGCCCGTGGGTGCCGAAGTACGACGCCATCGGTTCGCCGGCATGGAGCGCCACGCTGAGGCCCAGTCCGGCCAGGCAGATCCCCAGCGTGACGACGAACGCCAGCTTCAGGCTTCGCCGGGCCGCGACGCCGATACCCGCCAACAACGCAGGCCACACCGCGTAGAACTGCTCTTCGACCGACAGGCTCCAGTAGTGCAGGAACGGAGACGCCTCGTGGTCCTGGGCGAAGTAGTCCTGGGCGTCGAGCAGGAACCACCAGTTCGAGCCGTACAGGGCCGCGGCGATCGCGCCGGGCCGGACACGCAGCCAGTCCAACGGGCCGTTCCATGGATCGAGTCGGAACGCGACGACCGTGACGACCAGGACGACGCAGGCCGCTGGCAACAGGCGCCGCGCGCGCCGGGCGTAGAAGTCCAGAAACCGGATGCCGTCGCCGAACAGCTGGCGCAGCAGGATCGAGGTGATCAAGAACCCGGACAGGACGAAGAAGACGTCCACGCCGACGTAGCCCCCGGACACCTGCTCGACGCCCGCGTGGAACACCAGGACGAGCAGCGCGGCGATGGCCCTCAGACCATCCAGCGGCGGACGATGGGACCACCGTGGGAGGTTCGACGACACCGCCCGAGTCTATTTCCCTGGCGATGAAAAGGAGCCCTGCGGTGAGACTCGTTTCGCATTTGTGGGAGGGAAGAGAGTTGTCGTGGAAACAAGTCCGCGTCCCGAGCCTCACCGCAGGGCGTCACCCGCTTGCGCGGGACCTCCGATCCGGAGGTTGGTCGAGCTGATCGAGGAGCTCCAGGGCGCGCCGAGGCGCGTACAGGGTGGGGCCGACGAGGCCGAGCTCGATGCACTTGTCGACCAGCAAGACAAGTGCAGCGCGCACGACCCAGTCGTCGAGCCCCTGCTCGACCACGTCCGGTACGAGCAACTCCTGAAGCGTGTTGTCGGCCCACACCAGTTCGGGGTCACCAAGCTCGCGAAAGAGCCGTTGGGCAAGGACCGCGAGGCCCCCGCGAAGCTGGGACAGCTCCGTCCGCGGCGGGACAGCATGCATGGCGAGGGCCGAGCTCACTGTATGGTTCCTCCTACACATGCTTACGACACGCGAGAGGCTCGAACGTTCCGTCAGACCAGTGAGAATAACGTTCGAGAGGTCTCCGCGTCAGCGTGTGTGTTCCGCTGCCTTGTTCACAGCATGGACCTCGACGGGCGGGGTGACAACCCCACTGCAGGAAAAAGTGTCAGTGTTTTTCATACAGGACAAGACCCGGCGGGAGTCGCTCTCCCAGCTCGGGCGCCAGCGACTGCGCGTAGTCCATGGCCAGGTGGTGCTCGTCACGTCGGGTCACGATGCCGCCCGACACCGCTGGGCAGCGCCCATCCGGACACAGCAGCTCGGACAGATCCCAGGCGTCCACGCGCGCGTCCTCGGC
Organism: Pseudomonadota bacterium; assembly: GCA_024228935.1. Taxonomy (GTDB): domain Bacteria; phylum Myxococcota_A; class UBA796; order UBA796; family CAJQPC01; genus JAAESX01. The sequence continues at coordinate 64,597 of JAAESX010000332.1, forward strand.
GGCCAGCTCGCGGTAGAGCTCGCGCACGAACGCGGCCTCGGGCAGGTAGACCGCGGGTGACGAGCAGTCGGCCTCGCGCCGCGCGAGGCAGTCGGCCGGGGCCGCTTCCATCTCAGGGATCAGCTCGATGAGCACCACGCGGTCGGCCTGGTCGAGACGGCGCTGGAGCGCCGCCCGGGTTCGGCGCTCGACCGCCTCACGCCACTGGGGCGTCCCGAGCTCGAACGTCTCGCCCCTCTCGACGATGGGCCGGAGAGCCAGGCTGCGGCTCGCGAGCACCACGAGATCGGCGTCGACGTCCGGGTAGGTGCAGTCGGTGACGCGGTCCTCGTAGATCCAGGTCCCACCGATCCACGGGCAGGCGAGCTTCACCTCGAGCGTCATCGACCACTGGTTCGGGTAGGCGAGCTCCAGGAACGCCCCACGCAGCTGGTCGGCGTGGCTGTCCCCGATGACGGCGACATGGGGGCCGGTCCCGACCAGCCGGCCCTCCTGCCAGGCCGGGCCGGCCTCGATCTTCTCGGCGAGCTCACGGGTCTCGGGATCCACCGGCAGGATGGCCACCATCGCGGCCGCCGTCACACCGGCCCCGAGGATCCCCAGCTTGACCACCTTCCACTCCCGACCATCGACGCTCATCCGACGCGTCGGGCGCTCGACGAACTGGTACGTCAGCGCGCTCAGGACCACGGTGATCACGACCACGGCGGCGATGCGTAGGGCGCCCTCTTCGGGCAGCAGATGGCCGGCGTCGAGCAACACCACGACCGGCCAGTGCCACAGGTAGATGCTGTACGACCAGTCGCCGAGGCGGCGCAGCGGAGCCCAGGACAAGAGCCTCGCCACCCGGCTGTCGGGGGCGGCCTCGAGCGAGATCAGCAGGACGACCATCGCGACGACCGTGAGCACCCCGCGGGCGAGCGGCTCGTCGAGCGGGACGACGGTCAGCGACGCCAGGAGCACCCCGATCAGACCGACGCCGGAGAGCCAGCCCAGGTTGCGACGCTGGGGGTTCAGCGTGGCGAGCGCGACCGCGGCGCCAGCGAGCGGCTGCCACGCTCGGGTGTGGGTGCCGAAGTACGACACCATCGGGTCTTCGAGCCCCGCGTGGATGCTCAGCCCCAGACTCACCAGGGCCAGGAACACGACGGCCCCGAGCGCCAGATTCACCGACCGCCGATACAGCGCCACGACCCCGGCCATCAGGAACGGCCAGACCAGATAGAACTGCTCCTCGACCGAGAGGCTCCAGTAGTGGAGGACCGGCGAGGTCCCCTGGTGGTCGGCCGCGAAGTAGTCCTGCGACTCGATCAGGAACGACCAGTTCGAGTGGTAGAGCGCCGCGGCGATGAAGCCCGGGCGGAGCCGCAGGTACTCCATCGGCCCCATCGCATCGCTGAGGCGGCAGGCGATGGCGGTGATCACCAGCACGACCGACGCGGCCGGCAGCAGGCGTCGGAACCGGCGAGCGAAGAACCGCCCATACCGGATGCGGATGTTGGCTCCCTCGCGGACGAGGATGGCCGTGATGAGGAAGCCCGACAGGACGAAGAAGACGTCGACGCCGACGAAGCCACCGGCCAGGGACGAGGCGCCGGCGTGGAACAGGACCACGAGCAGGGCCGCGATGGCTCGCAAGCCGTCCAGGGGCGGATGATGACCCCAGGGGGCGGGCTTGGCCGGCATCGCGCGAGTCTACTTCACGAGCACCCGCGAGCCCATCGCCGGCACCGGCACCGAGATCGAGTCGCCGGACGCCGTGAACGCATCCCCGGTCAGCACGTCCTCGAACGTCCCGTCAGACAGGCCAGCCCAGGCGACGCCGTTCGTCAGCGTGCGCTCCTCCCACGAGCGGTTCACGACGACGATGACCTGGCTGTCACCCTCGACGCGAGTCCAGGCGAAGACGTCGTCCTCCTCCCACCAGCGGGTCCGCGTCCCGGTCGAGAGCGCCGGGTGCTCGGCGCGAGCCTGGCCCAGCGCGCGCACGTGCCAGAGGACCGACTCCTCGTAGCCGGAGAGGTCGCCCTCGAAGCGCATCATCTGCCGGTTGTCGGGGTCGTGGTACCCGGGCAGTCCGACCTCGTCGCCGTAGTAGACGAGCGGCAGCCCCTCGTGCGTGAGGAGCCAGGTCCACGCGAGCTTCAGGCGCAGGTAGGGCTCCTCCCACTCGGGCCCGGTGTCCGGACCGCGGATGGGGCCGTCCGGACAGGCGCCGTCGCCGTACAGCGAGCTGACCTCGCCGCTGGCGTGGGCGATGAAGCGCTCGACGTCGTGGTTGCCGAGAAAGGTCGACATCGTGAACCCGTCGTAGTGCGCCTCGGACGCGTCGAACGTGTCCTCCAGGTCGACGAGCGAGCCCTCGTTCCGCCCGATGACCCCGAGGATGGACCAGTACAGGGTGAAGTCGAACTGGGCGTCGAGCTCCTGGTCGTTCACATACACGCCGATCAGGTCCCGGTCGCCGCTGAAGGTCTCGCCGACCGTGTAGAAGTCCTCGTCGCCGCCGACCTCGCTGTGCTCGATCTCGTTCTTCACGCGGGACTGGAAGTTGGTGAACACCGAGTGCGGCATGTGCTTCACCGCGTCGACCCGGTAGCCGTCGAGCTCGTACTCCTTGGCCCACCAGACGGCGTCGTCGACCATCGTCAGGAGCGGCTCCTTGTCGTAGTACCGGATGTCGGGGAGGAAGCTGTCGAACCAGCACGTCTCCGGGTCGGTGTTCCAGACGTCGCCCTCGCAGACGAGCAGGTCGTTGAACCACTCGGGGTGGTCGGTCGCGTACGGATGGTCCTCGTGCACGTGGTTGGCGACCCAGTCCGTGAGCACGCGCATGTCGCGGTCGTGGGCCCCGTCGATCAGCTCGCGCAGCGTCTCCTCGTCGCCGAAGTGCTCCTCGACCATGTAGGCGTCGCTCGGCCAGTACCCGTGGTAGCCGGAGTAGTTGGCCTCGCACTGCCAGCCCCAGGCGCCCTCGCCGTTGTCCTGGGGTGCGGTCAGCCAGATGACGGTGACGCCCAGGTCTTCCAGGTAGTCAAGCTTGTCGATGACGCCGCGCCAGTCGCCGCCCAGGTACCCGGTCTCCCAGTGGTTGGTGCCCTCGTCGAAGTTCAGCGTGGCGTCGCCGTCGTGGAACCGGTCCACGAAGGCGTAGTACATCAGCCCGTTCTCCCAGTCCCGGTCGTCGGTCCAGAACGGGATGTACAGCTGCTCGGCCTCGAGCCCATCCGTGTTCGAGGCGTCGATGCGGACGGTGTGGCGCCCATCGTCGAGCCCGGTCAGCTCGATGGAGCCCAGATCCGTGCCCACCTCGACCCCGTCGACCGTCACGCTCGCCGAGCCGAGCTCGCCCGAGAAGGCCACCTCGAGCGAGGCCGAGTTGGCGGCGCGGTCGATGTCGAGGGACGTGAGGACCAGCTCGGGTACATCGCAGTCCGCCACGACCACCATCGAGTTGCAGGAGTCCCAGCCGGTCTCGCAGCTGGGGTTCCACGTGTAGCCCTCGTCGCACTGGAAGTAGTCGGCGTTGGCGTCGCAGATCCACTCGCCGTCGACGACGAGCTTGTAGGCGTAGGCGCCCTCGGACAGATCGAGCGAGCCCGTGAAGCTGGGCCCGTCCTTCTCCAGGGGCGTAGCGGTCGGGTCCCAGTCGTTGAACTCGCCGGCCACGTACACGGACTGCGCCGAGCCGCTGTACTCGAAGTGCGTGGTGCAGTCGCCGACCGCCGTGTAGACCGAGCCCACCTGCACGAGCAGGGTCGTCGTGGCCTCCTGGCCGCACTCGTCGAAGGCCACGATCTGGACCTCGGCCTCGCCCGTCCAGCCCGTGTCCGGAACGATCCGCAGGACATCGCCGCTGACGGCTGCAGCCAGCTCGGCGTCGCTGGTGACCTCGACGGTCGCTCCCTCGGTCAGGACGATGTCGCTGAGCGGGACCTCGAGGACGGCGTCCTCGTCGATGGCGATGGGGTCCAGCGAGACCACCTCGGGAGGCGGAGCATTGCGACAACAGGCGGACAGGACATGGAGGACGAACATCGACGGCTCGGACCGATGGGCGGCGATGGCGACACGTTACGCGTCCTTGTTCCCGACAAAGATGACGATGCTCGCTCTCCTGATCGCCTGCGCCCCGTGCCCCGAAGGCACATCCGAAGCTCCGGGGGGCCTCGGTATCGGCGTCTCGATGCGCTGCTTCCTGGACGTGTACGGCGAGCCCGACGACATCGACTACACGGTGGACGACCGCGGCCACTACGAGGTCCAGAGCTTCGACTACGACGACCCGTGGTTCGTCGTCCGCACCGATCTGTTCGGCGGCGACGGGTACGCCGAACACATCTCGCTCTCGAACATCTGATGAACTGGCTTCGGGTGGGGGCGGTGTTCATGGCCATCGGCGTCGCCGCCGGAGCCTTCGGCGCCCACGGTCTGTCCGGGCGCGTCCCCGAGGACCTCATCGAGGTCTGGAAGACCGGCGCTCGCTACCACCTGGTGCACGGGCTCGGCCTGTGCGTCCTGGGCCTGCTCCCCTCGCCTCCCAACCTCACCGGATGGCTGTTCAGCGCCGGGATCCTCCTCTTTGCGGGCAGCCTGTACGCGATGACCCTCACGGGCCATCGCTGGCTGGGGGCCATCACCCCGCTCGGAGGCGTGGCGTTCATCGCCGGCTGGATCGTGCTCGCAGTAAAGTCCGGGTCCGCCGCGTAGAACGGACACCCTGATGCTCACTGCGTATGTCGCCGCCTTCGCTTTTGGAGTCGTGCTGATCGGCACCTCGATCCTCCTTGGTGGGAAGGATCTGGAGGCCGACCACGACGGCCCGGAGTTCGACAAGGACATCGAGTTCGACAAGGACATCGACTTCGATGCCGACATGGACACGGACCTGGATGGGGACCTCGACGGAGATCTGGACGGTGACGGGGACTTCGAGGCCGACAAGGACCTGGCGCTCACCGCCGGCTCGGCCGCCGACGCGCTCATCTTCAACCCGTTCCTGTCGCTGCGCTTCTGGACCTACTTCCTGGCCAGCTTCGGCGGGATCGGCACCCTGCTCACGCTGTTCGACATCTCGACCATCGTGCACGCTCCGACGTCCATCATCGCGGGCTTCGGCATCGGCTACGGCGCTGCCTGGGCCTTCCGCACGCTGAAGAAGAACACCGTCAAGACGCAGACCAACGTGCGCCGCCTGGCGGGGAGCGAGGGCGAGGCCGTCCTCCGCATCGCATCCGGTCGCACCGGAAAGATCCGGCTGACCATGGGCGGGAGCGAGGTCGAGCTCATGGCGACCACGAACGGAGAGGAGATCGAGCGCGGAGCCAAGGTGCTCGTCGTGCACGTCCACGATGGCACCGCAGAGGTCATCCGCATGCCTCGATTCGAAGACGCGACGCCGGACGAACAGCTCCGGGCACGCAAGCGAGCCGCCGCGATGGCGCGCAAGAAGAAGACGCTGAACTGACCGGCCCTGGACGGGCCACCACCGGGAGAAACTCATGGAAGTCGCCTCCGCACTGTTGTGCGGGCTCATGGCCGGAGCCGTCGTGCTCGGGCTCATCACCGTCGTCGCCAAGGGCTTCTTGCTCATCTGCGAGCCCAACGAGGTCCTGGTGCTCTCCGGAAAGCAGCGTCAGCTCGGGGACGGCACCAAGGTCGGATACCGGGTGATCTACGGCGGAATGGCGATTCGCACGCCCATCGTCGAGCGCGTCGAGCGCATGGACGTCCGCAACATCCCGATCGACATCCGGACGACCAATGCGTACTCGAAGGGCGGCATCCCGCTCAACGTCCACGCGGTCGCCAACGTCAAGGTCTGCAAGGACCCGAAGATCATCGGCAACGCCATCGAGCGCTTCCTGGGCCGTGACCCGGCCGAGATCAAGCGCGTCGCCAAGGAGACGCTCGAAGGACACCTGCGCGGCGTCCTCGCCACGCTGACCCCGGAAGAGGTCAACGAGGACCGCCTGCGGTTCGCCGGAGCGCTGACGCACGAGGCCGACGAGGACCTGCGTCGTCTGGGCCTGCAGCTCGACACGCTGAAGATCCAGTCCGTCACGGACGACGTGAACTACCTCAACAGCATCGGTCGCGAGTCCATCGCCATCGTGCTCCGGGACGCCACGGTCGCCGAGGCCAACAACCTCTCCGCCGCCGAGCAGGCTGAAGCCGGCGCACGCCGCTCCGGCGAGGTCGCCAAGCAGAACGCCCAGGCCGCCATCATCGGAGCAGAGAACGAGGTCTTGCAGATCCGCGCTGAGCTCCACGCCAAGGCCCAGTCCGAGAACGAGCGGACCACCGCCGCAGCGCTCCAGGCTCGCGCCGAGGCCGAGCAGGAGCTCCAGCAGATTCGACAGCAGCTCGAGGAGCTTCGCCTGATGGCGGATGTCGTCCTCCCAGCCCAGGCCGAGCAGGAGGCCGCGACGCTGCGGGCCCGAGGCCAGGCCGCGTACACGGCGGAGAACGGAAAGGCGCTGGCCGACGTGCTTCAGCTGATGACCGACGCCTGGATCAAGGCCGGACCGGACGCCCGCGACATCTTCCTCATCCAGAACCTGGAGAAGGTGCTGGAGACGGTGGTCGAGCGCGTGAACGCCGTGACCGTCGACGAGGTCGTCCTCCTCGACAACGGGGACGGAACGGCGCTGCCCGCCTACGTCGCCCAGTACCCGGCGATGGTCGCCCAGGTGCTCCAGGAGCTCCAGAACTCCACCGGTGTCGACGTGGTCGGCATCCTGGCCCAGCCCGGGCAGGCGGACACCTTGCGTGACGCCAAGATGCTCGAAGACAACTCCGCAAAGGGAGGCAACTGATGGACCCCGCAACCGCTGTCATCACCGTCGCCGTCGTATTGGCCTTCGTCTTCTTCGGAGGCGTGGCGACCTGGCTCACCATCCGCAACCTGCTCTACATCGCCGGGCCGAACGAGGTCCTCATCTTCTCGGGCGGTGACCACGACGTCTCCGCGGGCAAGAAGGGCTACGAGGTCCTGAAGGGCGGCCGCCGCATCAAGTGGCCGCTGGTCGAGTCCGTCGCCAAGATGGACCTGACGAACATGACCGTGGATGTCCAGGTCCACGGCGCCTACTCCAAGGGCGGTATCCCGCTCACGGTCCAGGGCGTCGCGAACCTGAAGGTCGCCGGTCACCAACCCACCCTCGGCAACGCCCTGGAGCGCTTCCTCGACCGTCCCCGCAAGGAGATGATCGCGGTCGCCAAGGACACGCTGGAAGGAAACCTGCGCGGTGTCTTGTCGCAGCTGACCCCGGAAGAGGTCAACGAGGACAAGCTGGCGTTCGCCGAGAAGCTGCTGGACGAGGCGGAGCACGACCTGTCCAAGCTCGGGCTGACCCTGGACGTCCTGAAGATCCAGAACGTCAGCGACGAGGTCGGCTACCTGGACTCGATCGGCCGCAAGACCACCGCCCAGCTGATCAAGACGGCCAAGGTGGCCGAGGCCGAGGCGACCGCCCACGCGATGATCCAGGACGCGGAGGCGCGCCAGCGGGCGCGAATCAGCGAGTGTCAGGCCGAGGTCGAGATCGCCAAGGCCGAGACCGCCAAGCGCATCAAGGACGCCACCACCAAGCGGGGAGCCCTCGTCGCTCAGCAGCGCGGTGAGGTCGAGGCGCTGGTCGCCAAGGCCCGCGCCGAGCTGCTGGTCCAGACGGCCCGCGTCGAACAGAGCCGGCTGCGGCTCCAGGCGGACGTCGTCGCGCCGGCCCAGGCCCGCATGGAGGCGGACGAGGCCGACGCCAAGGCCCAGGCGGCCAAGGTCCGCGAGGACGGCAAGGCAACGGCCCAGGTCCTCGAGGAGATGATCCAGACCTGGCAGAACGGTGGTGACTCTGCCCGCGACATCTTCCTGATGCAGAAGCTCGAGAAGGTCATGGGCAGCCTGGTCGGCACCATCCAGGACGTGAACGTCGACAAGATGACCATCCTGCCCAAGAGCGACGATGGCGGCGGGCAGTCCAACGCCATCCAGGCCGTGAAGCTCGTCGAGGAGCTCAAGGCCGGGCTCGGCGTGGACCTGCCCAAGATCGTGAACCAGCTGGGCAAGTCGAACGGTTAGGCGGGCAATCGCAGCTAAACAGGGCCTCCCCTGGATCCGAGCGGGTCCTCGGGAGGCCCTCTTGCGACACACACTCCGACGAAGCCCGAGCCGCTCGGCGATCACCCCGGAGATGGTCCTGGCGTACCGCGAGGCGCTGGCCGAGACGCGCCGACTCAACGCCCCCGACCCGGTGCCGGTGAGGGTCCGCCCCACGAGCCGGGTCGACGCCGTCTCGAGCCAGATCCAGCAGGACCACGCCATCCACCAGGCCGGGCGCATCGCCTTCGGTCTGGCGTGCGCGACGGGTGCCACCGCGTGCTTCGCCGCGATGCAGGCGTTCGCCCTGGCCTTGCAGCACGGGATCTGAGGCGCGGGGTGGATTAGCGGAGCGCCATGCTCCTGCTCCTCATTCCCCTGGCGGATGCCGGTCGCGATGTCTCGGTCACCTGGCAGGAGGCTCGCGTCGAAGACGTCCAGCTCGCCGCGCACGGCGTCGAGGTGATCGTCGAGGTCCGCGACATCTGCTCGTTCGAGATCCAGAACCTCTGGTACTTCGAGCTCTACTCCGAGTCGGATCGCCCCTGCTCGGACTGGCGCCCACTCACCGCCGAGGAGCCTGAGCGGCGGCTGATGGCCGAGCCGGCGCGTACCGCCCGCCCCATCCGGGGACCCGTGGTCGCCGGACAACGGCACAGCATGACGGCAACCGTGACCACCCCGGCCGCGCTCGCCGGGTCGACTGTCGAGGCGCGGTTCGAGAGCGCCACGCTGGTGCTCGATGGGCAGGACCTGGGCGCCGCGCTCGTCCTCGCGGATCTGCAGCGCGAGGACGCACCGAGCCTGTCGCTGGCGCTCGATGGTCGGATGGTCGACGAGCCGGACGCCGTCGGACTTCGCTGGCAGGTCAGCAACCGCAAGGAGCTGGTCGACGCCTACGCGCTGTCGCTCGACGCCCAGGCCTTCCCGCTCGTCGCCGAGGAGTGGCGCTGTGCCGCGCTGTCGGCCATCGAGCCGAGCGAGTACCTGATCCTGAGCGAGCCGGGCCTGCTCGCCGGATACGCGGTCGCCACCTGCGACGACGCCGCGAAGGCCCAGGGCCCGGCGCTCTGCACGGCCGCGGCCGGCGAGCTGACCAACGCGACCGTCGTGGCTGCCGAGGCGACGCGCGCCTGGGTCGAGCCCGTCCTCGACCGATGTGGGGCCGACTTCACGAACGCCGCCAGGGCACACGTGACGCGGCACTACGCCGTCGCCATCGGGCGTGGAGACCTGGGCGACGCCGCCCGGCTCGTCGAGATCTGGGCCGCCGAGATGGGCGAGGAGTGGACGGCTGAGGCCACGACCCAGGTGGACGGGCTGATCCGCGACCAGATCCCGGCTCGGTTCGACTGGGCCCTCCGCAACGGAGCGACCGCCCAGGCCCAGGAGCTGTTCGACACGTACGCCGGGGTCTTGGGCCCCGAGTGGACCGCGAAAGCAGAAGAGCGGCTGAAGTGAACAGGGCCGGGCGGCTCGCCTTCGGGACAACCGCGGTTACTGTGGCGCCGTGTCCGATCTCCACGGAAATACCAGCGGCCTGAAGTCCTCTCAGGTCAAGGCCATCAAGTCGCTCTACGACCGCCGCACGGCGCAGGGCAGCTTCCTCACGCCTGAGCTCGCTCGCCGGATGACCGAGATCAGCCGCGAGACCAGCCGACAGATCGGTCTGGTCGTCGACCGCATGGGCTACGTCCGCCACGTCGTGGTCGGCGACGCCCACAAGGTCTTCCTGCCGGACCTCGGCCGGTCGCGCGCGGGCTCCGGGCGGTTCCGTGGGCAGCGGCTCATCGTCACGCACCTGCGCGGCGAAGGCGTCAGCAAGGACAACCTCACGGACCTGACGCTCCTGGCGCTGGACGCGGTCATCGTCGTCCAGGCCCAGCTCGACGGGCTGCCCGGCGCGGTCGAGTGGGCCCACATCCTGCCACCGGAGGAGGTCCGTCCCGGCGAGGACATCTGGCGGGTCGAGTCCCGCCCCAGCGTTCACCACTGGACCGACGACTTCAACGCCTGGATCACCGAGCTCGAGGCCCGATTCACCAAGAGCGACAAGCTCAAGAAGGTTGACGGGCGCACCAAGGCCGTGCTCATCGGCGTCACGAAGTCGCGCTCCAACGAGGCACGCAAGTCCCTCGAGGAGCTCGAGCGCCTGGCCGACACCGCCGGCCTCCAGGTCGTCGACGCGATGCTCCAGGTCCGCAAGAAGGCCGACAACCGCACGCTGATCGGCAAGGGCAAGCTCGAAGACGCCTTGCTTCGCTGCATGCACCTGGGCGCCGAGGTGCTGGTGTTCGACCGCGAGCTGGCGCCGTCCCAGCTGCGGAACATCGCCACCGCGACCGAGCTGTCGGTGCTCGACCGCACCCAGCTCATCCTGGACATCTTCGCGCAGCGCGCCACGACGAAGGAGGGCAAGCTCCAGGTCGAGCTGGCCCAGCTCCGCTACCGGAAGCCTCGGCTGGCCATCATGGCCACGGCGATGTCGCGACTGACGGGTGGCATCGGCGGCCGCGGGCCCGGTGAGACGAAGCTCGAGCTGAATCGTCGTCGCGCCGACGAGCGGCTCAACCGGATCAGCAAGGAGCTCAAGAAGCTCGGGAAGCACCGCGGGATGCGCCGCGACCGACGCAAGCGCGTGGGCCTGCCCCTAGTCAGCATCGTCGGCTACACGAACGCCGGAAAGAGCACGCTCCTCAACCGCATGACGAAGTCCAAGGTCGAGGCCCGCGACGCCCTGTTCGCGACGCTCGACCCGACCAGCCGCCGCCTGCGCTTCCCCGAGGAGCGCGAGGTCATCCTCACCGACACCGTCGGGTTCATCCGGGACCTGCCCAAGGAGCTCGTCGAGGCCTTCCGGTCCACGCTCGAAGAGGTCGTCGAGGCCGACCTGCTGCTCCACCTCGTGGACGCGAGCAGCGACGAGCAGGACCGCCACATCGCCTCGGTGAACGACGTGCTGAAGCGCCTGGGGGCTGGCGACACACCGGTGCTGCTGATCTTCAACAAGAGCGACGCCGCCACGCCCGAGCGCCTGGCCGAGCTCGCCATCGAGCACCCCGGCAGCCTGGCCTGCAGCGCAGTGACCGGGGACGGACTCGACGCCGTGCTGGACCGGGTCGAGCAGACGATCTGGCGAGAGCAGGCGCGCGCCGCCCGATGATCTGGCTCCTGGCCTGCACCGGATCAGAGCCCGTCGACAGCACCCCGCCGACGTCCGGCCAGTACACCGGGGAGGTCCGGCTGGACGAGGTCCACCTCGACTGCCTGAGCGACGACGCCCGCTGGCGGATCTACACACGCGGCGTCGGCCAGGTCGAGCTGACCAGCACCTGGACCGAGCCCCAGGACACGGCGTTCGACTCGGCGGACACCGCAGGCCCGGCCACCTACACCGAGGACCGCCCCGTACCGGTCGGGGCCGTCGACCCAGGCGGCTTCTGGGCGCTGTACGAGCTGACCGCGACCTACCAGCGCGGCCAGGACGCGACGGACATCCCGTGCGGAGCGCTGGAGAGCGACGGCTCGTGGTCCGTCCGCCTGTTCGTGGACGGTGTCCAGGCCGACTGCGAGGCGGGAGCCGCTGGCGACTGCGGCTCCTGAGAGGTATCGAACACCGATGCTCCTCCTCTCGCTCGCCTGCTCGACGACCACGACCCCGGACGACACTGCGTTCGAGGACACGGCGACCTACCACCACACCGAAGACCCGTTCATCGAGTCGATCGACGTGGTCTGCGGCGAGGGCGCCCATACGGCGACCGTCTGGGCCTCGGGCTGGTTCGACGAGGTCACGCTCCGCGTCATCGGCCTCGACGGCACCGAGGCCTCGGGGAGCTCGACCGTCCCGGTCGACTACGACCCCGATGGCGCCTGGCAGAAGAGCGACGTCACGGCGACCGGCGTCGAGTGCACTGGAGACGTCACGTACCACCTGGCCGTCACGGGCCTGTACGGCGACGACTGCCGCACCTGGGGCGAGGACCCCGATGCGCTGGGGACGGGTTGCTCGGACCTCTGATCCTGGCGTGCTGGACGCCACCGGCAGGCGACACCAGCGCGCCCGCCGAGGACGTCGCGGTCAGCATCCAGTCCGTGGACTGGGACTGCAGCGCGGACGACGATCAGTGGACGTTCGCCGTCGAGACGACCGGCTGGACCGACGGCGGACTGCTCGCGATGACCGCGGATGCAAGGCGGGTGGAAGCCCACGAGATGCTCTCGGTCGAGGCGGCGGTGGACGGGAGCTGGGACCGCCTCGAGCTCGAGCTCGACATCGTCGCGGACACCTCCGACGCCGAGGACGGCAAGTCGTCGGCGTGGCTCTGCGACGCGAGAACCCTGGACGAACTTGCCTTTCGACTGAGCGTCAGCGAACGAACGGGGGGCACGATCGACTGCCGGGTCTGGGGAGTGGAGACCGACTGGAACGCGCTCGCTGGATACTCCGAGTGCACGAAATCGCTCGAAGAATGACGCGACTCGCCCGCTTCGATTGACACCGAGTCGACAGGGTTCGCCCAAGGTGGATATGTTGCAAGACGCGGGTCCAATCCCCGCACAAGGAGACGCGACATGAACAACAAGATCCTTCTCGGAGTTGGTGCCCTCTTCGCACTGACCGCCTGCCCCGGTACCACCGTCTGCGACAGCGGCGACAGCGTGTGTGAGAGCGCGGTCGACAGCGGCGGCGGCGAAAGCGGCACGGACTGCGAGGCCTACACCGGCGCCACCTACCTCGGCTTCGACAGCACCGCCTGCGACCAGCCGGCCGCCGAAGCAGGCGTTCCCGCCGTTGGCTGGAACTGCGACGCCACGGACTACTGGTACGACTTCTACACCGTCGGCTGGACCGGTGGTGGCTACCTCTGGATCTACCAGACCGGTTCCACGAACCCCTGGAACGAGGAGCACACCGTTCCCGTCCTCGCCTCGAGCGAGAAGGGCCACTGGGACAACCTGTACCTGCAGGTCGCCATCACGGACGACTACACGCAGGTCGAGGACGGTGTCAAGACGCTCTACGCGTGCGACGGCTCGATGGAGACCACCCTGACCTGGCTCCTCGAGGTGTACGACACCTCCGGCACCACGCTGGCCGACTGCGCCGTCTGGGGCGACGACCCCGCCGAGCTCGGGACCGCCTGCGACGACTGGAACTAGTTCCGCTCGGGGGCTGTTGTCCCCGTGATCAGACGGCCTCGCCTTCGGGCGGGGCCGTTCTGCTCTGACCACCTGCGCCGCGGGCTATCCTCACCTCGATGATGTTTGGCCTCTTCGGAATGCTGTTCCCCGAGTGCGCGCCCAGCCTGCCTGCGGACACCGGCGACTCCGGGACCGAGCAGACCGTCTGGCTGGTCAACATGAGCCTCGGCTGCGAGGTCGGCACCTGGTTCTACGAGCTGGAAGCCTGGGGCGACGCCGGCGGCGGGACCATCGAGATCTTCCACATGGACGGGAGCTACTCCGAGGCCCACCCGCTGCAGTTCCCCGAGTGGTCCGACGACCGACAGTCCTGGCTCTACAACATCGAGCTGGACCGGGTCGGTCAGCAGTCCGACGTCGTTCTCGGCGAGTCGACGAACTTCAACTGCCTCGACTTCGAGGAGCTGAACTGGCACATCGCGCTCGAGGACTCCCAGGGCGACGAGCAGGACTGCGCCGTGTTCGGTGTGAGCCCCGAGACCCTGGGCCTCGACCACTGCTCTCTCTGGACGAGCGAGGAGTAGCTCAGCCCAGCCGCTGGGCGAGCCGGATGGCCGCGACCATCGAGGCGGCATCCGCGATGCCCTGACCGGCGATGTCGTCGGCGGTGCCGTGGTCGACGCTGGTCCGGACGATGGGCAGGCCGAGCGTCCAGTTCACGCTGCGCCCGAAGTCCACCAGCTTCAACGGAGCCAAGCCCTGGTCGTGGTACATCGCGACGACCATGTCGGCGTGGCCCGCTCGCATCCGACGGAACGCGGCCTCGGCGGAGACCGGACCCTCGACGTGGAGTCCCCTGGCCCGCGCGGCGGCGATCGCCGGCTCGATGACGTCGATCTCCTCGCGACCGAGCACCCCGCCATCCCCCGCGTGCGGGTTCAGTCCGCAGACGAGCAGTCGACCCACCAGATCCAGCCGTCCGCGGAGCTCGGCGCTGGCGACATCGAACACATGAGCCAGCCGCTCCGACGTGATGGCCTGGGAGACGGCCGAGAGCGGGATGTGCGTGGTGACGAGGGCAACGCGCAGGTCGCCACCGGTGAAGGCCATCACCGGAGACGCCGAGCAGAGCTCACCCAGGAAGCCCGTGTGGCCGGCGTGGTGGAAGCCCCGGGCGGCCAGCCGGGCCTTGTGGATGGGCCCCGTCACCATCGCGGTGAACCGTCCATCGAGACAGCCCGCGACCGCGAACCGAAGTGCGCGCACCTCGACCGGCTCGTCACCGGCCGGAGGCTCCACGACGGGCCGGCCCGACCAGCGCGAGAACGCCGTCTGGTCCCCGACGACGACGGCGTCGATGTCGAGCTGGTCGAGGGCCTTGGCGGTGACCTCGGGCCCGACACCCGCAGGGTCGCCGGGCGTGACGACCAGCATCAGGGCTCGAGCTTGATCTCGACGGCCGCCTGGCGGCGAGCCTGGGCGTACCAGAGCGCCAGCTCCTCCTCGACCTTCACGCCCTGGAGCTCGTACTCGAGGTCCGCGCGCACCAGCTCGAGGTCCGGCTTCTCACCGGCGTTCTCGCCCGCGACGTAGAGCAGGATGATTCCAGAGTCGAGCGCGATGGGCGCGCTGACGTCCCCCAGCGCGGTCGCGAAGCCGGCGTCCTTGAGCTCGGGCACGATCTCCTTCTCGGAGAACGTGCCCAGCTTGCCGCCCTGGGAGAACAGCACGCTGTCGGCGTTCTCAGCGACCAGATCCGCCCACGGCGTCCCCGCGCGGTAGGCCGCCTCGATCGCCGTCGCCCGCATCGCGAGCTCGGCCTTGGCGCCAGCATCCGCATCGGCCGGGTAGGCCAGCAGGATGCCCTCGAAGTCCCGGGTCGCCGGCCCCACGTTGTCCCGGATTCGCCGGTTGTACAGGTCGCGGACCTCGTCGTCCGTCACCGTCACGCGCGGCAGCAGCACGACCTGGTTGAACTTCATCTGGCGGAGGTTCTCTTCCAGCTCGTCCCGGTACATCGACCAAGCGAGTCCGGAGAGCTCGACCTCGCTCCGAAGCTGCTCGCGAGTGAGCCCGTTCTGTCGCGCGACGTCGTCGATCGTGCGCTCGAGCTCGTCCCGGGTGACCCCGAGGCCCAGCTGCTCGATCTCCTGGGCCACCAGCTTCCGCTGGATGAGTGCGTCCAGGACCTCGATCTCGGCCTGTCGGCGCTCGGCCTCGCTCCCCGAGGTGTCGTCGATGAACTCCCCGCCGAGCTCGTAGACCTCGGACAGGGCGATGACCTCCTTGTTCACGACCGCGGCGACGCGATCGACGACGGTGGCCTCGGAGACCGAGAGCCAGCCCAGAAGGACACCGAGGAAGCTCACTCGCCGGGAACCGGCAGCTCGGGACGCTCGCCCTCGGGCATCTCCATCGGCGAGATGCTGGGACGGCCGCTGCCGGTAACCTCGACGGCGGCCAGCTTGTCCTCGTTGATCTCGACGGTGGCGCCCTGCTTCAGCGAGGCGACGTACGTGTCGTACATCTCCTTCAGCTTGTCGTTCTTGACCTTGCGGAGCACCGAACCCTTCATCTGCTGGAAGGTACGTTCGACACGCTCCCTCTTGTTCGCCAGGAACAAGATGTTCCAGCCATCGGCCGACTCGAAGACCTCGGAGAGCTCGTTGGTGTCGAGCGCGAACGCCGCGTCGACGATCTCCTGGTCCAGGCCGGGCTTGCCGTCACGCGAGACGAAGCCGACGTCGCCACCGCGGCGGCGGTAGGGATCCTCGGAGTACTCGGTGGCCGCATCCTTGAACCGACCGGCGGGATCACCCGCGAGGTCAGCGCGGACGCTGTTCGCGATGGCCTTGGCCTCGTCGCTGGAGCGCTCGTCGGTCACGCGGATGAGGATGCGCTTGATCTGCACCTTCTCCGGGACGACGAAGTCCTCCTTGTTCGCCTCGTAGTAGGCCTCGAGCTCGGCGTCGGAGAAGTCGCTGTTGCGGACGTTGGCGTAGACCTCGTCGCGCAGGAGCGTGTTCACCATGACCTTCTGGACCTTGGGGTCGAGGTCGAGCTTCTTGCGGAGGGCCTCCTGGTAGAGGATTTTGTCGTCGACCAGGCGGTCGAGGACCTCCTTGCGCTCCTCCATCGACAGCGAGGCGCCGTCGGCCGGGGTCACGCGGCTGGCGGCGGACTCGAACTCGACCGAGCCCACGGCCATACCGTTCACGGTCGCCAGGACGACACCGACGTTCGCCTCGGCGGTCGTCTCAGGGGTGGTGGTCGTGGTGGTGGTCTCGCCACCTCCGTCACAGGCGACGAGGCCGAGCAGCAGCAGGATCGAGGTCCGCATCGTGGGCTCTCCGAGTAGATGGACAGCGCGCATTAACCTCGGGAAGCGGTCCGTCAACGCGCGGGGGGTCGGTCCTCCGCCGTGACCCGCGTGACCTCGCCGAACGCGGCGCAGGTCGCCTCGAGTTCGTCCCCTTCCCCGACCACGACCAGCGTCGCCTCGTCGGGCCGTACGAGCAGTCGCGCCAGCTCCTGGACATCCCCGACATCCACAGCGGCGATGCGCGGCATGAAGGTCTCCCAGGTGTCGTCGGGGAGCTCGTTCAGCCAGCGACTCGTCAGCAAGGACGCGAGCCCGCCGAGGCTCGCCGTGCCCATCGGGAACGCGCCGACCAGGAAGCGGCGGGCCGCGTCGACCTCGTCGGCCCCAGCAGGCTCATCGCGGATCCGCCGCAGGTGGCCATCGAGGGCGTCGAGCGCCTCGGCGGCCTTGTCGGTCGAGCAGGACAGACCGGCGGAGAAGTCCCCGCCGAAGCGCCCGCCGTCGAGCGACGAGTACACGCCGTATGTCAGCGAGCGGGACTCACGCAGATCCATGAACAGGCGCGAGCTGGCGCCGCCGCCGAGCACCCGGTTCATCACGCGGGCCTGATCGTAGCGAGGGTGACCGCGTCCGACGCCCAGGTTGCCGGTGAGGATCGTGGCCTGTTCGCTCCCGGGCCGATCGACCAGGACGACCTGACGGGGCCGAGCGGTCGGCGCGCCTGGGGCCTTGGGCAGGCCCTCGACCGTCGACCAGGACCCCAACGCACGCTCGGCGAGCGTCAGCGCCGCGTCGGGCTCGAGGTCCCCGACCACGACCAGAAGCGCCTGGCGCGGGCCGAACACCCGGGCATGCCACGCGCGCAGCTCGTCGGCCGTCCGCGCCTCGTAGTCCTCGGCCTCGGGCCGTCGGGCGCCGTAGACGTGGCCCGGGCCGTAGACCGCCCACGAGAACCACTCGGCAGCCAGGCTGTCCGGGCGGCCGAGCTGGGCGCGCCGAGCCTCGGCGCTCTTGTTGGCTTCGCGCCGGACGTGTTCGTCCGGGAACGTGGGGTGCAGTGCCAGCTCGGCGAGGAGCTCGAAGCACTCGCTGGTGTGCTCGGACAACCCCTTCACCGCCACGCTGCGCTCGTCCGGCGAGAGCGACGAGGAGAGCCGCACGCCGAGCGCATCCTGGTACCGGGCCAGCGCAGCCGAGTCGAAGCGAGCCGTTCCGTGACGCGTCGTCATCGCCAGCAGGCGACAGAGGCCCCGCTGCTCCTCGGCCCAGCGGCCGACGCGGTTCACCAGCCGCAGCTGGACGATGGGGACGCGCCGGCTCGGCAAGACCAGGACCGGCAGCCCGTTGGAGAGCGTCGACGAGAACGTCTCGGGGAAAGCCCAGGGGCGAGGCGCGCCGCCCAGCGGCGGAGAGGTCGGGAAGCTCACGCGGGGTGCACCCTCATGCTGACGTGGGTGTCCCCGGTGAGCCACGTCCCGGCGACGCGCAGCACGTCCTCGGGCGTGACCTGCTCGAGGCGCTCGATGTAGTGGTTGTCCCAGCCGGGCTCGTTCAGGTACAGCCCGGCGCGACCGAGCTGCATCGCCCGAGCGAGCACGCCCTCGACCGAGTAGACGCAGGCCGCTCGCAGCCGCGCGACGACCTTCTGCCACTCGTCCGGCGGGATGGGCTCTCGGGCCACCTCGTCCAGGAGCTGCAGCCAGGCTGCCTCGACCGCATCGAGCTCCCCCGGCTGCGAGGTGACGGCCGACAGCGCGAAGACGCCCGGCCCGCGCTTGGCGTCGAACCCGCCCGAGGCCTGGATCGCGAGCTGTCCCTCGACGACGAGGCGCCGATGGGCGCGCGAGGAGGGTCCTCGCAGGAGCGCGGTCTCCAGCACCTCGAAGGCGAAGAAGTCCTTGTGGCCGAAGCCGGGGCACTGGTGGTTGATGAAGAGTGCTGGCAGTCGCGCCAGGCCGTCCTCACGCACCAGCCGCTTGCTCGCCGTGCGGCGCACCTCGGCCACGTCCGGCGTGGGCGTGGGCTCGCCGGGCTCGATGTCCCCGAACCACTCGCGGATGCGCTCGACCACCTGGGCCTCGTCGACGTCGCCCGCCACGCTCAGGACGGCGTTGTTCGGCCGGTAGTACCGACTGTGGAACGCGACGACCTCGTCATAGGTGCAGGCGTGCAGGTCCTCCTCGTACCCGATGACCGGGTGGCCATAGGCCCAGGAGCCCCACGTCTGCTCGCCGTGCTCGACCATCGCGAAGCCATACGGCGCGTTGTCGATGCGCTCCTTCTTCTCCTCGATGACCGTCTGCCGCTGGTTCTCGAAGTTCTCGGGCGTGACCTGAAGGGACCGCATCCGGTCAGCCTCGAGCCACAGCGCCAGGTCGAGCTGATTGGACGGGACGGTCGCGTAGTAGTTCGTCCGATCCTCGCTCGTCGTCGCGTTGGTCTGGCCGCCGATGCCCTGGATGTGAGCGAAGTGCTCGGCCTTCCCGACGTGCGCCGAGCCCTGGAACATCATGTGCTCGAAGAGATGGGCGAAGCCGCTCCTCCCCTTCTCTTCGTTCCGGGAGCCGACGTCGTAGTAGAGCGCGACGGCGGCCACAGGGACAGCGGGGTCGGGCGAGACCACGACGCGGAGCCCGTTGTCGAGGGTGTGCTCACGAACGGGAATCTGCATCGGCGCATCATCGCACCGGTCAGGCCGGGATGCGCAGAACCAGTCGCGTGCCTTCTTCGACGTCGTCGAGCCGGACGGTGCCGCCGTGGTCCTCGAGGATCTGGCGCGTGATGGCCAGGCCGATGCCGCTGCCGTTCGCCTTGGTCGTGAAGAACGGGTCGAAGGCACGCTCGGCGTCCTCGCGCGACAACCCGTCCCCGTCGTCGCACACCGCGATGGTCAGGTCGTCCTCGTCGCGGCGCACCTCGATGCGGATGCTGCTGGCGCCGGCCTCAGAGGCGTTTCGGACCACGTTCAGCAGGGCCTGCCGCAGCTGGTTGGCGTCCAGCTCGACCGGGTCGAGAGCCGGCACGTCGAGGGTGAGCTCCACGTCCCGACGCCGCAGCTGCTCGTCGAGCAGGATGGCCACGCCGCGCACGACCTCGCCGGGATCCTGGGACTCCAGCGTCGGAGCCGGTCGGCGAGCGAGCGTCAGGTAGTGCTCGGTCGTCGCCTCGAGCCGCGCGATCTCCGAGCGGACCGTCCCGAGCATGGCCAGGGCCTCGGCCCGACGCTCCGGGGGGAGCGCATCCATGTCCTCGGCCAGGAGCTCGGCGTTGAGGCTCATCGCGTTCAGCGGGTTGCGGACCTCGTGCGTGATCTGCGCGAGCATCTGCCCCACCAGCGCGAGCCGCTCGGCGCGGTTCAGCCGGTCCCGCTGGCGCAGCTCGTCCTCCGCCCGCCGGCGCAGATCCTCGTCCCGCTGTCGGATGGCGGCGGCCATCGCGTTGATCCGCTCGGCCAGCAGCGCGAGCTCATCGCCGCTGCTCACGTCGAGGTCGACCTCGTAGTGACCCTCGCCGATCCGCCGGACCTCCTCGGTCATCCGTCCGATGGGGCGCAAGGCGATGGTCGCCAGCAGCAGCATCGCGCTGCCGAGCATCAGGGCGGCCAGGCTCAGTCCACCGCTGACGATGAGGGCGGTGCGCTGGGCCTGTGCGGTCTCCTCGGCCAGGCGTCGGATGCGGCCATCCACCGCGCTCGTGAGCTGCGAGAGCGCCGTCTCCAGCTCGCGCCGGGCGTTCACCAGGCCCGGCCGCGCGACCTTCGCCTCCTTCTCCAGCCCCTGCTCGGCCAGGTCCAGGTACGCGCTGGTCTTCTGCTCGAGGCTGGCGTTGAGCTCGCCGATCAGATCGAGCTGGCGCTGCATCCGATCGAGATCGGCCGCGGTCTCGGCGTCCGTCGCCAGGGGGCGGACGGCCTCGAGCGCTTCCAGGGCCTCGTCGGCCCGCTCGGCGATGATCCCGTGGTGCAGAGCGGCCCGCGACCGGTGCGCGGCGACACGGCGGAGCTCGATGGGATCGGCCCGATCGAGGTCGATCTCCAGGCGGACGAGCGAGGCCTCCATGCGGCGTGCGGCCGTGCTCAGGGGCACGTACCCGGCGTCGATCACCTCGAGCGCCTGCCCGACATGACGGAACTCGACGAGGCCGTACCCGATGGCGCCCAGGAAGAACGCGAAGGAGAGGAGGAACGCCGCCAAGATGCGTGCGCGCAGGGATCGGCGTCGCGCTGCCATGCACACAGCCTATCCGTCCGAGGGCGCAGCGCCTTGGAACCGGGGATATGGTCCGGCGCTGGAGGACACATGACACCGATATTCTGGGTGCTTGCCACCGGCTGCAACAGCGTCAGCGGGACCGTCGACGCGTACGACACCCCCATCAACACTGCCGTGTACGTCGAGCTCGAGGATGCCTACGGGGACGACGAGGGCATCCTGGTGCTCCTGGCGAGCCACGGGCTGAGCTGCGAGGAGTGGGCGGACTTCGAGGACGACTACGCCGACGCGGTCTGGGACGACCTGACGCTCGACGACGCCGCCGACGTGTGGCGCGAGACCCTGCCCGAGGACTTCTGGGACTGGGCCATCAACATCCGCGTCGACCGCCTGGGCGACAAGCTCAAGGGCGACGAGTGGGAGGGCGTGGACTGGCAGGACGGGCTGACCGACGACGACGAGGCCAAGATCGTGGCCACCCACTACACCGACTGGCCCGAGGAGGAGGACATCCTCACGGGGCTCGTCGACGTCTCGGACACCTACCGGAGCGACGACGGGACGATGAAGATCCAGGCCTACAGCGAAGGGAAGTCGATCCGCGGCAAGTTCGAGACCCAGATGGTCGACAACGACGGCTCGGACGAGGGCGACATCACCCTGCGGTTCAGCGCCGACCGGTGTGAAGAGCTCGAGCGCGAGTGGGACCTGTAGACATCGGATCACAGTGTTGACAATCTGACGCACAGACGTCAGGTTGTCTGCACTGGAGGTTCGACATGCCCACGATCCTGGTCGTCGACGACGAAGAGGCCAACCGCGTCACCCTGGACCGCATCCTGCGGCGCGAGGGCTGGACCGTGCTCCAGGCTCCGGACGGGCGCTCGGGCCTCGAGGTGCTGCGCGAGAAGGCACCCGACGTGGTCGTCACCGACCTGAAGATGCCCGGGATGTCCGGCCTCGAGCTGCTGCGTGCCGCCAAGGCCGTCGCCCCCGACGTCGAGGTGCTCGTGATGACCGCCTACGGCACCGTCGAGACCGCCGTCGAGGCGATGAAGGACGGCGCCTACGACTTCGTGACCAAGCCGCTCAAGCGGCACGAGCTGGTCAGCTCCATCCGCAAGGCGCTCGAGAAGCGGGGCCTGCTCCTGGAGATCGACCGGCTCCGCAAGCAGCTGGCCGAGGGCTCCCCGAGCGACATCATCGGCAGCTCCCCTGCCCTGCGCCAGCTGATGGAGGAGGTCGACCAGGTGGCCCCCAGCGACGCCAGCGTCCTGCTCGTCGGCGAGTCGGGCACCGGCAAGTCGATGCTCGCCCGCGCGCTGCACGCCCGCTCCTCGCGTCGGAACAAGCGGCTCGTCACCATCAACTGCGCCGCCATCCCCGAGGCCCTGCTCGAGTCCGAGCTCTTCGGGCACGAGGCCGGGGCGTTCACCGGGGCCATCGCTCGCAAGGAAGGCCGGTTCGACCTCGCCCAGGGCGGCACGCTCTTCCTCGACGAGATCACCGAGATCCCCGCGAACATCCAGGTG
The DNA here is from genome assembly GCA_024228935.1 of Pseudomonadota bacterium. Classification (GTDB taxonomy): domain Bacteria; phylum Myxococcota_A; class UBA796; order UBA796; family CAJQPC01; genus JAAESX01. The sequence goes on from JAAESX010000332.1 coordinate 86,905, forward strand.
AAGCTGCTCCGCGTGCTCCAAGAGGGCGAGTACGAGCGGGTCGGCGGTACGCGGACCCTGAAGGCGGACCTGCGCGTCGTCGCCGCGACCAACCGGGACATCGAGACCGAGGTCGCCGAGGGCCGGTTCCGCGAGGACCTGTACTACCGCCTGAACGTCATCCAGCTCCGGGTCCCCGCGCTCCGCGAGCGGCCCGAGGACGTCGCGCTGCTCGCCGCCCACTTCCTCACCCGGTACGCGCACAAGAACCGGAAGCCCGTCCAGGCGCTCAGCTCCGAGGCGCTCGACGCGCTCTGCGGCTACCGCTGGCCCGGCAACGTGCGCGAGCTGGAGAACGCCATCGAGCGCGCCGTCGTGCTGTCCCGCGGCGACATCGTGAAGCTCGAGCAGCTCCCGCCCGCCGTTCGGCAAGGCCAGGGCGGCAAGCCGATCCTGTCCTTCCCGGTGGGCACGCCGCTCAAGAACATCGAGCGGCGCATGATCACGGAGACCCTGCGGCACACCGGCCACGACAAGACGCTCACGGCGTCGCTTCTCGGCATCACGGCGCGGACCATCTACCGCCGCGAGGCGGAGTGGGCCGAAGAGTGAGGCGCGCTCAGCCCAGCGTGATCTCGGCGGTGACGTCGTCGAGCGCCGACAGGTAGAGCCCCTTCGAGCGAGGTGCGGGGGCCGGCTCGAGCACATCGACGATGGCGGCCAGCAGATCGCGGCGACTGATCTGACCCAGCAACCGGCCGTCCTCGACCACGGGCAGGCGCCGGAATGGGAGCGTGCTGAAGAGGTGCGCGATGGTGACCGCGTTCGTGTTGGGGCCGACCGTGCGCGGCTCGGGCGTCATGATGTCGCCCACCCGCGGCGACGGCACGCCGTCGTGGAAGGCTCGGCTGGCCGCCCCGATGCAGTCCTTGCCCGACAGGATGCCGACCAGGAAGCCGCTCGTGTCGATGACGGGTGCGCCTGACACCTTGCGCTTCAGGAGCACCTTCACGGCGTCGTAGACCATGTCGTCGGGAGACAGGATGACAAGGCTCGTCGTCATCATGTCGCGGGCGCGGGGAATGTCTCGGTCGTACATGCGGGCCTCTCAATGTTCCCATTCCTTGGGAACAAGGCTCCATTTCGACACATCGATGCGGGCACGTCAAGCAGATGTCAACGCGATCACCACACCCAGGGCACCAGCCGATAGGGCACGAGCCGGCTGTACTCCTCCCACGTCTCGCCTCGGCCCAGGACCCGCTCCTCGACGACGATGCGAAGGACCAGCGCCGGGAGGACGGCGAGCGCGACCGAGATCGGGGCGCCGGCGACGACGCAGGACGCGACCATGACGCTCTCGCCCAGGTACGCCGGGTGGCGGACCAGGCGGTACGGCCCGCGAGCGACCAGCTCTCGCCGCCCGGGAAGCATGGCGAAGCTGCGGCCGAGCACCGCGAGCGACCCACAAGCGAACACCGCGCCGAGCGCGAGCAGCGCGACCGCCATCGGAGGCCAGGTCGCGGGAGGCTCGGCCAGCTTGAAGGCCAGCCCGCCGAGGACCAGGCCAGGCGTCGCCAGGGCCAGCTCAGTCCAGCTGGCGCGGGCGAGCTCCGGCCCGCGAAGGAGAAACAGCACCGCGACGACGAGATGCGCGGCGCCCAGGACGAGGCGCACGGGACACCACCCGTCGGCGACGACGCCCAGCACCGCCCAGCTCGCGACGCTGACCGCCAGGCCGACGTCGAGCAGGCGGGTCAGGGGGCTACCAGAGCCAGAAGCCCCAGTCGAACAGGTAGCTGGCAGCGTTCACACCGACGAGGACGCCGATGAAGATGAGCGTGCGCGCGCCCTTGCCCATGGTCTCTCCCTAGGAGCCCGCCGGCTGACCGGCGGTGGTGAGGTGCCCGTAGGCCTCCTCGGTGTCGTACCCGGTGATGAACCCGGTGTAGTCACGCGTCCGCGTGCACGTCGAGGTGACCTCGAGCTCGCAGTTGGTGCCGCTGCACTCCGCGCGATCGCGCTCGTTGTCCGCGGGACGGGGGCCCGAGCCCGGCACGTCGATCATCAGGTACAGGCTCGAGGGCATGTTCCCGCGCTCGCTGACCTCGGTGATCTCCTCGGACCAGGCGTCGGACTCGGCCCAGACACCCTGCGTCAGCATCTCGCTGGCCCAGCTGCCCTTGATCGTGTCGCCCTCCTTGGTGAGGCGGATCGTGGTCACCGTCTCGGTGTGGAGCTCAGCGGTGTAGTCGTAGCCGTCAACGTGGGACTGCGTGGTCGCGGTGTCGTCGCTCCCGTCCCAGGTGAACGTCCACGTGCCCTCCTTCAGTGTCCCGACGTAGGTGCGGGCACCGACGAGCATCACCGCCTCGTCCTTCGACTGGCGGGTGATCTGAACGAGCTGCAGCGCGGCGCTCTCCGAGATCTCGCTCTCGTCGGTCCACGTGTCCGTCGTCTCCTCGTCCTCGGGGATGTACGCCTCGGTGAAGTTGTGGCTGATGCTGTCTGAGCACTCTTCCTCGGCGGAGGTCACCGCCGGGATGCTGATGGCCCAGATGCCATCGATGTCTTTGGCGCCAGCACACGCCATCGCGAGCAGCAGAGTCATGGGAAGTCCCTCCGAATCGTCAGGGACTATAGCCGGCCGCGCGGCTGAATCAGCGGAACGTCATCGTGGCGACCAGGGAGATCCCGGTCTGGTTGGGGCTGTGCTCGAACGTCCAGCCGCGCTCCTCGTCCGGATCCACCGGCGTGAGCGTGATGCGCTCGACGTCGTGGAGCTCGGCCCAGCCACGCAGCTCCATGCCCACCGCGAACCGGGGGTTCAGGAAACGGTCGACCCCGATCGAGGCCATGCCGCCGGGCCCACCGGCCCTGCGGTCACCGTTCGCGCCGCCGAGCTCGACCCGCCACCACGAGCTGACCCAGCCGCCGGCGACGCTGAGGTTCAGGAACGTGGGGGCATCGAGGAACGAGGCGCGGGCGCCGAAGAACAGTCGCATCGCGCGGGTCTGGACGATGGGCGATGTCCCCACGTCGACGGGGAACATCAGGTACTGGCGGCGCGTGCCGACCTGTGTGGTGACCCACCAGCGCGGGGTCAGCGCGAGCGCGCCGAAGACCTCCCAGCCGACGTGCAGCTGGCTGTCGCCTTGGCCATCGGTCGTCTCCGTGATAGACGGCGTGGTCACCAGCGGTATCTCTCCGCGAACGCCGAACTCGACGTCCCGGATGACCTCGCCCGCGAGCGTGGTTGCCGTAAGCCAGATGAGCATCGGTTCCTCGTAACCTCCCCCCCCAATGTTCCTGCTCTCGCTCGCACTGCAGACGTCCACCGCCCAGGCCCAGCAGCCTGAGGACGTGGAGCTCGTGCGCGTCGGTCAGGACATCGAGGCGTGGCGCGAGCTCGACACCGACGACGTGGGCGAGCTGTCCGAGTTCGTATCGGCGTGGCCCTCGAGCAAGCTGTCGGTCCTCGCGGCCCAGAAGCTCGACGCGATGGGCGAGGTCGCGGACCTGTCGAAGTCCGACCTGGCCCGACTGGACGCCGAGCTGGCGGACCACTCGGCGAACCTGAAGGCTGCAGGCCGGACCAGCGTCGCAACGCTCGACGTCGGCAGCCAGGGCACCATCACAATCCAGGACGAGAGCGAGCGCCGCCTCCACCCGCAGGTCGAGCTGGGCGGAACCGGCGCGCTGGGCTCGGCCGGCATGTACCTGCACGCCGGCTTCGGCGGAGATCACCTGGGGGTCGCCGTCCGCGGGACCGCCAGCCAGGCCGGCGCCGACCTCGGAGTCGCCTTCCGCGCGACCGTCTCGCCCTACCAGCTGTCGCCCTACGCCGAGCTCATCGGCACGCTCCGCGACCCCGCGCTCGGCGGCGCGCTGGGTGTCCGGCAGCCGCTCGACAAGGGCTTCGCGCTGTCCCTGGCCGTCGAGACGATGGTCGTGGGCGTCGAGCCCCAGCCGACCGTCCGCTTCGGCGCCTCGAAGGCGTTCTGAGCGTGTACGAGCTCGTCCTCGACGGACCTGGAAAGAACGCCCTCGGCAGCGACATGCTGCGCTCCATCCGGGACCGCCTCGACGCGCACCCCGGCGAGCCTCTCCTGCTGCGCGGCGAGAACGGTGCGTTCTCGGCCGGCGTGAACCTGAAGGAGATCGCCGCGCTCGACGACGCCGGGATGCGCGCGTACCTCGAGCTGCTGGACGAGGTCCCTCGCCGACTGTTCGAGTGGCCTGCACCGACGGTCGCCGTGGTCGACGGACACGCCATCGCCGGCGGCGCCATCATCGCGCTGGCCTGTGACGTCCGGATCGCCGAGGACAACCCGAAGCTCAAGATCGGGCTCACCGAGGTCGCAGTCGGGGTGCTGTTCCCGCCGATGATCTGGAACATGGTCAACCACCGCATCCCCGCCCATGCGCTGAACCGGGTCCTCCTGGGCGCGGCGCTGGTCGGTCCGAAGAAGGCCGCCGAGCTTGGCCTCATCGACGAGGTCGTCACCGACGCGCTCGCCGCCGGGAAGAAGGAGCTCGCTCGCCGCTCGAGCTTCGACGGGACGGTCTACCGGAAGACCAAGGCGATGCTCCAGGACGGCGTGCTCGACATCGACGCCGCGCAGGGCCAGGCCTTCGCCGACGAGGTCGTGCCCGCCTGGACGAGCCCCGAGCTGCGCGCTCGACTCCTGAAGGCGCTGTCCCGGTGAAGTTCATCCCGGCGGTCCACGTCCTGGATGCCGGTCTCCTCACCATCGAGCTGCCGGGGGACGGCGACGCCCTGGACACGCTGCGTCTGCGGCGCTCGGTCCTCGAAGAGCAGCGCTGGTTCATCACCGAGCCCAGCGAGTTCGTCGACAGCCTCGAGCTGCAGAAGTCCCTGCTCGCGGACCTGGACCGGAGCGCCAACTCGCTGGCGCTGGTCGGGCGGCTCGACGGCGTCATCGTCGGCGTCGTCTACCTGCAGGGCGGACGGCTGAAGCGGATGCGGCACACGGCGAAGCTCGAGATCCTGGTGCATGCGGACCACCGCGGCGCCGGCATCGGCAAGCACCTGCTCGCGGAAGCGCTCATCTGGGCCAAGGCGAACCCGCAGCTCGAGAAGGTCGGGCTGGCGGTGTTCGCCCACAACGCCCGGGCCATCGCGCTCTACGAGGGCTTCGGCTTCTCGCGCGAGGGACACCGGCCGCGGGAGTACAAGCTCGACGACGGGACGTACTGGGACGACTTGCTGATGTTCCGCGAAGTCTAGAGTCGTCGGGTCGAGAACCGAGCCGAAGGCGAGTCGGCCGGCCCACAGCACGACCGGTAGGACAGATCGTGACCACAGCAGCTCCAGAGACGAACTCGACGTAGCGAGCCACCTCTACTTGGCAGCATCCGCCATCTTGGGAGCCACCGCACCGGCGTCGGCGCCCGTCATCCCCGTCATCCGCGCCTCGAAGGTCCCGAGAGCCCGAGCACGCTCGAGCGCCGGGTTCCGCAGCGCGGCCCGCAGCTTGCCGACGCCGACCTTCGCCAGCGACGCGAACGGCCGGCTGTAGTCGGACATCGCGAAGTCCACGACGCGACGGTCGATGAGGAACTTCAAGAGCGGGCTCGGCATGCGACCGGACTTCGCGAGGTAGAGCAGCACGTTCGTGTACGTGTCGTTCTTCTCGAAGTACATCTTGTCGTAGATCTCTTCCTTCTCATCGTTGATGAGCCCGTCCCGCAGCGCCAGCGTGTGGAGCGACGTGCCCGGGTAGAAGATGACCGAGAACGCCTGCAGGCGGAACGGCTTGGGCAGCTCGGCCACGAGCCTCAGCGTGTCGAGCTTGTCCTCGACCGTCTCGTACGGCAGGTCGTAAATGATGTCGTACTGAGGCGGCGCCGTGCGGTGCGCGTACTTCGTGATGATCTCGGCGCTGCGCAGGATCTTGTCGTTGCCCATCGTGCTGCGCTTCATCAGCTTCTGGATGCGCGTGCTGCCGTGCTCGATCCCCATCTGGATGCAGTGCAGGCCCGCATCGACGAGGACCTCGTACTTCTCCTCGGTGATCGTGCCCGGGCTCCCCAGCAGGTAGAAGGGGTCGCCCACGCGGCGCTTGTACTGCGTCGCGAAGTCGATCATGTCGGGGAGAGGACGGCCGAAGAAGCTGTCGTCGCTGAACCAGATGAAGTTGATGAAGGGGTAGTCCCGCTTCACGTCCTCGAGCTCGGTGATGACGTTCTCGACGCTGCGGTACCGGACGTAGCGCTGGCGCTTGTAGAGGTCGCGGTAGAACGAGTTGCCGCAGTACGTGCAGGCGTGCGGGCAGCCGCGTCCCGTCATCGTCTGGTACCCGATCTTGCCGAACATCCGGCTGACCGTGCCGTTGTGCAGGTACCGACGCAGCAGGTCCTTGGTGACCGGCGTGATCTCGCCCTCGAACAGGATGTGGTGCCCGTCGAGCCCGAAATCCGGGAACGGGTACTGGTCGAGGTGCTGCTCGAGGCTTCCCGGAGCGTTCCGGATGACCTCGTCGCCCTTCCGCCAGGTCAGGCCCTTGATCGAGGACAGGTCGGCGTCGCCGGCGTCGAGCTTCTCGGCCAGCTGGAGGATGAGGTCCTCGGAGTCGCCGATGGCGATGTACTCGGCCCACCGGGCGCACTCGTCGGGACGGACGCTCGGGTGGAAGCCACCCCACAGGCTCGGGATGCCGTGCGTGGCCCGGGCCGCCTTCGTCAGCTGCCTGGCCGTGTCGAAGTAGTGGGTCATCAGCGTGACGCCGAGCAGATCGACGTCCTTGATGAGCTCCAGGAACTGGTCCATGACCTCGGGCGGGTACCGCTCCTCGGACATGCGCACGTGCACGAACTCGCCGTCGCCGGCGAAGTCGGGCATGCAGATGAAGATCACCTCGTGGCCGGCCTGCTTGAGGACGCTGGACAGTGTCCGAAGCCCGTAGTTCGTGATGTCCGGGTACGGACTGACGAGGGCGATGCGCATGTTCTGGTCCCGATTCGCAGGGGCTGGAAGTTAGCTCACTCCCAGCGGTCTCGCTGGGTGATCTCGCTCACCACGTCGTCGTCGAGGATGACGTCCTTCTGGAAGAGCTTGATGGCCTTGTACTCGGTCTTCGAGTTGGATTCCCAGACGACGATGGTGCCGTCTTCGTGCTTCTCGAACCGGTAGACCAGACGCTCGCTCCGCGTTGCGGGACGACCGGTCAGCTTCTGCTTGTCGTAGGGGGCTCCCCAAGCCATCAGGACCTTGTCCTTGGTCCACCCGGGCTCGACCCCACCAGCCACGATCTCGTCGCGGGTGGCCTGGTCGTACTGGTAGAAGCGGTCCCAGTGGCCGGCGGCCTTCAGGTAGGCGTTCCGCTCTTCCTCGGTCTTGAGCTTGAGGTACTCCTTGCGGCTGTCCTCATCCATGTAGGGACGCAGCGCGTAGAAGTGGTCGAACTCGGCGTCCGAGAGCCGCTTCATGTGCTTGCCGGTGCAGCCACTGGCGAAGAGCGAGAGTCCGAGACCGAACAGGAGTGCGGTGCGCAGCATGGGGATTCCTCCGAAGGAGCCCGCCTTAACGGGCGAGACGCGGTGCGGGCAGGCGTGGATCGATGAGCCCCACGCGGTCCAGCTCCATCCATCCCTTTCGACCGTCCGGCAGCTCGACCTGGATGCGTCCTTCGATCCGGTCCGACAGCGCGACCTCGGCCCCCGGATGCAGCTCGAACAGCACGACGCCTCCTGACGCGGTCGATGTGACCTCGGTGTCGGCGAGCACCACACCGGCGCTGCCGAACTCAGCCAGGCTGGCGAGCGTCGAGGCGGTCAGCAGCAGCGCAGGGACGCCCGTGAGGACCACCGGGATCTGCACCGGCGTCCCAGGCCGAAGTCGCCAGACGACGCCGAGGAGCCCCAGGACCGCCAGCAACAACGTCGCCGCCCAGCCCTGCTCGGCGGGCGAGAGCGAGGTCCGCCAGAACAGCACCGAGGTCTCGTCGACCGGGTCGATGCGGTCGGCGGTCTGCTTCCGAGCGTGCTCGAGGTTCGCGGAGATGTCTCCGTCCCGAGGGGCGAGCAGCTCGGCCCGCCTCCAGGCCAACATCGCGCCGGCCAGGTCGCCCTCGCGGTACAGCGCGTTGCCCAGGTCGTAGTGCAGGTCGCCGCTGCGAGCCCCGGCGTCGATCTGGTCGGCCCAGCCGTCGGCGGCCACCGCATGCTCGCCAGCGACCCATGCGGCCTCCGGTTCCTGGCCGAGAGCGAGTGTCAGGAGCGCGAGCATCATGCGAGCAGGCCGTCACAGAATGCCCGGACCTGGGCCGACAGGTCAGCGCCGGCCCCCCCGTAGCGCGCAGCCTCGAGGTCCTTGTACAGCGCGTCGGCACCCTCGATGTCCCCACAGAGACCCCGCTCGACGGCCGCCGGCGGGATGCCCAGCTTCCAGGCGAGCACGGCGCGGAAAGCGGTCTCCGCCGAGGCCACATCGCCGATGGCCGCCACCTGCGCACGCAGCGCGACGCGGGGATCGACCTGGGGAGCGAACCGGGTCCGCAGGTCCCGCCCGACGAGCCCCAGGAACGCCAGCCAGGGCAGCCCGATCAGCGCCAGCGGGGCCCCCAGGAACGAGAAGACCTCAGACCGCGTCGAGGGGGCAGCGTGGATGGGCAGGATGTCCTCGCCGAGCTCTCGTACGTCACGTCGCGCGTCGATGTCGCCCGAGGAGAACGACTCCAGCTCGCTGTTGGCCTCTCCAGGCGTGACCATCAGCTCGAACGGCTCGGTGGCCACCACGACGTACTCGCCGCTCGTGGGGTCGAAGACCTGGAGCTCGATCGGAGCCACCGTGACCATGCCCTCGGCCTCGGGCACGATGGCCCGCCGGAAGTCGCCCTGCGTGATGAAGCGCCCCTCCTCGACGACCGCCTTGATCTCGGCGGCGTCGTCGTACGAGCGGTACCCGTCGGCCGTCTGCTCGGGCAGCGCGAAGCCGGACAGCGTGCCGTCGCCCAGGATGCGGACGTCGAGCGTCATGGACTCGCCCATCGCGATCGAGGTGTCCGAGGGGGTCGCCGAGATGACGTACGAGCCGACGAGCCCGGTCCACAGGGCGTCGTCGCGGCCCTCGAGCGGCAGCGGCGTGGCCTCGATCTCGAAGACGTCGCTGGTGAAGACCTCGGTCCGCGTGTCGACGAACATCGAGCCGAAGCCCATGTCCCGCATGGGGTCCCGGCGCTGGCGCTTCACCGGGTACTGCACGGTGAACACGCTCGGCGTGATGGTCCACCGACCCGCGCTGGTCACGACGAGCGGCTCGCTGACCTCGACGACCTGGAAGGGCTCGTCGTCGTAGGCCGCTTTGAACTCGCGGACCGCGCGCTGTCCGGTCTGCTCGCTGACCATGCCGTCGAACGTCGGGGGCGTCCAGCGGCGGTCGTACATGCTGCTGGGGGTGCGGAACGACAGCTCGTAGACCAGCGTCTGGCCCACCCAGATCCGGCCGTCGTCGTCCGAGAGCGAGACCTCGAGCACCTCGCCCGAGTCGGCGTCCGCGCCCTCGCTGACCGACAGCCGCAGGGCGTTGCTGTTCGCGGTGACCCCATCGACGTCGAGTGTGACGGCCGGGATGCCGATCGAGCCCGACGTGGTGGGCGTGACACGCCAGCTGTACGTGACCGTCTTGATCTTCTTGAAGTTGATGATCGACATGCCGACGTTGGTGTCGGCGGGGATCACCTCGAGGCCCGGGATGTCGGGCAGATCCGGGCGCGAGCTGGCCCCGTCGACGACCGTCAGATGCAGCCCGATGGTCTGCCCGACGCGCGGACGCGTGGTGTCGACTTCCAGCACGACCTGAGCGGCCTGGACCGGCGCGACCACGGCGATGAACAGGCTCACCAGTCCTTCCCCGACGACTGCCCGCGAACGACGACGCGCGGCGTGCCTTCCTCTACCCCGTCGAGCAGCTTCCGGGCCTCCTCCTCGCTCATGGCCGAGACGCCGTACGGCGTGGCTGGGCTCGGGGGAGCATCCGGGGACGCCTCGGAGAGCGCCTCCATCATCTCGCCGCTCGGGTCGCCCTCGCCTTCCTGCGGGTCGCCTGTGGGCTCGCCCTGGGCCGGATCCGAGCGCGTGCCGTCGGACTCGCTCTCGGTCGGCTCGCCCTGGTCCCCTTCCTGCTCTTCCCCTTCCTCCTCGCTCGGCTGGGACTCTCCCGACTCGCCCTCACCCGCCTGGCTCTCGCCGGGACCGGCCTGGGGAGGCTGCTCGACCGGCGGCGTCAGGCGCTGCTGGATCTCCTCCTGGACCTGTTCGGCGTTGGCCTTGGCCGCGTCGTGGTCCTCGTCCAGGGCCAGGACCTGCTGCCAGTTCTTCACGGCGCGGTCGAGCTCGCCGGCCCGGTACCGCGCGTTCCCGGCGTTGTAGAGCGCCTCGAGCTGCATCTCGTCGTCGGGCGCGCGGACCGCCAGGTCCTCGAACTCCCGAGCGGCCTTCCGAACGTCGCCGGCGCCGTAGCGGGCGTTGGCGATCTCCCAGGCGATGTCGGCGTCCGTGGGTTCCTGCGCCTGAAGCCGCTCGAGCTCGACGAGCGCGTCGTCGTAGCGGCCCTGGGCCATCAGGAGCTTCGCCGAATCCAGGTCCGCGGCCTCGGCGGTCGGCGTCAGGAACAGCAGCGCGGCGAGCGCGAGCCCGCGACGACGCCCGTCCCCCGTCAGCCCGGCGAGGGTCAGCAGCACGATGCCGGCCCCGAGAGGCCACTGGTAGCGCTCGTCCGGCACCTTCTCCCGCTTCACCTCGATGGCCTGGCGCGTCAGCGCGCCGTGCAGGTCGGCGGCCAGCGAGCGCGTGTCCGCGGCCCCGGCCGTCGAGAGGATGTAGGCGCCACCGGTGCCCGAAGCCAGCTTCTTCAGCGCGCGGTCGTCCAGCGAGCTGACCACGACCTCGCCCGCCCAGTCGACGAACCCACCCTCCTCGAGCGGCACCGGAGCGCCCCCTTCGGTGCCGACGCCGATGGTGTAGACGCGCACGCCGGAATCGTTCGCGGCGATGACGGCCTCGTCGAGCTCGTCGCTGTGGTCCTCGCCATCGGAGATGACGATGATGGCCTGGTCGGCTTGACCGGGCTCGCCGAGCATCTCGAGTCCGGTCAGCACCGCGCTCGGGAGCGAGCTGCCCTGGGCGCGGAGCGTGCCCGTCGAGGTGGAGTCGACGATGGTGGCCAGCGCGTCGTAGTCCGTCGTCAGCGGCACGCGGGGGTAGGCGCCGCCCGCGAAGATGACGAGACCGATGCGGTCGCCCCGCAGCTCCTGGCTCAGGTCCGCGACCTCGCGCTTGGCTCGGGACAGCCGGCTGGGATGCACGTCCTCGGCGTCCATGCTCCGGGACACGTCCAGCGCGATCACGACCTCGATCCCACGGCTCTCCAGGTCCCGCCAGGTGAAGCCCCACTGCGGCTGGGCCGCGGCCACGACGAAGCTCGCGAGCGCCAGGACGACCAGCGTCGTGCTCCACGCCCGCCGGGCCTCGAGCCCCGAGCCGACGATCTGCTCGACCCGGTCGCCGAACAGGCTCGACAGATCGCGCTGACGACGCCGGGCCGCCCACCAGGCGAGCCCGACGAGCAGGGGGAGCACCCAGAACAGGTGCAGGAGCTGGACCGCGCCACAGGTCATGGCAGCCGCCGGTACAGCGTGGCGTCGAGCACGAAGCGCAGGACGAGGAGCAGCATCCCGGGCAGGAGCGCCCAGCGGTAGAGCTCCTCGCGATGCACGTACTGCTTCACCTCGGCGGTCGTCTTCTCGAGGTCATCGATGGTCGCGTAGATCTCCTCGAGCGCCTTGGCGTCCGTCGCGCGGAAGTAGGCGCCGCCGGTGCTCTCGGCGATCCGCGTGAGCGTCTTGGTGTCGACCGGGTCGCTGGGGCGCAGGACCCGGTTCATGAACCCGCCCGTGGCCCCGACCCCGATGGTGTAGATGCGGACCCCCACGGCGCGGGCAGCCTCGGTCGCGAGCAGCGGGTCGATCTGGTTCTTCGCGGTGTCCTGCCCGTCGGTCAGCAGGATCAGGACCTTGGTCGGGTTGTCGAGCTCGGCCAGGCGACGACTGCCGACCGCGATGGCGTGCCCGATGGCGGTGGCGTTCTCGCCCGCCATTCCGATCTCGACCTGGGCGAGGAAGCGTTGCACGCCTTCGTGATCTAGGGTCAGCGGGACCTGGGTGAAGGCCTCCTCGCCGAAGACGACGAGCGAGACACGGTCGTGCTCGCGGCCCTCGATGAAGTCACCGACGACGACCTTCGCCAGGTCCAGCCGGTTCAGGCGGCGCCCACGGAACTCGAAGTCCTGGGCGTCCATCGAGCCCGAGACGTCCAGCGTGAGCACGATGTCGATGCCGGTGCTCTCCACCACCGTCTCGGTGTGCGTGAACTGCGGCCGGGCCATCGCGGCGATGACGAGGACGAAGCCGATCGAGCCCAACGCCTCGGGGAGCCAGGCGGTCAGCGTCCGCCAGCTCTTGCCGCCAGCCATCGGCGTCCAACCGAGGCGGGCGCGCCCGCCGGGGAGCCAGGTCCGCAACACGAGCAGCGCGACGAGCGGCAGCAGCAGGAACCACCACGGGTGCATGAACTCGAAGTGGGTCGACGTCATGCCGACTCCGGGGGCGCCAGGCGGGTGGCGATGACGATGGCGCGCAGGTCCTCGCCGAACTGCGCGAACTGCTCGGCCGTGCCGCTCTCGCGGGCGAACTTGATCCGGTCGGTGGCCTGCAGGAGCCCCTTGGCAGGCTCGAGGAACGCTGAGAACGCCGCGTCATTCCGAAGCCTGGCCACCAGCTCAAAGGTCGTGAGCGCGGTCGCCGGGTGGGGGCTGACCCGCTCGACGTACCGGCGGAAGATGCGGGACACCTCGAGCGCCAGGGCGTGGTCGTCGAGCCCAGCCTCCTGGGCCTTGGTCCAGGCCGTCAGCGCCTCGACGTCGGGAGGGACTCCGGGCTCGACCACCGGGTCGACCGCCGGCTCCTCGCGCCTCAGGTACCAGATGACCCCTCCGGCGAGCCCCAGGACCGCCAGCGAGCCGAACAGGACGAAGGGCCAGACCGGCAGCTCGCCCGGCTCCAGGACGGCCAGCGACTCGAGCGTCGAGCTCGGGCCCTCGACCGCCAGGTCCACGTAGATGTTCTCCGACTGGATCTGCGTGACCTCGGACGTCGGCGAGGTGACCGTCGCGACGACCGGCGGGACCACGTAGGAGCCGGGCTCGCCCGAGAACGCGAAGGTCCAGGTGCCGTCGGACTGATCGACCAGCTCGGCCTCGAGCCCCTCGGGCACCGAGATGGCCGGCTCGACGGTCCAGCCTTCGGCCGCGGGGGCGTCCACGTGGAGCAGGATCGGCCCCTCGTCGACCCGCAGCTCCTCGACGTGGACGTCGAGCGCATACGGCGCCTCGATGGCGGGCGCGAGCTCCCCACAGGCCAGGACCGCCCAGATCATCGGGCCGTCCCGAAGTGCAGCATCAGCTTGCGGAAGGGGTCGTCCCCGGTGCCGATCGAGGTCGGGTGCACGCCAGACCGACGCAACAGCTTCATCCGGTCAGCGAGCGGGACGTCCGGAGCGATGGTCGACAGGTCGATGAGCCGCAGCTCGCCGGTCTCCGCGTCCCGGATCTCGATGAGACCCGACCCACGGACGTGCTCGAGCGGGTCGTGCAGGACGAAGGCGTGGACCTTGTGCCGGGCGCGCAGCCCCGCCATCGCCCGCTGCAGGTCGCCCTCGGCCAGGAAGTCGCTCACCATGCAGACCACGGCGCGGCGCTTGAGCACCTTGCCCAGGTGCTCGGCGGCCAGGCAGATGTCGGTCCCCGTGCGCTGCGGGCGGTGCTCGAACACCTCGCGGATGACGCGCCAGGCGTGTCCGCGCGACTTGCGCGGCGGCAGGAACAGCTCGACCTGGTCCGTGAAGACCAGCAGCCCGACCTTGTCGTTGTTGCGCACGGCGGCGTAGGCCAAGGCTCCAGCGATGCGAGCCATCTGCAGCCGCTTGGCGGTGTCCCCACCGAAGGCCATCGAGCCGGACACGTCGAGCGCGAGCATCAGCGTCAGCTCGCGCTCCTCGCGGAACTCCTTGATGAACGGGGCCTGGGCCCGCGCGGTGACGTTCCAGTCGATGTGCCGCACGTCATCGCCGGGGACGTACGGGCGGACCTCCTCGAACTCCATCCCTCGACCGCGGAACGCGCTGCGGTACCCACCCGCGAACAGCGAGTCGACGCGTCGGCCCGCTTGCAGGCTGATGCGACGGATCTGCTTGAGTTCGTCGGGGGTGAGCATGCGCGCCTACGGAGTCGGCACCTTCTCGAAGATGCGCTTGATCACGTCCTCGACGGTGACGTCCTCGGCCTCGGCCTCGTACGTGAGCAGCAGCCGGTGCCGCAGCACATCGGGCCCGATGGCCTTCACGTCGTCAGGCGTGACGAACGCGCGTCCATCCAGGAGCGCGTGCGCCCGCGACGCCGAGGCCAGCGCGATGCTGGCCCGAGGGGACGCCCCGAACTCCAGGTACCGCGCGAGATCCAGGCCCAGGTCCTTCGGGTTCCGCGTCGCGTGCACCAGGTCGATGATGTAGCTCTGGACGACGTCCTCCATCCACAGCTCGCGTGTCAGCTGCTGCGCGCGAAGGATGTCGTCGCCGCTCGCGACGGGCGCGAGGTGGGGGGCCGGCTGCGAGGCCCGCCGCATGATCTCGAGCTCCTCGGTCTTGCTCGGGTAGCCGACCTTCAGCTTGAGCAGGAACCGGTCGGTCTGCGCCTCGGGCAAGGGGTAGGTCCCCTCCTGCTCGATGGGGTTCTGCGTCGCGAGCACCAGGAACGGCAGGTCGAGCTTGAACGTCTCGTCGCCGATGGTGACCTGTCGCTCCTGCATCGACTCGAGCAAGGCGGACTGGACCTTTGCCGGGGCGCGGTTGATCTCGTCCGCGAGCACGATGTTGGCGAAGATCGGACCGCGGTGGGTCGAGAACTCGCTTGTGCGCGGGTTGTAGATCTGCGTGCCGAGCAGGTCTGCGGGCAGCAGGTCCGGCGTGAACTGCAGGCGCGAGAACCGAACCGTGATGGCCTCGGCGAGCGCCCGGACAGCCGTCGTCTTGGCCAGGCCGGGCACACCCTCGAGCAGGAGATGGCCGTTGGCGAGCAGCCCGACCAGGAGCCGGTCGACCATGTAGCGTTGGCCGACGAGGACCTTGCCCACCTCGGCCCGCAGGGCGTCCAGCATCGGCGTCAGCTCGTCGACCTGGACCTTCAGCGCTTCGATGCGCTCACGAGACATGCGGTCTCCTCAGATGTTGAGGCGGTCGAGGAAGTCCCGGAAGAACCCCTTCTCGCCCACGTTTCCGTCCTGCAGCTCGGCGAGCTTGCGGATGAGGTCCTCCTCCTCGCTCGAGAGAGAGGTGGGCACACCCACCACGACCTGGACGTGCTGGTCGCCGCGGCTCCGCTTGTTGATGGCGGTGATGCCCTGGCCGACCAGCGGGAAGACCTTGCCGCTCGGCGTGCCGCGTGGGATCTTCACCGTGGCCTCGCCGTCGACGGTCGGAACGGAGACCTCGGCCCCAAGGCACGCCTGCGGGTAGCTGATGGGCACCTGGCAGTAGACGTCGTGGCCGTCACGCTTGAAGAAGTCGTGCGGGCGGACCTGGATGGTGACGTACAGGTCGCCGGGAGGGGCCCCGGGGTCGCCCGTCTCGCCCTTGCCCCGGTCGCGGATCTGCATGCCGCTGTCGACGCCGGCCGGGATGCTCACGGTCCACTTGTTGACCTGCCGGGTCTTGCCATGGCCATGGCAGTCCTCGCAGGGCGTCTCGATCATCGCGCCCGAGCCGCGACAGTCCGGGCACGTGGTCCGGATGCGCAGGAACATCTGCTGCTGCGTGACCTCGCCTCGCCCGCCACAGGTGGCGCAGGGCTTCTTGGCGGTCCCGGGCTTGGCGCCGGTCGCGTCGCAGGTGTCACACCCGACGTGGGTGGGGACCTCGATCTCCTTCTGGCAGCCGTGCACGGCCTCCATGAAGTCGAGCGGCAACCGGAGCTCCAGATCGGCGCCGCGCCGAGGGCCTCGCTGGCCTCCTCGCCGCCCGCCGAACAGGTCGCCGAAGATGTCCCCGAAGTGGGAGAAGATGTCCCCCATGTCCTGGAAGCCCGGCTGGTAGCCAGCCCCGGACAGACCGGCGTGACCGAACTGGTCGTAGGTCTGACGCTTCTGGGGATCGGAGAGGACCTCGTAGGCCTCGGAGGCTTCCTTGAACTTGTCCTCGGCCTCCGGATTGTCGGGGTTTCGGTCCGGGTGGAACTCGAGGGCGAGCTTGCGAAAGGCCTTCTTCAGGACCTTCGCGTCGGCCGTCTTCTCGACGCCGAGCACCTCGTAGTAGTCGCGCTTGTCCACAGTGCTCTCCAGAGCGGCAGCGGCCACCTACTCCGAAGAGCAGGTGGCCACCATGACCTGACCGGTCTCAGGCCTCTTCGAACTCGGCGTCGATGACGTCGTCACCACCCTCGTCGGCCGAAGGCGGGGGGGCGCCCATGTCCGGCGCGGCTCCACCGTCACCCTGCTGCTGGTACATCACCTCGGCGAGCTTGTGGCTGGCCGTGGTGAGCGTGTCGAACGCGCCCTTCAGCGTGTCGAGGTCGTCGGAGTCCTTGGCCTCCTTGGCGCCCGCGAGGGCCTCCTCGATCGCCGTGACGTTGTCCGCCGGCAGCTTCTCCTTGTGCTCGCCGAGGAGCTTCTCCGTCTGGTAGGTCAGGTTGTCGAGGTTGTTCCGGGCCTCGACGACCTCCTTCTTCCGGGTGTCCTCGGCCGCGTTGGACTCGGCGTCCTTGACCAGCTTCTCGACCTCTTCCTTCGAGAGACCCTCGCTCTTCAGCGTGATGTCCTTCTCGCGACCGGTGGCCTTGTCCTTGGCCTTCACGTTCAGGATGCCGTTGGCGTCCAGGTTGAACGTGACCTCGATCTGCGGGACGCCGCGGGGGGCGGCCGGGATGCCGTCGAGCCGGAACTCACCGAGGCGGCTGTTGTCCCGCGCGAACTGACGCTCGCCCTGGAACGTCTGCACGTCGACCGCGGTCTGGTTGTCGGCGGCGGTCGAGAAGATCTCGGACTTGCTCGTCGGGATGGTCGTGTTGCGCGGGATGAGCACCGTCATCACGCCACCGAGCGTCTCGATGCCGAGGCTCAGCGGGGTCACGTCGAGCAGCAGCATGTCGGTGACGTCACCGGCCAGGACGCCGCCCTGGATGGCAGCACCGACCGAGACGACCTCGTCCGGGTTCACGGAGCGGTTGGGCTCCTTGCCGAACAGCGCGATGACCTTCTTCTGGACCATCGGGATGCGGGTCGAGCCGCCGACCAGGATGACCTCGTCGATCTCGCCAGCCGAGACGCCCGCGTCCTTCAGGGCCTGGCGGCACGGTCCGAGGGTGCGCTCGACGATGGGGTCGATCATGCGCTCGAACTCGGCCCGCGACAGGTCACGGATGAGGTGCTTGGGCCCGCTCGCGTCGGCGGAGAGGAACGGCAGGTTGATGTTCGTGCTGGGGCTCGAGGAGAGCTCGATCTTGGCCTTCTCGGCGGAGTCCTTCAGGCGCTGGAGCACCATCTTGTCGCCGATGACGTCGATGCCGTGCTCCTTCTTTAACTCGGCGCCGAGCCACTCGATGAGGACCTGGTCGACGTCGTCACCACCGAGGTGGGTGTCAC
>JAAESX010000333.1 GCA_024228935.1 Pseudomonadota bacterium
CCAGACAGCCTCGGAAGACCCCGCGCGGCTTCCATAGCGGCACGAGTGGCGCGCATGAGAACCGCTGTATCAAAAACGAACAGCAGGAGGTCACGGACGATTCGAACCTGAGCTCCTCGTTCTCTACGCACACGGCGTTGTTGGAGCTGGCGCTGGAAGGTGGCACGCCGGTCGGCTGGCAACGCTTCCTCATAGGCTCCAACGTCCAGAGACAGCGTCCCGTCCTCAGCTCGATGCAAGAAGCCTTCGGTGACGGCATCGGCGAACCGTTCATCTCTTCTTGCGCGAGCGCGGCCTTCGCGGCCAGGGAGCCCACCCGTGAGGCCGGCCATCGTGACCGACATGTTCGCTTCAACCGCCGCTTCCTCTAGGTCGACAGCTGCCTGAGCCAGGTCACCTACTTCGTCGTTGGCGCCGGTTCCGGATGCGTCGACGTGCCGCTCTGGCATGTGGTCGCGGACGCCATCCAGCCCCAACGGATCCCGCGCCGCCAGCAGGTTCCCGCTCACATAGTGATACGAGTTCAGCGCCTCCCCACCGCCCACCGCGTGCACATGCAGCGGGTCCGGACTCGCCCACCGCCCGAGCCGCGGCACGAGGTACCGCTCCCCGAAGTAGACGACGCCGACCTCCTCGTCGGCCTCCTTCCCGGTAAACCCCATCGGCTCCGCGCCCACGAGCGCGTCGTCGTCGTTCAGGAACGTCTCGCGCGCCCCGTTCGGGTAGTAGGTCGAGCTCTCCAGCAGCCTCCCCGTCCGCACGTCGAACGCGGCCGAGGTGGTCTGGATGAGGTCCGCGACCGAGACCACCAGCCGTTGCTCGCGGTCGAAGCCCGCCCCCGCGTCGCCTCCCGTTCGAAAGACGGTCCGCGCCCCCGCGATGACGTATTGCGTCTCGGGGTCGACCCCCGCCGCCGGCACGTACCCGCGAAACCCCCGCGCCAGACCACGGCGCTCGAAGTCCCCGGGGTACGGATAGAGCGCGACCCGCTCGCAGGACACCGCGCCCGACCCCGCACCGCAACCGGTCTCGTCGAGCGTCTGCTCGACCACACGCGAGTTGGCACCGTCGTAGCGGTAGCGCTGACGCACCCGCCGCTGCCACCGCCCACCGGTCGAGGCGTCCCGGTCGTAGCGACGCGCCTCGCTCAGACGCTCGAGCTCGTCCCAACGGTAGCGGTAATGCTGCTCGCTCGAGCACGCGCAGTGCGCTCGGAGCGCCGAGCGACGCGACGACAGCGACGCCGCCCGGGTCGACGCACGCCGATGGACCGTCCACGCACTGCCCGTGCACCGTCATCTCCGTGAGGTTGCCGCCCTCGCCGTACGCGACCTCCAACCACCCCGCCCCCGAGCCCACCCCGCCCGAAAGGTTCGTCGCGAGGTAGACCGCGCTCGGGCGACCCCCGACGGCGGCGCCGTTGGTGATGTCCCCGAGCGACCGCTCGTAGAAGCTCGACTCGTCGTCGCTCCACGCGGTCGTGTTCGCGAGGTAGTCCCAGCTCCACGTCAGGCTGTTGACCCGACTCGGCGGCCGCGTGGAGACCATGTCCGGCGGCTCCTGCCGCATCGGGTCGCGGGTCGCGGACTCGCCGAACTCGGAGCGCCAGTCGGTGCCGAGGTCGCTCGGGGCCATGCGGCCCGTGCGCTGGGTGTAGTCGTACTCGGCGCCGATGACACGGTAGAGGGCGTCGTGCCTCACGTGGACGGTCTGCGGCAGGTGGCCGTCGGGCCACTCGTACGGGTCGCGGTGGTCGATGACCGCGGTGAGGTTGTTGGCGGCGTCCCAGACGAGGCGCTGGTCGACGACGGTGCCGACCGCGCCCAGGGTCTGCGCGGCGGCCATGGGGTCCGGCCTCCGCGTCGTCGTCATGCGCACCGGACGGCGACGGATGTCGTAGGTGGTGGCGCTCCGTGTCGGAGCCCGAGCCGTCGCGCCGCCGGCGTCCGTGTCGCCGTAGACGACCGCGCCCACCAGCCCGTCGCGCAGGTAGTCGATCCGGGTGACGATCGGGTGGTCGGTACCCGCGACGGTCGCGGTCGCGGTCGCAGGCAGGCCGCGGCGGTTGTAGGTCAGGCGGCCGCCGATGGCGGGCGCCGCGCCCGGGCCTGCGTAGTCCGGGTCGGCCGGCAGGACGATCGCCCGCGGGCGCGCGGCGTGGTCGAAGGTGGCCGTGCGGACGTAGGTGTGCGCCTCGTCGTAGAGGACGGTCCCGCGCGGCGGCGCGGACTCGGTCTCGAGAGGGCGGCCGTCGACGACGGCGAAGCCCGTCAGCGCCAGG
>JAAESX010000334.1 GCA_024228935.1 Pseudomonadota bacterium
ACGACAAGCTGGGCTACTCGGTCGGCGGCGGCGGCGACACCAACGGCGACGGGTTCGACGAGGTGTTCCTGGGCGCGCTGACCGACGGCGGCAACGGCACGAACTCCGGCACGGTGTACATCTTCCTCGGCAGCGCCGACGGCGTGGACACCACCGTCGACAACCGCATCTACAGCGCCTCTCCGCTGGGCGAGGAACGCTTCGGCAGCGCCGTGGCGAGTGCAGGCGACCTGAACGCCGATGGCTATGACGACCTGATCGTCGGGGCCGTGCACGCCAACGACGTCGACGGAGCGGTCTACGTCTACTTCGGGAGCGTGGACGGGCTGGACCCGGACTCTGAGATCCTCCTGGAAGGCGACTCCACATCAGGGCGGTTCGGCGACCAGGTCGCTCGAGGCCGCGTTCGTGTTCTACGGAGACGAGGACGGCATGTCGCGCTCGGGCGAGATCGTCCAGACCTCGGACCCGGAGACGTCAGGCGAGCTCGGGCACGAGGTCGGCGGTCCTGGGGACATCGATGGCGACGGGTTCGCAGACATCGCGATCGGCGACCCGCGCGTTGACAGCATCGGCGCCGGCGACGTCGACGCCGACGGCTTCCCGGACCTGGTGGTCGGCGCGCCCGGTACGAGCACCACCGGCGGAGTCGCGGCGGGGGCGGCCTACGTGTTCTGGGGTAGCCGAAACGGGATGGATCCGACGACGTTCGAGCTCTTGCGCGCGGACGGCGCTGACACCGGCGACCGGGTCGGAGCGGCGGTCGCGGGCGCGGGCGACGTCAATGGGGACGGCTACGCCGACGTCGTGCTCGGCGCGTGGACCGATGACATCAACGACGCGACCGACGCCGGCTCCGGGTTCCTGTTCTACGGCTGCGGCGACGAGTGCGAGGGCAGCGCCGACGACGACGACACCAGCTACGTCTCTCCGTTCGCCGGTGATGATGGCTTCCAGGGGTGCGGGTGCACCTCGGGCACGCCGGCCGGGTTCGCGGCGGGCTGTCTGGCGCTGCTCGGAGTGCTCCTGGTCCGG